>NZ_NIPR01000022.1 GCF_002872255.1 Companilactobacillus nuruki
AAATAAAAAAGATAAAAAGTAGTGCCTATGGATATCGTAGTTGGAACAACTTTACTGAACGTATAAATATTCAAATGTTTTGGCTTCGAGCAAGCTCATCAGCTAAATAAAAAAACAGCTAGACCATTTATGGTCTAACTGTTAACTTGAACCGCCATCAACTTGATTTGACGAACAGCCAAATTAAAATTGTTTTGATTTCTTTTTATAAACGCAGAAAAAACATAACTTACCATTTCTTAATTTAATTACTATATTTTGTTAATCTAACAACATCACGAACAATCATCAATTCCTCATCTGTAGGAACGACAAGAACCTGAACCGTAGAATCCTTAGTACTAATCAATCGAGTACCATGACCCTTCTCGTTAGCTTCTTTATCAATTTTTATACCCATATAATTAAAACTATTGGTAATGTCAGCGCGAATTTCAGCATTTTGAGCGCCAGTGCCAGCTGTAAAAATCAAAACATCCGCTCCACCCAATAGGGCTATATAAGAGCCAATATACTTAACTATTCGATTAATATAAATTCTAATAGCCAGATCAGAACGATCATTTTCTTTTCTAGTGGCTAAAAGATCCCTCATATCTGGTGAAACTCCAGAAATACCTAACAATCCTGATTTAGTATTAAGAATCTTAACCATTTCAGTTGGATCGGTAATTTTCATTTTTTGCATTAAATAAGCCACAAGTGAAGGATCAATATCACCTGAGCGTGTACTCATCGTAATACCAGCTAAGGGCGTAAATCCCATTGAAGTATCCACTGACTCGCCATCTTCAATTGCGGCAATTGAAGCACCACTTCCAAGATGACAAGAAATAATCTTCAAATCATTCAAAGGTTTATGCAAATAATTTGCAGCGGCTTGTGAGACATATCTATGACTAGTTCCATGGGCGCCAAACTTACGAACACCATATTTTTCGTAATATTCGTAAGGAATACTATATAAGTAATTAACTGGGTCCATTGTCTGATGAAAGGCTGTATCAAATACCGCCACTTGAGGCACATCAGGCAACACTTTTTCAAAGGCTTCAATCCCAGCAGCTTGACCTGGATTATGCAATGGAGCAAATTCAGAAAGATTTCTAATTTGCTGAATTACACGTGGCGTGACTACAGCGGAATCCTTAAAGATACTTCCACCAGCAACTACCCGATGACCAACACCAGAGATTTCGTTATAGTTATTAATAATCTTTAAATCAATTAATTTATCAAGCATTTTATTGACAGCAGTAATATGATCTGGAATATCACCCATCTCACTAATCTTCTTACCATCAAACTCGACTTCAAAAACAGAGTCTGATAAACCTAATCGATCTACCATCCCTTTAGCAATAACTTTTTCATCAGGTACTGTATATAGTTTCCACTTCAATGTAGAGCTACCAGAATTAACGGCCATGATTTTAGACATTTAATCTCACCTAACCTTTAAAATTTTTAGCCCAGTCTTGCAACTGGTCCTTAAACCCTTCGAATAACTTTGGATTATTGGTATCTGGTATTGTGCCCATCAGAACATTTCCAATTTGTTTTGCATTATCACCATGTTTTTGAAGAACTACAATTGCCTTTTGTGCTTCCTTTGATGCAAATAAAGTAGCAGGTAAATCCAAAACGGCTTGCAAATAAACACTTGAAACCATCCACTCGGATAATTTCTTAGCTTGATCAGTCTGGAAAATTTGTGAAGGTACAATGAATATACCGATTCCACCATCATTTAAATTATTCATTGTCTGTTCAATTAATAAATGATGTGCATATGAATGACCCTCATCTGACTTTGTTTTAAAATTTTTGGCATTATCATCAATTGGATAATAACCAACTGGTAAATCTGCTACTGCCAAATCAATATCAGTAATATCCCAATCAGCAATACTATCTTGATGATAGGCATCCAAATTGAGATTCATAACTTCACTAAACGATTTTGACAATGCAACTAAAGTATCATCATTATCTAAAGCAGCTGCATTAATTTTAAACTTCTCAGTCATACTCAACTGTTCAATAACCTCAATCAGTAAATTACCTGTTCCAACAGTTGGATCAACAATATTCACATTTTTCTTATCTTGAACATTTAGTATCTCATAAGCAATTAAGCTTGCTATTAAACCAATTGCATCAGGAGTCATCAGTTTATTGACCTCTGACTTATCATCCTTTTGCGCCTTGATAATAGAAACAGTGATTGATTGCTTTAACTGTAAAGGCGTTAAGTTTAAATTTTTTAATTCTTTGTAAATAGACTCCAACTTAGCGACCGTTTCCTTATTTGGAACGTCATTTTCAACATAAACTTTTCCATCGGAAATATTAGTTAATGTTTCAGCAAGTGAATCAATGTTACTTACTTTCAAAGACTTCTTCAATAAAGAATTGGCCTCATTTAGCTTATCAAAATATGATTGCATATCTTTTTCTGACATGGTTAACCTCTTTGCTTAATAATAAAATTTTAACGTTGAAACCGATTTTATTCAAGGATTCCTATATTCACAATAGTTTATTTTATTACTTTTACTATAAATTTTGTTAATTTGTTGCTTATATATCTTATCTAATTGCTGGTAATCTCTAATTTGTTCAACAATATACGAATTACTATAACCAACAACCATAATTGCGACCGACAATAATAATATGCTATTCAAAAAAATTGTCCCTTTACGCCTCTTAATTTCCATCAGCAAATGTCAGGTACATTTCAGATGTTTGCTTATTACTATTCACTGTTGTAATCATAACTAAATTTGGAAATTTTTCAATCTTAATTTTTCTTAAATTAGTCATTATTGGCTCCTGTCCTCTTTGATCGGCAAATCTTATCCTTAACGTGTAATCATTATTTCCATTTCTATACGTTTCTATAACTCTTTTTTTATTATCTTTTGGATTAATAAAAATAATCTTACTTGAATCATACGAAACTATTTGACTATCTTTTAAATCCGCTTGCAACTTTTCTTGGGTTATATGCCAACGCAATTGGTCTCGAAAAGTAGTATTTTGAATTGATTTTAAGAGCAAAAGTGACTGTTGCAGAATCCCTAATGTCATAATTGTTACCATCAAGGCAATTACAGCCTCATACAGGGCAAAACCATCCCGCTTATTTTTCCATTTCATAAACGTCCTTACCCACACTGACTTGATAACCACTTTGATTTTCTTTAAAAGAATATTGCTTATTTTTAATCGTAACGACTTTCGGAAAATTATTTTTCTCCAAATTCATCAATATTATTTTATGGGCATTTACCCGTTGTTCCCATTGATTAAGCAATTTAAATTGTTCGTTGACACAATACGTCAATGTTGAAATGATCAAAATTGAAATTGCAAATGCGGTTATTGATTCGATTAGAACAAATCCTTCACGTTTTTTCAACAATTTCACCCCATCCCAATTGAATTTTGTACGTATACGTCTTATTGGTTAATTGTGAATTAAAAATAATTGTTGCTGGTGCCGCTTGCCCTGAGTTCCCAATTGTATATCCATTTTCAAATTTAACGATAGACAAAGTTTTGGGAAATTTTACTTTTTTGATAATAGCTTTGTTAAGATCTTTAGAACCATTACCCACAGCATTGAAACTTATTATATTTTCTGTTTTATCAACATAGATCTTTAAAGCCATTTTATTCAAATAACAATAATTAAATGAACTTTTAAAAGTATTTTTGAAACTTTCAATTGCCTGTTTTTCTTCGACTTGTGCATGGTAATCCTTCAAATTAATTGTAGAAATTATTATTAGTGAACAAAATATTGTTAGACTGATAACTGTTTCTAATAATGTAAAAGCCTTTCTACTTTGAATCATTTAACAATACCAATAAATCGGTATCCTTATTTATTTTTAATTTCTCAGCTCTTTTATACTGTGCCTCGGTAATATATTTTTCCCTTTTTAATACATCTATCGTAATTGTTTTACCATCACCGTTATTTTCATCATATAATCCAGCTTGAGTTACTAACGTTGTTTTAAAAGCCTCTTGAGACTTTTTATCCGCATGATCTTTTTGAATCGCTAAATTTGGAATCATAATCAACAATAACAAGGAGATAATAAACAAAACAATAACCATTTCAATTAACGTAAATGCTTTTCTCTTTTTCATTAGGACATTCCTTTCATCATTCCATAAATTGGCAATAAAATTATTAGATAAGTTACTACAATGACAATTGCAATAACACCAAAAAGTAAAGGTTGAATCGAATTTAAAATTTTTTTCAATAATTTTTGAGTTTCTTCAAATTTCAATTCTGACATTAAAAGTAAATCTTCCGCTAACTGAAGACCGCTTTCACCTGACTGTAAAACAACTCTCAATTGATTTGGAAGTAACGGTTCTTTTTCAATTAAATAAAATACATCATCTCCATTTATAATTGCCTTAACAAACTTATTTGCTAAATAATTTTGTATAGAGCCTCTCTGGAACTGTTTATTTGATTCACAAACATCAAATAAATTCATTCCACTGGCCAACTGCATTCCCAATCCTTGTAAAAGCAAAAATTGATAGAAGCAAAGATATATTTTTCCAATAAGAGGTACTTTCACAAGAACTCTAGCCTTTTGATACTCTGTTTTTCTATTAACTTTGACGAAAAAAACAATGATGATACTTGCCGATACCAAAACAGCCAATATTAACATCTTTAAAAATAAATCAATATTCTTCCCACCTGTAGTTAAAGCCAACTGAGGGATGATATATACTTTCATCCCTATCAACATGACCGTTAAAAAAAATAAAATGAAACACGGATATATCAATAATTCCTTTAATTTATTTCGTTGTTTGGCTTGGCTTTTCAATAGAATCCCAGTTTGTTCTAAAGCTAATTCAAATTTTCCATGGTCTTGAGCTATTGCTAATTGATTGAATATCACTGTTGGCAACTGTAGATGAAGTAATGCTTGTGAAATTGTTTTACCTGCTCTCAAATCAGCATTGATCTTTTCAAAAATAGAATTTTTCCCATCTAATAGGCACAGGCAATTAATTGACTGACTTAGTGAAAATCCATTTCTTAACAACTTACTGATAATTGTTAAATAATCTGCTTGTTGAGAAAAATTGATTTTTTTATCCGTAAATAAATTCTTCGTAAATTTCATCATTTATTCTACCCGCCCGAAATGATTCTTGAATCATATTTTTCCAATTATCATCTTTTACATTCTTATCTAAGAATTCTGTTATATCTTTACTGTCCATTACATCCACGAATAACTGTAACTTAGTAATTGTTGGTACTAGTCTTTGATAAGAAATACAATTAACTGCATTTAAAATTTCAGTATCGTCTATTCCAAATTGATGTAATCGTTGGATAATTGAATACTTTGATTTCCCATGTATTGTAGTCATAACGGTATATCCACAAATAGCAGCCTGTACTGCTTGTTTGGCCGTTTTACTATCACGTATCTCACCGATTATTAAAACCTCTGGTCGATGTCTTAGACTTGTTTTAATTAACTCCTCATACGTCATACCAGCTTCTGAATTAACCTGAAGCTGTAAAAAGTTTTCTTCAGCTATTTCAATTGGGTCTTCAATACACATTATCTTTTTATTCCAACTTAACTGACGTCCCAAGGCATACATCAATGAAGTCTTACCGGAGCCCATCGGACCAGAAAAAAGCATCATTCCTTTTCTTCTTGCCAATGGCAAAAAACGATCCAAAATATCCTTATCGATCGTTTCACCTAATTCTTGTGGATAAATTAGACGCACGACCATCGATTCTCGATTCTTAAAATCACCCACCGAAGATATTCTAATAAAGATATTTCGATTCTGAAAAATAAAATTAAATGAACCTTTTTGTGAACGACGCCGTTCCGACACATCAAGTCCCGCATTGAATTTCAAATAATTCATAATTGCAAAAGTTTCCTCGCCAGTAATATCGGCCACTGTATAACTCTGTAACGAATTTCTAGCTTCTAAGTGATAGAAATTATTTCTTGGAAAAAAATATATATCAGATATTTTATTAATACATGCTTCTGTTAAGAGATTATTAACCATCGTTTCTGCAGTCATTTTTATTCCTCCTTCAGAAAAATTACGCAAAAAAAAATAGGCCATGGACAAATTGCCCATAGTCTACTTTTTATTTATTCTTCTTCATCTGCAGCAGCAGTATAAACTTCAGAAACATCTTCATCATCTTCCAATTGGTCGATCATGTGTTCAAATTGTTCCTTCTTTTCTTCTGGTACTGGAGTTGTGTTTTGTGGAATCATTGTTAGTTCTGAATCAGCTAATTCATAACCCTTTTCAATCAAACCATCACGTACGGCACCAAAGTCTTTAGCTTCAGTATAGATTTCATATGCATCATCTGACGTTTGAAGATCATCCGCACCAAGATCCATGATATCCATCAAAACTGTATCTTCATCTTGAGTATTCTTTGTACGATCTAAAACAAGATAGCCTTTACGATCGAACATATATGCAACTGAACCGCTTGAGCCCATGCTTCCTCCGTTACGAGTAAATGCAACACGTACGGCAGAAGCAGTTCTATTCTTGTTATCTGTTAAAGTTTTAACTAAAACCGCAACTCCACCTGGAGCATAGCCTTCGTATGTAACTTCATCATAATGTTCTTCACTGCCACCCTCAGCTTTTTTAAGGGCACGCTTGATATTGTCCTTAGGCATATTGGCTGCACGAGCTTTATCTACTATCAAACGAAGGGCAGCATTATCGTTAGGATCGGCACCACCCGATTTAGCTGCCATGAATAACTCACGAGACAGCTTTTGGAAGATTTTACCACGTTTAGCATCTTGGGCACCTTTTCTACCTTGGATGTTATGCCATTTTGAATGTCCTGACATTTCTGTTTCCTTCTTTCATGATTATTGTAAACCGCATATTATTTTATCAAAACAATTGCGTTATTTCAATGTTTCAAAAAGAAATAAACCATTTATTATCTCTAATAACAAAGTTTTTTGATATCGATTACATGAAATCAGTAAATATCTTAAATTTTAGAATTATTTTTTTCTTTATACCTAGATACCAAATATAAAATAAGCACAATCATTAGCGCCCCAGTTAAAGCACCAGTACTATCTAGTATCACATCAACAACTGCGGGTGTTCTACCACCAGTCATGCCCTGATGAAATTCATCAAAAGCTGCTAATCCAGTGGCGGTCATCCAAGGAATAAAAATTCTCAAAAAATTATTATTTTTAAAATATACATATAGCGCTAAACACAGAAATATTCCCAGAATCATATAGATTCCAAAGTGGGCGCCTTTTCTAATAAAAAACTCAACAAAGTGATAATAACCATCATTTTCAATCGATTGAGTTTTCCCACCATAATTGAAGCTAATACTTTTTAATGTATCACTCATTGGTTTCCTAGATAAATATTTCTCTAGAAAAGGAACTGAAGTTTGTTGCTTATAGGTCATTGATGAACTATAAAACAAAATTAGCTCAATCAAGATGACTCCACTCCAGAACCATTTAATATTTTTCTTTAAAGTATTTTCCATAATTAATCATCCCATTTTACTGTGGAATTTAATTTTTTAGCATCTTCAAAATATCCTGAATAATATGACGAATTAATTGCCCAATAATAAATTATTGTTGAAAAAACGATTATCACAACAAAATCCAAAGGATATTTAATCAAATCAATACCGCCAAAACTTTTATTACCTAACCATGAAATAATTGCCAGTCCTGACAAATGTAGTATCAACCATAAACTAGCATAGAATTTCTCTTTAAACTCCTTGAAACCACGTCGAAAGTCATAAATAAAATAAATTGGCAATCCAATAATAATAATAACGATCACCTCAACTGTTGTTGGGAACATCGACCAATAAATCGCTAAACTAATTAAATCAAAAACCACTGGAGCCAAAATATTCATATGTGAAATTTTCGTTGGTCGTTTAAAATCGGGTCCCATTCTTCTTAAACTGCCAGCCACAACTGGTCCAGATAATAAAGATATTAATGTAGATGCAGCTACAACTCGTGACAATAAGGCCCAATTTTTAAACATTAGAATTAGGATAAAGCTTACTACAAAATCAACTAATAAAGCTATCCGTGGCGTATTATAACTGTTATTTGTATTACTCAAAAATTTTGGCAAGTGCTTATTCTTAGGCATTGAAGATAATGATTTACTTGCTGATGCTGAAAAAGCAATTCCACTACCAATAGGTGAAATAAAAGCCGTGAAATAAATCAACGTAGATAACCAATAAACATTTAAGAGAATCGCTAAATCAGCAAATGGCGAATTGAAGTTAATTTGTGACCAGCCTGAACTAAAACTAGATTTAGGCAAAGCGCCAATAAAAACAATTTGTAGTGCAATATAAATTATTGCACTTACCAACAAAGATAAAATAATTCCACGTCTTATATTAACTGCTGGTTTAATAATATCATTTCCCAAATTAATGACTGTCTGAAAGGCTACATAAGAATAAATTATTCCCGCACTGCCAATTGCTACAAAGACAGAAGATGTCCCATTAGGCATAAATTGATGAAGGCTGGTTCCCATGTTACTTATGTCAAAGTGAGCTGAAATTAAAACTATCATAGTAATAATTGGAACAATAATTTTAAAGATAGAAATAAAGTTATTAAATTTAGCCATAATAGTTACTGACCAATAATTAATTAAAGTGAAAACCAATAGTAAGACGGTCGCCATTATAATTCCGCTACCTGATAGTTGCCCATTTTCCATAAATCCATGCGTCCATTGCGCCCATTTCCAAGGCCACGTACTCATATACTGTGTCGAGGCTACCGCTTCAATCGGTAAAATTGCCAACAATGATAACCAATTAGCCCATGAAAAAACATGACCCAACAGTGAACCGTGAGTATACATAGTAAAACGACTCATTGCTCCATCTTCTGGAAACATAGTACCAATTTCCACATAAACCATTGCTATCATTGCTACTAAAATTGCTCCCAAAATCCAAGCTATTATCGCTGCTGGGCCAGCTATTTTGGCTGCCTGGCTTGAGCCAAACATCCAACCCGAACCAATAATCGCGCTAAGACCAAACATGACCGTTGAAAACAAACTTAATTTCTTATCCCTCATAAAACCACCAATCTATTTTTTACTAATAAAAAATAGCCCCTATTATAGAGGCTATTATTAAATCTACTTTAAATTAGGTTACTCTACAGTAACACTTTTAGCAAGATTACGTGGTTTATCAACATCGTTACCACGGGCCAAACTTGCATAGTATGCGATCAATTGGGCAGGTACGACACTAATAATCGGTGACATTAATTCATCAATTTCTGGAATTACGATTTGATCATTTGCTTCTGCATATTTTTGACTAGCAATTACCAAAACATGTGCTCCACGAGCCTCAACCTCTTGAATATTTCCTCGAGTATGACTAGCACCAGCGCCATCATTGATATAAGCAAGAACTGGAGTATTTTTCTCAATTAGAGCAATGGTTCCATGTTTCAATTCCCCAGCAGCAAAACCTTCAGCATGAATATAAGAGATTTCCTTCAATTTTAAAGCAGCTTCTAATGATAAAGCATAATCAATTCCGCGACCGATATAAAAGGCATCTCTTTGATCAGTTAAATAATCAGCCGTCAAAGTTTTAATTCTTTCTTTTTCATCAACGATGGTTTGAATCCCATTAGCAGCTAAAGCCAACTGTTTCTTTAAATCAAAGTCTTTAGCGGCAGGTACTTTTTTAGCATCTCCTAAAGCCTTTGCCAATACTGATTCAACAGCAATCTGGGCTGTATATGCTTTAGTTGATGCAACAGCAATTTCAGGGCCAGCAAGTAATTCCATTGTAAAGGTTGCCTCTCTTGAAAGAGTTGAATTAGCAACATTGGTCATAGTCAAGCTTGGTAAATTCATTTCATTTACTTTAACCAAAACTTGGCGACTATCAGCAGTCTCACCACTTTGTGACAAGAAGATAAAGAATGGATGCTGTGATAGTTTTGGCATATGATAACCAAATTCACTACCAAGTTCAACATCGACTGGAATATCAGCCACCCTTTCAAAAATATTCTTGCCGACTAAACCTGCGTGATAACTTGTTCCTGCAGCAACAATGTATAAACGATCCGCTTTTTTTAATTCATCAAGCAAGTCTTTTTCAACATTCAAACTACCATCGATATTAATATAGTTTTGAGAAATCTTTCTCATTACATTTGGTTGCTCATCAATTTCCTTAAGCATGTAATGATCATATGTCCCTTTAGAAATATCACTAGCATCAATATTTACTGTATATGGATCTCTTGAAACTGGTGTTCCATCAAGTTTACTGATTTGAACAGAATTCTTTTCAAGGATAACAACCTCGCCATCATGAATTTCTACAAATTGATCAGTTTGATCAAGCATAGCCATGGCATCAGAACAAATGACATTGAATCCATCACCTAATCCAATTAATAAAGGACTCTTATTTTTAGCAACAAAGATACGATCTGGCTGTTCTTTATCGACCATAGCGAAAGCATATGAACCCTCTATCAAACTAAGAGATTTTCTAAATGCAGCTTCTCCATCCATTCCTTCTTTAGCAAAATGATCAACTAATTGAACTGCAACCTCAGTATCTGTTTGACTCTTAAAATCAACATCTTGTAAATATTTTATTTTAAGTTCTTCAAAATTTGTTAAAACACCGTTATGTACTAGGTAAAAACGATTATCTGCTGAGAAATGAGGATGAGCGTTTTCTACTGTTGGTTTACCATGAGTAGCCCATCTTGTATGTCCAATCCCAACTAATCCTTGAACATCTGTTGAAACAGCATCTTCAAGTTTACTGATCTTTCCAACTTCTTTTACTAAGAAATCTTTACCATTTTCATTATTTACATAAATACCAGCCGAATCATAACCACGGTATTCAAGTTTTTCCAATCCATTTAATAAGATATCAGTAGTTTTATTATTTCCAATTACTCCAACAATTCCACACATAGTAAGTCAAGCCTTCCTAAAATTGGTATAGTTCATTTATTTTTATTGGTATAGTTCGTTGAGTGTCACTTTTGCGCCTTGCGACAATGACTAGAATACTAATTATATGTTTTTTTGTCAAGAGAATATAAACTTTTTTAATAAATGGTATAGTTGGTACATACCGATATTCATAACTTGGTATAGATCAAGTTGATAATATTGTAAGCGCAGAACAAAATAGAGCTAGTAATCAAGGTACGATTACTAGCTCTATTTAAGATAATTTTAAAAGGTCGAGCATATTTATTCTACTTTTTCCTTTTAAACTAATTTAATTCATTTTTTACAACTTCTACAATTTGGTCACAATACTTGTTAACTTTTTCCTCAGTTGCTGCCTCACACATAACACGCAACAAAGCTTGCGTACCACTAGGACGAACTAATACGCGTCCATCGCCATCCATTTCATCTTCAACAGTCTTAATAACGTCAAGAATTGGTTGATGTTGATCCCATGATTCTTTATCTGCAACAGGTACATTAACTAGCTTCTGTGGATAAACTTTGACTGGTGCACCTAATTCAGCCAAACTCTTGCCACTTTCCTTCATAACGTGTAACAAGTGGATCCCTGTAAGCATACCGTCACCAGTATTCATATATTCATATAGAACAACATGTCCTGATTGTTCGCCACCGATATTATAATTATTCTCACGAATTTCCTCGACAACATGACGATCGCCGACAGCAGTTTGGACTGATTTCATTCCGTTAGCTTCAATGGCTTTGTATAAACCAAGATTACTCATAACAGTTGTTACAATAGTATCCTTCTTTAAACGACCACCATCATGAAGGTATTTACCCAAAATGAACATGATCTTATCACCATCAACGATATTACCATCAGCATCAACCGCTATACAACGATCTCCATCACCATCAAAAGCCAATCCAGCAACAGCATCTGAATCCTTAACACGTTGTGCTAATTGCTCTGGATGTGTTGATCCAACATTTTTATTGATATTAATTCCATCTGGATGAGAAGCCATGATTTCAAAATCAACACCCAAGTCAGCAAATAACGTACTTGCCAAACGACTTGTTGATCCATTAGCCGTATCTAAAACAATCTTTATTCCGCTTAAATCATCTGACAAAGTTTGTTTCAAGAATTGAAGATACTTTTGAGCACCTTCTGGATAATCAGAAACGCTACCTAATCCCTCAGCTGAAGGTCTTGGCAAAGTATCTTCTTTAGCATCCAATAATTCTTCAATTTCTTCTTCAACATCATCTGGTAATTTATATCCATCTGAACCAAAGAACTTGATTCCGTTATCTTCAGCAGGATTATGTGATGCAGAAATCATAATACCGGCATCGGCTGAAACGGCACGAATTAAATATGCTACAGCTGGAGTAGTAATTACATCAAGATTTAAAACCTCAATACCTACTGAAAGCAATCCAGAAATTAAACTTGATTGTAACATTTGTCCTGAGATACGTGTATCCCTAGCCACTAAAACACGAGGACGTGCTTCACTGTTTTCAGAATGTTGCGTTAAAACATATCCTCCAAAGCGTCCTAGTTTAAAAGCTAATTCAGGACTTAATTCCTTATTTGCAATTCCTCTTACTCCATCTGTTCCAAAATATTTTGTCATGAAAACTTACCCCCAGCGTATTATTCGCTATCATTATTGTTACTTGTCGAATTATTATTCGATGAATTTGTATTATTAGTACTGCCATTAGTGGTTGAATCATTAGTATTGCCACTAGTTGACGTACTTGTCGAGCTACCTGTATTTATTGTCACATCAATGTTAGTTGGATCGGTAAAGGCCACTTTATTTCCCAAAGCATCAGCTAAATCAATTGACTTTTTGGTATTTCCGGTAACATCAGATACATCTATTGGAATATCAACAGAATCATTGATGGCATCCATTTGCGACTGTGTACCAAAAATTCTAATGCTTTTCACATCAGATTCAAATGTGAAATTCGTATCGTTTGAATCTCCTTTTTGCTTCAAGTTGATGCTTACTTGCTTACTTTGAATCGTAATAGGAATTTTGACGTGAACCGTTTGTGGATTCAATGTAACATTTACTGTTTTACCATTTTTATCGAGTGCTTGCACTAAAACTTCTTGATCGAATGTGGACTTTATTCCTTTAGGTAAAATTGGTTTAACAATTACCTTATTAATTTTTTCAATTTCCGAAGCTGCACCAGTAACGGTCACAGTATCAGGAGAAACCTCTGTTTTTCCTGCTTCATATCCAGTTGCCAATGATTCTTTATTGTAATCAATATCCACCGCAAACTTCTTAGTTTCTCGTCTCTGAATATTTACAGTGACATATTTCGGCTTAATAGTATAAGTTAATTCACTATTTAAACCTGATTCCTTAATTTGTACTCGATGTTGTCCAATTGATAAATCTTTCAAATTCAAATATAAATTAAAGTTTTGTGTATTCTTAGTTGCGGTAACCAAAGCAGATGGTCCCTCGATCGTTACTTTAACATTTTGAGGATAACCAGTTATATAGTACTTATCCACATCAGCCTGTAATTGCAGAGGAACCGTTAAAGTTGCCTTTTTAGTTACGGTCGACGTATTAGATTGATTTGAATCTCGGGTTGATCCTACTCCAGGTGTACTTACAAAGAAAAATAACCACAAAGCACAGCAAAGAGCGATAAATGCATAAAAATAATTACTATTAATTATCTTTTTCATTTTGATCTCCCTTCTTTCTGCCTATCTTGAAGAAGTCCAATAATGAATGATTTTCATTTTCATTTGGATCCTTCAATTGTGCATGAAGATATTTTAGATAATCTTCACGAGAAAGATCAAGCATCATATGACCATTACGGGTAATCATGACGCCCCCTGTTTCCTCAGATACAACAATTGTTATCGCATCAGTAACTTCACTGATACCAACTGCTGCTCTGTGACGAGTACCCAATTCCTTAGGAATAGTATTGCTTTCTGATAATGGCAAGTAAGCTGCAGCAACCGATATACGATTATTACGAACGATCACTGCCCCATCGTGCAATGGCGTATTAGGGATAAAGATGTTAATCAACAACGCCCCTGTAACTTCAGCATCCAAATCAATACCAGTTTCAACATACTCTTCCAAACCGGTATTCATTTCCAAAGTTATTAAAGCACCAATTCGACGCTTACTCATATATTGAATCGCTTGATCAAGACTTTCAATCAAATGATTCTTAGTCTTACCTTCTTCGTTACTAGTTGAACTAAATAGTGGCATCCGCCCAAGATGTTCTAGACCTCGACGAATCTCCGGTTGAAAAATTATTACAATAACAATAATTCCCCAATTAATTAGTTGATCCATCAAAAAGGAAACTGTATGTAAATTTAAGGCCCAACTGACTATCTTTATACCAAAAATTATTACAATTCCCTTTAAGAGTTGTACCGCCTTAGTTCCTCGTAACATCGACAGAACTTTATATAAAAAATACCAGACCACTAGGATATCAACCAAGTTAGCCAAATTCTGCCATGTAAAAATATTGCTTGGTATAAAATTCATTTTTCTAGCTCCTTAGCAGTTCGAACTAATTATAACAAACAATAAAAATTATAAAAGTTCACAATATTTTGTGTACTATTCAACATCTATGTTCATAACTTCTTCACTATAATTAATATTTTGTCTCAATTCATTAGCAGTTAATTTACTAATTTTGCCTTGTTCCAACATATCCTGAACAAAAGCTCGTTGATAGCTTAAAGCCTTAACCTCCAAGGCCATTCGATCACTATTGAACTGTGGTGATCGGCCACGATATCTGCCCTGTAAAAGCTCCAGCCTGTCTTCATAATGTCTTTGAAAAATATATATTAAATTATCTGCAAATTCATCATTATCTGATTGATTCAATTCTTGTAATTTGGTCAAGGCTCGTTTGGCCCCAGCAATTGAAATTTTAATTGAATCTTGATTCATTTGTTTAATACCATCAGATTTAACAGAACGATAAATCCAACGTTTAATCTGTAAATAAGTTCTTCTTAAATATCCAAGAAAGAACTCTACCGTAGCATTGTATCGACGATGTACGATTTCCTTTTTATACTTAGCAATTTTTCTAGTTGCAATATCATAGGAATCACTTGAAATTTCATTGTTTTCATATAATTCTTCAATGGCTTCCAATTCACAGTTAAAGCAAATATCCCATAATTCAGCATCCTTTTTGCCCTTAACACGACGTTTACTAATCTGATGAGTTAATACCTGAGAGTTACGATTTTGAGTACCTAAATTTCTAATATCATATAGATATTCAGCAATGACAGAGGAATAGACCGCCGTATCACCCTCATCCATCTCAGCTCTGAGCTTTTTAATCGTTTTTTCAAGGATTAATCGGCTGGCCTCATTTTGAGTGAATTCAACCGTTGTTGTGCTTTCTCCCTCATTATCATCATTCAAACTTTCGTCTGAAACAAAGGTATTACCACGATAAGCAACTGGTGCACTATTTTTAGTCAATAGTGGAATTAAGATTGTAGCTCCTAACAAACTAAAAATAATCACTGCACTTGCAACAAATAATAGCAAAGTTCTAGATGGGAAAGGCGCACCACCTTTAATAGTCATTGGCAATGATAAAACACCAACCATAGTAACGGCACCACGAACCCCAGAGATTCCAGACATTAAACAATCATAAAATCTAGTTTTGGACCATAATGTAATCTTTCTATCCCCATTTTTGGAGAATGTAGAGTAAATATAGCTCCATAGAAAACGAATGACTACTAACATTATCCAAATAGCAAAAGCTAAAATTGTGGCTAAAAAGGTATTTATATTATCGTTATGAATCAATTCTTCCATTGCAAAAGGAATTTCAATTCCTAACAACACGAAGACTATTCCATTAAGAACATAAACTACCAAATCCCAAGTTCTTGAGGTAACCAATTGGATCTCTGGCGTAAAAGCACTCATATTGCGACTGGAAGAAATATTTAGAATACCAGCTATAACAACTGCAACGACACCAGAAACATCAAATACATCTTCAGCAATATAGTAAATTATAAATGGAATAATAATTTGAATTATGGCATGAAGAATCGAATCATCAACACCCTGATTAATCAAATACAATCTAATTCCATTGAATATCCAAATCATTATTGCTCCAACTAATGCGCCAATAATTGAAATATGAAAGAAATCAATTGTTGCATCTTTTAGAGAAAACATTCCTGTAACCGTAGCTGCTACACCATATTTAAAACAAATCAATCCTGATGCATCATTGATCAAGCTTTCACCACTAATCAAATGCATCAACTTATCAGGAATATGAGCTTTTTTTGCAATCGACTGTACGGCAATAGGATCAGTTGGAGACAACACAGCAACTAAAGTAAATGCCGTCGCCCAAGGC
Source organism: Companilactobacillus nuruki (assembly GCF_002872255.1). Taxonomy (GTDB): domain Bacteria; phylum Bacillota; class Bacilli; order Lactobacillales; family Lactobacillaceae; genus Companilactobacillus; species Companilactobacillus nuruki. Next base: position 16,546 of record NZ_NIPR01000022.1, read on the forward strand.
AAACTTGGAATTAAAAACTTAACAAAAACTCCGCCAACTAAAGTTGAAATAATAACTAAAACAATTGCGTTTCCCAAAATCGGCCCCTTTAGTTTCCAGAGTTCCCTTTTAGGAAAATTGTTTCCATCATTAAACAGAATTGGCGCAATAAAAGCTAATAAAAACCACTCTGTATCAACATATACCTTGACATGCATAAACAAAGCAGCCAAAATTCCGGCCGCAATTTGCAATAAACTAGGTGGAATTGATACAAAGTAGTGACTTACAATATTGGCAATAATTAAGAGTGATAGAATCAAAATAATTGATTCAAGTATTTCCACAGACAACACCTACCATTCATTTATTTTTTATTTTCTCCGATAATACGAACCTCAGTATGAAGTTCAACATCAAACTTTTCTTTAACAGTCTTCTGGATTAAATGAATCAAGTTCAAATAGTCAGTTGCTGTTGCGTGTTTAATATTAACAATGAAACCAGCATGCTTCATAGAAACTTGGGCTCCACCGATTATTTTTCCTTGCAAACCAGCCTTGATAATCAAGGGACCAGTAAAATGTCCTTTGGGACGTTTAAATACACTACCACATGATGGATACTCAAGAGGTTGTTTAGAACGCCGTAATTCATTCAAACGATCCATTTCCTCTTGAATTGTCTCTTTATTTCCACGTTTTAAAGCAAACGTAGCGCTTATAACGATGCCACCATCATCTTGAACTGTGCTATGACGATAACTAAACTCCATATCATCATGAGTTAGAGTCGTAATATGACCATCAGGTAATAATACCTCGGCCGATTCAAAAACATCTTTAATTTCGCCACCATAAGCACCAGCGTTCATAAAGACTGCTCCACCAACTGATCCAGGTATTCCAGCTGCAAACTCAATGCCAGTCAAACCCGCCTTTTGAGCAGCAATTGTAGTATTAATAATTGTAGCTCCAGCCTCTGCTGTAACCTTGGTTTCAGAAACTTCAATTTTATGAAAATTAGGTAAAATAATAACAATTCCTTGGATGCCGCCATCCTTAATAATTAAGTTGCTGGCATTACCAATAATAGTAATCGGAATTTGATTAACTCTAGCGGTGTCAACTATTTCTACTAATTCTTCACGTGTTTTAGGGAATGCCAAAACATCAGCTGGCCCTCCGGTTTTGGTGAATGTATATTTACTTAAAGGTTCATTTAATTTAAATTCAATATTAGGTAATTTTTCAACTGGAAATTTCAATATTCATCATCCTTTGAATTACTAAGACTTACGTTTAATTTTATCACATAGTTAGGTGCATAACGAACTAACTGGTATTACAAAAATGCTATAATTATTTAGAGGTGATTTTATGAAACTTATATCTTGGAATGTTAATGGATTGCGTGCTGTAGTTAAAAAGGATTTTATTGAAACTTTTAAACAATTAGATGCCGATATTTTTAGTATTCAAGAAACAAAACTTCAAGACGGACAAATTGATTTAGATCTATCTGGATACCATCAATACTTCTTTTATGCCAAGAAAAAAGGATATTCTGGAACTGCAATCTTTACCAAGCAAGAACCCCTCAATATTAAAGAAGGCTTAGGGATTGAAGAATTCGATGATGAAGGACGAACAATCACTTTAGAATTTCCTGACTTTTTCTTAATCAATAGTTATACTCCCAATTCCCAACCCAAATTAAAGAGAATCGATTATCGTATGCGTTATGACGATAAATTAAGAACATATATGCTAAGATTATCATCTGATAAACCAGTTATTCTTTGCGGTGATTTAAATGTAGCCCATGAGGAAATCGATTTAAAGAATCCTAAGACTAATCATAAGAATCCTGGTTTCTCTGATCAAGAACGTAATAAATTTACAGAATTATTAAATAGTGGTTTCATCGATAGTTTCAGATCTCTTCATCCCGCTGAGATTAAATACTCTTGGTGGAGCTACCGCTTTAATGCCCGACAAAATAATGCTGGATGGAGAATTGACTATTTTGTTGTCTCCGATAACGGTAAAGATTTAATTGATAAGGCAGATATTTTAAATGACATTTACGGATCTGATCATTGTCCAATTGAGTTAGATCTTAATATTAAAGGAGAATAATCAATGAATTTTGTTTCAATGGATTTTGAAACTGCCAATGGCAGTCGATCTAGTGCCTGTTCCTTGGCCCTAGTTTTAGTGCGTGACAGCCAGATTGTTGACAATTTCTACACATTAATTAACCCTCAGGAATACTTTAGCCCTAGAAATATTCAAATTCATCATATCAGACCTCAAGACGTTGCTGATGCTCCAACTTTTGACCAAGTCTGGCCCCATATTCAATCATTATTTGATAACAGTCACTTAGTAGCAGCTCATAATGCCAGTTTTGATAATAGTGTTCTGAAGAATACTCTGACAAATTATGGGATAATGGCACCAAAGTATTTAACTATTGATACCCTGCGTACCAGCCGCAAGTTTTTCCCACAATTTCCTAACCATAAACTAAATACGGTTTCAGAGGCACTTAATATTGACTTAAAAAATCATCATAATGCTTTGGCCGATAGTGTTGCCTGTGCTGAAATACTTATAAAAACAGAACAAGAATTTGGAACAGAACAAATAAAAAAGATGGTTAAGCTAACAAGCTAAACCATCTTTTTCATTTTAAGAGTTTTTTTATTTTTCAATTCAAGTTCAAACCCATATTTTTGATAGACATGGATTGCAGCCGAATTGTTTTCATAAACTTCTAAAACAACCTCATTCAATTGCGAATGTTGTGCCCAATCCAAGGCATCCTCCAATAAGTAGGAGGCAATTCCATTATTCCAAAAGTCCCTTTCAACTACTACACCAAACTCAGCCTTTGAGTTATCAATATTTTCTAAACGACAATAACCGATTATTTGTTCGTCAAAAATTGCTAAAATCAATTCATCAAATTCAGATTGATAAATTTCATCAAGAGAAACTTCTTCATCTGTTTTGGTAATGGTATTCAAATCCTCATAAGAAATAAAGCTACTTTGTTCACTAGCCTTTTTTAAAAAAACTAATAAATTATCAGCATCGCTAGGGATTGCCTCACGCAAACTTAATTGTTGACTCATACTAATTCCTCAAATCCACGCTTATTAAATTTAGTTCCATGGGTTTTGAAGATAACCTGACGGTCTGTATCCGACAAACGTTTAATATTAATAGACAAATGTTCTTTCGGAATTTCGTCCTTGATAAATTGAGGCCACTCAACAATGGTAATACCCTGACCGTTAAAATATTCATCAAATCCCAAGTCCTCATCTGGGCTACTTTCAAGTCGATAAGCATCCATATGATATAGCGGTACTCTCCCATCCTTATACTCCCTAATCAAAGTAAAAGTAGGACTTTTAACATTTCTCTTAATACCTAGACCACGGGCTAAGCCACGTGTTAGAGTGGTTTTACCAACTCCAAGATCGCCGTTAAGTACAATAACATCCCCAATTTTTAATAAATCAGATAATTTCTCACCTAATTTTTCAGTATCCTCATATGAATGAGTCGTTAATTGATATTCAGGCATAATTTCTCCTTAATTCTATAGTGCTAAAGCTGCGGTTAGAATTGCTGACTTGTAGACATCTTCTTCATTACAACCACGTGATAAATCAGAAATCGGTTTAGCAAGCCCTTGTAAGATAGGTCCGATAGCCTCAAAACCACCAAATCTTTGAGCAATTTTATAACCAATATTAGCTGACTGCAATTCAGGAAAAACAAAGACATTTGCATGTCCGGCAACCTTTGAACCAGGAGCCTTTTGGGCACCAACGGATGGAACAAACGCAGCATCAAACTGCAATTCACCATCCAAATCCAATTCAGGTGCCAACTCCTTAGCAATTTTAGTCGCCTCAGAAACCTTTGTAACCTCATCACTCTTAGCACTACCCTTAGTTGAAAAACTAAGCATAGCAACCTTAGGGTCAATATCAAATAGTTTTGCATCATGAGCCGTTTGCACAGCAATTTCAGCCAATTCTTGTGCATTAGGATTTATATTAATTGCACAATCAGCAAACATATAACGTTGTTCACCCTTTTGCATAATGAATGAACCACTAATACGAGAATTACCAGGAGCTGTTTTAACAATTTGTAAAGCTGGACGAACAGTATCACCGGTTGAATGGATTGCACCCGAAACCATTCCATCAGCTTTATCCATATAAACTAACATTGTTCCAAAGTAGTTATTATCTAAAAGCATTTTTTCAGCTTGTTCTTTAGTGTTTTTTCCTTTACGGCGTTCAACAAACTTTTCAACCATCAAATCAAACTCTGAATAGTTCTTAGGATCGATAATTTCAATTTTTGAAATATCGAAAGACTTTTTTGTAGAGATCTTTTCGATTTCAACTTGATTACCAATCAAAATTGGTTTAAGAATATTTTCTTTAGCTAATCGAGCGGCGGCTCCCAAAATCCTAGGTTCCTCTCCCTCAGGGAATACAATAGTTAAATTCTTTCCATCAATTTTACTTTTAAGGCTTTCAAATAAATCCATTACTTTTCCTCCGTTTCATCGGCAGATTCTGGTAATTGCCAATTGATTTCTTCTTCATTATAGTTTAAAAGCGCTTCATTTGCTTTAGAAAATGGTTTAGATCCGAAGAAACCATATCTAGCAGCAAACGGACTAGGATGCGTTGAAGAAATAATTGTATTCTTAGTTTGATCAATCAAAGGAATTTTACTTTTGGCAGAATTTCCCCAAAGAATAAAAACAACTTTCCCTCGATCTGATAAGGCCTTAATTGCATAATCCGTCAGTTGTTCCCAACCTTTTCCTTTATGAGAATTGGCTTGACCACGTCTAACGGTTAAAACAGAGTTCAATAACAAGACCCCCTGTGTTGCCCAAGACTTTAAATAACCATGATTTACTGGAGTACATCCCAAATCATCCTGTAATTCCTTATATATATTCCTTAATGACGGTGGAATTGTTATTCCAGGAGCAACGGCAAAACTACAACCAATTGCTTGATTTGGTTCATGATAAGGATCTTGCCCTAAAATAACCACCTTTGTTTTAGAAAAGGGAGTCCAATCAAAAGCCTGATAAATCTTATGCATTTCTGGATAAATAGTTTGTGTATTATATTCATTAACAAGGAATTCTCGTAAAGTTTCATAGTAAGGCTTATCAAACTCACTGTTTAAAACATCTTGCCAATCATTATTTATTAAGGTTTTCAAATTTACACCTACCTGTTTTGATATATAATTACTAAAGATATGGTAACATTCACATATAGCATAACGCATTCGGAGGAAACTTTATGATTAAATTAATCGCATCCGACATGGATGGTACATTATTAAACGAAAAAATGGAGGTTTCTAAACGTAACATTCAGGCAATCAAAGAAGCTGAGAAAGCTGGAATTGAATTTTTAATCGCTACTGGTCGTGGTCTCGGAGAGGCTAAACCTTTTTTAAGAAACCATGTTCATCCAGGCTTCATTACCTTAAACGGGGCTGAGGTCTTCGATAGCAACGAAAAGCTAATTTCTAGCAATCCTATTTCTGAAGATGCCCAAGATAAAGTCGTAGAGTACTTTAATAAATATAATGTCTATTTTGAGGTCATAACAGACAAGGGTATTTTTTCAAATGATAGGGAAAAGCGTGTTACCAATTTGGCCAACTTATTAGTCAAACTAAATCCTGGGACTACCTATAAACAGGCTTTAAAAGATACACAAGAACGTGTCAAGATGATGCCCATGAATTTTGTTGATAATTATGATGATATTTTTAACAAAAAAACATATAAAATCATGAAGTTAATTGGATTTAATGAACACCAACACAGAATCCTTGCCCCTCTAAAAAAAGATATTACCAAAAATATCAAAGATGTTGTTGTAACATCTTCTTCACCTAATAACGTTGAAATAAATAGTGTGAATGCTCAAAAAGGAATTGCCTTACTACAATATGCCCAAAACAAGAATATTTTACCAGAAGAAATTATGGCAATTGGCGATAATCTTAATGATTACTCAATGATAAGAGATGCCGGTGTCGGAGTAGCCATGGCAAATGCCATTCCTGCTATTAAAGAGTTAGCTCAAATCTCCACTGACAGTAATATTAACGATGGCGTTGCTCAAATTATTGAGAAAACTGTCGCAGAATCTCAGTTACAGGAATAATCTATGGAACTTTATATTCGAAAAGCAGATTTGGCAGTCGGTAATATTCTCGTTATTGCAAATCAAAGCAAAGAAACAATTTTTATTGCATCACGTGATAAGGACAATCCTTTTTTGATTAAACTATATAATCGTTTAAACACGTTGATTGGTGAAATAACATTAAAAAATAATTTTTTGAAAATCTACTCCATAAAAATAAACGGTGAAGAAAAAGCTGCTATCAACGCCCTTCCCATGATTGATTTGAAATTTGTTTATTTAAGTCAAATCAACTGGAGCGTCATTGGTAATTTAGTGACCTCTGATTATCATGTTATTAAATCTGGCAAAGAAATTCTAAAAGTTCAACCCACTATCCTAAGCCAGGGACAGCCAGGTCTTGAATTACACTTTGATAACCTTGATGATGGCCCAATGGGAACTTTACTAGCAATTTTTTTGGATAAATATATCAAGTTACCTACATTAGCACCAAAAGCTGATTTAGATAATTTGGGAATGAAGTCTAAAATGTCCTATTTGAATAACTTCAAAAATAAATGTGACTAAAAAATGCTTGAAGAAATAATTCTTCAGGCATTTTTATTTGGTCAAATCGTATTGCATATGATCATACAAATGACTACCAATATATAATTGACCAACCTTTTTAAAACCAGTCTTTTCATAGACATGTTTAGCCGGTTCATTATTAACATCAACGTTAAGACTTAATATCTTCTCGCCACGGTCACGAATCACGTCGATGAACTGTTCCATTGTTTTGGTACCAATTCCCTTGCCTTGATATTCAGGAGCAACTGCAAAGGAGTCCAAATACCATTCACCGGGCCAAGCTTCCTTGTCACCAAACAAATTTTTTTCTTTAATACCATGTTTGTGCATAATTTTGATCAACGGTTCATCAATATGGTCTTCAAGCTCTTCAGGATAGCCAACCATGATTGCTACTACTTTTCCATCAATCTCATTTACGAGAATATTTCCCAGACCATAACGATAACCAGGTTGGAAGAAACCTTCCTTAATAACCTCAGTCATTTTTTCGTCGCCTACTTCTTTAAATACATCCAATTCCATTTCATCGAAAATTTGGAATAAAATAGGCAATATCTGATCTGCATCATCTTCTTTTGCATATCTAAACATTTTTTCACCTCAAGTATATATAATACATGATTTATAAATAATCTCAAACGTGGGAAAAATTATAGTTTTGAAAAAAGAAAAAGCAATGATTGTCCAGAATCATTGCTTAATTTTAGTACATAAAATTATTGGCCGTAATAGCTCCTATTTTCTTAATTTTATGTAGCAAACTTTTTTAGAAGGGTTTCTCAAGACCATTCGTTACGCTACTTTTATAGCTTAAACAATTTTCCATAAGATTAGAATTGTCATTTTTCAGAAAATGTCTTCAATTGATCACTTTCAAAAAATTGCTCAACCTACTCTCTTTAAAACCTTATTATAATCCAAAAGTTCGGCAACAATTGCTTTATCATCTGCCTTAAGATCACTATCAAACCAATCTCTCAAAATAATGATAAAGCAACCCGACATATATTTATTTTCAGACATCTGATTTTCATTGTAGCTTGAAAACCAATTATTAATGAAACGTATTATATCACTCACTTTCAGAATAACCATCGTATGATAATAAAGATTCATACATAGAACTCTATGTTTGCTTATATATTCTACAATATTTATTAACAATTCATCAGATGAATTACAACCTTCAGAAATCTCTTTCACAATGATTTCCTCTAATATTCCTTTATAAATATAATCAAGACATACAAAATTATTGTAAATGGTATTTCTACTTACATCGGCAAGTTTTGCTAACTTAGTTAAAGTGAATTTCTCTACCCTATGTTCTGAAAGCTCCTGATAAGCTACTTCAATTAAGTGCTTCTTTATTAGATTCATGGTCTTATTTCCCTTTTATTTGATAATATTTTATTGCTCGATAATATTATCAAATGATTGAAAATATAGATATGATTTTCCGAAACTTCTTACATTTAATTTTTTGTATCACCTACTAATCTACACAAATATAAATTTATTAAATATTAATATTTAAGTACGCTTTTCTCTACTTATTAAACAACAAGCCGAATTATAATTATTTATTAGGGAGGACAATTATGAATCGAAAGAGAACAGCTTTTTTAACCAGTTTAACGTTGCTTATGATATCTTCAATTAATAGTCACAATCCATTAAAAAACGTCTCTACACTGGAAATACAAGCAAAAAAGACAAAGAATAAATTAAAACCCAATAAGAGATATCCTAGCATCAATGATAAATTAGATGTAGTATCAATGGACCAGTATTCAAATAGTATTTTATTTATGAACGTTACCCTCGAAAATTTTTATATCAAGAGCCTCATAAAAAATAACGATCAATCATATTCATTATTATTGACCCCCATAAAAACTAGTAATCAATATTTTTTTACCACCGTATATTCTATCCAAGGAATTAAAAGAAATAACTATATTACCATTCAGGGATTCCTAAATGGTCGAACTAAAATTGATCAAAATAAGATAAATTTTGGTCTTAATTCTAAATACTCTGAAATTAAAGCTATCTCCTTATTGACGGATAATATCGGTAGCATTGATTAAAACTACAAAAAAGGCTCTGGACGTTGTCCAAAGCCTTTTAATTATCTTAATTCTATAATACCGGTGATCGGGGTAGTTTCTTCCTATTATATAGGGCTGAAATAGGTAAAAGTGCTCTAAAGGTGCCCCATTTTGAAATCAGTTAGTTATAAGTTAGATAACCATAAAAGGCTAATCAGTGAAATATACTGATTAGCCTTTTATCAAAATTTATTTATCTTTAAATTTATGATCTATTTTCTTCATCTCTCTTCTATGTAATTCTTTATACATATTATTCAAATCATTTCTATGTATCTTATTAACATTCCAAATTAAAACTACCATTACTATCAAAAATACTAATAAGAAACCAGAACCATAAGTTACAAGATATTTATAGTTTGATAACTTCTGTGAATCTTGTCAGATTGCGATTACATCAACGGTTTAAATAGCACAAAAAAGCCCACCACCTAAATTAATAGATGATGGGTATTTTTGTGTTTAGTAAGATACTAATAATTTAGAAAGGCAAACTTAATATTACAAAAGTAATTATTAAGCTTAATTTAAAGTTAACTTCTTTCCGTATATTTCACAACATTTCTGCTTCTATTCAAATTTTGATCCCGATGTGTATTCAAATGGAATGTATTCATCAGTTGCAATTTTAGCCATCGGAATATCATTGATAACTTTGAATCCAGTGGTTTTAAAAGATTTACCAGTGCTGACAGACGCATTCTGCACCCTGTTTCCTTTTGAATCAAAGACGGGTGCAGGTGAATCGTCCACATATTTAACGATAATAAAATCCTTAAATGTGGTCTTTGAAATTGGAACAAAGATATCGGTAGCAATTTGGTAATGTGGTTCATTATTGATCATAACAATATCTGAACTCTTCCAAGTTGAACTTGCCTCATACATTTCAGGTCGTTCAATACCTAATCTATCCACTAGATGTGTTTGTTCCGTCAGCTTGATAACATTTTCTACTTTTGGTTTTTCAGGTTCAACTATAGGTTGCGTGGTTGCTTCAGTTTTAGCTGACTCTTTGGTTTTATCAAAGATTCCCCAGTCATAACTCATATCTTGAGAACCACCTCCCCAACTTGATGTGTACTGCCAAGCGACAATGTTACCTCTTGCTCCACAATCGCTTGATCCGTAACTAGCTACCCAAGTCGGGTACTTATTAGCATTTAAGATACCTTGGTTGAACCAACTAGCCATGCTATATTGAAATACATTTGTATAGCCTTGTGTTTCAAGGTAATTAATAAAAGTATCGACATAACTTCCTACATTATTGGTATCCAATGATGGATCTTCAACATCAACACATAGTGGTGTATCCTTTCCAAAACCAAGTTTAATTACTGACTGCTCGAAGAATTTTGCTTCATTGATAGCGTCTGTAACGCTTGTTGCTAAGAAATAATGATAGAAACCAACATTCATTCCAGCTGCTAAAGCGTTTTTTGTTTGATTTAATGACTTAGGATTTAAATAATTATCACCGTCAACACTACCTTGGGTAGTCTTGATCATAATACCAGACACGCCAGCATTAACTAACCCCTGAAAGAAGCCTAAATCGTCACGTTGAAAGCTGGATACGTCCGCAAAATATTTAGTCATATTAGTTTCTCCTTAAATTAGTAGGATTTTGATATGTTGGTGTTTTAACTTCGGTCAAATCAGATTGAACCGTATTAGACTCGTTAGTTTTATCTTTCGACGTGTCATAAACCAAACCCAACGAACCGGCAATCGTTAGCACCGTATTAACAATTCCCATAGCTTGATTTAATTCTTCTCCTGTAATTTCCCAGCCAAATAAATGCCCAACTTGTTGTACCAATACTCCTACAAGTGATAATGTGGAAACCCACCAGACTGCTGAATGTGTATCCAAAGTTAATTTATTTTTCAATTTTCATTACCCCTATCTCTAAGTTTTTCTAAACTATCCGTTACCCATCTTGGAAGTGGTATTCCCATAGCACCCAAATTCTCAACAATTGAAATCCCATATTGACCAATGAAGAACATTAAAAAAAGATTGGCTAATGAAGCCAATCCCCAACAGTCAACTAATGGATAAAAGATAGTTGCTATACCAGCTATTACAGTATGCTTAATCAATCCCTCTCTACCGATAGTTGAATTGACTTTTGTGTTAGAACTTTTAAAAAATCCTTTCGTAAAACCTGTAGCCAGATCAACTAAAATAACGGTTATAAAAGTTATAAACCAAGCATTTTCAGCTAATTTAGATGCTGCTATCCACCATTCCACTAAACCAACATGTGGCTGTGGCACTCCATACATATATTCATCTCCCTAAAAAAAAGACTAGCCAAACGGCTAGCCTTCTTTGTTTTCTTGATATTCTTGACCTGTGATGTCTTTATAATCATCGGTCGAAATAATCATAGGAACATAACCTACGATGTCAGTAGCCTTGAGTGTACCCCAACCAAATTCCATTTTTAATAATCCGATCATAATTTTAATTCCTCCTATTTAGTAGTTGTTTCCGTTGATGTATTTGACGTTTTAAGATCAGCAATCTGCTGAGTTAATGATGTAATTGCTGATTTGAAACTAACGTTATCTTGAGTTAGTTGCAAGTTCTGTTTAGTTAATGATGTGATTGCTGATTGAACCTGTGCATCAGTCAACTTACCATCCAAGTTTTGCTGTGTCAGTGATGTAATTGCATCTTTAGTTTCTTCATCAGGTGTTTTACCAGTTGATACATGAACCAGCTTGTTGTCTGATTCTCGAACTGTCCATTGATATTTATTATCAATAGAAAAGGTCGGATCACTATCAACTAGTGTCCAACCTTTATCTTTAAATAATTTAACTTGTAATTCTGCACCTAATTCATTAGTTGTTACTGTACCAATGATATTTTTATTATCGTCTAATTGGACTGCTATTTTCATATTCTACCTCCTTAATTTTTGTATGGTGAAATTTTTAAAACATTCCATTTAAAGATAGATGTTGGTTTAGGTGATGTAGTATCGTTGAATGTAACTTCAAAATCACTATTCAAACTAGATTTGCCAATAATAATATTGGATTTTGTTATCCCTTTGAAATTATAATTATTATCTGTAGCTTTCCCCCAAATAACACTCCCGCTATTACCATTATTTTGCTCATAAGGAATAGTCGTTTTACTGGTAGATTCAAGAAATGGTTTCAGAATAATATTAATATTTATTTCATCTATCAATTTCTCTTTAGATATTTTAAATATATTGGATAAAATAAAATTAGAGCTTTTAATTCTATAAACTGGTGATAACAAATAAGGGTTATAAAAATAAATATAATCATCTAATGTAATTTCAATACCATCCATTGTATTTTCAAAAAAGTTACTTGCCCCTGATAAAGCAATGTCGCCACTTGCATTACCTGTAAAAAAGTTAATGGAAGCTGGCAACTGTGCTACAGCTGGCTGAACTGAAAATGTAGCAATTACATCGACCACAACATCGTAGTTAGCACCTGTAGCACCAGCAGAACTGCCATCATTATCATAACCGGTAACACTCTCGAAAGTCATAGTCCCATTGCCATTGAAGGTAACATTTAGTTGAGGGGCTTTGACATTTTTACCTGATAGGTTTTCACCAATACCATTGATTGGAATTGCTAACGTTTTTTTAGTAGCTAGATCGGATGCTTTGATATAAATAGGATATAGTGAGGTTGTTGTGAAATATCCATCTTTAGCCACGTTATTAGGATCATAATTCAATTGAATATCGGTTACATCGCCTTTAGCGCCAGCATTCATAGCCGTTTTTTGGACATGAATAAGGAACGTAGCGCCATCGCCCGCCATGTTGAAGCGAGTACCTACGTCACGTAATAAAGTTACTGTTTGAGATTCCGTTTGTTCCGCTACACTTTCATCACGTTGATATAGCAAGTAGCGTTCTGTGATTTCACCATCGGCTAGGCTACCAGCATAATAATCCGCACCGGCAGCTGGGTGATTTGGATCAGTAGTTCCACCAGTGTTACCACCTGTACCATTTGTGCTAGTTAAAAAATTAGTAAAATCCATATAGTTCGAGTCACCCGCGGGTTTAATAATTTGAATATTTCCTTTAGCATCCTTATACATTGCCCCTTGAGCTGCATTTGAGGCAATACGAGCAACTTTTGTTAAAGCATTATCTGCCATTTAATTTACCTCCTATTTATTGTCCACTTGTAATGTATTCGTCAAAGCAGTTATTTTGTCTGATACAGTAGCATCTTCAATCTTGTCATTTGTATCCAAAGTACTGATTTGATTTTGAATAACTGTTTTAGCACTATCAGCCGTTAAAAATGCTAATGAAGCATCTAAATAGTTATCCGTCTTATCAAACGGCACTTTGACATATGTTCCTGAAGAATTTCTATATTTAATACCAATTGGCGTTAATGTTTGAAGTTTAGCAACTCTAGTTAAATCACTCATTGTTCTCCATTACCCCCTTCCAATAAACCTGTTAGAAGGTCGATTTTTGATGATACAGCCGAATCTAAAATGGAATCATTTACATTTACATCAATTTGCCCGTTATTGATTCCCATCTGAACGTCAACGTATAAATCCGCCTTTGTCACTAGTCCATCATCAGTAATCTGTTTCTCCAAAGCATTCATTTTAGCCTGCGAATCGGTTAACCCAGTATTTAGTTCATCTAGCTTAGCTTTAGAAACACTAATAAAACTGTCTACCTTGTCATTACCATTTTTTAAATCAGTATCAAGCTGATCTAATGCTTCTTTCATCTTTTGACGAATTTGTGCTAGATTATCGGCAATGATGGCAGCATATGAATTCAACAAATAACTTAATTGATGATCAGCTGATGTCTGCATTTCTTTGATATGGAAAAGCGCCCGTTGATACTCAGATACATAAAAGGCCATTGCTCGTGGATATGCTATATCATTAGCAATCACATTAACTGAAAAGTCCAGTGTGGTATAAATCTTAGTTCTATCCATAGATTCAATGACAAAATGTGCATTCTTGAAGTAACCAGGACTTTGAGCAACTTCTGATTGTGGAGACCAGGTGATTCTACCAGTATTCGCTTGTACTCGATTAAATCCTTCATCGTCGTAGATTTCGGCCCCAGAAGAATCATTTCCCTCAAATCTAATTAATACATTGGACATATCTACGGGACCATCTTTAGTTAGGAAAAGAATTGGTGATTTGAACATCCCCGACTGTCCTTGGCGGATATTGATTTCTTGAAAAATTCTCTTGTTGGTTAAAGTATCAATAACACCTTGTGGCAAATTATGGATATGCTCATCATCCGTATCCTCATATGGGAGATAGAATGTTTTCGAACCATCAAGATAAAAAATCATTGGTTGTTCAAGTGGAATATCTGTCTTGAGTGTTCTGTAATCAGAGCCAACCGGTACATGTAACTCAGGAATATTGGGTTCTTGATTAGTATTAGCTGCTGATTGATCTGTATTAACTTCTGTCATTTATTTATTCTCCTTTCTCGTCAATGTCATTAAGTGAATCAATCTTATTCTCGATATTTGCATCTTGAATTTCATCGTTAATATCCACTTGTTTATCTCCTGTGTATGAAGGTGGAAATACACTATTAAGACTGCTGCTATCTGGCTTGTATTCAACAGCATTGTTCAGGTTGTTGATTTGTTGTTGAAGATACTTCAATTTCCCATCTACATCGGCTTTTGTGTAATACTTTGTCTCGACATTATCGTGCATGTATTTAGCTACAATAATTGCTACATGCTTCATAATCAGATTCTTAATATCACCGAAAGAACCTTTCAATTTATCAAAGTAGCCCTTTTGCTCAATTGAATAATCGACTAGACCATTGACCGTGTTTTCAATATGTTTGATATTGTTGTTATAGTCATCCCTAGCGTTGGAATTGGCAACACCGTCAAATTGATCTAATTTAAGCTGTGATAAAAATTCAGGAAATTCGGGATTATCTGGGAATACCAAATTGTCATCAACATCTGAGAATTGATATACTTCTGAATCATATGATCCATCAGGTTGTTCGACTCCAATCACAACACTTTGACCGTTCTTAAAAGTCATTACAACTTTCTTTCCATCTGGTGTTACTAACTTTTTCATACTTGGAAACTCTGTCGCAATTACATCATCTGTTAGATTCAATATCTCAACCCCTTTCTTTTATATCAGATAGTTGCCCATCTACTATTTCAAAATAATTATTAGTAGCGGTAACCTCAATGACTCCATTTTTAGAGTCCATAAAAATAGCCCTCAAATATCCTTTTTCGATATTTGAAGGTTTATTTTTCGTATCCTGATCAAAATAAAAAAGACCTGAATTATCAATTAAATTCAAATCTTCTATATATTTTGCG
The DNA here is from genome assembly GCF_002872255.1 of Companilactobacillus nuruki. Lineage (GTDB taxonomy): Bacteria > Bacillota > Bacilli > Lactobacillales > Lactobacillaceae > Companilactobacillus > Companilactobacillus nuruki. Next base: position 31,837 of record NZ_NIPR01000022.1, read on the forward strand.
TAGTTTTTATTAGAGTCGTCTTTAAGGGCGACTCTATCATCCACGTATTGTTGTAGCCCATCTATTCCCAACACATGGGTTTTAACATAAAATCTTTTCCCAGTATTTGGATCAACCATCATTCTGATTTGAGTCATTAAACTTCCCCCACTTTCATAGACAACCACGGACTAGCAATTGCTCCATTAGATAACGACATAGCAGCATTCTGTCTTGCATCCATCAACGATTTATTTTCTGACAGGATATAATCGGTCAGAGTCTGAGGTGTAGAATTTAAACTCAATTCATAAATTCTTTGATAAGACAAAGGATTATATTTAACTGCCGTAACTGTAACCCAAGTTGTGAAGTTTTCTGCCGGGATATCACAATAAACCATATCGCCTAGTTTAAATTTGTCAGAACCTGTATATGTCAAAGATATTTGAACTTCAGGTTCGGTTTTCATCTGAGATAGAGCATACTTTCTCATCTCAACCGGATCTTCAATATCTTCATTAGTAATCGGAGCACCAGGTAATTCACCCCACTCTTGAATAGACTTTTCATCACGAATAATAAATGGCTGAAAATAATCCTTAGAATGATCGTCATTAGAATCACTATCATCGCTATCCTTAACCTCACTTGGTTCAACATCATTATCTGCCGTAAAGTCAAAATTGTCGGAGGAAACCCATTCATTAACTCCAACACGATACCAAGTTTTACCATTTGCACCTTCAGTTACTTCTCCGTTAATTTTCCATCTTGAACCATTAGGAAGTTTTCTACCGACCTCTTTATGATCGGAAAATGGAGAATCATATATGGTTACTTCGGTTGGTGCAGAGTCATCTTCAGAAACAGCTACATCGGTTGAATTAGTAAAATCAAAGCTATCTGATTCTACCCATTCATTAGTACCTACTTGATACCAGCCTTTATCTTGAGCACCACCAGATACTTCGCTGCTAATCTTATATTGATCACCAGGATTTAAAGTTCTTCCTGTCTTTGATTGTGGAGTAAATGGAGAATCATAGACATAAACCAGGTTATCCTTACTTGAATCATTTGAACTATCATTTTCTGAATCTGAAGATGATGATTTTTCAGATTTTTTAACGGTACCCTGTCCAGTAACACGCTTAATCGTATGATCTTCAGGTTTAACATTGCCAGTTTTATCAAAAGTTAAATACTTACTAGAAACCCACTCATTAGTAGCTATTCGATAATAAGTTGTCCCATCAATAACTTGTTTAGACGTTGTAACCCAACTACTACCATTTGTTAAATGATCAATGACATTAGTATTACCTGGTTCACTGTATACAGGTGCACCATCTGAATCCATGGTGCTAATAGTTCCACTTGCATTACCAATTGGTAAAATATCTGTATTATCACCATCACTTGTCTGTTTTTCATCAGCGGCCTTAATGGTTCCTTGACCTAATACTTCCGTAATAATGTGGTTTTCTGGTTTAATATCTCCACCCTTTTCAAAAGTGACATACTTTTCGTTAACCCATCCGTCTGTAGATACTCGATACCATACTTCACTATTAGCGGTCATTTTTGAATCCATAACCCACTTGGTACCATTTGGAAGATATTGAACAACATTGGTAGGTTTATCAGGATCAGTCACGACTGGAGCTCCTGAAGTATCCATTGTATTAATCGTTCCAATAGCAGTACCAATAACTGATGTAACTGGTGCATCTGTTTTTCCATATACACGGGCAATATTTTGTAAATCAGTTGTATCAATAGTTACTTTAAATGTTGGCGTGTCATGAATATATTTGAAGGCCTTATTAGTCTTATGTTGAAAATTATCCATAGGAATCAACTTGAGATTCTTATTATCAGCAATTACAACCAGATTGAACTTCTCAATACAATCCTTAATACAATCCATACCGCTCTTTTCTCCATAATCGGTAAAAGTGGCAGTATCGGTACTATTTTCAACTGACCAGGTAAAACCTTTAGTACCTAGTGAGTTTTGATCAAAGACAAAACTCATCAGATCGGATGCAGATAATTTCTTCGTTCCTTTAAGCTTGTCATATTGCCAAACATGCTGACAATCAAACCAAATGTGGGTTGCTGAAACTGTTCGTTTATTGTCATATGCCTCATCATCCTTATCGGCTTGTTTTATTTGATACTGTTGTCCCTCAAAATAAATATAATTTTCATTCTGAAGTAATTGGTAGCCAATACTACCATCGTTTCTAGCTGTAAAGTCTATCTGTAATGTTTGATTGATTTCCTCATTCTTACTGACTGAATCATGAGTTATACAAGTTAGTGTTTCTCTGTACTGGCCTTTACGATCACCAACCTGTAATTTTGGTAAATGATAAATCATAGATAAATAAATGGAAAATCAAAGGAAGCAGTTCCAGTAAAGCCAGTCAAACTGAAATTATTCCAACCTTTTTGAAGAATAATTGAACCATGATTCGTATCAATTTCACATGGATTTCCATTTAAGAATGGATGTACTCCTTTTAATATCAATGTGTCTGATTCAATCAGTTGTTTGTTATAACTAAACGAATATCCTGTATCTTTATTGATTAACGTAGGATTTCCGTTCCCTTTGAGCCTAATATTCAGCTCGTGATTCTGTTCATAAGGTTGAATATCAAAATCACTGGGATTGAATATTTTAAAAGAACCCTCATGTTGCGTGTAATTTAGATCTTCAAAAGGAAGATTCAAATTATTACTCAAGACATAAGGGTTCTTTTTAATATCCACAGGAAAATCACTGCTTCGTATAACCGAATATAGATAGGCACTGGGAATATCAAACTCAACGCTAAAAGTTTTATCTAGGTAACTTATATGAGTTATATCAAATGGTTTGGCAATTCCATAAAAACATCTGGCTATATCATTAGTCTGACGTACTCTCGTTAACTGTCTGTGGAAAAACTTGTTATAAAGTTCATGACATTTAGTTTCAAAATCTACTTCATCAATAACCTCTAAATAAAAATTAGCCGTTGCTGTTCTAGCACCATAAAGAATTGGACCTTGTTGCTGTTGCCCATCAATTCCACTATTACTTATAAAAGTAGTTTGAGTCTGTGGTGAACTTATCTTTAAATCTAAAAAATGCAACCCATGATAATCTTGGATTGCAAATTCTTCTTCGTTATTTGGTTTTAATAAAAGCGTGTTAACTCGATATTTTCCATTGGTTAAAATAGCCAAGACTATCACCTACCCCATTTGATATTTAGTAATTTTTCTATCTTTCAATCCAAGTTGATCCATTGTTTTATAAATTCTATTCAGCGCATTACTATCATCTGAACCTCCATTGCCATTAGTTATGATTTCAAGAATCTTGGACAATAACTTATTTTGAATTTGCATCAATAAAGTCTGCTGTTTCTGATTCTCCTCGAGCATAGACGTATCTACATTATTTGATGAAGAAACATTGCCATTACCCATTACTGCTTGAGCTTGGCTCAAAATATGCATAGCTCGAGTTTGGTTTGTAAGAGGTAGTACGATTTCAGGACCTGCTTCACCAACGATAGCATTGGTAGCCTGTGTTATTAAGCCACCGGCCGCCATCAGTTTTGGACCTGAAGGACCTGAAGCATTACCTCTCCATTCGCCGTATTTGCCGTTATAGCCCATGCCCATATCTGAACGCCATGTCGAATCATTAAATAAGGCAATCAATTGATGAAGTGGATTCCAAATATCTGTATATGGTCGAACCATATAATAACCAAAAGTCTGATCAATATATTGTAGGATACCTTTAGATGGGTGTCCTGCTTTTGCGTTATTATCAGTCAAATTGATGGCCTTAGGATTACCACCACTTTCATTGGAAATGATTCTCTCAATCATGTCGACATTGAAGTCTGTGATTGATTGATGCATAAATGCAGCTGCGGCTTTAATCATAGGACCATAGGCTTTGGCTGGCATTGCTCCACCAGAGCCGCCCATTGATTCCATCATTTTATCCATGACATCAGATATGTGATCTTTGACCCAATCTCCTGCCATTCCAGCTGTTTTGTCTAAGGCACCTTTGGCAAAGTCAGCATACGAAGAAATTGTAGGCATAACCTTGTCGCCGGCTTTGGTCATTAACGCTTTAGTATTCTCAATTGGGTGCTCCATGAACTTAGATAAAGCTTCAAACTTATCGCCAATCCATGAACCAACATTTTCGAGTGAACCTTTAGCCCAATCGATCAATCCACTACCGGCACTTTCAATGCTACCGACAATTCCACCCTTAGCATATTTTTGAATACCGACAGCATTCATAATGCCTTTAGTTTGATCACCGTTGTAAATACGAGTTCCAGCGGGTAACATTCCAGTCCAATTACGTTGATGACTCATCATTAATTCACCATCAGGTAATTGAACTAATTCTTTCCAATTTGACCCTTTTCCATCATTTATGACTGATAAATGTTGTTCAACAACACCACCTTGTTCGAAGTGAACTTTTCCTAAATGAGGAACTGAAGTCTTCTTACCAGTGAAGAATTTCCAAACGGAATCAATCGCATCAACCCCAGAATTGATAACGCCGAGTACGCCATTAATTCCGTCAGCTGCTGCTTTTTTAATTCCATCCCAAATTCCACCAAAGAAACTAGCCATTCCCTGCCACATTTTTGACCATGTCGAAGAAATAGCACTTAATGCTCCAGAAATCACATTTGAGATACTCGACATTACGGAACTAGTAAAACTTTTAATTCCGTTGAAAATACCTTTAAAGAAACTACTAATTGCATTTAGACTAGTGTTCCAGGCACCACTGATTGCAGACATTACACTGCTGGCAATACTTGCAATAGAATTCATAACACCAGCGAAGAAACTTCTAATCCCATTAAACGTTGATTTAAAGAAATTGCCTATACTTGATAGTATCGGCTTAAAGAAGTTACTGATATTAGTCCATGCACTACGCCAAGTGTTAGAAATGCCTGACATAATTGATTTAAACCAGTTGGCCAAAGCAGTAAAAATTGAATGAAACCAATTCGAAATGGCTGTAATTATAACTTTCCAGGTATTGAAGATTCCTACCCAAAAATTCTTTAACCATGTCGAATATGGAACCCAAATCGCTTTAATACCGGCAATCAAGGATTTCATTATATTTTTAAGAGGTTGAACTAATGGCTTTGTTATTAGAACCGCAATTCCAACCGGCAATGCTAATGCATAAATCGCTAACTTGCCGAAGCCTTTTAAAGCCCCCACAAGCGCATCAAGCATCTTCTTACCGACCTTACCAAACTCAGAAACCCATTTAGATGTAGTTTTCACAACCCCATCCCAGGCTTTCTTTAATCCGTCAGTTAACTTTGAACCCCAGTTAGTCATACCGCTAAACGCTGATTTAAACTTATCTGGAATTTGTCCGATCCACTTGCTCATTCCACTAAAGCCAGCCTGAATTTTACCAGGTAATTCTGAGAACCATTTTCCAATATTGGTGAAAAATGTCTTCAACGTGTTAAATAAGTTATTTACTGCATCGTGGAACGGTTTGATATGCTGATATGCTTCATACAGCCCAACGCCAATTGCCGCAATCGCTGCAATAACAGCAACTATTGGATTGGCAATTAAAAATGTGACAACCGATATTATTCCAGAAATCAATGTTACCAATTGTCCTAGTACCATGATAATTGGACCTACTGCGGCCGCAATCAAAGCAGCTTTGATAATAAAGTCCTTTGTTTGTGGACTCATTTTAGAAAATGCTTTAACCATATCGGTTATTTTTTTAATCAATGGTGTTATTGATGGAACCAATTTTTCACCAATTGTAATGGCTAAAACATGGAATGATTCTTTCATCTTGCTGATGTTTGATGCAGATGTATTGTTCATAGTGTCAGCGATTTTCTTAGTTGATCCAGTCGCTTTGTCAGTCTTATCTGTTAAATCTTGTAAAGCACTACCACCTTCAGATACTAAGACGTTCATACCTGCCTGAGCTTCAGTACCAAAAGCAGTTGCAATTGCGGCCGCCTTTTGCTCTTTTGTCCAACCTTGAGTATTAGTCTTAATCTTGTCCAGCATTTGTGGCAAAGTCATGGCATGATTTTTGAAGTCCTCGGCATTAATTCCTAGCTCTTTCATACCTTCAGCGTTCTGTTTTGATGGTTTCATCAATCTTGTCAAAGCGGAACGCAATGCAGTACCGGCAACAGAACCTTCGATACCTTGGTTACTCATCAACCCAATTGCGGATGCAGTTTCTTCAAGTGAAATACCTGCGGCATGTGCTGTTGGTCCAACATAGGTCATAGCATCGCCCATATCTTGGAAACCAGCAGCAGTTGCATTAGCTGTATATGTCAATGAATCGGTAACACGTTGGGTATTCTTTAACATCCCCGAAGTTGTGTTTGATTTCAATCCAAATTGTTCCAATGTTGATGTGGATACCTTCATTACTGAATTGAAATCATCACCAGAAGCCTTAGTTGCATTCAGAATTGACGGCATGGCTCCCATAGTCTGCGTGGCGGAATATCCCCGTTTTACAAGTTCTTCCATACCAGTATTTATTGCTGTGGTTGATACACCATACTGTGTTGCCCACTTCTTTGAATCATCAGACATTTCTTCAATTTCTTTTTTGACCTGTTTAACTCCCTCACCATTGGCTTCAAGTAAAGGCTTAATATTAGTCATCTGTGAAGAAAAATCAGTTGCACTTTTAACTGCATAGCCCAAGCCTGCAACAATGGGAACTGTGAATCTCGTTGTCATTGTTGAGCCAGCATCCTTTAAAGCTCCACCAACAGCATTTAATTTGGAAGAAACCTTATTTAAGCTATCAATTGATTGTGCCTGACCATCAGAAAAGTTTTTAACCTTTTTACCGAGTTGATCATACTGATACTGTGATTTTTCCTGTTCGGCATTTAATTCAGCTATTTTAACCCGTTGGTCTTGAGTCTCTTTAGCATCATCGCCTTTAGTAAGTATTAGATCTTGTAACTTAGATCTTTCAGAGGCAATAATTTTGCTGTAATTATCGACTTCTTTTCCTAAAGCACGATACTTCACAACATTAGCTTCAGTCTGCTTGCCTTGAGTTTGTAAACTATCAACTTCAACTTTTGTCTGCTTTTGAACCCGTGCAAGTGCTTCACGATAGGAATCTGTCCCACGTTCAGCATCTTTCATTGCAACCTTAGCGTTATCAAGTTGACGCTGATATTGAGCTTGCTGTGTCTCAGCCTTGTTTAACTGATTAGCAACCTTCATTGCCGAATCAGAATATTCACCATTAACTTTGACCGCCGTATCATAACGATCTTTCAAAGCTGAGATTTGTTTTTCATTTACTTCCATCAGTTTAGATAGTTCATCAACCTTAGAACTTGCTTTCTCATAAGCAGTGCCAGTTGTATCTAAGACTGATAGATTAGCTTTCATTTCACTCTTAGCTAAACGAAATTGATTTTGAATAGATTTCAACGAATCTTCAAATTTAGTTGAAGTCATATCCAGTTCAATAATCATTGATCCAAGAGGTCTACCACTACTAGCCATTTAACTGACACCCCCTTTAGAAATTGTTATAGAAGTCTTGAGCAGACATCATTTGAGTATCTTCAGTTGAACCGCTATCATCAGCTGATGATTTACGATGTAAATAACTTAAAAAGCTGTCAGCATCTACGTCATCAATATCTTTGAATGAAATTCCATTTTGCATTTGTGCATCAGTGATCTCATCCAAAAGCTTGAGAGCTTCAGCTGCGGTTATTTTTTTGCTGGATGATTAGCGTCAGCTTCAACACCACCCATAGCATCAGCAAGAATGTCACTTAACGTTGACATCCCATCTGATTCCAAACCATCGTCAATTGATTGAACGGTTACTTTAGGATTTTTGAATAACGAGGCAACTAATTCTTCCATTACGTTCAAATAAACATCATCCTTACCAGATAATTCGACATATTTTTTTTCTTCAGCCGAAGTCAGTGCCTTTCCGTTATCCATTTTGGTGTTGAGAATCTTGAGTGAGGCGGCATCTTCTTGTTGCAGCTTGTTAAACTTCAAAACCTTTTTTAATTCACCAAATGAAATACGAGATTGTTCATAGTGTTTTGTTTCATCGGTTTCTGGATCATACAAATTAATTTTGATCATTATGCAGTTACTCCTTCATTAGTTGTGGATGTAGTTGATGAACCATCAGTTTTGTGACCTTCGTTATCAAGTGTTTGAGTTGTTGAATCTAAATCACCTGTAAAACCAGGGAACATGACTTTAGCAAATTGAGCCAAAGTAGTTCCATTGGAGTTTGAAGCCTTAGTTTTAACTAATTTTCCTAATCGTCTGGTAATGGCACTTCCAGAGATAGAAGGCTTCTCAGGAGTCATACCTTTATCCTCACCAGTCTTGAAGTCATTGCCATCAGTTGTTGCGAACTTAGCTTTTGCCACGCCAATCCACATTGGCTTTTGGTTTAAATCTTGTGCTTCAGCAATAATTGCTACATATGGTTGCTTAACATCTGATGTGGTCATATAAATACCGTCATCATTCAATTTGTCGCCTAAAATTTCAGTTGAAACATCTGATGGAATTTCCATCATTGAAAGTTCAATTTTTCCAGTACCAGTACCGGCATCTGAGACAAAATAAGCAATATTTGATGCATATTCAACGTTCAATTGACCTGAAAATCCTGAAGTCTTGAGCTCGATAGTACCACCAGAACTTTCATCAACCGTTACTACTTTTACTACATTCTCTTGGTCATCCATAACACCAAGAAATACACGTCTAAAGCCCATGCTTCCAATAGCTCTTAGTGTTTTATCTGCCATTTAAAAAATCTCCTTTATATTTTGAGTTTTGTTAAATCTAAGAATTAAACGTTGAACTTCATAGTTCTCATCAAATTCCTGAGTATCAAAAAAGCACTCAAATTGATGAGTGCTTAAATTTGATTCTATTAAGTTGTGATACTTTTCTACTTCACGGTTAGTTTTAACCAGGACATTTACCTGACAACTGACTGTTTCAAAATTCTTTTTATTACTTGCATAATCATGAGAATTGGTCGGTAAAGTGTTGATTTGAATAATCGGAAACATTTTATTTTGAAGATTCTTTTCAGGAATATTCTTATTAATAAAGAGATTAGAATCATCAAAACCAATATTCATAATTTTAATTAAATTACCAATCTGAATAGCTGCGGAACGAATCATAGGCCAAGTTCCTCTCTAATAGTTTTCTCCAAAACACTCCTATATTCTTCTTCACTCTGATTAAGAGTATTAGAAATAAAAGGTTGAGGTGCTTGATTAACCGTACCTAATTCCACGAAATGAGCACGCCAATAGGTATCTTTCCCAAAACCAACCTTAACTGCTCCTGTTTGATCAATACCTGAATAAACAATATCGTCCTTCAAATGTTTAAATGTCGTTTTATGACCTGTACGTTTATCCATTTCTCGTTGACCCTTCCAGGAACGATCCGATTGATTTTCATAAGGTGTATTTTGTTCCAGATTATGAACTACGACATCCCGACCAGCTCGCAATGCTTTATTTCGAATTATCGCTCCCTTTCGACCCAAAGATGAAAGGTTTGAAGTTACATCTTCATCCAAACTGAAACTCATTTTTGACCAATCCTTTCACAAAGTATTACATCCCATTGACCATACTGAGTATCATAATTAACAGCGGTTATTTGATACTCAATATTTTCGGGTTTTACCAAGTGGATTAGGGTCATGTCAGACGTGATGAGAGACTCAGTTCGTCTGCGATGACGGATAATGAACTGTACTTGATCCCTAAATGCATCCGGATTTGTAGCTATTTCATCTGCTTTTTTGGTTCGTTCCATAGCAAATAGTTTTGGATAAATAATTTCATCTTCACCTGGTGTTGGATCACCATAATCATCAACTGATTCTTTACCCTTAGAAATAATTCGTATTCTTTCATTCAAATCACCCGTTTGAGCTATCGCCATCGTCCTGAGCCTCCTTCCAAAATTGATATTCAGGTTTCAATTGCAAAATAAAAGTCTGCACGCCATAGTAAGTTTCTTTCTCCTTACTACTTGTCGTTGCAGACTTATTTTTGTAATAGTAATCAATCAACATTTGGACTGCCAAATTAAATCTTGAATTGCCCTGGTAAAATTCATCATCCTTGGTTCCACCAATAGCTGAAACCATATAGTCAATAGCGACATCCCGATAAGTAGAAATCTCGGAACTATCAGCATTATCAATTCGAAGATTATCAATTAAAGTATCAACATCATCTTTCTTTTCATCTGCCATTTAATCACCATCCCTATTTAGAAGGAACTAGTCCCAATAAATCGTCCTTAGTTGATTTACCGGTTGTGTCAATGCTATGTGCTTTTAGCCATGCTGTAATTTCTGCAACCGTTTGAGCTGCAGTAGGTTTCACATCACCATTAGGGTCGAATGTATCAGCCCCATCATTTCCAGATGGGGGATCTATTTTCCCGCTGTCACATTAGCCAAACGGAATGCTGAAGATAGAAGAATTTGATGATCAAACCAAGCTGTTAATTGGAAGTAATTAATACCCTTGTCGTAATCTTTCCATTGTTCGTATAATGTTTGAGAAATTTCATAGTTAAGTTGAGCAAATGAGAAATTACCAACTACTGGTGTTGTTGCAAGTTCACTGAAACGAACAGGATAACCGAGAATTTCTTCAGGTTTCTTACCAAATAAATCACCGCTATTATTTACTAATTCTTTAATCATTTGTAAATAATTGGGACGTGTCATATAGATCTTTAGACCATTTTGAAATCCATCAGCAATATCAGCAACTGCATTAGTAATAGCATCAAAGATAGTTGTACCATTAACGGATTTGATCCCAGTCTTTTCCGAATAGAAGCTCATATGTTCTTCACCGGCCTTGGGTTCCTTAGCAAAAGCAACACGCTTTTCTTTAACAGCCAACCCAGCCTGTAGAGCTGCATTTGTATAAGAAACCAATCCCGTATCCGTACCCAAAAGAATTGCTTCTGTAATCGCAGCCTTAATTTTTGTTTTGTAACGACCAAATGTAACTGAATCACCTTTTGATTTTAGTTCCTTAGCAATTTCTTGATCATTTACAAAGCTATCATCATCAATTTGAAAACGTACACGTGGCAAAATTAAATTAGTGATTGCTGAAATCGTTTCATCGTTACGAAGTGGATTGTCATCAAGTGGTTCAGTAATGATTTGATTAGAAACAGTAACCGGTAGAAATGATTGTCCACCCGTTCCATTTTCACCTGAACCATTATCATCTCCAAGAACTTGAAGAATCTCTTTTGAAGGAGCTTCATTGTGCATGACCGAACGAATCAATTGGGCATAGGCATGAGTTCTCTTTTCCTTTGGATCTTGTGAATTCTTGAATTCTTTATTCTTGCTTGATTCGGCCTTTTCTTTTTTATCAACTTGAGCTTTTAACAGGTTATAGCGTTTCTCTAACCCATCGGCTTTTTCACTTAGATCATTCAAATCCTTATCTGGAAATGAAGGATTTCCTGCTTTCATAGAAATTTCATCATTAACTTGTTGTAATTCTTGTCCTACTTGTGAAAGATTATCTTTCATTTGATATAAAGTAACTGGCATTAAACTAGTCCTCCTAAAGTTTGTTTAATTTTTTCATTTTGAGCATTAGCTCTTTCAATCATTTTTTTACGTTCGTCAGAAATTTCATCTGATTTCTCTTGAGTAATTTGAGATGGCAAATGCTGAAACATACTCTTAAATTTGTCTGGAACAACACAAGCGACGGCTTGATTTGCTTCAAGAATTTCATCAGCAAGTCCATACCCAACAGCTTCATCAGCGGATAACCAAGTTTCGTCATCCATTAATTGACGAAGTTCATCTTCATCAATTTTTCCATCTGATTTGGCGAGATACGTCTTAACAGATTGCTCACCAACTCGGTCAAGATCATCAGCTTGCTTTCTGAGTTCTTTGGCGTTTCCCATGCACATGGTCCATGGATTATGAATCATTAACATTGAATTTTGTGGCATAAAAATAGTGTCACCACTCATAGCGATGACACTTGCAATTGAAGCAGCTAAACCGTCAACGTAAACATTCACGGTCGCTTTATTTTGTTTGAGTTGATTGTAAATTGAAATACCTTCAAATACTGATCCACCCGGTGAATTGATATGAAGATTAATGGTCTTAACATCACCTAGTTCTTTCAAATCATCTCTAAATGAAGCACCTGTGGTGTCGGAATCATCCCATTTATAACTGACAATTTCACCATCGATATTCACATCAGCACTATTGTTGCTTGTTGGGGTCATTTCCCAAAACTTCTTTGGAGTCTTTTGTTGTAGCATCTTTTGTCACCCCCTTTCGTTGTGTTGGATCCATATCTATCGGATATAAGTCTCCAGAAACAAATAACTTATCAGCATATTCATCCGATGATTCGGGCAAATCTTCCAAATCCAAGATATCATTGGTCGTATAAATACCATTACGCCTCATAATTTGATAGAAATTGGCTCTAGCCTGCATATCGCCACGAAGTAATGAATTCATATTGAATTTAAAATAACTACCTGCAGTTAATTCGGCTGATGTTAGCAATTTCTTTTCAAATTCTTGTTCATATTGCCGGACAATTGGCGTCAATGTCATTTGAACAAATTGAGTCATTAATTGCTCATTTGAACTGAATGTTCCACCAGAACTAGCATTTAAAAATTGCAGTGGGACATTAAAAGCATTAGCAATTCTTTTATCAGTTATATCATCTTCGTTTTTTAGATCAGCTGAAACAAAATTACGCTCAATTTTATCAATTTCAACCCCAGGTTCCTGAAATAGAACCCCTGAATTAGATTCATAATATTTCTTAAACATATCAATAATCTGCTGTTTCTTTTCTTCAGAAACATTCGATCCATATTTTAGAATGAAACTGTCCGTTCTTTTCATCTCTCCTAATGAGAACTCTTTGACTGCATTATCAAAATCTAATGCCCCTTTTAATACATCAAGTGGGGAAATACCAGTATATTTTGAAGCACCAGTAATGTGTTTAACATGAATAATATCTTGGTTAAAAACATAAGCATCAATATTAAATAATGCTGAAGTAACATGATACCAGAGCGACTTATCATCCCGATTAATTACCGGCTCAACATCTTGAGGATTAATTGGAATAAGACTTCGAGGAACGTTATAAAAATCTCTCTCAATAACGGCATAACCATTCCCGTACGTATTTCTATCAGTCTCAAGTCTATTGATGAAATCATATGCTGTCATATTCTCATTGGGTTTATGCCTGATTAAATTACTAACATTGTCATTGATATCTTGCCTATTTTTCAATTCTTTAAGCGGTAATGATGCCAATGTGTTGGATAATCTGGTAATAACGCTAAAAATTGTTTCATTGTTTTCGAGAATATTTTGTTTTGAACCATTAAAACTTTTTCCAAACCAATCTGAAAAATCAAATGATTTACCAGACCACTGCTTCTTATCTGAAATATTTGGTTTAAATATTTGTTTGAACCTACTCATTAGGCCCATTTCAATCACCTCCTTTAATCAAATGATAGAAATTCAATATTGCTACCTTCCTTGCTAATTAATTTGTTTACGACATCAACATGAGCATCTAATAATGCCGCAAAACCATCAATTTTTCGTGAGAGTGTTTGTTTCTGTGGCATCCAATTATCATTACGATCTTTAATTAATTTAATATTGTTCAAATACCACCTAAATAGTTTGGAATTGTTATAAATAACCTTGCTATCAAGTAATAGCTCTTTAAGATTCTGCATTGGTCCACCTAGAGTTCTGAAACCTTGGCGAACTTCTTGAGTATCAAACCCGTAATCGGTCATAGCTTTATTTAGTAATAAGGCCTTCGCCGGATCAAACATAACTTTAGTAATTTGATACGTTTTAGACATTTCAGTAAACCAGTCCAAAACATATTCGTATTTCACGTAATCTCCAGGGATAATTTCCAACTCACCAGCCTGTTCCCACGCTTTGATACGTTCTGGATTCTTATCTCGTTTGTAACGGGCTTCAGGAACCCAGGTTTTTTCGAGTACAAAAATACCGCCGTCATCTAAAGGAAATTCAAGGCAAGCGGCAGTGAAATCCTCAGTCTCTGATAAATCATATCCACCCGTACAATCTCGGCCTTCTAATAATTTAAGATTGAGATTTTTGTTATTTTTAAGAATGGTTTCGGTATTAACAAAGCTTAATTCGTCAGTTTCACTGAAGATATTGAACTGCTTTGTTATCCAATCGGCTAACTCTTGTGGGTTTTTACGATCTTTCTTGTAATCACCGATCATATCAACCATTTCCATCAAACAGATATTAGGATTGGCTTTAACCCACATTTCAGGATCATTGGCCTCTTGCTTATCATCAAGTTTGGCCAAATAATAAAATGTTCTTTCATCAATATGATCATCATAATTTTTTAGACAATCCTGACCATTATCAACAAAATCCATCAGTGGACCATCTAAAACCGTTCCGGCGGTTGAAATATAAATGATTAATGGCTGTTTACGAGTACCACGAGAACGTTTCATAACGTTGATTAACTTGTAATCTTTGTATTCATGAATTTCATCGAAAACAGCGAAATGTAGGTTCTCACCATCCTTGTTAGTTTTTTCAGCTGACATAGGAACAATAGTACATTTACGCTTAGGAAATCTGATCTCGTTATTATTTGCTACAAAACGATTAGATAAGAATGGCGATGCATCAATCATAGCTTTAGACTCATCAAACAACTTATGAGCTTGTTTCTGAGCATTGGCAAGGAAATATACATTGGCACCTCGTTCGCCGTCAAACCCGGTCATATAATCAGCAAGTCCAGACTCGAGTGTTGTCTTACCATTTTTACGGCCAACGAATATTAGACCTTCACGAAATCTACGATAACCAGTATCACGATGAACCCAACCAAACATGCTGCCGACAACGAAATGTTGCCACGGCTGGAGCACCAATTGGTCAAAATCACCCTTTGACGGTTTACATTTAGATTCAATGAATCGAATTGGACGCCAGGCTTTTTCCTCATCAAATATCCAAGGGAAATCATCAATACCTTGACGGTCTAAATCTTTTAGATGTCGTTCACATGATGCTACGACTTCCTTACTAGCTGGAATGTCACCGTCAACAACCATTTTGGCGTAATAATTGGTCAATAAAATAGGGCTAGGTTCTTTCAAAAAGGCCCATCCCTCACGATCACTTCTATATTTATCCCACCATTTTGTTAATTGTGTGAATGAATAATCTAAAATGTTAGTCGAATTCGTCATCATCATCCCCTTCATTATCATCTGGCATATTAATTGCTAAAGATGCACGTGATCCAGGTGTTAACCCTAACTCATTTGCTAATTTATCCAGTAACAAAGCAGCATTACGTTTCTCACGAATGAACGGATTGACTCGACCTTTCATCATGTAACCTTTTTGCTTAATCTTTCTATCAAATGAATGATAATCAGCAAGCGTATCGCAATATAACGCCAACGTATTCATATCACCATTGGTTAACAATTGTGTTGGTTCCATCATTTCAACGATTCGATTGAATTCTTTAGCACCAGTTGTTGTTAACCATGATGGCGGAATCAACTTATCACGTGGCAAAGTTAATTTATCTTCATTTTTTTTGCGTTTATGAAGCTCTTTTTTAGTAATATTGTTCGGATTGCCTTCCATTAAGTGAATCAACGAACTTTTAGCAGTTTGTGGCAAAAATTTCCTCCTTTCCACCCGACCAAAAAGGCTCAAACCATTGATACTTAATGGTTTGAGCCTGAAATGGATTAATATTTTTTTATTGAAAAACGAATTTATTGCGAACAAGGGACTACACCGTTGTCTGGGATTTCATCAAAATATTTTTTGAGGTAGGGGGGCTACCAAAATAATTTGTCATCGTCTTTGTTTGATGAGAATTTGAAAACATCAGAACGTTTTTTGACCGCTGCCTCATGTTTGAAGTATTTCTTATTCCCAGAACCCTTCTCAGGATGTTCCTGATTATGATGCTCTAAACAGATGACCTCTAAGTTATCTTGATCAAGTCTCTTGTCCCAAGCATCCCTAAGAGGAACCATATGGTGAACTGTTTTAGCAACTGTTATTTTTCCATCACGTAAACAATCTTGACAAAGATAATGTTGACGTGTGAGTGTCTCTTGTCTCGCATCATGCCATGCCTTCGTATGATAGAACCTGATGTATTTGTCAGTCTGTCCAGACAATAGCAGCATCCCAGTTAATCTTAGATCCATCTTCTGGCTTGACTAACTCATACTCTCTGGCTCTGAGTACTTCCTCTAGTGCTGACTTACTGACAGTGATTGTTGATCTAATGAACTTGCCATTGCTTGCTTCAGCTCTATCAGTCTTGAACGGTATACCGTCAAGTCCTTGCATTGCTTGATCATACTCATCTTCAGACATTACGATTACTTTCTTCATTGATCAATCCCCCTTTAAATATAAAGTACTTCTTTGGTACCCATCTATTTTTAGATACGCTATAACATTCTTCTCCATTAATAATAGATGTTTCTTTTAATCTCCAATAAGTATCATTTGAAAGATATCCCGTCGTTCTTCCATCTGAATTATATACAATTGCACCACACTTATATTTACAATTAATAGAACCAACAACCATTCCTAACATCTAATCATTCCAATCAAAAAAGAGACTACCGATTAGCAATCTCTCTTAATATTATTTTTTATGAATCAAATCCCACATGACACCAGTATGTGACTTAATAGCTTCACCATAACGATTATTTACTTGATTAAAGTTATTCTTAGAAAGTCTCATTCCTCTGGCTTTTATATCTCGAATAATCAAATGATACATCACATTAATTAAGCCATATTCTAATTCTTCAGTAGTAACATCCCTATCCACATGAACTGATATAGTATCGTTGTCTTTTGTTACATTAAGAATTGTCTTCATCACATCATTCCCTTCAAAAAATGTGGGCCTTGGGAATCGAACCCAAGCATTGTATTCAAGACTTTCTGAAGGAATTGTCCAGGGATGATAAAACCTATACCCACAAAAAGATGAGCTTTATCATAACTCATCAATGTTGATCTATAACAATAAGAACTAAATTTATGCTCCTTTTCAGGTAGAGTAACCTGTCGCTATCTCTGTAATTATCAACAATACCAATATAACTTAAAAACAGTTCGGTCGCGGTTCGGTATTTGTTCACAAAAAGTTCAGTAAAAGTTCACTCTTAAAATCATGTATATTGTTTCCAACTCACTTCTTCATAAATGTGAAGGTCATCAATACTTTGAAATGCATCAGCAAAGTATAATAATGCAATTTTTTTATTAGTCGTATATTGAGTATGTCCATAACTAACTTTACTTTCAATTTCCCAGTCCTTTAAATCTTCAATATATAATCCTCTAAGAATTAATGAATACTTTTCAGGACAATGATTAATAGCTCTGACTGTATCGTTAACTATTGGTCTAGCATCAAAGTGATCGATAATTTTATCCTCTATACCATTTCTAACGTTGTTGCCTTTACTTCCAATACCACCGAAGCTAGGTGACTGTACTTCTAGCATTGAGTACCCAGCTTGAACCACTAATCTTGGAAAATCCTTTTTCAAATACTCTTTGACGTTATCTTGAGTTGCCTTCTCATCAACTCGCGGTAATAGCCCCATAAGTAACAGCCCCTTTTGTGATATAATTGATTTGCTGGAATCAATTAATTAGCTGCTCACTCTGTGGGTGGCTTTTTTGTGTCTATTTATTTTCTTCAGTTATGGTTTTATTTTCAAATTCAGATTTTACATCCCCTGATTTTTGATAAATATTAGCCTCAAATTTAACATTGTCTCCGGCTTGGACAAATTGACCTTTTGGAAATTCTTTCAGAGATAAAGTATAGATTTTTGAATCTCCATTCAAAATGAAACTCACTTTAGTAGCATTGATATTTAATCTATAAATATTTCCTTCGACATTTGATATCTTCCCTTTACCAGTTGGAATGGCTGTTGAAGAATCAAACAATGAACGATATTTAGCTAATGTACTTTTAGCATCGGTTCCCACAGCAACAGTACTCTGTGTACCATTTCCACTTGCTAGTAAGTACACATAGCTCATAAATGCTCCATTGTCATCAAGCATGGATACGATCCACGTAGGTTTACCATCAATCATATATAGCAGTGGCATACTTGATTTCCATTGAGTTTGTTTCATTCTATTCTCTGCTAAACTAGATGCTCTCTCTGGGGTCATTGCGTCATTCTTTTCTCGATAGTAATACGTCTTACCGTTTGCAGCATTGACATACATATATCCTAAGACTGAGGTTTGCTTAGAATTTGTACTTGTCATTGAAGCAAAATAATAAATATGTTTATTGAACAGCACAGGTGTTAACTGCTGGTCTGTTCCTTCTGTACCAGCTTTACTTACTGATTTGATTACTCCTTCTCTGGAACCACCTATACCATATGCATTCCACCAGCCTTTTCGTTCTTGTCCCCAAGACTTAATTTGCCAACTAGATACAGTCGGATCAACGGCAATGTCTAACCACTCGGGTTTATTGTTTAAATCATAAATTCTGACACTACCGGTTTCAGCATCTAAAACGGCTACCTTCTTATAATGAAAATTAGGTCTATTAGAAACTCCAATTCTCTTATACAAAGTAGAAATATAATAAGGTTTTCCACTATCATCAATTTCTAATTGAGGCGTATTTCCATCCATGCTGTAAAGGCTGCCTGCAACTTTTGAATAAATCTTTCTATATGCATCATGTCCAAAATATGCTGATGGAGTGTACTTCATTTCTCTTTTTACAAATTTAGGCTTGGCATTCTTAGAAGTAGCATCAACGATAAAATAACCATCTACCTTTTTATAATGTCTATATCTAAAATATGAGCCGTCGAAATCGAGTGGTGCTATATAAACCATCTTTCCCCGATAAGTTTGTACTCTTAGATGATCAACATCATAAACATTTGAGTTAGGAACATTTGATAAAGAGTTTTGAATCTGTGCCTTAACTGTTTTTACAGAATTAGCAACAGCAACTTCTTTATTCTTACTGCTTATAACTGGCATTGGTGCCTTATTAACTTGTTGACTTACTTTAGTTTCGACTGTATTTGCTGAGTTTTTTGTTGATCCTAGTCTGATAGCAAACATGAATACTCCAAAAATTATAAGTACAGCAAAAACAGCGGAAACACTTGATAGTGATATAAAATTCATGTCATCGTTTCCTTGAAAGTCTAAAATGAGCATATTGACACCCAATGAAACAATTAAAGATATTAAATTCCACATAACGATTGAAACAAAATATTGATTAGGTACTAGCATGAAAACTGTTAAATAAGCTGCTAGGAACAGTATTCCATTAGCAATTAAGCTCGTAACAGCAAGTATATGATCCTTTTTGTAAATTGAATACCCAACAACCCCTACAGCAGGTATCAACCCTGCAAACACAAAAATGAAAGTTATCTTAAAAAATAAAAGTTCCATAAATATTTCTCCTCTAATAACCGTGTTCATAGATACCTTTTAGTACATCTACTCCCGCTTCTATATCTTCTGCATATTGAACAGTTTTTGGA
This sequence comes from Companilactobacillus nuruki, assembly GCF_002872255.1. Taxonomy (GTDB): domain Bacteria; phylum Bacillota; class Bacilli; order Lactobacillales; family Lactobacillaceae; genus Companilactobacillus; species Companilactobacillus nuruki. The sequence goes on from NZ_NIPR01000022.1 coordinate 51,619, forward strand.
CCCCAATAGTCATATATTTCAAGCAGCAGCATTGCTTTTTGAATCGTTTCTACATTCAATTTATTTAGCCCCCTTGTCCAACTATTGCCAACGCAATATAAAATAAAATTAATAGTACTCCGGTTCCAAAATGATTTATCTTACCTTCTACAGACTTAGCTCTAATTATTCCTATCACATTGAATATCGTAATAATCAATAAGGAAATTATTGAGTATGAGATAGACTTCATTCTTCCACCTCTGTTTCAGATAGCTTATAGAACTTGAAGCCGTTTCTTTTCAAAATTTCAACGTCTTTATTATCACAATCATTAAACAATGCTGCTTTTCTAAATGAATTTGTAAACTGGCCGTTAATACTTTTTGTACCATTGTAAAAATTCTCGACAACGATTTTTTTTAGATATAAATCATTCAATTTTGCTACATACATAATTAATCTCCTAATTCAACTTTTTCGACATGTAAACCACCCTCATATAAATCTGAATATGGCCTATCATAAACATGAGAATTACTATTTTCTAAATTCAAATCTTTATCTCCTATCACTTCTATTCATCCCACATTAAATATCTAATTCTGTCACGTTCATAACACCCGTGAGCAACTTGTAATCTGACTTGGTAGTTTCTAAAGCCTGACTGCCAAAAATGTTGGTATAAACAATGAAGTACCTTTTTTCTGTCAACGATGAAGAAGTATATACTCCAGAAATTGAATCCAACTTTAAAGTTTCAAAATTAATACCTGTTGATTTACGAATTCTTACTGTTACCCTTTTACTCATTTTTTTTACATCCTTTGTATTAATAATCTTCGCTGTTCCGATGACGAACGGTAATATCAATTTTGAATAACTGAAAAAGTAGCAATGATCCAATCCCATTAACAATTAGATTTCTTGTGGAAGCACCATCCCTAACTCCGTGCATAAATTCCAGCATTAATAAAATTGCCAAAAATAATATTGCAACTATGATTAATGCCTTAATTCCATCCCATAAGATCCTTGTAGTTTTCAATTACTTTTTCCCAGTCCTTCTTTTTATTTTGATTTTCAATAACTTTATTAGCGTAATCAATTTGTGACCACATATATCGATCGCCAAACTTTCCACCCATCATCATCCAATCCGTCATTCGGTGATAAAGATCATCCCTCACTTGAACTGGTAATAAGTCTTGGACTTTTTCCCACGCATTTAGTAATTCTCTGTCGTCCATTAATTCTTGATTATCCATTTTTTCCATCTTCAATCTCATCAATCAAATCTAAAATATCTTTGTTGTCAGTGGTAACAGATATAATATTTTTTTTCTAAGAAATTTTTGAACATTTCTATCCAAATCTACATAGTCCCTTAATGACATAACTAACTGATTCTTGTCATTGAAAACTGGCATAAAATATTTTATTTCACCATTTTTTACTTCCTCGATTTGATTACTAACGTCTATTCCCAATATCTTATATAAGGTGGAGCTTAAATTATTAATGTTATTCATTAATTCGTTACTACTTGGCTCAAATCCACGACTAAAGTTTGTTTTGTCAAACGTTGGTTCATGATCACGTCCAAACATTTAAATCACTCCTCTCTCACCATGTGCATCCATTTCGAATAATTTACTAAAATACTTTTTATTTTTTTCTAAACAATATTCGACTGTCTGATTGCTTATTCCCAATGCTTTTGCTATTTCATTTCTTGAATAACGATTATTGTGCATTTGAAATACAGCAAGTTCACGATCTGTTATTTGAACCATTAGGCGATTACCGTCACATGACCAGATTCGATTTCGGAATCTAAGTTATCATCTAGATAATGTTTAATATTATTCATCGCTTCATTTTTCCAAACGCCACCATCAGCCTCAAATAATGCTGCTTCCATACCCTGACGCATTCTGAATACGAAATTACTTTCTGGTTGATCTACTTCAACAAACGTTCTATATGGCTTCATAGAAACAGGATTAGGGACTTTAACTTCAGCTACACTTGCTACACCTACCTTGGCTTGAACTGTCTGACTAACACCATCATCTGAACTGCTATGAACCTGTTCTTCTTTCAAGTTTCCAATGACTTGTAAGATTACATCTCTGTCGTCTGTTTGGACGAATCTTGACTGCAGGGCTATATTTAACGACTCAGCATCATAATATTCATCAAAGTTAAAACTTGGAATCATAGCTTCAGCGTTGATCAATCCTTCACGTCTACCATATTCATCAATTGACCCAAATACTTTAACCTTTGTTGGTGATAAGACTTGGATAAATAATTTATCATCTTTTCGTTCGTCCATATTTTTTATGAGTTCAACAATTCCAGAAAGTGTTGAAACACTGACACGCTCTTTACTTTGATTTTGAGGGATGATTAGTTTTGGTTCTCCATAATCATTGAAGGCGTAGTCACGCCCACCAATTTGAACCATTCTATTTTTGCTATTGGCTTTATCAGCCATTTCTTGAATTTTCTCAATTGCTTCACTAGTTAAATCTGCCATTTTTATCACCTATGCCTTATTTTTATTTTGTTTTTGAAAATCGATTATTTGTTTAGGTTCAGTTTCCTTAGAATCATCAGAAACTTTTTGTTCTTTTTCGATATCGTCAACTTTTTGACCTGTATCGGTTCTAACGTCACCTTTATCATCAAAATATGTTTGACCTTTAGCGCCTGATTTAAGCTCATTGGCTTCAATTGAACCTGTATCAGCATTTCGACCCACAAGTAATGTAGTTGACACTCCTTCTTGTGGAATGAGCTTAGATTTAATTTCTGAATATACAGAAACAGCATCCCTATTTTCGTTTGGCTGATACGTCAAAGTAATTGTGACTGTTCGTTTCTTTTTAGTATTAGTATTCGGATCTAAAATATTTTCAGTTACTTTCTTAAGTTCCTGTTCAAACTTTTCTTGAACCCCACCATTTGACATGGTGGATAAATTAAAATTAATTAGCTTTTTATTTTTTGTCATATTTTTATCCCTTCATTTCTTCCTAAAATGGCAAATCATCATCTGAAATATCTATTGGTTTCGATTTATCAGCAAATGGATCACTTTCCTTATTTTCAGGGGAATTACGACTCCCATAATCACTATTTGGATCGCTTCCCTGCTGATTGGCATTTTGTCTCCGTGCCTCTGCCTCTTGTTTAGATTCCAACAGCGAGAATCTATCCGATACAACATCAGTTCTATAAACTCTCTGACCTTGTTGATTGTCATAAGAACTTGTTTGTATTCTGCCTTGAAAACCTATTAATGAACCTTTAGTAGCATACTTACCGAGATTTTCAGCACCTTTACGCCAAAGCTGGCAAGGAACAAAATCAGCTTCACGTTCTCCCTTGGAATTAGTAAATGTCCGATTCACTGCCAAAATGAAATTGACATATGCTACTCCGTTACCACCTTGGGTGTATTGAACCTGTGGATCTTTAGTTAAACGTCCTACTAGGACAACATTATTAATCATTTTTCACGTCCTATATCACGTATTTTTTTAAGTTTCTTTGAAAGTTCATTGCTACCTGAACCAACTGAACTTGATTGATTTTCAGGTGCGCTCCAATCAGTTGCCTGTTCCTTATTACCTTTCCGATTATTATTTTTTTGATATCGTTTCGTATTTAGATAACTTTCAAATTTAGATCCAAATAGAGTCTCAGGTCGTAAATACAGATCCATATCTGTCCCTAACCAATCTTTCACTTTTAAATCAATGACCTTTTTGAAATCATTAATCTTAAATCCATCTTTCCAACGTTGATTGATAACATGTTTAGTTTTGGATGTTGAGTATTTAAAGCTTTTATTGGTTTTTCTGTTTAGATATTCAATTATTGATTTATAAGGAGGCACATTGTCGGGTTGCCCGACAGTATTTGTATTACTCTTATGTATTACTGAACCTGTATTACTCTCCTCACAATTTTCTAAGTAGGGGGCTTTAATATTCTTAGTAGGGTCAGTAAATTTATTAACTACCCTACTTAATTTATTAACTGGGTAAATTTCTCTTTTAATTACTTGTTTGGGATTGTCAGGAGCATAAAATAATTTAATTTTGATATATCCTTTATCCCTCAAATCAGAAACCAATTGAGAGGCTCTTGATGGAGTTATTCTTAAGAACTTAGCAAAGTGCTTGTTACTCGCAAAACATCCCCTATCGGTACTTGAAAGACTGTCTATTTCAACGTAAAGTAGCATTTGCATTTTATTAAGATTTTCGTCCAGCCAAATTTCTTTTGGAATCCAGACTCCTTTAAAATCCCTTATTAATTCTTCAGCCATATATATCACCTTTATTTCTTTCCGTTTAAAGGCGCTGTATAATAAACATGTGTTTGGTGTTTATTATCAACGCCCACTGATGTCTTTGTCCTCTAAACTCAGACATCAATTTGTTAAGCAGCCTTCTTCTTGATGAAGAAGGCTTTTTTCTTTGACTTATATTCAGGATCACAACAGATCCAGCTGGCAAACAAGTCAAAATAACCTTGAATAATCGAATGTTCATAAAATGGTCTGATGATAAAACCAAAAAAGAAAAATACAACTGGAACCCATATAACTGGTGATATTGAAATTGTCATTCTAAATTCCTCCTAAAATTCGAATTCATAATCATATGATCCATCACTGGCTTGCATAATCGATATATTGGCATCTTTTAAGGCGGTGATAGCTTCGTCATCGATTTCCATATCAAATTCTTGAGAAATGGAATGACGACCTTCACGAACTGTATTCTCGATATTCTTTGCCAATTTTGAATACTGACTATTCCTATGAATCATTGGTAATGTGAATTTTAATTGTCTTAATTCATTCATGATTTAACCTACTTTGCTATTTTTAAATTCATAATTCTTTCCATGTTGTCTCGACAGAATTTAGCGAACGTCAAATAGTCAAACTTGTATCCTTCGCCTTGTCTTGGATAATATACAGGGCCACCATTTTCTGTTCGTAACATTCTTTTGAATTTGGAATCATTGACAACCGCACGAAGTCTTTTATCAAAAAGTCCACTCAGTTTGGCTGTCTGTTTGAAGTCCGTATAAATAAGTCGGTAGTTATTCGCCTCAAGTTGTCTTTTAACTTCATCCCGAATCATTACTTCAATTTGTTCATCAGGAAGTGTCGTTGCCATTTGCATTTAATCACCACCCTTCAATTTAATTTTTTTAGTCATAATAGTTACAAACCAATCGGTAGCAGCTAAGTCATCAAATGATGGTTCCCAGCTAGGACCATAGCCTACCGATCCAGTACCATAACTGAGCATTTCACAATAATTACTTTTACTGCCTAGCTCTCTGCTTGAAACTAAGATCAATCTCGGCCCTGGTATCGAATCAGATACCCATGCCTCACGTGCAATGCCTTTAAAACCTTTGTTCTTGATGTTTCTTGTTTCTTTATCACGCTTACGTGACTCTAATACTGCTGATTTGATGTCCATTTACTGATACTCCTTAACTTGAGCCAAATTTGAGCTTTTTGAATACGTAACTTTTGCTATACTTTCCCTGAGTCCAAAATAATCGAGGTGAAAAATAATGGATATTAATCAAGTACAAACCTTAATCTATGGTCTTGAGTGGCTGAACAACCATTCAGATAATGCCCATGGTATAAGTCAAAAAAATATAGTGTTTAAAACTGAAGGCTTATTTTTAACAGCAAATTGGATTAATGATACTAAGAGGTCAAATGACTTTAAATTAAACCGGCAATTGGATACCATCTTTAATCCCGCCCACAGCAATCAGCCATTAAACTATGTGTTTGAGCACGAAACATCTTTGCTAAGGGATCTAATACAATTCGTTAAAACTGTTGATTTTAACGATAATAATAATTTTCCTTTTGAACCTAATGAGGTTTCCGATATTAATTTTCTTGGCTCTGATGGTATAAAGTTACGCACCTGCATCTTCAATTCGCCTATTGAATTAATTGGAATTATTTAGTTTTAAACACGGGTGTAATATTTGCCAAATTTTCTAAATCTTTTTGAAGCTCAGCAGAATCTTGCTGAGTTTTTTTTATCAGCTCCATATATTCCTTGCCATTTTGCAGAACGAACTCCATTGATGGTGCTCCATTGATAAAGTTATCCAAATGAAACTCATTTTCCTTTTCCATCCCTAAACCTCCTTCAAAAACTTATTAATAAAGTATTGCTGACCTTTGCCAGTAACTTTTGGTGTTCTAGTAACTCTCACAGATCCATCAGGATTGTTATAAGTACGTTCTTTAATTTCAAATATCTTCAAGTTCATTGACCTCTGAGTAGGCATATTTCTATCTGAGCGATTTCCAGCGATCAAGTAACCATTTGACCGTAGCCATTCAAATAATCTTCCAGCACCAATATTTACGCCATTCTGACTAATTAATTTGGCAAGTTCGCCAACGAGAATACTTGTATCACTAGTTTCAACCGCATTGGCAAATAAAACTTTTGGTTTCATCTGTTCAATTTGATCTTGTTGATTAGCAGCAAGTCTTAATGCTTCCGACATAGTTGATGGAACATGAAAACCACCAGTCTTTATCTGTTCTTCCATTTTGTTGAAGGCATTGATGTATTGAATTTTGAAACGTGTAGCTTTTTTCCCAGTGAATCCCATGGCCAATAACGTAAATCCGTCTTTAGTCATATAAAACATTCTGTATAGACGACCTCGACTATTTTTATAGGTTCCTTCTCGAAACATATTTTTCACTGCCGAATTTTCGACCGTGAGATTTTCAATGGATTCCAAAATATGCTTGTGGTCTTTATCAAAATTCTCGGCAACTTGTAAACTACTTGTCACTGGTTGCTCGTTTTTTAAAAACACTAATTCATTCAAAGACATCACCTTATTTCTTTATTTTTTTGCTAAAAGCGTGATTGCTTCCAAAAAAAATATAATCTTGTGGAATATTGTATATATTGGTTACCCTGTTTATTTCTGAAATTCTTAAATCAGATGAATCCTTTTCCCACTTTTGGAGCGTTGGCTTTGAAATTTTAAGTCGCTCAGAAGCCGTTGTCTGATTCAGACCGGCTCTTACTCTGAGATCTCTTAAAGTATGTTTTGCTCTAATAGGAATTCTATTATCAGACATGTCCATACCTCCTTTACAAGCAATAGATTATCACGCTTTTAGCGAAAATACAATCTTTTTTTGTTTTAAAGCGTGTCTTTTTGTCTGAAAGAAAGAATTTTAACGCTTTTTGTGATATATTATAGATAATGAAATGAGGTCAATAATAATGGTTAAAGATATAAAAGAAATATTCTCAGAAAACTTAAAACGTTATATGGATATTAAAGGTGAAAATATTACCAAATTATCTGATTCCATTAATGTTGCCTACTCAACAGTGTCAGACTGGATTCATGGTCGTAAAATGCCAAGGTCTGGCTCACTAGAATTACTAGCTGAACACTATGACATTAACATTTCTGACTTAACCTCAGCAAAGTTTGAGATGATTCCTAGTCAAAGACCATCCAAAAGAATTCCTATTATTGGTGAAATAGCATGTGGCGATCCTATCACTGCAGAGGAAAACATTGAAGGTTATTTATATGAACCTATTGATTCCTTACCAAGCGGTAATCTCTTTTATTTAAAAGCAAAGGGTCATTCAATGGAACCAACGATTCCTGACGGTTCAAATGTTCTGATTAGAGAGCAGCCTGAAGTAGAAGATGATGAAATAGCCGCTGTTCTCGTCAATGGTGATACTGAGGCAACTCTAAAAAGAATTAAACATCAAGGGGATATTGTCATGCTGATGCCAGATAATGCATCATACTCTCCTTATATTGTCACTCGTAATAATCCAGCTAGAATCTTAGGAAAAGCAATACGTTTTACTACTGATCTTTAAGGAGTGTTTAGTTTGCATGTAAAAAATGAGATTGATCTAAGGGATGTCCTATTGCAAAGAGCGGGTGAAGCCTTCATTAATAAAATAATCTGGTTTGAAGGTAAAGAATATTATGGCAAAGAGGCCGTCCAAAAAGCACTGGCATTAGTTGATTTAGTGGAATTCTATGATAAAAAATATAATTTATATTAAGGGGAAATCATGGTTATAACCGTTAAGGGAACAAATGGTCAAATTACAGCCGATAATGAAAAAGTAGTTATATCTCGTAAAGGATTTCTAGGTCATATAACTCAAGGATTCAAAGGTGATCGAACTATTTATTATACGGATATTAAATCTGTGGAATTTAAAAAAGCAACAATATGGATGAATGGTTATATTCAATTTATTACAAATGCTGAGTTGGCTACTCAAAAAAAATCGGGTGTTCTTCATTCCTCTACTGAGGCCATTAAGGATCCTAACATTGTTGTATTTAGAGCCTTCAAAAAAGAAATGGTTACTGATAGTCAAAAAATTTATAATTTTATTATGAATGAAATTGATTCTTATAAGCATAGCAATTCATCAAGTGACGCTATACAACTCTCATCTGCAGATGAAATAACTAAATTTAAAAAATTACTTGATGAAAATGTTATTACTCAAGATGAATTTGATAAAAAGAAGAATGAATTATTAAATCTTTAATTACTATTTTTGTCCAAATACTGACGACTTAAAAAGCTGAATATATTGTTCTATAGGGGGAAATCATGAATAAGGGTTCAAAAATACTTTTATCAAGCATTGCTGCTGTCACTCTATCAACTACTTTTTTAGGGACATCTGGATTAACTTTTAATCCTACACAAGAAACAGTTGTTTATGCAAAAGCAAAACAAGCAACATTGATTCCGGGATCTTATAAAGTAGGTTCTGAATTAAAGCCTGGTAGATACACTATCACTTCTTCAGACGGTTCAAGTGGTAACATTTCTTCCATGCCTAAAAAGAGTCTTCACGGCGACACAATAAACGAGATTCTTGGCAGTGAAACCGATATGTCACAGGTGCCATCTGTCACTGCAACACTTGCTAAGGGTGACAAAGTAAAAATCGAAGGATTAACTTCAGCAACATTCACTCCAGTTAAGAAACGAAATAAGAAAAATAATACTGCTTTGGCAACTGGTTCTTGGATAGTTGGTAAAGATATTAAAAAAGGCAAATATACCGTTACACCAGTTGATGGTCAAAGTGGTAATTTTATTGTGATTCCAAAGAGTACATTTGGAGATACAACAAACGAAGTTCTTGGTGGAGATACTGATATGTCACAAGTACCAAAGGTAAATGTGAAATTACATAATGGCGATAAAGTTGAAGTAGCCGGTATGACTCAAGTCAATTTTGCTAAAAGATAAATCCAAATAAAAAAAGCCCTACACAAATGTGCAGGGTTAGAAGTAGGATTTTTACAATTGAATAATTTAAATAAGTCTCACCGTAGGCTTATTTATTTTCGCCCAAATCCACCGAAAGGAGGTGAAAAATATGTCTAAAAATAAACATACTTTAATTTACAAGAAGCAAAAAGGTTGGGCATACCGTGTTTATTACATGGGTGAAGATGGAAAGAACCACTCTATTAATAAGCAAGGTTTCAAATCTAAGTCTGATGCTGAAGATGCCGCCAGAGAGATTGAAAATAGACGTGCCGTTGCAAGACTGGATATTGCAGAAAATATCACCTTTGCACAGTATTTTGAATCATGGATCAATACTTATAAATTAGGTAGATACTCTCTTTCTACTGATTCAAAGTATGAGGTTGCTCTAAGATTCATTCAAGATTATTTCTATGATGATTTGCTAAAAGATATTACTAAAATGGAATATCAAGGATTCATAGATGACTACTCAAAAGACCATGTCAAAGATAGCATCTATCGAATTAATGGTTATATTGGTTCTTGTATTCAAGAAGCTGTTGACGAAAGAATCATCGACCGTAATTTTACAAGAAATGTTGTTATTACAACTAAAAAGAAAGGCAAATCTGCAGATCTAAAATATCTCGAATCTGACGTAGCATCCAGTTTAAGAATCATGGCCAAAGAGAATGCTACCCTATCAAATATTTCTGCATGTGAGATTCTATTCGCATTAGGAACCGGCTGTCGGTATGCTGAAATAGTTGGATTGACCTGGGATAATGTTGATTTTGAAAATCACACAGTCAATATTCAAAAAACTTATGATTATAAAAAAAGAACTGGCTTTCTCCCCACAAAGACAGAAAGCTCAGTTCGACAGATCACTATCTCAGACGAATTGATCCGAGAATTACGACTATTAAGAATGCAGCAACGTGAGACTTTCTTTAAACAAGGCTTTAAAAACAATAAAAACTTTGTATTTATTAACAAGAGGCACACTGTTCCCTCAGATACCTCAGCTAATAATGTTCTAAGAAAATATCTCAAAAAAATTTATTTTGAAAAAAATAAATCCAAAGGTATGAACGATACCGAAAATAGAAAAACATTGGACAATATGGAACTAATCGGATTTCATGGTCTCAGACATACCCATGCATCATATCTAATAGCACATGGTCTGTCACTTGAGTATATATCACAACGCCTTGGTCATTCAAACGTTGCGATAACTTCTAAGGTCTATATTCATCTATTAAATGACTATCGTGAGCGTGAAGATAGTAAGGCGATGAAGGCTCTATCTAAGCTCTAAAAAGAGTGACCAAAAGGTGACCTTTTTCTCCAAAAGTGACCAAAGGTGACCCATTTTTCTTCACAAGCTGGTAATGAGTTAGACAAATAAAAAAAGCTCTGAACATTGATTTAACAACGTTCAGAGCTACTTGCTATCGAGTTAGTAAAGAGCTGGTCTTCACAATTAATACCGGTGATCGGGGTCGAACCGATACTCCCTAGTGGGAACAGGATTTTGAATCCTGCGCGTCTGCCAATTCCGCCACACCGGCATAATATGCCTGATTATTTGAGCATAACCAAAGGCGGTAACCGGATTTGAACCGGTGATGAAGGTTTTGCAGACCTCTGCCTTACCACTTGGCTATACCGCCATATTCAATTATAGCAATTGGGTTAGCTGGATTCGAACCAGCGCATGATGGAGTCAAAGTCCATTGCCTTACCGCTTGGCTATAACCCAATAAAAAGGGCGGTATGTGGGAGTCGAACCCACGTGTGCCGGTGCCACAAACCGGTGTGTTAACCACTTCACCAATACCGCCATGATAAAAGGTAGAAACAGGGATAGTAGGAATTGAACCCACACCGACGGTTTTGGAGACCGTAGTTCTACCTTTAAACTATATCCCTAAAAATATGGAGGGGAGTGGATTCGAACCACCGAACCCGAAGGAGCGGATTTACAGTCCGCCGCGTTTAGCCAGACTTCGCTACCCCTCCAAAATGGCGCGGGACGGAATCGAACCGCCGACACATGGAGCTTCAATCCATTGCTCTACCAACTGAGCTACCGAGCCATTTAACGGTCCCTGCGGGAATCGAACCCGCGATCTCCTGCGTGACAGGCAGGCGTCCTAACCAACTAGACCAAGGAACCAAATTTAATTTTTTTCAAAACTAATTGCGGGAGCTGGATTTGAACCAACGACCTTCGGGTTATGAGCCCGACGAGCTACCAGACTGCTCCATCCCGCGATAATAAAAAGTAAAGCTAATGTACAAATATTTTTAAGGAGGATGTGGGATTCGAACCCACGCGCCGTTTTCACGACCTGACGGTTTTCAAGACCGTTCCCTTAAGCCGGACTTGGGTAATCCTCCATAGCTTAACTTTAAAACATAAAACTATAAATTGGTGAACTAATCACCAATGACCCGTACGAGATTTGAACTCATGTTACCGCCGTGAAAGGGCGGTGTCTTAACCACTTGACCAACGGGTCATATTAACGGAGAAGGAGGGATTTGAACCCTCGCGCCGCTTACGCGACCTACACCCTTAGCAGGGGCGCCTCTTCAGCCACTTGAGTACTTCTCCAGATATAGTGGGCCTAAATGGACTTGAACCATCGACCTCACGCTTATCAGGCGTGCGCTCTAAACCAGCTGAGCTATAGGCCCATAAAAGTGGCAAAGCGGGTGACGAGAATCGAACTCGCGACAACAGCTTGGAAGGCTGTGGTTTTACCACTAAACTACACCCGCATATTACCTTACGGCTACTTCTTATTAGTAAATTAATTACTAACGGTCCGTGCGAGAATCGAACTCGCGATCTCCTGCGTGACAGGCAGGCGTCCTAACCAACTAGACCAACGAACCAAATTTAATTTTTCTCAAAACTAATTGCGGGAGCTGGATTTGAACCAACGACCTTCGGGTTATGAGCCCGACGAGCTACCAGACTGCTCCATCCCGCGATAATAATATACGTAACAAGATCCTAATTACTATGGACCTTGTAGGACTCGAACCTACGACCGAACGGTTATGAGCCGTTTGCTCTAACCAACTGAGCTAAAGGTCCGGGCAAAATAGCGGCGAAGGGGATCGAACCCCCGACCTCCCGGGTATGAACCGGACGCTCTAGCCAGCTGAGCTACACCGCCAAAAACTTTGAAACTGACAATATCTATTGCCTATCGGGAAGACAGGATTCGAACCTGCGACCCCCTGGTCCCAAACCAGGTGCTCTACCAAGCTGAGCCACTTCCCGAAAAAAACAAATGCACCTAGTAGGAGTCGAACCTACAACCTTCTGATTCGTAGTCAGACACTCTATCCAATTGCGCTATAGGTGCATATTCATTATAGTGCCGAGGACCGGAATCGAACCGGTACGGTAATTACTTACCGCAGGATTTTAAGTCCTGTGCGTCTGCCAGTTCCGCCACCCCGGCGTTACTATAATGAAAGCGGAAGACGGGATTCGAACCCGCGACCCCCACCATGGCAAGGTGATGTTCTACCACTGAACTACTTCCGCATTATGCCGACTAGAGGATTCGAACCTCCGACCCCCTGTTTACAAGACAGGTGCTCTGCCAACTGAGCTAAGTCGGCATAAAACGATACTTTCATATTTTACTAAATGATTCTCAATATTGCAACAACAATATTGAATACGGGTGAAAGGACTTGAACCTTCATGTCCACTGGACACTAGAACCTAAATCTAGCGCGTCTGCCAATTCCGCCACACCCGCATGGTGTGTATATATGTTGCAAATGAGCCGTGACAGGTTCGAACTGTCGACCCTCTGATTAAAAGTCAGATGCTCTACCAACTGAGCTAACGGCTCATGATATGGAGGATACAGGGATCGAACCTGTGACCTCCTGCTTGTAAGGCAGATGCTCTCCCAGCTGAGCTAATCCTCCATCATGAGACAGCGTAGCGACTCTCTATCCTCGCGGGTAGTTTCCCACCAACTACTTTCGACGCGGAGAAGCTTAACTTCTGTGTTCGGCATGGGAACAGGTGTATCCTTCTCACTATCGTCACTACACTGTATGACACTCGTACCTTCAAAACTAGATATTAAGACAATGAATTAATTGTACTACTAAAAACTGCTGTAAACTCTTACTCGATTAAGTCCTCGATCTATTAGTACTGCTCAGCTCCATGTATCGCTACAC
>NZ_NIPR01000023.1 GCF_002872255.1 Companilactobacillus nuruki
CGGTTATTAGGTGCTTACGTTGCAATATAGTCGTATACTCAAAACATGCTAAATTTATTTAATTTTATTGGTCGATGTAGTTGTGGGCTTTTTATCAAGATAGTTTAGTGTATTCAGTATTCTCTCATCACTATTTTTAGTCGTATATTTATTATTGTATCAATATTTCGGTCTACTAAATGTTTTTAAATTTCTTTTAAGCAGCACAGAATTCCTCATAGAATTTGAATCAATATATTCTAAGGGGTTTGACTGCTTCGCCTAGAATTCGTCTTATACGTAAAAATAAGAGTTTGTTATAGTATTTCTATAATCGTCAACGGCATCTTGAGAATCCCAATTGTAATATTGTTTACATATTTTGATCCATGAATATCGAAGTAATTAGTATACTAATAGACTTTTTGCTTTCTGATAATCCAGTGTCCCTAGTTCCAGAATTTTAAATAATGTTTTCTTAGATAAAAGTTGTACAATGTAATTGAAATAATTGGAAGGGAAATTATAATATGAAAAAATTTTTAAGGGTTGTATTAATTTCATTTTTTGCATTAGTTTCATTTGCTGGGCTTAATACTATTACGGCTAAAGCAGATATTCAAATGCCCACTTATTTACATACGTTATATCAATCTAATTTATATTCACGCAATGATAATGGCGAGTACACTTTAATTTCAAACAGGGGATTGAGCGATAATACGGACTGGTTGACAGATAGTTTTGATCCAACAAATAATTATTGGCGTGTTGGTGCAAACGAATGGGTTGAGAACTATAAGGTCGCTCAAGTGTTTGAAAATTACCATAGAGTTATTACAAATGATTCTAATACTAAAATTTATAGTATGGATTCCGATTATCGTTTTATTGAGACAGGTTCGACATTAAATGCTGGTAGTTGGATGAATGATAAAGAAGTAGCTATTCCATCTGCGGTTGGAGCTTACGCACCAGCAGTTTACTATAGAGTGGCAACTAATGAATGGATTAGATTAAACTAATATTAATAATCAATAAGGATTGGTCAATAATTGGCTGATCTTTTTATTTTATCTGAAAATATTGAAAGAATTTGGTTCACAGATTATTTGTTTCAGGAATTAAGATTATAAAAAAAGGACTATCATTGATAGTCCTTTTGAATATTTAACTATAATAATGTGAAGAACTTTAATGAGTATAAAGCACACAATCCAACAATAACATAGATTGTTCTTGCTAATGGTGTTTCTCTGCCATTTGAAATGGCAGCTACTAAGTCCCATTTGAAGGCACCTACTAATAGCCAATTTAATCCACCAATGATGGTTAAACATAAAGCTATAATATCAAGTATTCTCATAATTAACTTACCTCCTATTACGAGGATACGATAATTCAGGAATTTTGGTCAAGTTATGTACATTAATACATTAAATATTATTTGAATAAATAAAAAATAATTATAACACGAATTAATTATTAATAAAATATATCTATTATAAAATTTAAGAATTAACACAAACTGGTGATTAGCGATAAAAAGCTACAACCAGATACATTTTACTGGTATATAAAAAAGCATTCATGAAGAATGCTTTTAAAATTATAAATTTTACTCTATGCCACTTTGACTCTTACCAGTAACCTTGCCATCGCTAAAGGAAATAATAAAGTTTGCACCTGTATTTCCTTTAACATCGGAAGAATACGTCCAAGTTTGAGTAATCTTTCCATTGCTACTTGAGTCATTGTAACCATTAGGTTTACCGACGTTCTTAAGAATTGTATCTTGCGTTTGATCATTTTGAATTGAATTATATGAATCCAGTCCCAATTTTTCTGAACGATTTACCTTAATGCCACTAATAGTTTTACCAATGGCGTGGTTATTGTTAAAGCTGATAGTTAATTTCGAACCAAGTTCACCATTAGCAATGGTATTCCATGTATAAATATTATTTTGAGATGTAGCCGATACCGAAGTGGCTGATGATTTACCAATAGCTTTTTCTATTTGATCTGGGGAAAGGCCATCTTTGTCACTGATATAAATACCTTTATATTGAGATAAGGTAATGTCTTTTTTAGCAGTAGATTTCTTAGTATTAGATTTCTTTTTAGAAACCTTTGTTGTCGGAGCATATGGGCCAGTTGCGGTCATCTTCATTCCTAGAAAACCACCTCCAGCCAGTAGGAGGATGGCAATGATAGTCCAAAACCACCAACGTCTATAAAAATGTTTCTTTGTTTTTTTGTGAGAGCGTTGATATTCCGCTCTCGTAGGCAAATCATTATTATTCATCCCTAAAGCCTCCCTGAACTTGATAACGCTTTACCATTATTCTATCAGTAACATAGAAGAATAGTACTACTTTGATGAAAATATCTTTAAGATAATTGAGATTTTTGAAAATAATTATTATCTCTAAAATAAAAGTCCGATAACCCTTAAAGTTATCGGACTTAACTAGTACTATATAAAGATTACTTACCTAGCTTTTGTTGTTGTTTTTTATATCTTAATCCAACGGGAACCAAGTTTTCTTGCCCTTTTAATAATCGTTTGATATTAGGGATATGACGTACGTAAATAATGACAGTAATAATAATTGCAACAGTTGTAAGTATCCAATCGTGTAAAAAGAGTGTAGCAATAGTGAAGAAAAGAATAGTTGTTAAACTAGCTACACTGACCATACTTGTAATATAAACAATCGTTGCTAAAACGATAAAGCAAATTACAAACAACAAAGGATTATATGCTAATAAAATACCGGCACTAGTGGCCACAGCTTTACCACCTCTAAATTTTAGAAAGATTGAATAACAATGTCCAACAACGGCACAGATACCAACAAATAAGATTAGATGACGATCTAGTCCAAAGAAGACTGGCATTAAGGCTCCCAAAGTTCCTTTCAAAATATCGATTATTAAAACAACGGTTCCGGCTACTTTTCCTAGCACCCGATAGGCATTTGTTGTTCCAACATTTCCACTACCATATTCAAAAATATTCTTATGGAAGAAGACTTTACCTACAATGTAGGCGGTTGGAAATGAGCCAATTAAATAGGCTAAAATTGCACAAATGAGAAGTTTCATTAAAAAATCACTCTCTCAGCTTTATTTTTTGGTATATTGTAATTCTATGGTGTTTTTATGAGAATTATAAATACCAACCTAGACATTATCTACTATTTTACCTGAAATTGAAAGATTTCTCTTGAATACGAACATATATTCGTATATTGTGAATAGTGTTATAATACTAGAATATCTCATTAGTAGTAAATGAAAAGGAATGATATAAATGCCAAAATCATCATATGATGATTCGTCAATTCAAATCCTTGAAGGATTAGAAGCTGTACGAAAAAGACCTGGTATGTACATTGGTTCCACAGATTCACGTGGATTACATCACTTGGTATATGAAATTGTTGATAATGCAGTTGATGAAGCTTTATCAGGATTCGGTAAAGAAATCAATGTGTCGATCAATCAAGATAGCAGTATTACTGTTGTCGATCACGGACGAGGAATGCCTACGGGGATGCACGCCTCTGGCAAGCCCACGATTGAAGTTATTCTGACTGTTTTGCACGCTGGAGGTAAGTTCTCTGAGAACAGTTATAAAACCTCTGGTGGTCTTCATGGTGTTGGTTCATCAGTCGTGAATGCCTTGTCTGAGTGGATGACCGTTCGAGTAGTTCGTGACCATAAAGTTTATGAAGAACGCTTTGAAAATGGTGGGCATCCGGTTGGAACTTTGAAGAAGACGGGTACTACTAAAGAAGATAATGGAACGACTATTAGTTTTAAACCTGATGCTTCCATCTTCCAAACAACTAAGTTTAACTATGATACTTTAGCTGAAAGGCTAAGAGAATCAGCTTTTCTATTGAAAGGCGTTAAATTTACTATTACTGACAAACGTGGTGCTGAGGTAAAGGAAGATGTCTTTCATTATGAAGACGGAATTCAATCGTTTGTTAAGTATTTAAATGAAGACAAAGATACTCTTGGTGGTATTTTTTATGTTGAAGGAACTAATTCTGATATTGAAATAGAATTTTCCGGACAATATAACGATGGTTATTCAGAGAATATTATTTCTTTCGTTAACAACGTTCGTACTGCCGATGGTGGGACGCATGAGGCCGGAATGAAATCTGGTTTGACAAAAGCCTTTAACGATTATGCTCGAAAGGTAGGTCTATTAAAAGAAAATAGTAAGAACCTTGAAGGTAGTGATGTTCGTGAAGGACTTTCAGCCATCATTTCAGTACGTATTCCAGAAGAAATACTACAATTTGAAGGCCAAACCAAAGGAAAGTTGGGAACTCCACAAGCCCGATCAGCTGTCGATCAATTAGTTTATGAACAAATGAGTTTCTATTTGATGGAAAATGGTGAGCAAGCTCAGATGCTAGTAAAAAAAGCTCTGAAAGCTCGTGAAGCAAGAGATGCTGCCCGAAAAGCGCGTGAGAGTACTCGTAATGGCAAAAAGAATAAGAAGAATGACGGATTATTGTCCGGTAAATTAACCCCAGCTCAATCAAAAAACTCAGATAGAAATGAATTATTTCTAGTCGAGGGTGATTCTGCTGGAGGTTCAGCTAAACAAGGACGTGATCGTAAATTTCAAGCGATCTTACCATTACGTGGAAAAGTTTTGAATACTCAAAAGGCCAAACTGGAAGATATTTATAAAAACGAAGAAATCAACACAATGATCTATACAATTGGTGCTGGAGTAGGTGCCGACTTCAAATTGGAAGATCGTAATTATGACAAAGTTATTATCATGACTGATGCTGATGATGATGGTTCACATATTCAAATTCTGTTATTAACCTTCTTCTATCGTTATATGCGTCCGTTAGTTGAGTCTGGACATGTGTATATTGCCTTATCACCTTTGTATAAGCTTCAAAAGGGCAAAGGAGCTAAAACACAAATTAAGTACGCCTGGACTCCTGATGAACTGCAGGAAGATATTAAAAAAATGGGTAAAGGTTACGATTTACAAAGATTTAAAGGTTTAGGTGAAATGAATGCCGATCAATTATGGAAGACAACCATGGATCCAGAGAATCGTATTCTAATTAGGGTAAATATTGATGATGCTGCTTTAGCTGAGCGTCGAGTAACTACTCTAATGGGTGATAAAGTAAAACCACGTCGTGATTGGATCGAAGAGAATGTTCGTTTCAACGGTACCGAAGAGGGAGACAACATTTTGGAAAAGGTTGATGATGAAACTGATCCAATTGATAGTAAAATCGTTGACGATTTATTGAATAAGGAATAGGTGATAAATAGTGACTGAAAATTCTCCTAAAATTCAAGATATCTCGCTCGAAAAAATCATGGGAGATCGATTTGCGAGATATTCAAAATCAATTATTCAAGAGAGAGCTTTACCAGACATTCGTGACGGTTTAAAACCAGTACAACGTCGTATTTTGTATTCAATGTTCTTGGATGGAAATACCTATGATAAAGGTTTTAGAAAGTCAGCCAAGGGTGTTGGTAATGTTATGGGTAATTTCCATCCCCATGGTGATTCTTCGATTTATGAAGCCATGGTTCGTTTGTCACAAGATTGGAAGTTACGTAATCCATTAATTGAAATGCATGGTAACAATGGTTCAATGGATGGTGATCCACCCGCAGCCATGCGTTATACTGAAGCTCGTTTAAGCAAAATTTCTAGTGAAATGCTTCGCGATATCAATAAGGATACAGTAGACGAAGAATGGAATTTTGATGATACTGAAAAAGAGCCTAAGGTATTACCAGCAAGATTTCCTAATTTGTTAGTTAATGGAGCAACCGGAATTTCAGCTGGTTATGCGACAGAAATTCCACCTCATAACCTGGGTGAGGTTATTGATGCAACAATTAAAATGATTGATAAACCAGAGATTACCTTAGATGAGTTGATAACAATCGTTGAAGGTCCCGATTTTCCAACGGGTGGAATTTTACAAGGTAAAGATGGTATTAAAGATGCTTATCGTACTGGTAGAGGTAAAGTTTACTTAAGGTCCAAAACGTCCATCCAAGAAATTCGTGGTCATAAAGAACAAATTGTCATCACGGAGATCCCTTATGAGGTCAACAAAGCTCAGTTAGTCAAAAAAATGGACGAAATTAGAGTTTTGAAGAAGGTCGATGGTATTGCTGAGGTTCGTGATGAAAGTGATCGTCAAGGGTTGTCAATTGTTATAGAGCTAAAGCGTGATGTTGATGCTAATGGAATTTTGAATTATATGTTTAAGAATACTGATTTACAGATTTCATATAATTTTAATATGGTTGCCATTGCTGACATGCGTCCTCAGCAGGTCGGTTTAGTTCAAATCTTAAAGGAATATATTGAGCATCAAAAGGACGTTGTCTTACGTCGTAGTCAATTTGATCTAACCAAGGCAAAAAAACGATTACATATCGTTGAAGGTTTGATCAAAGCTTTATCAATTCTTGATAAGGTTATTAAAACTATTCGTGGTAGTAAAAATAAATCTGATGCTAAGAACAATTTAGTTAAGGAATATAAATTTACTGAAGAACAGGCAGAAGCAATCGTTTCCTTACAACTTTATCGTTTGACTAATACAGATGTTACCGACTTAGAAAAAGAAGATAAGGAACTTAAAAATCAAATTAGTTCATTGGATAAAATTATCAATGATCATACAACATTAATGAGTGTGATTAAAAAAGAACTACTTGAGGTTCGTAATACATATTCAGATAAGCGTCGAACTAAGATTGAGGCCAAGGTTGAGGAAATTGAGGTTGATACACGGGTAATGGTGGCTAGTGAGGATGTACGTCTGTTAGTTAGTCATGATGGATATGTAAAGCGAAGTAGTTTACGTTCATATCAAGCTTCTAGTACTGATGATAACGGTTTGAAAGATGAAGATTATCCGATTATTGATGTAAATGTTAATACGCTTGATCATTTGTTTATCTTTACTGATAAGGGAAACATGATCTATCGTCAGATTTTCGAAATTGAAGATAGTCGTTGGAAAGATACTGGTTCACATTTATCTCAAGAAATAGGATTAGATAATGACGAATCAATTCTGAAGGCCTTTGTTTTTAAAGACCTAAAGGAAACTGGCAATTTCCTAATTGCTACTAATGAGAATTATATTAAACAAGTTGCTTTTAGTGATTTATTACCAGGAAGAACTTATAAATCAAGAGCATCCAAGTATTGTAAGATAAAGTCTGATACCAATCGGGTGATGGATGTTTATTATGTTGAAAAAGATGCTAAAAACTTGGTCTATGTTTTTACTAAGCATTCCTATGCTTCAGCATTTCCAATTGAAGAGGTTCCTGTGGTTAGTGGCAAAGCAATGGGCGTCAAATTTGTCAGTCTTAAAGATGATGATTCATTGGCAAGCTATTTCTTAGCTACTGATGAAAGTGAAAAAATTGCTTTAGTAACTCAAAGAGGTTCATACAAGCAAATGAAACTATCTGAAATTCCAGTAACTAGTCGGGCTCGCAGAGGAGTTTTAACGTTACGTGAATTGAAACGTCAACCACATCGTGTTTCATTAGTAACCAATATTTCTAATGATATGGATATTTCAATTATTACTGATACAAATAAAGAAATTGAAATTGATCGTTCAAATCATCAAAGTACAGATCGTTATTCAAATGGCTCGTTTATTATGGATCCAGCAATAGATGGAAATCCAGTTAGATTTGTGAAAAAAATAGAAGAAAAATAATAATATAAACAGCAAACTTTTAATTTATATAGTATTATTAGCTTATTGCATATATTAATTTTGTTTTCACAAATACTTAGGAGGATTCTTTTATTGTTGGATGAAAAATCAAGAAGAGTCTTTAGTTCTAAAGCTTTAAATTATTTTGATGAGTTAACGAAAAATATGAGTTACACCAAAACTGCACAGCAGTTAGGTATAACTCAACCTGCCTTGACACAGCAAATTAAAAAAATTGAGCGAGTTGTTGAGGCACCATTGTTTTACAGTGTTGGTAAAAAAATTTATTTAACTGACGCTGGAACATCGCTACTGAAGGCTACTCATCAAATGTTTGATATCATAAATAATGTTACTGATCAGATTCAACAGGAATCCTCTGAAAAGAGTGGTCCGATTAGTATCGGACTGCTTTCAACGGCCGAATCGGTTGTGATTGAAGATTTTATTGTTGAATATAATCGGATTAATCCAAACGTTATAATTGATTTGAACCTTTTAACGCGAACAGAACTTTGGGACAATATTCAAAATAACCGTATTGATTTGGCCATTATGTATTTGCCAGATAAGAGTATTAAAGGTTGGAAGTCTTATAAGAGTAAGAAGATTATTAGTGACAATCTTATGTTGATTCATAACAATGAGAAATTTAGTAAGAAAAAGTCTGTTAGTTATAAAGATGCTACTACTAAACCATGGGCTGCTTACTTAAGATCTTATTATTTTTCCGATTTACTACGCAGTAAATTTTTGGATGCATATGTTGATTCACCTAGGGTTGTCGCAAGGTTTTCTTCACCTTATCAATTGTTGAAGTTTACGCAAGAATCGGATGACGTTTATACAGTACTGCCATTGAGCTTTTGTATTGCGCATCAGTCAATGTTTAAACTTTATCAAACACCACTTGAACCAGCAGTATCAAGTGATTTATCATTTATATATCGGGAAGATAAAGAAAAAATTCCTCGCATTCAAGAATTTTTGAATGGCTGGGATGAGTTCTTAGATAAAATGAGTTACATTGATCGTTTAAAGTCTTCTAGATAAATTTTATAAAGGGGTATAGTACACATGCCAAAGGAAAAAGAATTAGTTTTCGGACACAAAAATCCTGATACCGATGCTGTTTCAGCAGCTATCGCATATTCATATCTACAAAATCAATTAGGTTTCAATACTGAAGCTGTTGCTTTAGGCGAACCAAACCTAGAAACAAAATTTGTTTATGATCATTTTGATGTTAAATATCCACGTATTATTTCAGCCATTAACGGCGAAGTTAAAAAAGTTATGCTAGTCGATCATAATGAAAGGCAACAAAGTGTTGATGACATTGCTGATGTTGAGATTACTCATGTTGTTGATCATCATAGAATTGCTAACTTTGAAACTGCATTACCATTGTACTATCGTGCAGAACCAGTTGGATGTGTAAGTACGATTATTTGGAAGATGTATTTAGAAAATGATGTTGAAATTCCTGCTCAAATTGCAGCCATTATGGCTTCATCAATTATCTCTGATACATTGCTATTGAAATCACCTACAACTACTGATGAAGATCGTGCTGCTTTGAAGAGTTTGGCTACAACAGCAGGTATCGATTATGAAACATATGGTCTTGAAATGTTAAAGGCTGGAACAAACTTAGACAGCAAGACAACTCAAGAACTTATTGATATGGATGCTAAAAGCTTTGATATGAATGGCACTAGTGTACGTGTTGCCCAAGTTAATACAGTAGATGTTGATGACACTTTGAAACGTGAAGATGATTTTGTTAAAGATATTAAAGCTGAAAATGCAGACAAAGGTTATAATTTGTTTGTACTTCTAATTACTAATATCCTAACTAGTGACACAACTGGTTTGATTCTTGGTGACAGCGAAGCAATTTCCAAGTTTGAAGCGGCTTTGAATACTAAAGTTGAAGATAACAAGGCTGCCTTACCTGGTGTTGTATCACGTAAGAAGCAAGTTGTTCCCCCATTGAATGCTCAATTTAATTAAGAATTATATAATTCTTTTAGTTCATAAAACAAATGATTTTTTTGTGAAAAGCGAATGCGTTGTTGAAAACGTATTCGCTTTTCTGCTATAATACTCCCATTGCAAAAAGCTACTGGTTTATTGTCCAGTAGCTTTTAAATTGAAGATTTTTAAAAAGGGAGTTTTAGTTAATGAGTGCATTGAATCTATTGATCGGCCTAATGCCAATGATTGGATGGGGATTATTTCCAGTCCTGACTGGTAAATTTGGTGGAAAGCCAGTTAACCAAATTCTGGGAACGACATATGGTACTTTAATTTTTGCAATTATAATTGCAGTTGTTCGTCAAACACCGATGTTATCGGGCAAAGAGTTTCTATTCACTTTCTTATCAGGTGCATTTTGGTCAATGGGTCAAATATTAGTATTTTATGCCTTTGCAGAAATGGGTGTTTCTAGGACCATGCCAGTTTCAACTGGTTTTCAATTGGTTGGTGCTTCATTATGGAGTGTCATAGTATTGGGAGAATGGGCTAGTGGAAAGGCCAAACTGATTGGTTTCTCAGCAATTCTTTTAATCATTTTCGGTGTCTGGTTGACGACGTATAGTGAAAATAAAATGTCCAAGGAATCAGGCGGATTTAATGCTATCAAAGGTGTGTTATTGGTAGCCTGTGCTGAAATTGGTTACTTAGGTTATTCAGCTTTCCCACAAGCTATCACAGTTAGTGGTTTTGAAGCGTTCTTACCTCAAGCATTGGGAATGGTAGTAGTGGCAACGATCTTTGCTTTAGCAACAAAAAGTAATCGTTTGGACAAGCCATTTAAGACTAAGAGTTCTTATACAAATATCATAAGTGGTTTCTTCTTTGCCTTTGCGGCTTTAACTTATTTAATTTCTGCCCGTCCATCAGTTAATGGATTGGCTACTGGATTCATCTTATCGCAAATGAATGTTATTTTGGCAACATTAGGCGGAATTTATATTCTACATGAACATAAAACAAAAAAAGAAATGGTGTATATCGTTTCAGGGCTAGTTTTAGTTATTATTGCAGGAAGTGTAACAACTTTACTTTAAAAAACAAAAACCACGTTGGAAAATTAATTCCGACGTGGCTTTTTTGTTATATATCAGAGAGTTTATATTCTTTTTAATTGGTCTATCTTTTATTAACTATTTAAGTTAGGAGGATATTTATTATAAGTAGTATTAATGAGAAAAATCATACATTTTATGATGTATATCTAAGGAGTATATTTGCCAGATATTCTTCTATCTGACAAGTAGAATATAGTCCCTTTTGATCAATTAGTGAAATAATAAGTTCTCATGTGTTCATTTAGTATAGTTGCGTAAAGTTGGTGGGGTATAAGAATCAATAAAATTACCTATCGCAGTTAGAGAATCACTAAATAGTAAGGTCTGACGTGTTTTTTTCTCCATGAATCCTTGTTCAGTCATTGAATCAAAAAAATCAGCTAATCTATCATAGTAATGATTGATATTATAAAAAATACAAGGATTGGAGCTGTCCCCTATTACTGTCCAGGAGAAGGCCTCAGAAATCTCTTCTAAGGTTCCAGGACCACCTGGTAAAGCAATATTAGCAACTGAGTCTTTCAACATGTCTTGCTTTCGTTGTGACATATTATCAACGATATCCAACTTGGATAATTTTTGGTGTGACAGCTCGCGGTTGACCAATTCCTTAGTAATAATTCCATGTACGTAACCATGGGATTCAAGAACACTATTAGCAACCACGCCCATAAGTCCATATCTACCACCACCATAGGTTAATCCATAATTATTGTTAACGATCCATTGACCAAGTTTTTTTGCTCCAATGGTATATATTTCCTGATTTCCAGTGGCAGCACCACAATAAACTGCAATATTTTTCATAATTTCACTTTCTCTTATATATCAAATTTTGTCTCTCGCATGAGACGACGATAATACATCAATGAGGGCGTATCTAAAGCATCAAGTGCTCTTCTTTGATCAGATGATAACTCCTTAGTGCTTAAGGCCAAAAGAATAAAGGTTGTATAAAGTTTTTTAGGCGATAAATCTAGTTGGGTAGATAAACTGTCTCGTTTAAGATCTCGATGAAGTGCTGGAACTGATAGAAGTGGGGTATTGGCTCCGCGATTACGGCTTAAAAATAGATTATCATTGTTCCAATATGAGCGATATGGTTCAATATAACTTTTGTATAGATTTAAAAAATTATTTTCATCGGCGTCAAAATACAATTGATTGAATTTCTTATAAAAATCAACGGCTAAAGCTTCTTTATAGTTAAATCCTTTGGAAATAATTAAAATCAAAAGCCTTGTATATATACTAAGATCGGCCTTGAGATAATAGGGGAGTTTTAAAAAAACTTCAACTGGAAAATCGGTTTGTTTAGGCACAGGTACACTATTAATATTTAAAGTAGGGATTTCAGGAGTTTTTTTAACATTAAAAAGATACTTAAAATAAACGTTCAGATTACTAATAACCTTATTAATAGTACTAGGACTAAGTTTTAAATCCTCAAGCATAAAATTTTTGAATAATCTGATGTCCATCTCGTGAACATCAGTAATTTTTTCACTAATCTTATAGTCAGAATTATGTTGAATTGTATAAGTGAAAAAGTCATTTAACGAATTCATATATTCGGTGTGTGCCTTGACAGAGATATGGCGGGTTTTAAGGTATGCTTCAAAACCTTTTAAATAAGGAATTTTGACCATAATTAAACCTCCTTTATTGAATATTATACATTTTGTTAAATTTACAAACAAAAAAATAAAACGTGTAGCTTGTTTGCCACACGTTTCGTTAATTTACATTTACGTTAAGAGCGCTGTCACCAGCGGAAATTGTTTTCTCAGTGAATTCGTCCATAGATTTAACAGCATCTGAATTAGTAATGATTGTCATAATAGCAGTATCTTTACCAGCATCTTTTACTTGTTTTAGATTCATGGTAGCTAACTTTTGACCAGCCTTAACGACATCATTTTCCCTTACAAAGGTTTCAAATGGCTTACCTTTTAATTCAACTGTATCTATGCCTAGGTGCAACATAATTTCTAATCCGTTTTTTGATGTAATCATTAGTGCGTGCTTAGTTGGAAATACCGTACCGATCACTCCTCCAATGGGAGCAACGATTTCATCATTATCAGGAGCAACAGCGAATCCGTCACCCATAAGTTTTTGTGAGAAAACTGGATCACTGACTTTATCCAAATGAATTAGTTTACCTGAAGCGGGTGCAACAAATTGATCAACTTTCTTTCTAGAGAATAACCCCATATTAATTTTCCTCCTTGGAATACATAGCAATGTTTATGATGAAATGATTCATCGATACAGTTAAAGACTTAATAGTTAACCAGTTTGTTTAAAATATCGTTGATCAAGACAACAATTATCATTTACTAATGCGCTTACATGCTATACGTTACTACATTTGTAGAGTCCTTTGCAAGACTATAAAAGTTAATTGTTATGATACTTATAATCTAAAGGTGTTTGATGATATTTGGTTTTAAAACTAGTATTAAAATATGTATCGCTATTAAATCCACAACGAGCAGCAATTGTTTTAATTGAGTAATCAGTTTCTCTTAGTAACTGTTGACTATGTTGTAGTCTAAGTTCAATCAAGTAGTCATTAGGACTTTTATTTGTAATTTTTTTAAAAATTCTTTGTAGACTTGAACTACTGCCGTGACAATCTAGAGCAATTTTATCTAAAGTCAATTTTTGTTGATAGTTCAATTGAAGATATTTCTTTATTTGATTGACCCATTCATCATTAGATAGTGTTTGCCCAGTAGGTTGACATCTTTTACAAGGACGAAAGCCCGATTTTATTGCTTCTCTAGTAGTTTTAAAGATTAAAACATTATCTTTATTGGGTGTTTTTGAATGGCAAGTAGGTTTGCAAAATATTTTAGTGGTTTTGACACCATAAAAGAAATTCCCCGATTGATTGGTAATTATTTTTTGCCAGCGACCATTAGTTAAGGGATGTAACATAATAAGACCTCGAATTAGAATGCAAGATTTTTAAGTGCATCTTAGCATATAATAAGACTACATAAAAGTTGGTGAGGAATATGCAAGAAATTTATTATCATGTTTTTAGAATTGAGAATCATAGTTATTTAATTGGAGCTACTGCTAAGGGATTGGTCTTTGTTGGGTCAGAAGATAGTGATAATTCTGAAATAAAAAAGTTTTATCCCGAAGTGGACTTAATAGATGATGAATCGGTCGTGGAACCGTATCAATATCAATTAAAACAGTATTTACAAGGCAAGAGAACAAAATTTGATTTACCAATTGATATTACAGGGACTGATTTTCAAAGGTCAGTTTGGCGTCAATTGCAGCGGATACCTTATGGGCAGACAAGCAATTATTCCAAGATTGCCAAGTTAATTAATCGTCCTAAAGCAGTTCGAGCTGTCGGTACAGCCATCGGTAAGAATCCAATCTTAATGATTATTCCATGTCATCGAGTTTTAACAAAGGGTGGTAATTTAGGGGGTATCGTGGTGGTTTAACAATGAAGAGGAGCCTTTTGGAACTTGAAAAAAAGAAAAGCTGATAAAATTTATCAGCTTTTTAATTTGGAGCCTTTTATTTTTAAAATTAATGTGGTACACTCATTTTAAATATCAGGTGAGTAACTACTCACTCACCCGATGAATGGAGGAAAACAAATGTACAATTCCATAATTTCTTTAAATAACATCACTAAAAAGTTTGGTAAACAAACAGTATTAAGAAATGTCAATTTTCAAGTTCCAAGTGGAAGGATTATTGGGTTGATTGGACCGTCCGGTGCAGGTAAATCTACGATAATTAAGATTATTTTAGGTATGGAGATCCCCGATAGAGGGGTGACAACGATTTTTAATCAAAAGATGCCTAATCGTAAGCTTTTAGGAAGAATTGGTTATATGGCACAATCAGATGCTTTGTATGAGCAATTAACAGGACGAGAGAACCTGCAGTTTTATGCTGATATGAAAGAAATCAAAGGTCGAGTTGCGCAGGAACAGATTGAACATGTTTCATCAGTAGTAGATTTAGTAAAGGATTTAGATAAAAGAGTCAGTGGATATTCGGGAGGGATGAAACGGAGACTATCTTTAGCAATTGCTTTATTGGGTTCAAATCAGATTTTGATTTTGGATGAACCGACTGTTGGAGTTGATCCAGCACTAAGAAGAAAGATTTGGTGGGAGCTACAAAACTTGCGTAACCAAGGTACAACAATCCTGGTAACAACTCATGTAATGGATGAAGCAGAATTGACTGATGATGTAGCACTTTTGTTGGGCGGACAGATTATTGCTTATAATGATCCATCAAGTTTGAAACAAGCATATCAAGTTAATTCTATTGAGGATGTTTTTTTGAAAGCGGAGGCACAACAAAATGAGAACAATATCTATCGCTAAACGTGTAACTAAAGAACTACTAAGAGATAAGAGGACATTAATGTTAATGTTCTTAGCACCAATATTAATCTTATTTTTAATGAAGTTGGTATTTTCAGTTAATTCCTCTACACAAGTAGATATCGCTACAGTTGATGTAAAAAGCAGTCTAGTAAAAACAATTGATAAAGTAAGTCATATTTCTACAAAAAAGTATTCATCAAATGCTGAGGCCCAAAAGGCACTGGATAATAAAAAAGTTGATGCAGTAATAAAGTATTCCGGTGGCGACTTCTATGTGACCTATGCTAACACTGATGCCAGTAAGACTGCGGCAACAAAAGCGGCCTTGAAATCATCAGTTGTTGCTAATACAATGAAGCAATTGGAACAAACACTACAAAAAGTTCAATCGCGGATACCAAATGCACCTGAAGCAAGAACACATCAAGTAAAGATACATAACAAATATCGTTATGGTAATAGCGATACAAATTTCTTTGATAAAATTGTGCCTATTTTAATGGGATTCTTTGTGTTCTTCTTTGTATTTCTAATATCAGGGATGGCATTATTGAATGAGAGAACCTCAGGCACATTGAATCGATTATTAGCAACGCCGGTAAAACGTTCCGATATTGTATTTGGATACATGATCAGTTATGGTATTTTGGCTATTTTACAGACATTGATCATTGTCTTATTTACAGTTTGGGCCTTAAACGTTGAGGTGGTTGGTAATTTATTGAATGTAATTTTAATTAACTTTATTTTGGCATTAGTAGCACTAGCTTTTGGAATATTAATGTCCACTTTTGCAAAGTCAGAGTTTCAAATGATGCAGTTTATTCCGTTGGTAATTGTTCCTCAAATATTTTTCTCAGGAATTATACCTTTGGATACTATGGCAAATGGAGTTAAGGTGATATCTTATATTTTGCCATTGAAATATGCTGGAGATGCATTAAGTGGAATTGTCATGTCAGGGGATGGTTTCATCAAGATTCTTCCCGAGATCGGTATTTTGTTGATCTTTTTAGTTATCTTAACGATATTGAATATTGTTGGTTTAAAGAAGTATAGGAAGGTATAGACTATGGAGAAAACATTTCAAGATTTAAGTGATTGGTTAGCAACCAGTGATATGCCTAATGGCAAAAAAAAGGTTTTAAAAGCTTCCCTGCAACTATTCTCGAAACAAGGTTACGATGGTACCTCAACGGCAGAGATTGCAAAATTATCAGGGATGAGCCAGGCTACTATTTTTAAATACTTTAAGTCCAAAGACGATTTATTGCTGTTTATTTTGGAACCAATGATTGATCATATTTTACCTACGTATGGAGAGGAGTTTGCCAAACAAGTAAATTCTAGCAATTATGATTTGGAAAGCTTAGTTCAATTCATTGTTCGTAATCGATTTGAATTCTTAGTTCAAAATAGAGATGCTGCTATTATTTTGATTTCCCAGGTACTGATCAATGATAAAGTACGTAATATGTTATTAGACAAGGTCATGTCGCTTAAAGATTTATTTTTTAATAATATCTGGAAGGCTTTGAAAGATACTGGAGAAATGAGAGAAGATGTTGATCCAATAGAGTGGATAAGGATGGTCATTGGGCAAATTATCCTTTACTTTTTACAAAGCCAAAGGATTTTAGATACGATTGACGATAAACAACTAGATCATGATTTAAGTCAGATAGAGGATTCAGTCGTTCGAGCAATTAAGAAATAATGTGATATGATTTATCTATATTATTTTTCAATTAGGAGTATTTTATCTTGAATTTAGAAGCAATCTTAAAAGATGAATTTGGTTATGATACTTTTCGAATAGGTCAAAAAGAACTAATAGAGAAGATTCTTGATGGTCAAAAAGCTATGGGGATCATGCCAACTGGTGGTGGAAAGTCTATTTGTTATCAATTACCGGCAACGATTCTACCTGGTTTGACGCTAGTTGTGTCACCTTTGATTTCTTTAATGAAAGATCAAGTTGATAGCTTGAATGAAGTAGGTATTCCTTCAACTTTTTTAAATAGTACCGTTGAATGGCACGATCGTGAAGAAAGAATGCGCTATATTGAAAGTGGCGCTGTGAAGCTTTTATTCGTTGCACCTGAAAAAATTGTTGATGATGAATTTTATAGCTGGTTGTCAGGTTTGGAGATTTCATTGATTGCTATTGATGAAGCTCATGTATTATCATCTTGGGGTCATGATTTTAGAGACAGTTACTTAAAAATGATTGATCCATTAAAGAATTTACCAGGAAGTCCTGCCTGGTTGGCATTAACTGCTACGGCAACGCAACAAGTTCAAAATGATTTGGCAAAAATTCTAGAGGTACCTGACAAAAATATTATTAAAACAGGTTTCGAACGAAATAATTTGGCTTTAAAGATTGAACGCAAGGTAGATAAAGATGAATATGTTTTAAATTATGTTAAAGCTCATATTGATGAATCTGGAATAATCTATGCAGGTCGTCGTGAAGATGTTGATAGTATCTTTTCATTTTTAAAAGAGAATGGCATTAAAGTTGGCCGGTATCATGCGGGATTAAGTGATCAAGAACGTCATACTCAACAAGAAGATTTCTTGTTTGATAAAACAAATGTGATAGTAGCTACGAATGCTTTTGGGATGGGAATTAATAAAACAAACGTTAGATATGTTTTACACTATGCAATTCCTGGAACGATTGAGAACTATTATCAAGAGGTTGGTCGTGCAGGTCGTGATGGATTGCCAGCAGAAGCTATTTTATTGTATGCACCTATTGATTTAAGATTGCATCAGTTC
Organism: Companilactobacillus nuruki; assembly: GCF_002872255.1. GTDB lineage: Bacteria > Bacillota > Bacilli > Lactobacillales > Lactobacillaceae > Companilactobacillus > Companilactobacillus nuruki. Next base: position 18,022 of record NZ_NIPR01000023.1, read on the forward strand.
TTTATTGATCAGTCATTAGGTGATGATCAATACAAAATGAGTTTGAAAAACAAGTTATTCGATATGCACCGATATGCAGAGACTGAAATTTGTTTAATGAAGTTTATATTAGATTATTTTGGTGAAAAGAATACAGATGTTTGCGGAAGATGTACTAATTGTCTGGATAATAGACAGATTGTAGATATTACCTCAGATGCTCAAAAAGTTTTGAGCTGCGTTGTCAGAATGGACCAAAGATATGGCAAGAAAACGGTTAGTCGAGTGCTGGTCGGAAAAGAAGACGTAGCCAATGACTGGCGTAATTTTCAAGAACTGTCTACTTTTGGAATTTTTAAAGGTAAGTCGCTGAGTGAAACAGGTAGATTAATAGATTTTTTGTCTGCAAATGGTTTTTTAAAGACTAGTGGTGGAAAATATCCAATATTATTACTTTCGAAAAAGGGAGCAGACGTCTTAAAAGGGAAGATCAATGTTGCAAGAAAAGAAGAATTGAATAGATCTTCATCCAAAAGAAAATCGAAAGTATCAATCAATAAGCCAATGGTTGCTGATGGCAGTTTTGATATGGATCTATTTGAAAAGTTGCGTAGCTTACGACTAGAATTTGCTAGGAAGCAGGCCATTGCTCCGTTTATGATCTTTTCAGATAAGACTTTAAAGGATATGTGTGTTCGTATTCCTACTAATAGTGAAGAATTCTTAGCTGTTAGTGGAGTTGGAAAGTATAAATTAGAACAATATGGAGATAGTTTCTTGGAGGAGATTAAGAACTATCAAGAAAATAAGCAAACGGTCAGTTAAATTATTTGACCGTTTTTATTTTATAAAGGAAGCTTAAAATAAAATGTTTTACGAAAACATAAACTGAATTTCCAACACAAAAGAGTAAACAAGACCGATAACGGGTAAAAGCTGATATAAAGCCAATCTTAAATTCATTGAACAGACATGTTCATTAAATTATTTAGTATTTGTTCAAAAAAGGTTTAAAAAGAGTAGAATAGAGTGATTCCTAGGCGCGCTCTGTGCTATTTAACTGATGAACTGATGCGACAATTGTTTTAAATTGATCAATAAGCACGCATATATTTTATTATAATTTAAAGATTAAATATGTGTTTTACGAAAACATATAAAAAAGAAAAACAACAAACAATAAAGAGGGCGTAACAGTGAAAAAAATTGCAATAATTTCTGATATTCATGGAAATTATAATGCCTTTAAAAAGGTTGTAGAAGATGCAGAGTCACAAAATGTTTCTGAGTATTGGTTTCTTGGTGATTTATTAATGCCTGGTCCTGGTACTAATTCTATTATGAAATTGCTTAATTCGATTAATACCACCTTCATGATTCGTGGAAACTGGGACGATTTTCTCTTTGAAGATATCCTTTCAATTAGTAAACAATACATTGATGAACCTCAAACCACCTATATTGTTGAGCTTTTAAAATACGTCTTTAGTCACCTAGACCCTAAGTATCTTCAGCAAATGCACCAATGGCCTATTTATGCTGAAACTAGTGTTAATGGTCTTAATATCCTATTAACACACAATTATTCTACTAAAAACTATGGTCATGAATTGTTACCATATTCAAAACAATCAAATTTTGATCAACTATTATTTAATAAGCCTTATGATATATCCATATATGGTCATATGCATCATCAATTGTTCAGAACTAGCAGCAAAGATCAATTAGTTATTAATCCTGGGTCTATTGGACAACCTTATACAGCTTGGACCAAATTTAGTGCTGACATGCGTGCTCAGTACGCTGTTTTATCCTTTGACGATACTGGTTATGGTGAAATCGATTTTAGAAAAGTAAAATATTCAATTACTGATGAATTAAAATTCGCTGAGGAATATGAACTGCCATTCTATGAACTGTATGCAAAGCTCTTTGAAGACGGTAAATCATTTACACATAATAATATTGAATTGAATAAGCAAATTGAAAAATACGGTTATAAAACTGACGTCCTAATGTATTTGCAACAACTTGCTATGAGAAAACATGATTAATTTTAAATGATGTTATTTTAAAAAGCTTTTTTAACTTTTTGGGCAACTTCTTATAATACATATTATGTAACCTTAAATATAAAATTTCTATATTTCCAGACATTTTCGGCGAATCCCATATTTCGACTACTCTTCTATTTACTATAGCCTTAAATATTAATCTCATTTAAAATCTCCGTTTAATAAAGCATTACAAAAATATTTCTCAAGGAATTTCTTCTTAAAATCTTTTGAGAAATATTTTTGTGATCATATGATGTTCAAAGGCAAAAAAACGTTATCGTAGCCAATATTCAAGAATCCACGAAATAACTCGTTAAGATACAATGAATAAGTCTAAGAAGATGTTGCTTATTTAAATTTAAATATGAATATTAAACCACTAACCCGTGAAAGATAAATTATATGTTCTGATTCACATATATTGATAACTTTAAGTTTTTAAATGGAAATCTTTTAAAAATTATAGATTGTCTAAACGTTTCATTAAATCCGCATGATCCTTACATATTTGATTTGCAACATTCAAGTCATTAGGATGATTTGATGTAATCTTTCGGAATGTAATTTTCTTGCCATCTGAAGAAATGATTTTCTCAAAGTTAGTATTACCATTAGCATTTAAAGTCTTTTGTTTTTTTTCTGAAATTCGAAAAGTATATGAATCATCATTTTGTGACATTTTTTACACCCCTTTTGAATTCATCATATGTTTAGTCCCCTCTTGTACACATATTATATGACATTCTATAAATGGCTTAGTCTTAATTATTTTTAGACTTATACGATTATTTATTCCTTAATGACCCCTAGCAGGATTACCACCAACAACATTGAAATCATTTACGTCTCAAGCAACAATTAATTTGGTCAAAACAAAGGAAGTTATCAGATGCTTCTGTTAGTTTTATTGATATGTTTCGTGATTTAGATGAATAATATATGTATTCCCGATTTCGTTAATCAGAATAAATTAGTCAATTAAAAATGGCCGCTTAATATTTTAAGCAGCCATTTTTTTAGGAAAATTTTCGATTTGAATTACACTATTTCCAAGCAACGGTCATAAGATGACGTTCATTTTTTGGATGTTCTACTTCGTCTACTAATGCAAGAGCCATGTAGGTCCAATTTATTTGACTATCCTGTAATATTTGACGTGCCTTCATGTGATTCTTGCTGGAATTACGCATAAAAATTGGTAATTTATCGCCAACAGTTTTATTGTGCTTATCATCTGCGTATAAAGTAGCCCCAGAACCAACTACGATCAAACGTGCATTTGTTCCAGTTAAGGTATCAACGAGATGTTGATTAACACGTGGATAGTCGCTCTTTTTTGCGGAGGCAAAGGTACAAATGACCGCATCAAAGTTTTTTAAATCAGTAGTGGTCAAATTAAAAACATCTTTTTCAATTACAGGAACGTTTTCTGTTAATTTAGCTGCATTACGTACCACAGCGGTAACGTTAATCCCCTTATCAAGAGCAATTCTTAAAACAGCATTTCCAGTCTTTCCAGTTGCGCCAATAATAGCTAATTTCATTTTTAAAATCTCCTTCAAAATAATTATTTAGTTAGATTATTAATATTACAAACGTTTAGTTTGCTTTCTATTTTTCGCAAAATAAATGTTTGTAACTTCCATAAGTAAAGCAATCAATAATAGACCAAGGGCAACAATCATGACACTTCTAATTCCAGCATAAAGTACTTGATGCATAACTAGTAATTGTGCTTTGGAGTCGCTATTTGCTACGGAATTAGTTAATTCACTGATTTTGCTTGATGGCAAATTCAATTTTGTGGCCTTATTACCTACAACAATATTAAACACCAATCCGTAAACCGCAGTCATTATTGTTTGTCCTAAAGTATTAAATAAACGATTAAGAGTAGTTGCAACTGCTAAATCATTATTAGAAACAACCTCACTAACACCTACCTGTGAAGTTGTTAGTAGCATTCCTAAAGCTATTCCCAATAGAGTACCAACTATGATGAAGAAATAGTATTTAGGAGTAATACCTAAAGTAAGCAATATGACAGTACCAACCATGGCAATCAATAAGGCTGAAACAGCAGTAAAATTATGACCGCGTTTCTTTGATAATAGACTACCAAAACGAGATCCACCATACCATAATCCTGCTGTTGGTATTTGAGTAGCTCCACCAACTAAGGCACTAGTTAATAGGATTCCTTGTGCCCACATTGGAATGTATACGCTGAAGAAAATATAAAATCCCATTCCAACAAATGCCATAAGATCCCAAATTAACATTTCTTTATTTTTAAATAAATGTAAAGGAATAAGTGGATCATTAGTATTTTTTTCAATATAAACAAATAAGAAACTAAAGACAATTGCAATTACAAGAAATAAGATGGCCCAGACAGCAGAAGTATTGGCTTGACCAATTAGTTGAACACCTAACAAAAATGCTAGGATGACGACTGACAAACTGATACTACCTAAAATATCAATTTTAGCGCTTCGTTTCTTTGATTCTTCTTGGAATGCTAGATACACAATAATAATTGAAATTACACCAATGGGAATATTTATAAAGAATACCCAATGCCAATTCAACACATCAATAATCCATCCGCCTAAGAGCGGACCACATACTGCCGAAATACCACCAAAGGCAGCGGTAAATCCAAAAACACCTGCACGCTGATTTACCGGATAAATTTCGGAAAAGATAATAAATGGTATTGCCAACATACCACCTGCACCAATACCCATAATTCCTCTAGCGACAATTAACCAAATCATATTAGAAGCTAAGCCTTCAAACAGAGAACCAATTACAAAAATAGCTGTTCCAAAAAGAAAACTCTTCTTCCTTCCGATGATATCAGCAATACGTCCCCATATAGGTGTTCCGATAGCATTAAATAGGAAATATATTGTAAATCCCCAATTCATTAATGAAAGTCCATGTAAATCTGCAACGATTGTAGGCATTGCAGTAGAAATAATAGTACCTTCAAATCCGGCCATAATATTGGCCAGAAGTAATCCAAATGTAATGATTCTACGTCTTGATTCTGTCATAACATTTTGCTTCTTTCTTTGTTAATTTTCATTTTTAATATTTGACAAGGAGTACTATAACACTATTTTTGAACAAAGTGAACAAAAAATACATTTTTTGTTCACTTTGATTTTTAAGAATGAAAATTGTATACTGTTTTTAAGCTTTTATTTCAATAATAAGGAAGAAGTTTATATGACTACCGAAGAAGAACGTCGCCAACAAATGATTAGAAGAATTACTCAAACTATTGTACAAAACGGTTTTGCCGATTTAAAAATGGAAGGAATTGCAAAAATAATGGGCGTCAGTCGGACAAAATTGTATCAGTATTATTCATCCAAGACAGCTATAATTACTGATGTAGTAGCAAGATACCTAAGATTTATGTCTACCCGACCAGTTCCTGAAGCTGCAAATCCAGAATCCAGCATAAAAGATTTTCCAGAAGTCATTTTGAATTTGGCAAATCTGATTGCCTCAAGTTCACAAAAATTCCGTCGTGACCTTGTACAGGCCGATGAAGAACTCTCGGAAAAGTTTGAAGAAAGTTATGCAAATTGGTGCCAACAAGTTCAGGCTTTTCTAACAAATGGAGTTTCCAATGGAGCTTTTAACAAAAGTCTGAAACCTGAGATCTTTTTGGTCCAGATGGAGGCTACTGTTGATGCAATGATGCAACCACAAGTGCTAACTCAACATAAGGTTATTATTCAAAATGTGTTGAATGATTATTTACAAATGTTAGTTTCTCAAGTAGTTGCGCCAAAGTATCAATCACAGATTAATTTAGATGATGTTGAGAAACAACTACAACACTTAACTTTGAAATATCAACAAACATTAACGAAATAAAAAATCATTATTGGAGACGCCCACATTCTTATCCACTAAAAATGTTCAAATAAAGACCACATAGAATGAATACTCTTTCGAGTTTTTGTTCTACGTGGTCTTTACTTATTAAACCCTTAATCAACTGATTTCAACGCTTCAAGCATATCGACCCGATTAATCTTTTGTGCCATTAGTATCATAACAACTATAGAGAATACTAATGTCAATACACCTGAAACAGCAAAGTTACTCCACAACAAGTTTAGTTTTGCCATGGCATTTTCAGGTGGTAGAGTCTGCATTATATAATTATGCAAATAATATCCGCCAAGATAACCACCTAGAATACCGGTAATTGTCAGTAGTAATGTTTCTCTATAAATATACATAACTACTTCAAATGGATAAAACCCTAATACTTTGATAGTTGATAATTCACGAATGCGTTCACTAACATTGATATTGGTTAATGTGTATAGCACCACAAATGCCAACAACGATGAACAGATAATAATAATTAGTACCAAATGGTTTAATCCTTTAAGAACATTATTGATTGTCTGTTTAACATCATTAGAACTAACCACTGTTACTGATGCTGACTGTTTTGTAAGGGTATGTGCCACACGATTCAAATTAGTCTTGGAACGATTCTTTAAACTAATAAAGTATGCATTATTGACTGAATCTTTATTAAAGACCTTTTGATAATAACCAGGAGTCATATAAATTGCGTGACCCACGTACATTTGAGTAATTTGGGCTATCTTAACTTTGTACTTTTGTGAGTTAGCTGTTTTAATAGTTATCGTATCGCCAACTTTAAGATTCAACAATTTTGCTAATTTATTAGTTATCACTGCACCATCATTCTTCATTTTGATAGAACGATTATTATCAACGTTAATTAGCGAAATCGATTTTTGAAACTTACTAGTAGAATCAGGTGTAATTAGTGACACCGATTGGCTATCATTCTTGTTAATTTTAACTGATACCGTATTGTAGTTGGCCTTAGTATAGTTTTTCAATCCAGACAGTGACTTAACTTTGTCTTGATAAGCACTGGCCTTTGATGATTGAGGATTGTAAACTCCAATTACATCATAGTGAGTAATTTTAGAGTACTGTGTAGTAATGATACTTCCTAAAGAATCTTTCAGACCAAATCCAGTAATTAGTAAAGCAGTACATCCCATAACTCCTAGAATAGTCATCAACATTTTAGCTTTATAACGGAAAATATTTCTAAAGGTTACTTTGTAATTAAATGAAAGATGTTTCCAAATAAAACTAACTCTTTCTAATAGAATCTTAGAACCAGTTTTGGGTGCCTCGGGGGTCATTAATTCTACTGGAGATTCTTTTAAATATTTAGCAGCTGTGAATAAAGCTGGACATAAGGTAAATATTAACGCAAGAAAGGCCGAGATAACGATCCAAGGCCAATTTTCACTAGCCGCAAAGTTTGGAATTACGAAATTAGCTGTATATGCTGAGTAAATAATTTTAGGTAGTAATCTACTACCTAATACTGCTCCGACAACGGTCCCAATAACTGCAGCTGACAAACCGTAGTATAAATAGACCTTGATGGTATCTAGTTTGGTATATCCAAAGGCCAATAGAGTTCCACTTTCCTGCCGTTTTTGCTCAGCCATACGAGACATTGTAGTTAAACATACTAACAGTGCAATCGCAAAGAAAATAAGTGGGAAGGTATTGGATAACATATCGATTCTCTTGGCATTTTCGCCATAAGTATAATAACCATCATTATAGTCATTTCTGCTTTGAATCTGATAAGTTATTGCCGGTATCTGTTTAATCTTTGTTGCTTGTTGCTGGATAATTTCATCTGGCACTCCTGATTCTTTAGCCAATACTAATTGGTTCTCTTTATTAGCTATCAAGTTCTTGTAGCGTTTATTAGCACGAGATTTTAAACCATTTTCTTCTCGATCGACATTAGACTGAACGGAATTTTCGTATTTATTAGAATAACTATTACCAGAAATATTGTTATATGAAATTTTTGCAATGGTTGGTTCGGCTTTGGTAAAGGCATTCTTCGCAACGATTCCAAAGGTATCAATTTGACCATTACCAATATTAGTCGTTGCCAGATTATTCTTTTTCAGATAATCACTTGAACTAACAAATCCTACAATCTTGAAGGTGTTAGTTTGCAAATTATCGATTTTGTTAGTACCTTTATTATTTTTAAGTGTAATTTGCTGGTTTAAATGATACTTACCTTTATCATTAGTATTTAGTGCAATTTCATTTGATTTATTGGGTAATCGACCAAATTCCACTTTACTAGTTGAAACTTTTTTAGTGAGAGATTGTAGTCGAATACTTTGATTTTTTAAACGGGCATCTTGTTGTGTGACAAATTCAACATTTTTGACATGTTTCATTTGTTTGATATAGTTTTGATCTGAGTTAGTGAATGCCAAATTACTCTTTATTTGAGAGTCTGCCATGGAATGAGATTCGTAATACTTGTTAGCAGTATTGCGCATATCTATTCCCGTTGATTTCAATCCAACCAGTATAAAAATTCCTAATCCCAGAAGAATCGTGATTGAAAGGAATCGGGCCAGTGAAAATTTGAATTCTCGGAAAATATTCTTATTCAAATTTGTTTTCATGATTTTTCTCCTTACCATTCAATCTGTTCTACTGGAACGGGTCTAGTATTAATTTTATCTTCTTTTACTTTGCCATCACTAATTTCGACCACATGATCTGCCATTGGTTTAATCATTCCATTATGAGTAACAATGATGACGGTTTTGTTATTTTCGTGGCAGAAATCCTGTAACATCTTCAAGATTTTTTTACCAGTCTTGTAGTCAAGAGCACCTGTAGGTTCATCACAAAGTAGTAATTCAGGGTTCTTAGCGATTGCACGAGCAATAGCAACTCGTTGTTGTTCACCACCTGATAATTGTCCTGGAAAGTTATCCATTCTATTCTCTAACCCAACTTGTTCCATTACTGTCGGGATCGACAATGAATCAGGACTAATTTGAGCAGCTAATTCAACATTCTCTTTGGCAGTTAAATTAGGAATTAAATTGTAGAATTGGAAAACAAAACCGATCGATTGTCGACGATATTTTATCAATTGACGATTATTGTATTTGGCAATATTCTTACCATTAATTATTACATCACCTGATGTTGGTTGATCCATTCCACCTAGAATATTTAGTAAAGTCGACTTACCAGCTCCTGATGCACCAACGATAATGGTTAATTCCCCTTCTTCAATTTTGAAACTCACTTTGTCATTAGCCCTGACCTCTTGTTCGCCACTGCCATATATTTTGGAACTTTGATTGACTTCGATAAATGTCATTATATTTCCTCCTCATTTAAATCAACACTATGTTGTTTTCAATTTAAAATGATATATACTTAGGACAGTTACTTCAACCAGCAAAATATTTAAAAGTGTCGATTTGGAGGATTATTTTGACCAATCAAAAAATAAACAATACTCAAGCAGCTATAAAAAAAGCCCTAATTGCTGCTATTCAGCAAAAAGGGCTTAGCCATTTTTCAGTAACAGATATTACTAAGTTAGCACATATTAATCGAAGTACTTTTTATCTTCATTATATTGATAAATTTGATCTAATAGATTCGTACAAAAATAAAATAATATCAGATATTAAAGAACTGATAAAATCAAATATCTCTGAATCAATGACTTATCAAAATATAGATTCAAATAATTTCAAAACTTATCCAGCAATTGAATTAGTTATCAATTATGTCTATTCCGAATTTGATTTATTTGCGGCCTTACTCGGTCCTAACGGAGATCCATATTTAGAAATCAAATTAAAAAAATTGATAGCTCAGATTATCTTGGATGATTTAAAACGGGTTAAGGGAAATGATTCTCTCACTAAGTACATCCCTCACAAGTATGCCTTAGAAATCATGGTTTCAGAATTTTTTGCTATCATTGAATTATGGTTGAACCAAGAGAAACCGGAACAGCCTGCTGAAATTATTGATATTATTATGAAATCAAGATACCTTAGTCCTTATGATATTCTGGGATTGGAATAAGAAAATTAAAGGGAGAGTTGAATGTTAGTATTCAACTCTCCCTTTTTGATTAACTCAATGAGGTTGTAGTACAAAATACATCCATATTTATTTCAAACCTGAGCGTCGCTGGAAGAATTTAACAATCTCAACAACTAGAATCATTAATAATCCTGCACCCAAGACTATGGACCACTGTAAAATGTTTAATTCAGTAACATGGAATAAACTGTTAAACCCGGGGATAAGAATTGTTAATGCTACCATAATAAATGAAACTGTCACTCCGATATTAAAGGTTTTATTCTTGAACGGATGGACTTTAAAGATTGATTGGTAAGTAGATTTAACATTAAATGCATGGAATAACTGAATCAGCGCTAAAGTAGCATATGCCATTGTTAAAGCATCAGCATGAATTGCAGCGTTGCCAGAATGCATTGGGAATTTGATTGCTAAACCATAAACTCCTAGCGTGATCAGCCCTTCCAAAATACCTTGATAGATGATTGAAGAACCAATTCCACCACTCAAAAAACTAGACTTACGGCCACGAGGTTTTCGTTTCATAATACCTGGCTCAGTAGGCTCGACACCTAAAGCAATCGCTGGAAAGGTATCGGTTGCTAAGTTTATCCAAAGCAATTGAACCGGTAGAAGGATATCCCATCCTAAAAGCGTCATCATGAATAACGTTAGGACCTCACCCAGGTTAGCTGATAATAAATATTGAATTGACTTTTGAATGTTAGAAAAGACTTTCCGCCCTTCTTTAACAGCCACAATGATTGTAGCAAAATTATCATCGGCTAAAACCATATCAGAGGCACCTTTTGAAACTTCTGTTCCAGTAATCCCCATTCCAATACCGATATCGGCTGATTTTAGAGCAGGTGCATCGTTCACACCGTCACCAGTCATCGCTACAACCTTACCTTTGTCTTGCCAAGCTTTAACGATTCTAACTTTATGCTCTGGGGAAACACGTGCATAGACAGAATATTGCTTAACCTTTTTAGCGAATTCCTCATCACTCATCTGGTCCAATTGAGCACCAGTGACAACAGCATCATCGGCTCCGGCATCAATGATACCCAAACGAACAGCAATTGCTTTGGCTGTATCTTGGTGGTCACCTGTAATCATCATAGGACGAATACCAGCTGACTTAGCATCGACTACCGCTTTAGCAGCCTCAGGACGTTCAGGATCAATCATACCGACTAACCCAGCAAAAATTAAATCTTGCTCAACAGTCTTTGAAGTTAATTCGGTCGGTAATTTATCAATAATCTTATACCCCATAGCTAAGACACGTAGAGCTTGAGTTGCAAGTAATTTGTTGACTTTAAGTAACTCTGTACGATCAGCTTCTGTGAACTCATCCACAGAATTAACGCTATTTTGCTTCTTGGTAACACGTTGTAACAACATATCTGGGGCACCTTTAACAGCCACTAGATACTTGCCATTGGTTAGTTGGTGAATGGTAGACATTAATTTACGCTCCGAATCGAATGGCACTTCACCGACACGTGGCTCACTCTCTAGTTCTGTTTCTATTTGATAATCATGATCAAACCCAAATTGAATTAAGGCGGTTTCAGTTGGGTCACCTAATAAGACACCGTCCTTTTGGACTTTAGTATCATTGGCAAAAGTCATCACTTGAAGTAATTTATCCACCCCAGTGATCTTACTGTTTGCATCCTGTAAGTGACCATATTGATAAAATTTCTCAACGGTCATCTTATTTTGTGTTAAGGTACCAGTTTTGTCGGAAGCAACAATATCAGTACTGCCTAAGGTTTCAACGGCAGGAAGCTTTCTAACTAATGCCTTACGTTTAGCCATTCTGGTGGTTCCCAAAGCCAAGATGATCGTAACAATGGCTGGCAGTCCTTCAGGGATGGCCGCCACTGCAAGAGAAATTGCTACCAATAACATTTCTAAGATTAGAGCATCCTGTGGCAAATCACCAGGATTATTGAAAATACCAACAACGAAGATAACAGCCGCAATAATTAGAATTAACCAGGTTAAAACTTTTCCCAATGAGTTTAAATTATTCTGCAATGGTGTGATGTTGTCTTCAGTTCGATTGATCATACCAGCAATGTGACCAACTTCGGTCTGCATACCAGTTCCAACGACAACACCAGATCCGCGTCCATAGGTTACATTACTATTCATATAAGCCATATTAGTCCGGTCTCCCAATGGAATGTCCTTATTGGGTAAAGTGGAAATATTCTTTTCAACTGACACTGATTCCCCAGTTAAAGCCGATTCTTCAATCTTCATTGAAGCTGAATCGAGTAGGCGAATATCAGCTGGAACGATATCTCCGGCCTCAAGTAAAACAATATCTCCCACTACCAAATCCTCACTACTGATGGTTTCTAGTTTACCACCACGCTTAACATGAGCTTCTGGTGTCGACATTTCTCGCAATGCATCAATCGCTTCTTCGGCTTTGGACTCTTGAAAAACGCCAAAGATAGCATTAATAATTACTACAGCCAGAATTAAGGCTGCATCAGCCCATTCGTGTGCAACCACTCCAGAAACAAAAGCGGCAACAAGTAAGACGATGATCATAAAATCCTTAAATTGGTTTAAGAAACGTTGCAGCAAGTTTTGCTTTTTACCTTGAGCCAAAACATTCTGACCGTTGGATTTAAGTAACTCTTGAACTTTTTGATCGGTCAAGCCAGATTCATTTGTACCAAGATCCTTTAAAAGCGAATTTGTGTCTATAGCATAATAACGTTGATTTGTTTTCAACAAAAATCCTCCTTCAGGGATAAAAAAAGACTTGTACGCAAATATGCGTACAAGTCTCACTAATTAAGACAAAACCAGACTATATGTCTTGCTGACGATTTTGTCACAGGCATTCTGCCAGTTACTCCCTTGTTTAGATGTAATTATATATGATGCTAGAGCGTTAAGCAACTAGAATTGAATTTTACTTATAACAATTCAAGTACATTTGAAAAATCGTATTTTTAAATATAATTATAATTCTTCAGTGCATTAGCAGATATTTCATCACTTGGTGTATAACCCTGAGCTAGCATATCTTTCACATATAGTCGATTGTAAAAGAAAGCAAAGATTAAAGTTACCAAAAAGGCCCCACCACCCCAAGTAAAAGATCCAAATAGAATTTCTGCCAAAACCAAAATAGCAGCCCATTTGAAATCAGAACGGAAAACAGGAGTCCAAAACCCAAAAATCATTTCCGTCCAAGAAAAGCCGACTTTGACAGTTAACTGAGTTTGGGTATTTTTATTTACTAAATTAGCATACATAATTTTTCCTCTCTTATCTAGTAGTTTATTGATAATAATATAATTCGAGTCTTTAAAATATCATTCATTATCATTTGTCTTTTTAGTAATTGTATCTTTTGATCCAATTCTGTAAAGGTTTCTATATGATTAAAATTTTAGCATAAAAACAGTAATTAATGACTAAAAGTGTATGCTTTTAAAAATCAATTACATACCTGGATACAAGTATGTAATTTAAGAAATATCGATTTATTATTTTGAATGGGATGCTGAGAGACGTATTCTATGAATTGATAATGTATAACTGTTGGTTTCAGAATCGAACTAGTCCATATAATCAAGATTTGTTAAATAACAATTATTTCAGCAGAAACGGGGTCTATTTGTAATAAATAGACCCCGTAAAACGTTGATTTAATAGCTCTGAAATTGTACTATATATTTAAAGGGACTATTTATTTATAATACCATATAATAGACCCCATATGGAGGAAGCTATGAAACAGCTTGTTTTACCAATAAAAGACACCAACATCCTAAATGACGTTAAAAATACGCTTTTACGTAATTTTAAATATGGGCGCAGAAACTATACAATTTTCCAAACTGGAAAAGCTACTCTCCTACGTGTATCAGATGTTATGTCACTGAGATACGATGATGTTTTTGATGAATACGACGAACTGAAAAAGACCGCTTATATTCATGATAAAAAAACAGGTAAGCCTAATACCTTATATTTACGTCCGATCCGAAGAGATTTATTAATTTATCAAAAATGGCTTTTAGAAAACCAGGTTACTTCAGAGTGGTTATTTCCTTCTATGGAAAGACCCGAACGTCATATTTCAGAAAAACAGTTCTATAAAATCATGGCTAAAACTGGTGATTTATTAAATATTAATTATTTGGGTACACATACCATGCGAAAAACCGGTGCTTATCGAGTATACTTACAGTCTAATTATAATATCGGCTTAGTAATGCGTCTGCTGAATCATAGTAGCCAGCAAATGACATTGGCTTATTTGGGATTGGATCAAGAGTCTCGAGAGCAAATGTTGGATCAAGTTGATTTTGGATAGTCAACCAATAAAAAATGAACAAAATCAGTGCTGAGATGTGTAATCTATGAATGCCAAATATATAGTTTATCTATCTTTAATATGAACTTGCTTGTAAAATCAACATCTATATACAATCTCAAAAAAATAGCTCGAGACCATCTTTATTGCTAATGCAATTAAAATGATTTCAAGCTATTTTACTAAATTGTACTTATTCTTATACTGCTTAGGAGATAAACCGACTTGTTTTTTAAAAAGTCGATAAAAAGTTTTATCACTTGTGAATCCACCTTGATTCAAGATGCTGCTTATAGGAGTATCAGTATTAATTATCTCCCACTTTGCTTTATCAATTCGATAATTATTTAAGAATTCAATGAAGGTTTGACCAACATTTTTTTTAAAAAACTTTGTGAAATAGTATGGACTAAAACCAGCAGCTTTAGAAACATCTTCTAGAGTAACTTTGGTACGATAATTTTTTTCTACAAATGAAAATACCTTATTCAAAGTAATTAAAATTGTTTTGCTCTGAATATTTATCCCAGGAACCTTAACTTCATCATCTTTTGGAAGTTCACGTAACATACAGGCAATTAATCGATACATCAATCCTTCAATCACAAATTCTTTATCATATTGATTGTTACTCTCTTCATTAACAATTTGTTGAAGAATTGTCCTCAATTTTCGATTTATTTTCTCATCCCAAAACAAGCTTACTTGTGATAATTTATTTAAGTGGGAAGCCAAGTCCATTTTCTTTACAACGTTTTCGTTAAATAAAGACATATCAAATTGAAAAACAAATCGGTTAGAATCCGGAGTTGCTACTATATAATGAATATCCCCACCCTTGAAGAAGGCCATTCCACCAGCACTTAGCTGAAACTGTTTATCATTAATACCTATATTTACTTTACCCTTTGTTAATAAAATTAGTTCATATTCGCGATGCCAATGTGGGGTAGTTAAAATGTCTCCTTCATTTATGAGAAACTTGAAACCTAATTTTGGATCTAAATTAGGCATTTCCAAATAAATTGCCATTTTATCCCCCCTCTTTGATTCTATTTTACCAGAATTTGGACTAATCAAGAGTCTTTTCTACACACACCATCGACAATGATTTTTAGAGGTTCTCCTGACAAGATAGATACATCAATTTTGCTAGGGAGATAATTGATCTCTAACAGCCGACCTTGGAATTGTAATCTGATCGAAAGCTTTTTCCATTCGTCGGGTAAATGATTGGCAATTGTTAATGATCCATTTTTAACTTGTAATCCGCCAAAACCACTAACTACCGTTAACCAGCTACCACCCAGATTGGCGATATGTAATCCGTCTTGAGTATTCTTTTGTAAATCAATTAAATCGGTTTTGACTGTATCCATAAAGTATGAATAGGCCTTATTTTTCAAACCAATTCGGGCTGCCAAGGCACTGAAAATTGATCTGGATAGTGATGAATCATGAGTCGTAATTTTTTCATAATAATCATATTCACGAATTAATTGTTCTTTAGTAATATCATCAAATAAAAAGTCTGCCAATAAGGTATCAGCCTGTTTGTTGACTTGGTATCTATAAATCCTTAATGGATGGTAGTGTAACAGTAAGGGATAATTTTCTTTTGGTGTTGTTTCAAATGGCCAAATTGGTTTGTTGAAGGCACTATCATCTTGCTCGTTAATCTTCTTTTCTGAATCATATGGAAGATAGATAGATTTTGATTCTTTTAAGAAATTATTTCTTTCTTCAGTCGTAACTCCTAGTTCAGTGGCCTTTTCAGGGAACTTATCAATTAATTCCACTGCAAAGCCTAAATTAAATTTTGCCATTCTATTTGTATAATAATTATTATTAACGATTGCTGTATATTCATCTGGTCCCGTGACATCAAAGAAACAAAATTGATCTTTTCCATTAATTTTGCTATAACTACCAAGACTATTCCAGAAACGAGCAGTTTCAATAATTATTTCCATCCCATATTTTTTAATCAAATCCTCATCGTTTGTTGCTCGGTAATAACGAGCTACCGCATAACTAATATCTGCATTAATATGATATTGGGCTGTACCAGCTGGGAAGTAAGAACTTGCTTCTGGACCGCCAATAGTACGCCAAGGAAATAATACGCCTTCATCAACACCAGCGGCACGAGCGGTTTTTTTTGAGTCTTCTAAAATACTATAACGATATTTAATAAGATTCTTGGCAATCTCTGGATTAGTATAAGTAAAAAATGGTGACATATACATTTCAGTATCCCAGAAGTAGTGTCCATCATACCCCGTACCTGATAAACCTTTAGCAGAAATATTTGTTTTGCCATCACGCCCGGATGAAGATGTGAGTTGAAAAAGATTGAAGTGAAGAGCTTGGTTCAAACTATCATCACCAGTAATTTTGACCTCGCTGCGTTCCCAGAAGTCTGACCAAAAGTTAGTTGAATCGTTCACGATTTTTTCAAAGCTTGGTAGATCATTGGTGGAGACTTTACCATTAGGTTCACTTACAACACCAATGACATCAAAAACAACTTTACCATTACTTAAATCATATTCTTTTTCCAAAGAATCTTTAGCATATATTGCCATCTGGAGTGACATTTTGCTTTTTTTAGTTGTAGTGGTTAGAATTTCCTGATGGGAATTAGGATTGTCTTTTTGGTACTCTAACGTTTTTACAGCTTTAGCTCTTCTAGGGTCGCCTACTGTATCAACTGAGGCGACAATATTCAAGTGTTTAGTTAATTTGATATTTCCAGAATAGCTAAGCGGCTTAATTTCGTAACGAAGTCCGACCATCTGATTATCGGATTGTTGTAAAGTACTATTGACAGTTAATTCAATTGTCTTACCAGATATATTATTAGACAACTCATATGTTGAAGTTAACAATCCAGTATTCATATTAAGTGATTCCGTTTTTAAATTAGATATATCAAATTTGTTCCCTTGATTATCATAAATATTAATAGTTCTTAAATCTGGTAATTTAACAATTGTTTGATTATTATCTGCATAACCAAAAGCTTTTTCACCATAAATGATTTTTGAAATTTCATAAAAACCATTTACAACGGTTCCGGCAGTATCAGAGCCAATTATCGGATCACTAGCACGAATTCCAAAATGACCATTAGCTAATGAAAAAATTGTTTCTAAATAACTAGGATCACGAGACTTCAAATCGTTTAATGAAATACTATTACTCATAATTGCATCTCCAAATATATTGAAACAGTAAATAACTATCTCAAGTTTTGATTTATTTATATATACATTTGTGATTCTAAAAAATTGTTAATTAGGACCATGCTTTAGCGGGCCAATACCAAAGTATTTCTTAATCTACATTCATAGAGTACAGCAACAAGCGCTTTCATTCACTGTGAAATATTGCTGTATTATTCTCATATATTGCGTTTCAAGTAAATTGCTTAATAATTTATTTTTCTATTCTAATTTTTTGACACAATAAAATACCTATCAATATTGATAGGTATTTTGGACTATATATATGCTTTAAAATTGAAATATTTTATTCTAAATAACATAACTATGATTCAAATTAATCTTTTAAACTAACGGATTTTCCGTATCCACTAACAAAGATTCAGCTAAAAGTATTTCGTTATATTGACCAAAAATAATTTTGGAATCCATTTTATTTTGTTTTTCCAAATCCAATAAATATTCCCGTTCAGCCTGAAAAGCTGACATCAAGGCCTTTTGTTGTTCTTTACTCTGTAATGTTGTTAATACGTTTGAATCAGAGGCAATCATTGTCCACTGACTAATAAATGATTTCAGTGATTTGTTTCGAGTTTGATCTTGTAAATCATAAATTGCTGAATCATGAACTGCTTTGGATAATTCCATAGAATTAATCTTTTTAATTCCGACCATTGAAACATCATGGCGTAATTCATTCAAAGTTTTATTAGCATATTTTTCAGTATTATCAATTGGTAACCACCAGTGGAAAATCAGAGTTGGTACCAACATACTCAAAACAATAACTACTGTTTCAACTAAAATAATCAGATTAAATATATGACTGTTTAAATTGTTGCCTAAAAGTGAAAATGTCATGGCTAAAGTAACAGTTCCGTGAACTCCACCTAGGGCAAATGAGGAAGCCGTTCTATTAGAGTGATCTCCAATGAAAAGACGAGCATATATCCAACGACAAATTAATAACCCTGTATAAGAAATCGTTCCAATGATTAACCAATTTTTAGTCTGTATGTACTGATTATAGTGTTCGGTAAAAATTCTTTCTAAATTTAATCCTAAAGTAACAAAAACAAAACCATTCAGCATTTCATTAAAAAAGTTGACCATCTGAACACCCAAGTTCATTTGTCTAGGTGCCACAAATCTACTGCGATTAGCTTCACTATTATTAACTAAGCCAGCTACAACAACCGCAATAATACCCGAAACGTGTAAAAGTTCTCCTATTATATAAATAATAAAGGGACTTAATAAATAAATCATATTTTGAGAAAAAATATCGTTCAAGCTACTTCTTATTAACCATTGTCGAAAAATTGTAAAAAATCCAGCCAAAATATTACCTACAATTAATCCACCAATGGATGATAGTAACAATGCACCTATATTTTGGGTTAAATTAAGATGACCACTTTGTAACCAAATCAATCCTGCCTGTAATAAAATAATCCCTGTTGCATCATTAAACAACGATTCCATTTTCAATGTTTCCTGAGTAGATTCAGGAAATTCATGCCCACTGATTACTGATTCTAAGGCAGTAGCATCAGTGGGAGTACAAATGGATATAATAATCAGGGCCATAGGTAAAGCTAGTCCTAGTATACTGTGTAATAAAATTGAAGAAACAACTGCGGAGAAGATTGCCAACACCCCTGCGGTTCCAATAATGTTTGGTATTTTTTTGCGAACCATCACGACTGGAGTGTTTTGCCCTTCAAAGAATAGCAAAGGTGCTAAGATAACAATCATAAAAAATTCATTGTTGAATTTTGAAATCAAATCATTGGTAAATGGAATAAGTGCTATCAAAATACCCATTAATAAGTTGATATAAGTATTTGATATGGCTGGTACTAATCGTGCAAGGATATTCCCAATTGCAACTGCAAGAGTTATGACAAACATAGCTATCATTGGTTCCATAATTAAGCCTTTCTATCTTTAAAATATTAATTGTTTTCTGAATATAAAAATAAAATAATGATTGAGTAACATACGACGGCTATTTTTAAAGCTGTAATTTCATTCTTCTCCTCCAAAGATATCTTGCGTTCAATCATAAAAAAAATACCTCTAAAGTTCAACGACTTCAGAAGTATTCCCTTTAAATTAAACAAAATTATAATTGTGACAATTGGTTCTGTTGAATCCAAGCGTTAGTTCCAATACGATACATTTTGACACCAGTAGTAGGATTTACAGCACGTCTGTCAACAATCCATGCAGAATATGCAGGCATCGTTTGACCAGTGTAATTACCGTTGTCATCATAAACTTTGGCATTTGTTGTTGTTTTAACAGTTGTACCGGCTAAGAAGGATGCCCATGGCAAAACATCATTAGCTGAGACGAAGCCATTTGTACTTACATGATAATAGAAATTGCCGTTAATAATAGCGATTATATCTGATGACCATTCAGTATTAGGTGACAAGCCAAAATTGGATACTCGATTACCATATCTGTCATAAACGATTGTATTTTGATTCTTAGTAGTGACACCACCCCTGAAATCAACAGTCTTATAATCATCCCTATTGGTGTAGTCATCACCGCTACGGTTAGCATCAGCTATATCATATTGTGAAACATTAGCGTAATCATTATTGTTCGTTAAATAATAAGCATAGATATCGCTAGCATCATATTTACTATGAGACGCCTGATCATTACCCATTTCTTGTGAAAAGTAAACCATTCCATTAGAAGATACACTTACACCTATACCAACATAATTGATATATGGATTCAGCATGTTCTTCCTATGACCATAATTTGGTTGAGGATCATACATCTCACTATAAAATTCATGCGTAACTTTTTGGGCAATAACTGTAGGATCAGTAGTACCCAACATGGAGTATGGCATTTGAGAAATATTTTCTTCTGCATCTAAATGATATGGATACATATTTGCTGAATTCCATCCAGCGTGATTATCTACCCCAGTATTGATAAAGCTATCTGTTCTTTTTTGAGCGTAATCATTTAATACGCCAACCGATGTTAAAGCTGATAAACCATTTTGAGCACGAAGACGATTCAGCTCAGCATACATAGCTGTCTTCACTGCTGCAACATCAATATCATTATATGCTGCTTGAGTAGTAGCTGTTGAGTTAGTAGATGTAGAGGTGTTATTAGTATTATCTGCTGTCTTGGATGTTGTTGAATTGACAACATTGGTACTATCATCATTGGTAGCTGTTTCTACATTAGTATTATCTGTACCTGTAGTTGCAGCGGTTACAGAATTATTATTGTTTGTTGCATCGGCATAGGCGATATTTCCACCCAGACTCGTTGCAAGAAGCGCACTTGCAGCAACTAAAATGGCTGCTCTTTTAGATTTAGAAAACATGATAATCCCCTTTTCATGTGGAAATAATAATGGTTATATTTATTTTAACTCATTGAAATGATTAATAAAGCATAATTTATAATAAATATTTTATATTATCTCGGGAAAATAAAAAAGCCTTACGGCTTTAATTTAAGATTTATCAAAATCTCTAATCCAGGCAATTGCTAAAGCACCCTTGCCTAAATGAACTCCGATAACTGGTCCAAAATATGAGCGATCTAGTGTTGCATCTGGATACTTCTCATGTAATTCTTCAGCCCATTTGTCACCAGCTTCAGGATCATCAGCATCTAATACTAACAATCTTAATGGATGGGTAGTATTCTCCATAGCAATTGATAGTTTTTCTTCAGCCTTTAACTTGGCTTTTTTCATTGATCTCACTTTATCGTAAGCTACAATTTTATGAGAATCATTGTCAAATTCCAGTAAAGGTTTAATATTTAAGACAGTACCAATTACAGCAGAAGTATTTGATAGTCTTCCACCCTTTACTAAATTTTTAAGATCATCAACAACAAAAGCTTCACCAATTGAAGCCCTTAGTGTATTTAACCGTTCAATAATCTCATCCGCGCTTTTGTTCTCTTGAGCCATACGGGCAGCCTCTTGAGCTAAATATCCCATTAGTCGAACAGTTATTTGTGAATCGTAAACGATAACATTGATATTATCAATGGTTTGAGCAGCACTCTTAAGATTGTTTACAAATCCAGAGATTGTACTTGCTAAATGAATCGATATTACGGTATCATAGCCTTCTTTAGCCAATTTATCGTATACGTTCATCATTTCGCCAATTGAAGGTTGCGCTGTTGAAGGTAATTCCGGTGACTTCTTTAACAAGTCGTAAAATTCAGATGTAGTAATGTCAATATCTTCACGATATGTTTTAGTATCAAATACTACCTCTATTGGCACAACTGTTATATTATATTTATCGACTATTTCTTGTGGCAAATAAGATGTACTATCTGTTACAATGGCTATTTTCATAAATTATCAATTCCTTGCTTGGTTACGTATAATGATTGTATAACCATTAGATTATATCATATTCGCGCTATTTTATATTTGTTACATAATTAAAAGTTTCAGAAATTCTCAGATAGTTTTAGAAAGGAAATGAATTATGTCTTTTGACGGAATGTTTACCCATGCTATGGTAAACGAATTAAATCAGAATCTTAGCGGTGGTCGAATTAGTAAAATTCAACAGCCATTCGCTAATGAATTGATTCTCACGGTTAGAAGTAATCGTAAGAATCAGCAATTATTATTATCCGCTCATCCATCCTATGCACGTGTTCAAATAACCAATCAACCATTTGCCAACCCAGCTAAACCATCTACTTTTGTAATGTCGTTGAGAAAGTATATTACAAGTGCAATCGTACAGAATTTTCGTCAGTTAAACAATGACAGAGTTGTAATGATTGACTTGTCTGCCAAGAATGAATTAGGCGATATTCATGACTATACACTAATAACGGAAATTATGGCACGTCATAGTAATATTTTTTTAGTTAATAAAGAAAATGGTAAGATCGTTGATTTAATTAAACGAGTTTCACCTGAAAATAACAGTTTCCGTGGCTTATTACCAGGCGATGATTATAAACTACCACCTGCACAAAATAAGATAAATCCCTTTGCTACAGAGGATGAAAATATTACCAGCTTATCAGCTAAAGATATCCGTGAAAAATATGAAGGAATTGGCCTTGATACATCAGCAGAATTAGAAAAATTTGTTGAACAAGGACAAACGCTGGATGATTTCATACAGTTGTATCAAAACGATTTATATCCTAATACAGCTAATTCAAATAGTAAACATAAATTGGGTTTCTTCCCTATTTTATTTACTAATACAACAACTAAGATTAATACTTATTCTAGCCTAGGTGAACTGTTAGATAATTATTATCTAGACAAGGCTCGTATTGATCGTATCGAACAACAAACTAAGAGTATTACGCATCGTTTAGATATTATCTTGAAAAAGGATAAGTCCAAAATCAAGAAGCTAAATAAACAACTTGATCAAACTGATGTGATGAATAAATATAATCTTTATGGTGAACTATTGACGACTTATATGTCAAAAATAGAACATGGCTCAAGCTCGATAACTTTAACTAATTATTACAACAATGAAGAGGTTACGATTAAATTAAATCCTGAATATTCCCCTTCTCTGAATGCACAAAGTTATTATAAAAAATACCGCAAGTTACAGAATTCAATTCCACATGTGAAGGAACAATTA
The DNA here is from genome assembly GCF_002872255.1 of Companilactobacillus nuruki. Lineage (GTDB taxonomy): Bacteria > Bacillota > Bacilli > Lactobacillales > Lactobacillaceae > Companilactobacillus > Companilactobacillus nuruki. The sequence goes on from NZ_NIPR01000023.1 coordinate 41,267, forward strand.
GAAATTACTACAAATGAAGTCAATTATCTGGAATCTGTTTTGGCGTCCCTTGAATATGTAGATATTGACGATGTAGATGGCATTGTTGAAGAATTGATTGATTCAGGATATATCAAAAAGAAACGTAAAAACGCTCGTAAAAAACGTAAGAAAAAGATTGGCGAAGATTTTAAGTCCACTAATGGAATCGATATTACAGTTGGAAAGAACAATCTTGAGAATGATCAACTAACTATGAAAATTTCTCAAAAGAATCATTATTGGTTCCATGTCAAGGATATACCGGGCTCTCATGTCATTCTAAAGACAAGTGATCCAGATGAACAATCAATAATTGAGGCAGCTACTATTGCGGCTTATTATTCTAAAGCACGTGATTCAAGTAAAGTACCTGTTGATTATGTTCAAATCAGAAATATTAGAAAGCCTAATGGTGCAAAACCTGGTTTTGTAATATTTGAAGGCCAAAAAACGATTTTGGTTGATCCAGATCGCCAGTTGGTTACAAATTTAAAAGTTAAATAAAAATACTTCTCAACAAGAATAGACATTGTTGAGAAGTATTTTTATTTTTCAGATTTTTTTAATTCAGACAATTCAGCCTCGGTTTCGTCTTTATCAAGTAACTTATAACGCTTGCTGTCGATAGTTAATAGAAATTTCTCATCAAAGTTATCAAAGATTTTCTCGAGTGATAAATTATCATCAATCTTATTACCTAATAATAATTTTACCAAAGTATCAATTACATGAACTGAACTAGCCAATTCATGCCGAATTATATCACTAGTCATTCCACGGTACTTTTTAGTGACTAACCAATGATCATTACTTTTGACGATTTCAAAATTATAAATATCAACTTGTTTTTCGTCTTCAAGCTCTTGACTAATTAGTTTAGATACATCAGCCCGGTCCTCAATAGTCATGAAATTATTAACTGAACTGATTTCGTAAAGATGTTTATTGCGTTTGGCTTGATAAATCACTGACGGTATCAAATAATTCTTGCCATCACTAACAACCATTACTCTAAGAGTTGTATTACTTTCAAGATCAATATTCTTAATTTCCTGTGCACTGAATTGAAAAACACGATCGTCATTGGTATCAACTAGATTCTTTGATAAATCGATAATTTTTAAGATACTCTCATCATCTATTAAACCTAGATTCCTCATTTCCATATGCGGATCATCAATCTCTACTACTTTGCGACGAATCTCCAAAGGTGCATTCCAAGGCTCACGGCCAATGATGATTGGCTCTAATCCATTCTGATCGATTGATTTAGCTAAGCGGAACAAAACGAATTGACGCACCATGATATCGGTCTTGGATGTAATGATAGGTGTTCTGACAATTATTTTTTTGCGATCACTAAGTTCTAATTCGTTAGTAATACCGCTAGTTACAAAATAATTGTGATTTATAAAGTCATTATTGGCCACTGAGACGGCTTTTTTATTTTTAACAACCGTTTTTGTAACAATATCAGGACTATCCAGTAACAATTTACTATGCCCAACACCTTTGACACCCATTTCAACCATTCTTTCAACGTTCTTGCCATCAATTTCGCCTTCGCGAATAATCAGACTATTGTTAATAATATTTTGTAAGGCCGCTAAATATGGCAAGTTAATGCCTGTAATCTCTGATAAAACGGGCTTTTCAAATTTTCTTCTTAAAGCCTCCAGTAAAACATCTAGCATCCAATTAGTTGGATGAATTATCTTTTCAAATAACTCATCATCATCCAATTTACGTAATTCGTTGTATCGATCAAAATTATTATTCAATTTATCGTTCAATGCGCCTTTGTTTAGAACCTCTTCTAAACTAAAACCATTGACCACAATACTTGAATCAGATGTTTTGCTAGGACCTAAATATTTTTGACCTGGAGTCTTCCATTGAGGAAAACGGGACGTAATATGATCTACAAACGGCTCCGTCGCTCCGTTAAAGAAACTACCCGCATCTAATTGTAACTTGTCCAAATGATAACCTAAACATAACTCAGCTACCGCAGTGGCCACCGGGTAACTTGTAGCATATTCTAAAAATTTAGTCTCTTCACTCAATCGGGGAATAAACTCAGTAATATACGATTCTTTGGTTATATGATTATAAGCAAAATGAACTGTACAGATACCAACAATATTAAATGCTCGTGCCAATTTTATTGAATAATTTCTCAATCGTTGAAGTTTGGAATCGTTCAAAGAAATGGCTGGAGAAATAAGATTAGAATCTAAATGATGGATTCCAATTGGTTCAATATCCTCAATGGTTCCAACCAACGAAGAATTATCATAACGATCTCTTAAAACGGTAAATGAATATTCACTAAATCCTCTGATGCTGCGTTCAATTTCAATTTTTGTGTCATCTAATTCTTCCATGGCCATGAAATTATCTAGTTCAAATAGATTATTGATATTGGTCCAACCACTAGAATGACGATTGGAGTATCGTCGCCGAGCAATAATTGGAAAGCCAATTGAACGAATAAATTCATAGATTTCTTTTTCATCATTAGATGAAATGAACTTAATAACTGGTAATTTTGCTTTAGTTAAACGTTTAATAAATAATTCTCGTTTAAACGTTGCTAACGATGCCGCAAAATTTGGACCTAAAATTTTGGTCGTCCCAATTTTTCCATTTAAGCTAGAAATAATACCTAATGCGTTACGATCGCCAACTGTTGGTAGAATCGCATCAGGATGATATGTTTGAACAAAGTTTAGAACATTTTCACCAGTTACCTTTTCAACGATCGTTTTATCGTAAAATACCCCTGATGATAGTAGGGACGTTGGATCTTCCACAATAATAGATATTTTATATCCAAGCTGATGTAAAATGTTGACCGTATCATAAAGTGCCGTTGAAAGGTCAACGTTTTTATCGCTGCTAGTGGGGCCAATAACTAAAATAGTATGTATTTCATCTAATTCCATTGACTTCTAGCCCCTTCCTGCTTCTTTACTGACTCAATCAAATCAATGAATTCATCAAAAACATAATATCCATCAGTTGGTCCAGGAGCCGCTTCTGGTTCAAAAAGTACACACATAATTGGAAGGTATTCATGACGAATGCCTTCGATAGTTCCATCAGCCACACAAACATTCGTTACAATAAAATCTGAGGCACCAATATACTTTTGATCCAAAGTATACGAATGATTATGATTGACAAAATCAATTTTGCCACTGGCAACTTCTTTAACTGCTAAGGACGATTCATGATGCGGTGTTTTAAGCTTTTCGATTTGGCAATCGTTAGCTAGGGCAATGAGTAAGTTTCCTAGGCCAATACCTAAAAGCGGATAATTCTTCTGCAAGATTTGAATTGTTTTAATAGTATTTGGTAAGTCTTTCGGATCTCCTGGTCCATTAGAATAGATTATTCCGTCTGGATGAAGATTCTCAATTTCTTCGGCTGTTGAATTGTAATTAACAATGATTGAATTACAATCACGGTATGATAGCTGACGAAGAATTGAATATTTTAATCCTAAATCAACAATAACAATTTTTAATCCCATATTGGGATTTGGATATGATTGACGAGTTGAAACTCTTTTAACTAAATCTGGAGGCAACACCAAGGCTTTGATCTGATCAATAGCATGCTCATCATGAGTATCCATGATACTAGCCTTCATCTCGCCATGTTCAGCAATATGTTTTGCTAAAGCCCTAATATCAATATTCTTGATTCCTGGTATTTTTAAACCGGCAATCCAATCTTCAAAGGAAACTGAATCATCAACTGTTGATAAACTAGATGATCCAATTACTACTCCTTTACATTGGGAATTGATTGATTCATAGAAATCACGATTAATCCCTGAATTACCAACAGAAGGAATTGTAAAGGCAATAATTTGACCTTCTGTATCAGGATCAGTGACTGATTGTTCAATCCCTGTACGGTTATTTGATATAACCAATTGTCCCGTAGTAATAATAGAAGATCCAAAACCCTCTCCAGGAAATACAGTACCATCTTCTAAAATTAAATAACGTTTCATTTATAGCAACTCCCCAAAATATTAATTATTCGATTTCGATTTTATCTTCTCCATCGATTTCTTTCATTGATACTTTGATTTTTTCCTTTTGAGAGGTTGGAATATTCTTACCAACAAAGTCTGCTCTGATTGGTAATTCTCTGTGTCCACGATCAACTAAAACAGCTAAGGAAATTTTCTTTGGACGGCCGGCACTCATTAAGGCATCCATGGCAGCACGAATAGTCCTACCTGTATAAAGTACGTCATCAGTTAAAATAACATGTTTATTATTTATATCAATATCTAATGGTTCCGTTTTTATTTTTGAAATGTCGTTTTCGTCATGAGTTTGATCATCACGATATGGTGTAATATCCAATTCGGATACAGGAATACTAATATTTTCCAATTGCTTTAATCTGGATTCTATTCTATGAGCTACATAAACTCCACGAGTCTTGATTCCAACTAAAACAAGATCATCGATTCCCTTGTTTCTTTCAATAATTTCATATGTAATTCGGGTCAAAGCACGTGTCATTGTTTGACCATCAATAATTTCTTTAGCCATAAATTTCCCTACTTTCAAAAAAGCACTCACAAAGTGAGTGCTTTACTTTTTTTATAATCGCACACAATTCTATTTTTAGATTATAGCACGACTCCTTGACTGTCAACGTCGTAATTGTGCCAACGTATCTTGGAAAATCTTAGGAGGATCAATTGAGAATTCCATCCATTCATTAGTTCTAGGATGAACAAACCCTAAAGTTTGTGCATGTAAGAATTGTCCATTACCAGACAAAGTATTCTTTGGACCATACAAAGGATCACCCGCTACAGGATGACCAATGTATTGTAAATGTACTCTAATCTGATGTGTCCGACCAGTTTCTAATTTTAATTTTAAAAGTGAATAATTTTCGAATTGCTCTAGCACCGTAAAATGAGTTACTGCATGGCGTCCATTTTCAACAACTGCTTGTTTTTTACGATCTGTTTTGGAACGACCAAGTGGTGCAGTAATTTTGCCAGTTTTTTCTTTGAAATTACCATGTACGATGGCCAAATACTCTCTAAGATTACTCTTCTCTTTTAATTGTTTCATTAATGATTGTTTAGCTAAATCATTTTTAGCTATCATCAATAAACCAGATGTATCTTTATCAATACGATGAACAATTCCAGGTCTGATTACATCATCATCGTTAATTTTACAATGATACAAGATGGCGTTAACCAAAGTCTTATCTGGATGGCCTGCCGCAGGATGTACAACCATCCCTTGTGGCTTATTAACCACGATGACATCCTTATCTTCATATATGATATCGATAGGAATATTCTCGGGAATAGCTTTAATAGGTTCCTCTTCAGGAACATTAACAATAATCTTATCTCCAGCGGTCAGCTTTGTTCCAGTTTTCTTAACGGTTTGGCTATTAACCAAAACATTATCTTCTTTAATAAATTTCTGGAGTTGTGATCTAGTTAGGTCTGTCAATTGTTCGTTTAGATATGAATCCAAACGAACTTTTTTTGTTTCATTATATTCTAAGTTATAAGATTTACTTATTATTTTTCTCACCTGCTACTTGAATAATCAAAGATCCGATAATCAAAATTACCCCGATGGTAATATAAGTATCAGCTAGATTAAAGATTGGAAAGTTGATGAAATCCAAATTAAACATATCAACAACGAAGTGCCTTGTAAAACGATCAATAGCATTTCCAACTGTTCCCGCTAATAAGAATATCAAAGAAAAACGATAAAGATAATCCTTTTTATCAGATTTAACAAATAAATATCCTAAAATAATAACAGCAACAATTGTAACTAGGTAGAAGAATAACATTTTTCCTTCTAACATACTCCAAGCCGCACCGGTATTAGTGATATGCGTAATTGATAGAACCCCGGGGATAAGGTCATGAACACTCATTGTGGCAATATTATTGCTAACATAGTATTTAAGACTCTGATCACCAATAACTAAAACTGCAAATAGTAGCCAATAGATCAACTGCACTAGAATAATCCTCCGATAGTTCCCTCATTATCAACATCCATTCCTAATGCAGCTGGTTTTTTAGGCAAACCTGGCATAGTCATAACATTTCCAGTTAACACTACAACAAACCCAGCACCGAGTTTAGGAACGATATCCGTTACATGAAGAGTAAAATCACGTGGAGATCCGAGCTTCTTAGGATCATCACTCAACGAGTATTGAGTCTTAGCAATACATACAGGTAAATCATCCCAAGCATTGTCTTTAAGAATCTGCAATTGATTACGAGCTTTCTTGCTATATTCAACATTATTAGCACCATAAACTTCAGATGCAATAGTTGCAATTTTGGCTTCAGTTGTCTCTTCATCTTCGTATAAACGAGTGTAGTTAGAATCTTTTTCAGTAGCCTTAATAACTGCCTTAGCTAATTCTTGACCACCTTTACTACCATTGTGGTGAATCTCAGCTAATTGAACATCAACTCCAACCTCATCACAAAGTGTTCTTAAAAGAGTAATTTCATTGTCAGTATCAGTAGCAAATTTATTGATTGCAACTACAACCGGAATATTATAGTAGCGCATATTATGAATATGACGTTTTAAGTTTTTGAATCCAAGATTCAAAGCATTAAGATCTTCATTTTGAATATCTGCTAATTCTTGACCGCCATTATATTTTAAGGCTCTAACCGTTGCAACGATTACAATTGCGTTTGGAGCATGATTTAATTTTGGAGTAACTATATCTAGGAACTTTTCACCACCCAAATCAGCACCAAATCCGGCTTCAGTAACAGCATAGTCGCCCAATTTCATAGCTAATTTAGTTGCTAAGATACTATTGCATCCGTGAGCAATATTGGCGAATGGACCACCGTGGATAATAGCTGGTGTATTTTCAAGTGTTTGAACTAAGTTTGGCTTCAAAGCATCTTTTAATAGTACCGTAATGGCACCTTCAACACGCAAATCACGAACAAAAACTGGTTTCTTGTCGTATGTATAAGCAATTAAAATACTTGAAATACGTTCTTTTAAGTCATCAATGTCTTGAGCCAAACATAGAACTGCCATTAATTCACTAGCAACCGTAATTTCAAAATGTTCTTCACGAGGAACTGAATTGAAAGGTCCACCAAGACCAATAACAATATTTCTTAAAGCACGATCATTGATGTCCAAAGCACGTTTCCAAACAATTCTTCTAGGATCAATGTTTAGTTGATTACCTTGATGAACATGATTGTCAATTAATGCAGCCAAAGTATTAACGGCACTAGTCAATGCATGCATATCGCCGGTAAAATGAAGATTAATATCTTCCATTGGAACTACTTGAGCGAATCCACCCCCAGTGGCTCCACCCTTCATACCCATAACTGGACCTAATGATGGCTCACGTAATGCTAAGACTGTTTTCTTGCCTAATGATTGTAATGAATCAGCTAGACCAATAGCAACAGTAGATTTACCCTCTCCCGCAGGAGTTGGATTAATTGAGGTAACAAGAATAAGCTTACCATCATCTTTTTCTTCCATAGTTTTAGTAATACTGCGGCCAGAAAACTTAGCTTTATAGTGTCCGTATGGTTCAATATCATCTGGCGTCAAACCAATCTTGCCAGCAATTTCGTTAATATTCTTCATATTGTCATGCTCGTTTATTTGAGCAATTTCGATATCACTTGGAAATGACATTGCTTTCACCTGCTTCTTTTCTAATTATATTTAAAATTCCCCTTGTGGATGTAACCCTAAATGGAAAGAAATCTTTATTATTAAAATCTAGTTCTATACTCCATTTACTATTCTCTTTTATAGTAACATCTGAATGTTTAAAAGTTCGTGTCTTATAATATGGTTCTTTAATGATAACTTGGTCGGCTGTTATTTTAACCCATGAATTGGCTATAATATAAAAGACGTAAATTCCATCAATGATCCAAATTAAAAAAGGAATAAAACTGAACGCCATGATCTCCAATTGCATAATGATACCTAAACAAACCAGGCTCAAAGCAATTGACCACATGATAATTCCCCATGCGCCAGTTGGTTGAACGAAATGTTTCTTTGACATAATATCTCCTGAAAGGTTCTAAATAATATGATTAAATTGTACACCGATGCTGGATTAAATACTAATTTAAATCTGGGCGTCGTTTCATACGTAATAAAGGTCAATAATAATATTTATAAAGATGCTCATAGGGAAAATTTTGATGACAATCATTATCTAGAATTCTTAGCATTAAACCAGGCTTTGAAAAAAATTATAGATAATAATTGGAACCATGAAATATTATTAATTCATTCTGATAGTCAAATAGTAATAGATAGTATTGTCAAAAACTATTCAAAACATTATCAACCGATATTAAATGAAATTTTAAAGTCCCTAGCATTGTTTCCTGAATATTTTGCTAAACATATATCTGATAAGGATAATGGTGCAGCTCATGCACTAGTTCATCAAGAAATGATTCATTTAAGAACAAACTTAAAATAGTATCTACAATTTAGAAAGTATGCTACTATTAAAACGTTTTCAATTCCAATGAGGGGGCTTTTTTATGTACTATGTTGTAATGAAAGATCGTGATATTCGCGATAACCTAGCTACAGAACAATATTTAATGAATAATGTTAAGTTCGATGAACCTTTGGTGCTTTTTTATATTGAAAAGCCATGTATTATTGTAGGTCGAAACCAAAATACGCTGGAAGAAATAAATAGTAATTATATTAAAGATAATAATATTACTGTTACTCGTCGTATTTCTGGTGGTGGAGCCGTTTATCAGGATCTTGGTAATTTATGTTTTAGCTTTGTTGTTGATTCTAATGATAAAAATTTTGGTGATTTTAAATCATTCACACAACCTATCATTGATGCATTACATAAAATGGGAGCCACTAGTGCCGAGGTATCTGGTCGAAATGATTTGCTCGTAGATGGCAAAAAGTTCTCCGGTAATGCCATGTATTCAAGAAATGGAAAAACCTTCTCACATGGTACATTATCTCTTGATGTTGATCTGGATGTTTTAACAAAAGCTCTACATGTTCAAAAAGACAAAATAGCATCTAAGGGTATTAAATCAATCAGAAGTCGAGTAACCAATTTACGACCATATTTGGCTAAAGAATATCAAAATCTATCTACTGAAGAATTTCGTGATAGATTGCTTCTAGAACTTTTCCATGCTAATAGCCTTGAAGAAATCAAGGATCGCGAATATATTGTCTCTGAAGCTGAACAAAAAGAAATTGATAAAATCAAAGAGCAATATTATTACAATTGGGATTGGGTTTATGGTAAGTCACCTGATTTCACGGCTAAACAAAGAAAACATTTTGATATGGGTACAGTAGATGTGCGTTATAATATTGAAAATGGAAAGATTGAACATATCGAAATTTATGGCGACTTTTTCGGTATGAAAGATGTTAATGATATTAAACAAAAATTATTAAATGTTAAATTTGATCGTGATGAGATTTTAAAAGTACTTGACCAATTTAATCTAGATGACTACTTTAAGGGAATTCCTAAAGAAGATTTAGGTAAATTATTTACTCCTTAATTAATGAATCTTTAAATTTACTAAAAAATGAGCCGAGAAAAATAATTCTCGACCCATTTTTTATTTTTGGTATCATTATCATTATTAAGGGGAAAAATATGATTAATGAAATAGTATTAAACCAAAACATAAAATTAATTGACATTCATTCTACCAAGACACTTAATGATGAAGACAGGACACAATTAATTGAGAAGTACAAATTGACAAACGAAATCCTAGATTATGCTGATGATGAAAATGAGCGAGCCCGTTTTGAATACGATGAAATTACCGATACTTATTTAATTGTTTTTAACGTACAAAATGAGAATAATAAAATCACTGATATTTCTCAAAGGGTATTGCCTATTTCCTTAGCAATTAAAGATGAACAAATATTTTTATTTACTAATGATGCTACTCATTACATTAAGGATTACATTTTGATAGCAAAGAACCATCTAAAGGACGATGAAAGTAAAGAATTATGGGAATATATCTTCAATACTTTTGATCAAATATCCAATGATTACAGTGATCAAATTAATGAAACTGATGTCCAAAGAAATAAAATTCAAAAAATGATCAAAAAACATCATTCTTCAGAGAGCCAAATTTTAGACCTAGCTGATTTAGAAGATCTTACAACATATTTAACCACAGCTATAAACGATAATTTATCAGTAGCCAGACAATTGGATCTAGTTTCTTCAGGTAAAGTACAAAGTCTTCATCTATCAAAAACAACTCGTGAACATTTAAATGACTCTTTAGTTGAAATTGAACAAATCAAAAATCAAGTTGACCTGAGCTCTGATGTCATCGACCGTATTTCAAACACATATAACAACATTTTGAACAATAGAACAAATACGACCATGAAAGTACTGACGATTTACACAATTGTCCTCAGTATTCCCACGATCGTATCAGGGTTTTATGGAATGAATATGAAATTACCAATTGCCGACCAGCGATGGTCTTGGGTATTTTCATTGATTATTACCATAGTTATTATTTTAGTTATTCTTTGGGATCTACACAGACGAGACAGTCTTTAATGTTTAGCCCAGTATTGATACATATCAGTTCTTAAAGAACCATTATAAAGTTTACGTTTCTTAGTAGCCTGTTGACCGTAATACTTTTCGAATTCAGTATCACTGGTCAAAATATATTTATTCCAAGTGGGAGCGGTCACAAAGACTTCTCCCATTTCTTTGTATAGTTTACGAACATTTTCCATATCACTCATTCGTTGTCCGTAAGGAGGGTTAGTAATGATAGTTCCATACTCCCCTTCAATCTTTAAATCCTTAACGGCAATTTGTTTAAATTGAATATCATGTAACACGCCAGCATCATGAGCGTTCAATTTAGCAACATCAATCATTGATCCATCAATATCGCTAGCAAAAATATCTAGTGGAATATCTTTAACTCCAGCCTTTGCCTCTTCTTTAAGATTCTCAAGGATTTTTTCATCGAACCAATCAAAATCTTCAAATAAAAAGTGGCGTTGAATACCTGGCGCAATATTTTTGGCCATTCTGGCTGCTTCAATTGCTATTGTCCCGGAACCAGTTGTAGGGTCCATAAATGGATCTTCCTCTGGATGCCAAACAGTTAGGAGAATCATTGCCGCCGCAAAGTTTTCTTTTAAAGGTGCAGCTCCATGTTCAATACGATAACCACGTTTGTAAAGTGATTCACCAGTAGTATCTAGAGTGACTTCTACTTGATCTTTATGAATTCTAGTTTCAATTTGAAATTTTGCACCAGTCTCAGGTAATCTACCACGACGCATGAAGACATCAGCCATTTTGTTAACAATGGCTTTCTTAGTAATAGCTTGAATATCACGTTCAGAATGTAATTGTGATTTTACTGTTCGAGCCTTGATTGGAAAAGCTGCGTTCAATGGCAACCAATTATCCCAATTGATGGCATAAACCTTATCAAATAATTCCTCAAAGGTAGTTGCCTTAAAAGTGTCGATCAATATTTTGATCCTATCAGCACTACGTAGCCATAAATTGGCCTTAGCAATGTCTTCGTATTCACCATCAAAATAGACCTTACCATTCTCGGTTTTTGTATCGTATCCCAAATTTTGTAGTTCTTTTGCGGTTACAGATTCAAAGCCGCTTGACATAGTCGCAATTAATTTCATATTGCCCCTCGTTTTTAAATTTTTGTATAAAAAAAGGACGAACAAGTCGTCCCTTTGCCTCGATAAATTCCTATAAGCCACGTTTTGTCCATGTATTAGGTTGGCGACCTAATACAGTAAGTAATCATCTATCTACAATTAAGCCTTCACAGTAGATTCATTTCTCGTTATGAAGCGCCCCTACCAAAGTTTGGGTTGCCCGCTCGCGGGGTTTACCTCGTTCCACTATTGTAATTTCTTACAATACTTCGTCTCTGTGGCACTTTCAAGCTAGTAACACATAGCTAAAAGCCTTAGTGCGTTCACTGCCGTTACCAAAAAGGTACCTTGGCTTATTGGGCCAAGCACGAACACTGCAAGCATCTCAGCTCGCGCGGGCGTGGACTTTCCTCAGCCTAGATAACTAGACCGCGATTACTCGTAATTTACCGACTTGAATAGTATACACTAAAATTGATTATAATTGTTATTATTATTTAAATTTCCATTAAAATTATTTTGTCCTTGGTTTGAACCATTATTATTCATCGGACGATTAGGTTGGAAATTATTAGAATTATTAAATCCATTGTTATTATTCATTGGAGCCGTCTGTTGGTTCATACGAGGATTAATTTCAGTATGACCACTTTCAATGCCATCATGGTTACCCATATTATTATTAGGTACAACGGCTGAAGCAAATTGCTTTGATTCGTTATTTTCAGGAACTCCGTTGGCAAAATCATGACCAAAGACACGCTTTTCAAGGTTTGAGAGACGTTTCAAAATATCATAGTTAGTTGGTGATTCAGCCGAAGCACTCATGGATGGCTTAGGTTGAGGTCTCATTCTATTTTGTGGTCTTGCCTGTTGAAAATTTTGATTATTACCGGCACCTGCATTGCGAGCTTGCATTAAATTCTCATTTTCAGATTTCAATTGACTGATTTCATTTGTAAAAGTTTCATAGTCTTTGATAACGCCATCCAAAAATTGATCCACTTCTGTTGGATCATAACCACGCATTTTTGTTTTGAATTCTTTTTGTAGAATATCATTTGGTTGATAATTTAAAGAAAAATCATTACCATTATTATTTTGTTGATTCATTCCATTCATATTATCCATTTTTAAACACCCCAGTGTTAATTATTGTCTTATATCTTAACTATCATATAACATATTAGCAAAGTCCTGCATAGAATCAAAATCAATTAACTCCAAATTATAGTCATTTCCTTGATCTTGATAAGCCTTAATTGCTTCATAATCATATTTAGGTTTGCCACCACTTTCGGGATCATAAAATACTAATGCCCCATCAGTATGTTTAAGCATAAAATTTTGCCACGTTTTTAGTTGCCTAGGACTATGATAACTCATATTGCTAACTTTATTAACATAGTCAGCCTTTCTTAAAAAAACATTTAATAATAGTTGATTGTTCTCGTTCCACTGATTACCAAATTCTGAAAACGGCAACATTACCGCATGTCTAATATTATAGTCTTTTTTCCTGATTTCTTGTACAGCTTTTCCAACAATTTGTTCAGTACCCATCTGGGCACCAGTTAAAATCCATTCAGTTCCATCATCTATATAATTAGTAATTCTTTGTTCAAAAAAATCTTGAATTACTTTTGCTTTTGGATCATTATCTTTAAAAATACCTAATTCATAAGAACGGTACCCTGTTATCCATAAATTTTTAATCATAAAGAATCTCTCCAATAATTAATATCTTTGTCATCATGGTATAATTTGCACAGTAGGAGTTGATATTTTGAAAATAAACTACCCTGATGGTCGAATCTTTAATAGTCCATCAAAGCCTTCCCTACACGCTACGAACGCTAAAAAGAAATTAATATTTGGTGATCGTGGTATGACCTTAGAGGAGGAAATTAATGAAAGTAATAAGTATTACCGTAGCCATGAAATTGCTGTAATTTATAAAAAGCCAACGCCAATACAAATTGTTAAAGTTGACTACCCTAAACGTAGCAAGGCCGTCATTAAGGAAGCTTATTTTAGGCAGGCTTCTACAACCGATTATAATGGTGTTTATAATGGCTACTATGTTGATTTTGAAGCTAAAGAAACTAAAAATAAAAATACGTTTCCATTAAAGAACTTTCATCAACATCAGATTGACCACCTAAGAATGTGTCAAAGACAAGGCGGTATCTGCTTTGTTATTATAAAGTACGTTACTCTTAAACGCTATTTTATAATGCCTGCAAACGATCTTTTTGAACATTGGGATGCACAAAAGAACGATGGTGCTAAATCTATCCAACTTAAGGATATCATTAAATGTTCAATTGAAATCGAGGCAAATTACAATCCTACTTTACCTTATGTTGGCGCTATACAACAACTAATAGAGAGCAGGAAGGAGAAATAATGAATAATAAGAATACTAGTATATTCACATTCAAAACTATTCTTAAATGGATTATGGCTATTGTGGCTGTATTAGTCGGAATATTTTTGTTTGTCTTCGTATATTATGCTTTTAGTGCTCCAACCGTCAGTCAAGAAAATCTACAAAGTGGTGGATCTTCGACAATCGTCGACTCAACTGGAAAACAGATTGCTTCCTTAGGAGACAACAAAAGAAATTACGTAACAATTGATAAAGTACCTCAACAAATGGAAGATGCCGTAGTCTCTATTGAAGATAAAAACTTTTACAATGAACCACTTGGTATCGATCCAGTTAGAATTGTTAAATCTGCTGTTAATAATATTACTAAAGGTACTTTACAAGGTGGTAGTACTTTAACGCAGCAACTTGTTAAATTGACAGTCTTTTCAACTGATACCAAAGACCAAACTTTTAAACGTAAAATGCAAGAAGCATGGTTGGCCATGCGTATTAGTCAAAAATTCTCTAAACAGCAAATCCTTGAATTCTATATGAATAAAGTTTATTTAAACAATGGTATTTATGGTGTGGAAACCGGTGCCAAATACTATTACGGTAAAACCTTAAAACAATTATCTCTGCCTCAAATGGCACTGTTAGCAGGTTTACCGAATGCTCCAAGTAATTACGATCCTTATACTCATCCCACCGAAGCTAAGCAACGTCGTGATCTTGTAATTCGGGCTATGTATGCTAATAATAAGATCACTAAGGCACAGGCGGAAGATGCTATCAATACCCCAATTAGTGACGGGCTTGAACCATATAAGAAAGTAACTAATAGTAATAATACCAAGCGTATCATTGCCGATCCTTATATCAAGGAAGCTATTACTGAAGTTAAGAAGAAAGGGTTCGACCCCTATCGTGATAATTTGAAGATTACTGTCAATATGGATTACGATGCTCAAAAACGTTTATATAATATCGTTAATTCTTCTAATTATGTTCAGTTCCCTGATTCTAAGATGCAAGTTGGTGCTACAATTGTTGACCCTAATAATGGTAAAGTCGTCGCTATGATTGGTGGTCGTAATTTAGGTGATATTCAATTCGGCTTAAACCGAGCTGTTCAAACCAGCCGTAGCAATGGTTCAACTATGAAACCAATTTTGGATTATGCTCCAGCAATTGAATACCTTAATTGGTCAACATATCATCAACTTGAAGATACTGAATATACTTATGCCGGAACTAATATCCAATTAAAAGATTGGGATGAGCAGTATGAAGGTCAAATGAGTATGCGTGAGGCTTTGGTTAATTCTCGTAATATTCCTGCGGTTAGAACGTTATCTGCTGTTGGATTATCAAAGGCAAAAGGTTTTGCTTCTAATCTAGGAATTAATCTTTCAGAGAATGGCCTATCAGTGGGTATCGGTGGTGAGGTTTCATCACTTCAAGGTGCTTCAGCCTATGCCGCTTTCTCTAATGGTGGAACATATTATAAACCATATTATGTTTCAAAAATTGAAACAGCTGATGGATTAACTCATAATTACAGTAAGTCTGGTACAAGAGCTATGAAGAAATCGACGGCTTATATGATTACCGATATGCTTAAGGGTGTGCCAAGTAGTTATGCTACTTATGCAAATATATCTGGTTTACATCAAGCTGGTAAAACTGGTACTACTAATTATGACAGTAACGTATTAGCAAGTAATCCTGCTTTAAGCGGAACTGCTAAAGATTCATGGTATAACGGTTATACAAAGAATTATTCTATTAGTGTTTGGACCGGTTACGATGCGCCAAATCAAAATGGTATCAGCTCCACTTATCAAAGTGTTGCCGGTAAAATTTATAAGGCTGAAATGAGTTATTTGGCTAGTCAATCTGATAGTAATCCTAACTGGAAAAAACCTAATTCAGTAGTATCTATGATGATCAAGAATAATGGTTCAGAAACTCCAGTCGTTGCTTCACCTAGTTCCAGTCCCTCAACATACACTAAGGAGTTATTTGTTAAAGGTCATGCCCCATCTAATCCATATAAGAGTTCTGACTATTCAACAAGCAGTGCCTCCAGTTCTAGCAGTAATCAAGTGACAACTAATCGCCGTTCAAGCAGTACCTCAGAATCAAACGACGACGAAGATGAAACTAATTCAACTGGTAATACTGAAACTGGTACAGGAACAAACTCGAATAGTCAAACAACGAATGAAAATAATAATTCCAGCGGTACAACAAATAATAATTCTACTGATAATAATGGAAATAGTTCTTCTAACAATAGTAGTAATAATACTGGTAACACTGGTAATACCGGTGGCACGACTGGTGGAAATAACGATTCTAATGGTAGTTCTACATCAACTCCTGACAGTGGTAGCTCTGGTGGAAATACTAGTGGTGCTACAACTAATAGTGGTACATCATCTGATAATCAATAATATTAATTGGCTGATATAACCATAATAAAAAAGATTCAGTAAAAGATTTTTAACAATCTTTTACTGAATCTTTTTTTATTAGCAACATATTAATAACCGTTTTAGAAACAATTACATTAATTAGCTACACCTGTTAAGGCGGATGAAATTTTTAGTACTACTACCGCATAAGATTGTTGATACTATATCTCCTATTCATTAGTAAAAGAAAGTAAACCTGCTACCCAACCAATTGATGTTCAATTGCCACAAACTGGTGGCGTTGGAAAATACTAAACACAGTTCTCTCTATTCTAGGTACCATTACTTTAGTAGTAATGGACTGTCATTTTTTAGGTTACTTTCATAAATCCAGAATATAATTAACTTATCTTGTGATTTTTGTATGAATGTTCTTTGAGAAAAGGCTTACAATGTAATTATGTTAATTAAAGGGGAGCTAAAAATGGATTATAGATTAATTGCATTGGACTTGGATGAAACAACGCTTTGTACTGATAAATCAATTACACAACACAACAAAGCAGCAATACGTAATGCACTCAATAGTGGAATAAAAGTAGTTCTTTATTCAGGACGGACATTAGAAGGAATGATGGGAGTTGCAGACGAGTTAGGTATACTCGGACCGAAGCAATATATCATAACTAATGGTGGCGACATTATTGAAAATATGGATAAAAAAATTATCTTTAAAAGGATTTTAAGCAGCAAAGAATGTTTTGAAACAACAAATTTTCTTAATAAAAAAATGATTAACTTTGTTCTTATTGAGTAAGCACCTAATAACCGAC
>NZ_NIPR01000024.1 GCF_002872255.1 Companilactobacillus nuruki
ATCTATAAACAGTTACTGATTTTTGTTGATCGATACGAATATGAAGCGCCCGACTGGGTACTGACGGCTTAGCTTCGCTTAAAGCCTTAGGGACATTGACCTTCACGATTTCAGGTTGATTTTCCATAAAAAAATACCTCACCAATATGTTTGATGAGATAATCATAATTCGAATTCCGCCTAAATCATAGACGGTCGGTTATTAGGTGCTTACATAAAAAGCCTGTGATTGAAAATTCAATCACAGGCTTTTTATTTAAACATCATATTGAGTTTCACGAATACCGGCATTCATCAAATCGTATGGAGTCTTCATTGTTTCTCCATCCCATGTTGCTATACCAACAACCATTGAAATAGCCATCGTATTCAATGAAACATCTGATTTAACATTCTTCTCAAATCCCTCTTTGATCCTTTGTGTCGCAATTCCTGCACCTTTTTCATTGGTATACAGAAGAATCGCCCAAGTAGGATCTTCATTATTTAACAAATATGTAATATCATTTGTCCGTGTTTTTTCTTTAATTGAATCAGTTGTTAACTTCAAAAGATGTTGTAAATGATTTGAACTCATCATTCGCTTCAAATCATTAAAATAACGAATCTTAATAATTGCAGTTGTAACGGGAATCTCAAAACGACGATTAGTTTCAGCAAAGACGGCTATATCTTCAATATAGGCCACTGTGGTCCGCAAATTCGTTTGTTCATCAAATGCACCACGTTCAATTAAAGCCGTCCTTAACTCCCCATTAGACTTCTGTAAGGCTATCTGATTTTTGGTCATCGTATATAAAGCTAATGACAAAAGAATTGGAATAACCATCCAGAAACTCAGTTGCCAAGGTATAGCTGTCGACTTATTCAAATATTGATAAATCATGACTACTGCTTGGATTGCAATAAACGTAATATTAGAAATTAAACTAGGCAAAATGCCAAAGAAATAAGTCATCATTAATAGAGCAATCGTACAGAATAGATAGATAGTATTTAAGAACAAATTACCGCTTAGAACCATTAATATTGCGGTCGCACCGAACAATGCTAAAAAAGACAACAGACCTACATCGGCAAAAAGGGAATTTCTTTCATCTTTATTCTCCACTCTTATTTCCTCCGTTATTTATGCCTTGTTTTCTTATCGTCAAAAATACACCGACACCAATCATTATCAACACAATAATAGCAAATCCTAAATAAATCATTAATTGTGAATTACGACTAATAAAATTCTTTGTTTCCAACGATTTATCAATTGCTTTATTCTTTTTAAAGCGATAACTATAATGTGCATTATTAGAATCTACTATAATCGCATCGCCATTATATTGTTGAATATTCTTTTGAAAATTAATTTGTGTCGAGGCAAAATATGTAGCCTTTGAACTTGGACCAGTCACTACTAAAAGCCCCTTCTTATCATTATACGGCGATCTTAATAATTGATCAGTGCCAATAGTTTTACCATAATCTTTTTCAATACTTAGCTTTTCATTTGAAACAATACGATCAAAGTTTTTAGAATATTTAAAGTAAAGCTTAGAATTCAATGTCCTAATAAAACTATTAGTCTTAGGGGTACCAACAACAATAACATTACTGTTCCGTAGCACACTCTTACTTGGCTCTTTTGTATAAAATTGAATATCGCCAGTATTGCCCTTTGAAAAATTACCAATTAAGTTAAAAATATTTGTTAAAGTACTGAAGTCATAATTATCTAATTTTTTAGGCACTATAACCGCAATATTATCGTAACTTTGATTATTGATAAAAAGGGTTGGATAATTACTAAACAATAAATCATTGCTTCGTTCCGACTTCACATAAATACTAGACTGCGGTTCAACTTGTGCCCATGGTGTATCACTATTATCTGAAGTATTTTGATCCAACATTTCCAAATCAAAGGCTACCCTAACTTGGAAACTATTTCCAAGTGTAATCCCCCTAGGAACATTGATAGTTAATGTATCACCATCAGCCTTAGCTGCGGTTAATTTTTTACTACCAACAATCGTATTGTTTACATAAACCGTTGCTAAAGCACGATTAAAGTTCAAGTTTTTACTATACCTAAATTTCAATTTAATTAACGAACCATCGATGTTAGTATGGTCATTTGGCAAAGTAATAAAATAACTTGACTCCCGATGACCAGCACCTTGAATATTATCTTCTGAACTAGTCAATTTATAGTGTCCATTATCATGTAAAATCGATGTGAAAGTATCAGTCGAATTATCAACCTCTTCAACTGCTTTATCAGTTTCGTTCATTAATTCCTCATTAGCGACAAAACGGGCTGCCTTTTTTAATAAAGCCCCGGTTTCAGCAGTGATGATTAAATAATATCGATTATCTGCATAGTAAGTTTTAATAACAGCTTTATTTTCAATTTCTTTACGACTAACTTGTTTTTTCAAATCTGCTGGCAACTTATTATATTTCGCTACGACCATTAGATAATCGTCTTTTTGAGCATTCATATCATTCATTTTTAAAACATGTACTTGATCATTATCAGTAGTAATCACTCGAGATTCACCTGATAAAGCAATCATACTGGCTGTCAATTCATCCCCAGTGGGATTATTGGCCGTGACAATCTTAGAATGTTGAGAGGTTACAGTATCTTCCCCTGAAAAATGATGATAGAAAGAATGTAATGTGTTTTCAGCTTGTTTCAAAGTATATTCAAAATTAATATTTGAACCCTTTTTTATTGTTAACCAATTGGCTGGAGTTTGTTGTAGTTGATAATCCTTGTCTCCATCTTGATTCAAAATCTGACCATTAATTTGAATTTTATTAGATCCTTTTAGTAGATTTAATGGAATTTCAATTTGCTGCGATTGAAATCCAGTCTCATCTTTAGGACGAAAAGAGTCAAATTTTACTCCATTAACTGAAACCGTTATATCTGAATTCTGTCTTGATGATAATTGAGAAACCTGATAATTCAAATTAAAGGTTGCCTTCTTAACATCCCAATAATCCATTTTTACAAAATACATGCTTGATTGAACAGATTTACCTGACAAGGTAGATGTTTTATTCTGAAAGTTTTGGGTATAAGTATAGGTATCATCTGCTAGAACCAAATTACTTTGGGATAGAAATCCTATCATGACTCCAATTAATAACAGGCCAAAATAAACCACCTTATTGATAACGTTTGGTCTTATACCATTTTGCTTGTTGATGAAAGACTTGTTCACGAATATACCCCACCATTCCGTTAGCCGCTACTGCCAACCACATTTGACTATAAACTAAATACATAAATATTATTAATAGAAAATTACTAAAAGTTAATTCCCCTTTTTCTGTAGTAATTGTTAAGAATGTACTTACCACGAACATCGTAACTGCAAAAAGCCATAACGAATTACTGAATCCTTGTAAATCAGAGTGAACTACTCCTGCCACTGAAAGGATGAACACACTATCTGACAAAATCAATGACGTCATTAATATGAAATATACCGACAAGAAGTACATTAAATCAAATCTAATTGGACGTCCTTTCTTTTGAAAAAGCAATTTAGCATTTTTTACTATAACGTAGATATTACCTTCGACCCAACGTTTTCTTTGATGAAACCAAACATCAAGTGTCTGTGGTTCTTGTTCCCAAGTAACTGCTCGTGGTTGAAATTTAATCCGATAACCCATTTGATAAACTCGGAAACTAATTTCAGTATCTTCGGCTAGTGCCTTTACATCCCATCCACCAACTTTTTCAATAACATTTCGTCTAATTACATAATTAGTACCCGGTATAGTACAGAGATGAAATAATTGTTGACGACCAGCTTGAGCCATCCATTGAAAGGACAATGGTAAGCACCTAATAACTGACCGTATTGAAAAATAAAAAATCATCCGTACTCTCATTTGAGAATGCGGATGATTTTGTGTGTTCATTTATGCGGCGATTTTTTGATTATCTTCGTTAGTCGTTTTCAATCGTGATGATTTAAAGTTCCACGGTAAATAGGCTTCTAGTTCCTCTGGTTTACTTATGTCTCTTATACACTTCTGACGCTGCCTACTATGCGCATATTCGAGCTAT
>NZ_NIPR01000025.1 GCF_002872255.1 Companilactobacillus nuruki
CGGTTGGATTTTCAGGATCGGTTGGATTTTCAGGATCAGTTGGATTCTCAGGATCGGTTGGATTCTCAGGATCGGTTGGATTCTCAGGATCGGTTGGTTCTTCGGGATCAGGGTTATCAGTATTACCGCCGTTACCACCTTCTGAACTATTTTTGGTGTAATAAACAGTATATTCCTGATCAGCACCCTCATAACTAGTATTTTTAGATTCTACCTCAGACAAGTCATCAGGATCAGCATCATTTTTGTCAACTTCTACAACATGATATCCTTGAATAGTTGGATTCTTAACAGCGTTAAAACTTGCACCTTCAGTAGCATTGTGCCAAGCATTAGGATCAGTCAATGAATCTTCGTCGTTATGATATAACGTAACTGATTTTCCATCCTTAGTACCTTGAAGGAAAGTAATGGAGTTTTTGTAGTCTGAGTCTAAAGTGTCATTAGTACCTTGTTCCAAATAATGAATGGTTTCATTGACTACGCTTCTTTTAGCGTTGACATCTAATTCTTGAATTGGCATGTAAACGTAAACAACTGTACCATTATTTCCTTCCTGATCCATAGTTCCAGATGCAGGTAAACTCTTTTCAGCACCTTTAACATTTATAGGAACCTTTAATTTGACACCACCAACAGTTACATTAGATGTCGTATTGTTTAATCCAACGTATACGTAATTAGGAATATCCTTTTGTGCCGTCTCATAGTTAGCCCCCATTACGGCTCCATTAGGGTAGGTTACGGTATCCTCAACAAGATCTTTACCTGTGAAGTAATCGATGTGTCTAACATTAACAGTAGCTGCGGTGGAAAACTCTAAACTCTCAAGTTTGAATTGATGTAAATTCTTGTTACCACCAGTTGAAGAGGTAACACTAAAAGCTAATGAATCTCCAAAGTTATTTGGAACTACATGGTTCCAAGTCATTGGATTTCCTTTATCGTCATAGTAAGTAATAGTAATAGTTCTATCTGATGCTACATATTCGATTGAAAAATCATGAAATTGTCCATCCAAATTACTGTCATTTATTTTTTGAACAGAGTTTTTATCGTAATCAGCCCACCATCTTTGAACTTTAGTACCATTATTCATTGGGATCTGTTGAGATGTCGTATAAACGAATGATCCAAATTGGGTAGAGCCAGAAGGATCAGCTGACCAACCAAAGTCATTAGAATTATTATAATCTATTTCAGCATTTGTTTTATTGCTACCAGGGCTTTGAAAATTGTTATGATAAGTATCTAATTTAAATCCAATGGCATTTTGTAAACCACCGATACCCATATTACCTCCGGCGTTACCAATAGCATCTGTATTACCAGTATGGAAAGCAAAGCCCATTCCATCGGCTCCACCTTTATTTTGGGTTTTGTTACCAAGATTTACTTGTCCTTTAAGAGTGAAATCTTGATTCAAATCAATTTTTTCGTTTAATGTAAAATTACCAACTTTATTATTTTGGTCAGGTGTTAAAGTAACGATACCTGAATTTTGATCATAAGTAGCAGAACCATGGGTTGTAAAATAGTCATTAAAATTATCTTTATCAACAGTTACTGAATTCAAATTACTATCACTAGCCACAGGAGTCACAGAAGTTGTAGATTCTGGAGTAGTTTGTTGTTGATTGTTGACGGTATTTGAATTATCTGTAATTTTATCATCGGTATTGGATGATTGAGTGTTGTTATCAGTATTAGATGTAGTGTCGGCAACAGTCGGACCATCTTGAGTTTCCTTTGATGTTTCCTCTGTTGAAGCGTCATCAGCCTTAACTGTTTGATAGTTGATCATTAATCCAGTACCAATTGTCAAGGCAGCAACGCAGCTTAATAGTGAATTACGTACTAAGCCATTCTTTATGCAAAATTTTTTCATAATATCCCCCATAAATACTTTAGTAATTGTATATTCTTGAGTATAGCAGTGGTCTAACCAATTGTTAATAAAATAATAATAATTTGTTATAAAATCATTCTTTTTAAATATAATTTGATTTAAAAAATAACTTATTTTAAAACGAAACCAAATATCATGATAGTCGCTTTAATATTATTTAGATGATCGGTAAAAATAATTTAGAATAAATAATTATGATTAAAGAATGAATTAGTTTATTGAAATAATAAAAGAAAATTAGTGTAAACATATACATTGAAGGTATAAAAAAAGCTTTCACGATTGAACTACAAATTCAATCGTGAAAGCTATTAATTTATAAGCTGATTTTTAAATTTTCAAGCAACCCAGTGCCCTTTGGGTGCCAATTCAATTTAGATTTTGTTAATTCATTTGAAACAGGAAAATTTCCAGCAAACGATTTATCAACCATAAATATTTGATTTATTTCATTATTGTGAAACTCCAAAGAAGGTTGTTGTTTTAAGGGAAGATTCAATTTATTAGAAATGGTCTCGGCAATTTTTTTCGTGGGTAATTTTCCTTCGGCTACGGCATTAAAAACATGTAAACTGTGTTTTGGGCTTTGAGTGTAATTCAAAGCAGAAATAAATAAGTCTGCGACATCGTTGACGTTAACAGCATTCCAATAATTATCACCATTACCAAAATAAGATACGAATTTGTTCTTTTTTGCTTGTTGGATTAATAGTGAAACTAATCCATAACGTTCATTTCCATGAACAGACATGGCCAAACGAACTACATTGGCATTAATGCCTTGAGAGATCAATTATCTGGCAATTAATTTGGATTTTCTAGAAATAATTTTTTCAATACCATTAAATCCAGTATCTGTTTCCAGTAAAATATGATTAGGAAATAATCCTCCGAGTCTCATAGTTACAATAAGCGGTTTTTGAGTACCCTTTATTGCATGGCCCATCGCATTAATTGCATTTGCATCAATAGTGTTAGCCCTTTGGGGATTTACAAAATTATTTACAAATCCAAGATGTATTGTGGCGTCTGATTCAGTTGCACCTTTTTTTAAAATATCTAAATCTTCTAGATTGCCACGTAAAGGAGTAGCGCCAACTAACTTTAATTTCTCTTCACTGTTTTTAGAACGAGCCAAACCAATTACTTCGTTCTTGCTATCAACCAATTTTTTTGTAACCAGTGATCCTACATTTCCAGTTGCTCCAGTTATAAAAATTTTCATTATAACGCCTCGTAATCTTTTAATAGATAATATTCTAACACTTTGAAATTTGATCATCTAATCAAAATATATATTATTTATAATAGACTGTCAGTTTGCTTTTTAGTATTATTAATAGAAATTTTAACTATTTAAATAAGTTAAAATATGATAAGAATACTTTAAGCAAGTTAAATCATTTCTTAAGAGTTTGGGCTTATATTATGAATGGAAATATTCTACGTGTCCAAAAAATTTATTTGGAAGAAAGAACTGTATTGGGCAAATCAATAGAGTTACCAATTGGTGACTCTTATGGAGATAAAATTATTTTTTTTAACCCACAAGTTATTATGAAGAATACTCAAAATGATAGTTTTCAAATAAAAAAACTTCTTGAAAAGGTTATTTTATTGTCCTAAATGGATTATTAAAAAGAATGCTAGTTCAAAAACCATTTTTAATGGTCTCGAACTAGCATTCTTTTTATTCTGAAATTATTTTAGAATATTATTAATAACTTCTACTTCATCATCACTGAATTTAAGATTATCAAGTGCTTTCAAATTATCATCAAGATGTTCAATACTTGCAGTACCAATAATTACACTAGCAACCACAGGATCTCTTAATAGCCAAGCTAATGCAAACTGACTAAGTGTTTGATTACGATTCTTAGCCAAATTATTCAATGAATTAAGTTTGTTAATTAAAGTATCTTTACCATTATCAAAAAGATATTGATTAGTATGATGAATCTTGAAACTATCTGGAATCCCTTTGAGGTATCTGTCTGATAATAATCCTTCAGCTAATGGACCATAAGCGATTGCTCCAGCACCATTTTTTTTCAATATATCAATAATCCCACTATTCTCAACATGATTATTTAAAATATTCATACTCATTTGATCTAGTACAAAGGGGGTACCCAATTTTTTAAATAGTGTAATAGCTTCTTTTAATTGTGGTGCTTCGTAATTTGACACTCCAACATATAATGCCTTACCAGATTTAACGATATCATCAAGTGCTCGAACAGTTTCCTCAATTGGAGTAGTTTCGTCGTAACGATGAGCATAATAGATATCGACATAATCCAAATTTAAACGTTTCAAAGAATCGTTGATTCCTTGAATTAAAGATTTTCTGGAGGTACCAATACCATAAGGGCCGTCATGAATTTCATATCCAACCTTAGTAGAGATGACTAATTCATCACGATAGGATTTTAATTCATCATTTAGTATTTGTCCAAGTAATTTCTCAGAGCTACCGAAGTCCCCATCACCATAATGATTAGCATTATCAAAATGAAAAATACCTTTATCAAAAGCGTGCAAAATAACTTTCCGCCTATCGTTGAATGGGTCAGCACTACCAAATTTTTTCCATAATCCTAACGAGATGGGTGGGAGCATTAAACCACTCTCGCCTGCATGACGAACTAGTCCATTTGAATAACGATTATTTGCTGCTGAATACATAAAATCATCCTCCTTATTAACTGATTTAATAATATTCTAATGAAAACGTATTATCAATAATAGTATCTTTTTGAAACTTCCAATAATATATAACGCCGTTATATATTATTAAAATTTTGTAATGTAAAGGATATTTGATAGATGATCCTGTTATGATGATTTACGCTATTCATTAAAGAGGTGTTAAATAATGAAATTACATGATCAAATAAAAAAGTATCGTCAGGAATATGGATTTTCTCAGGAAGACCTAGCAGATAAAATTCACGTATCGCGCCAAACAATATCGAATTGGGAGAACAAGAAAAGTTACCCAGATGTTGATAGTCTATTACTTTTAAGTTTATTATTTAATGTATCCCTTAATGATCTAGTAGAAGGGGACCTTGGAATAATGAAACGAGTATTAATGAATCATGATTTAGATATTTGGACAAAGATTATGTTAGCTTTTTTATCTCTTGGTGTAGTTGTGGGAATTCCTTTAACGTATTTATTTTCCAAATGGGGTCTTGCAGTGGCAATAATGTTGTTTATTATTGGGATAAGTGCATCTATTAAAGTAGATTCTATCAAAAGAAAGGGCAATTTGAGAACGTATCAAGAAATTATAGCTTTTATGGAAGGTCGTAAATTGAGTGACGACGAGAAGATCAGAGATAGAAACGGGTATTGGAAAGTTGAATTACTCATGTTTATAGGTAGTGCCTTGATAACAGCAATTATTTCTGAAATCATTTTGTTATTTATAAAGTTATTATAAGGTTTGACTTCATGTCGTTTGGTTCAGAAAGCGATTGTTTACATCAAGATAATGAATTTGTGTTTTGTTGATAGTTATAAAAAAACTAATTTGTTGACCATTAAGAAATGGTTATTAAATTAGTTTTTTATTTGAGTTAAATAATTTTGCAATCCTAAATAAACGTTTGCTAGACTGAAATTAAACAATATTCAGGGAGAATATATGAACAATATAAAGAAGTTACCGATTGAAATAAAAAGTATTTGGAGATTAAATGCCATAATGGATTTTTTGATCTTAATTGCTATTACTATTGCAATATTTATCTGGAGAATATTTGCACCTATTGATATGAAAAAGGGGTTAGGAGTAGCAACTTTAATCTTATTAATTACTGCCATCTTAGTATTATTAATTGAATTAATTTTGGTGACTTACCATTGGAATTTTTGGACTTATTATATTGACGAACGACAAGTTGAATTGCATCATGGTTTCTTTTTTAGAAAGCAAATAATTATGCCAATTGCTCGAATTCAAAATGTTACTTTAAAGCAGGGACCAATTCTCCGTTGGAAAAATCTTCAAAAAGTTATCATTGTGACGGCGGCAGGTTCAGAAGAAATTACGGGTTTAAAAAATGATGAAGCCAATAATTTGAAAGAATTAATAATGAAATTGGCGCAGGAGGCAAAAAATGACATCTAAGCCTAGACATCTGCATCCGGCCGCATTAGTTTTTTTCTTATACCAATCATTCAAAGAGGGTATCTTGCCATTTATCATCTCAGTAATTGGAACTACCAATACAAAATCAAAGGATATAGTGGTTGGTATTGGAGTTATTTTTGTGTTTTTTATTATTGTTACAACCTTATTGAATTATTGGATGTTCACTTATCAAATACTGTCAGATGAAATTGTTACTAAATCGGGAATTTTTGTAAAAAAAATTAATCATGTACCATATGATAGGATTCAAAATGTGATGACTAATCAATGGTTCTTCTTAAAACCTTTTGGATTAGAGGAATTGAAAATTGAAACGGCAAGCCAAACTGAACAGGCCGAAGTTGAATTAAAAGCTGTACCTAATAAATTACGACAGGAAATAGAGAACCTACGTAGTGATCAATGGAACAATGAACAAGTAAAAGAAATTAAGCAGAATGAAAATACTTATTCTATTACTTGGAAGGACTTAATAAAATTCTCCTTAACGTCTTCAACCTTTTTAAGCGGATTGTTATTGATTATGGCAATGTATGGTAAAATACAACGTTTTATAGATAAACAAATTTATCAAACTGCTGCAAATGAATTTTCGCATTTAGGATCTATGTTACTTCTATTAATTATATTGTTAATATTATTGATTCTTTATTTAATTTCGGCTTTGGTTCTAATATCCCAATATTATCATTTTACTTTAGTCGAGAAAGATGGCCATTTTGAAATAACTCGAGGTTTATTCCAAGTCAAACGAACTGATATTTCAATAAATCGTATTCAGGCAATTATTATTAAAAAATCATTTATTAGAACTCTCTTAGGCATTGCTACAATAAAGTTAGTAGTTATTTCAAATACTAAGGAAAATAGTTCTGATAAAGATGTGATTATTATGCCAGTTATTAAGTCTGGGCAATTGAAGAAGTTTATGGAACAATTTTTTCCTGATATTCCATTTAAGAATGGCGTTGCCGTTAAGCCAAGGAAATTAACATACTATTACTATTTGAGAAATGTTACTATTCCGGTAATTGTAATAGCTGGAGTTATATTGTGGTTATTTCATTTAACATGGGTATCTGGAATTTTAATAATAATTGAATCAGCATGCTGGTATGTACCAGCTTATCTAGTTAGCCGTTGTTCAAAATCAGAATTGATAGATGAAAGATTCTTGGTATTACAAAATAGTTATTTAATGACTAAACAAACTATTTACGTTCCTAAAAGAAATATTCAATATATAAGAAGAAAAGATAGTATTTGGTTAAATAAGCGAAAAATAGCAAGTTTGATAGTTAATATAAGATCAGGAGTAGGCGAAAGAAGATTTAGAATTAGTTATCAACCACAATTTGAAATTAATAATATTGTGGAATGGTATAAAAAATGAGTGACATGGATATTCTTTCCTTTATTAAAAGTTTTTTGTTAATCTTGAATTAAGAAACAATAAAAAATAAATGAAAGTAGGGATGATGAAAATGGCAATGTTGTATGGTAAACACAATCAAAAAGAAGAAAAATATTTAAAACCTATTTTTGGAACTAGTGAAGAGAGCAATGATATACCCAAATATGAGCTTAATGACGAATCCATAGAACCAAGGGAAGCTTATGAATTGGTAAAAGACGAGTTATTAGATGAGGGTAATGCTCGATTGAACCTAGCAACATTCTGTCAAACCTACATGGAGCCTGAAGCAGAGAAATTGATGAGTGAAACTCTGTCTAAAAATGCAATTGATAAATCCGAATATCCAAGAACGGCAGATTTGGAAAATAGATGTGTTAATATGATTGCCAAATTATGGAATGCCGACTCCAATCAATCCTATTTGGGAACGTCAACGATTGGATCATCTGAAGCCTGTATGTTGGGTGGAATGGCAATGAAATTTAACTGGCGTAAAAATGCTTTGAAACAAGGATTAGATATTAATAAGAAGAAACCTAATCTGGTAATAAGTTCCGGTTATCAAGTTTGTTGGGAAAAATTCTGTGTTTATTGGGATATCGAATTGCGAACAGTTCCAATCGACTTGGATCATATGTCAATGAACATGGAAAAAGTTATGGACTATGTTGATGAATATACAATAGGAATTGTTGGAATATTGGGTATTACATATACTGGACAATATGACAATATTGAAAAGCTAGACTCTTTGGTAAATCAGTACAATGAAAAAACTGATTTTCCAGTTTATATTCATGTTGATGCCGCATCTGGGGGATTCTATACACCATTTATGGAACCGGAATTAAAATGGGATTTTCGTTTAAAAAATGTTATATCAATTAACGCTTCAGGACATAAATATGGTTTAGTCTATCCTGGTGTTGGTTGGATTGTCTGGAGAGATAAAAAATATTTACCCGAAGAATTAGTTTTCAAAGTTAGTTATCTTGGTGGAGAATTACCAACGATGGCAATTAACTTCTCTCATTCAGCATCCCAAATAATAGGTCAATATTATAACTTTGTTCGCTTTGGATACACGGGTTATAAATTGATACATCAGAGAACTCATAAAGTATCCAAGTACATAGCGGATGAAATCAATAAAACTAACTTGTTCGAATTGGTTAATGATGGATCCAGATTACCGGTAATATGCTATCGAATTAAGAAGAATAAAGATCTTAAGTGGAATCTTTATGATTTATCAGATCGACTTTTAATGCATGGTTGGCAGGTTCCTGCTTATCCGCTGCCTGAAAATTTAGAGACTGAGGTGGTTCAAAGAATTGTTGTGAGAGCTGACTTGGGTATGAACATGGCACATGATTTCGCGGAGGATTTTAATTCTGCGATTGAGGTTTTGAATAAGGGAATTATTCATTCTGATAAAAAGGTGCCATTAAAAAAATATGGATTTACACATTGATTGAAAACAAATGAATTTAGAATTATTAGAAATAGTAGTTTAATTAATAATGGAGGTATTTTTATGCAATTCAAAAAATTAAATAATGATGTTTCTATTCCAATGCTAGGATTTGGAACATACAAAATTGACAGTTCAGACGTTGATGCGGTTATTGAGGGTGCTCTGACTGATGGTTATCGTCATTTTGATTGTGCTCATATTTATGGTAATGAAAAGGCCATCGGTGAAGCGTTTCAAAAAGCTTCAATTAAGAGAGAAGACCTATTTATAACATCGAAAGTTTGGAACGAGGATCAAGGTTACGATAAGACTTTGGCTGCATTTGAGCAAACGTTAAAAGACTTGCAGATGGATTATTTGGATTTGTATTTAATTCACTGGCCAAATGAAGATAATTTTGATTTAACTTTAGATACATGGAAAGCCTTAGAGACTCTTTATGATCAAGGAAAGGTTAAGTCAATCGGAGTATCCAACTTCTCTGAGGAACAATTGGAAAAAGTATTTGCAATGGCAAAGGTTAAACCAATGGTTAATCAAATTGAACGTCATCCGTATAAAGTTCAAAAAGAGCTGGGGGATTTTGATACAGCTAATGGCATTGTTAATGAAGGTTACTCACCAATTGGACATGGTCATTTGATTTTGGAAGATCCAGTAGTCAATAAGATTGCCCAAGCACATGGAAAGACTGCAGCACAAGTAGTATTGCGTTGGCATATTGATACAGGATTCGTTATTTTTCCTAAATCGTCTAAGGTTAGTCGAGTTAAAGAGAACTTTGATATCTTTGATTTCAAACTTACTGATGATGAAATTGAGGCAATCAATAATTTAGATCAAGATAAACATCTTAATTATTAGAATTTATTGTCTGAGACCCAGTAATAATCATATTTTGATTATTACTGGGTCTATTTGTTTTCATTGTAATAAAAGGAAAGAAAACGGTTGCGTTTGTATGATTAGTTAGTTAAAGTGAAAGCAGTATCAAAAATTGAGAGGGATTTTAATATGTATAAAATGATTGTCTGTGACCTTGATGAGACATTAATGAATGATGATGGAAGTTTATCCGAAAAAAATGCGGCCGCTATTCAAGCAGCCACTGCTAAGGGAGTATATTTTGTTCCCAATTCAGGACGTAGTTATACATCATTTCAAAATGATTTAGAAAAGATGCATTTACGTAATCAACCTAACCAATATTCGATTTCTTATAATGGTGGTTTAATTTTAGAAAACAAAGGCAATAAACCTTTAGCCGTCAATGCTATGCCATTTGATGTTGCAAAGGCCGTTTTTGAAGTGGGTGCAGCCAATAAAAAGGCAGCAACACATGTATATACACAAGATGTTCTATATATTTACAACCCAGTACCAGAAGATTCATCTTATTTAATTAACCGTGGCGTATCCTTTGAAGAAATGAAGACACCAGACTTTGATCAATTCAAGGATAAGAATATTATGAAAGTCATTATGGCTTTGCCAACTGTTGAAGAGCGTAAACAAATGCGTCGGGGTGTTGAAGCTCAGGTTGATTCTACAAAACTTGCAGTGACATTCTCTTCAGGTCGGTACGTTGAATTTAATCCAGCCGGAATAGATAAAGGCAGCGCGTCAGTTCAATTGGGAAAATTATTGAATATCAAACCTGAAGAAATCATTGCAGCTGGCGATAATAGTAATGATCTGCCAATGTTGAGAGCTGTTGGGTTACCCGTTAGTGTTGCTAATGGGATAGATATTGTTAAGGATACTGCTAAATATATTACTGAGGCTGATAATAATCATGATGCTTTGGCCGAGGTTATTAATAAATTTGTACTATAAGTAAAAAGAACTTATCCATTAATATTACGGATAAGTTCTTTTTGTTTGGCATTAAGTAATTAATAACCTGATGTAATATGTCTTAATTGCCATACTTAATAGGATTTTCCTTGGTGATGTCGATGGTCAATAATAACCTTTTTGTTTATTTCTGTGAATGATTTATTTTATTTAGTAATATATAGATGTCAAATAAAAATTGAGGATGTTATCGTATGGCAATAAATCACGAGATTATTAAAAATGTCAGTAATTTACCAGTCAAAATATTTTCTTTTTCAGCTAAAAATCTCGATAAATATATTCCAAAACATTGGCATCAAAATACAGAATTATTATATTGCATTAAAGGAAGTTTAAAAGTTTGGGAAAATAAGGCTGAATATCTTTTGGAAGAAGGAGATTTGATAGTTATTAATCCTAATCAAATTCATTCGACGCAAAGTCCAGAAAAAAATCATATTTTGGTAATTCAGTTTCCGTTGACATTTTTGAAACAAGTTAGTAGGGGGGAATACAATCGATTATGGTTATTTTCAGTAAATACATTGAAGAACAAGTTGGAAGACAAAACTTTATTTAGTAGTTTGGATAAGATTGATGAATTAAATAATACAAATAGTATTCAAGCAGATCTGGAATCAATGGTTGAAGTTTATCATTTATTATCGGAGTTATTAAGATTTACTAAGGTTGGGGTCGATAATGAACAAATAAGAAGAAATGATAAAAAACTAGATAATTTAACAGAAGTAATTTCATATATAAATGAGAATTATCAAAGTACATTGTATCTAGAAAACGTATCAAATCACTTCAATTTTTCTGCAAATTATTTTTCTAGATATTTTAAGGAATATTTGGGCGTAGGTTTTACAGATTATGTGAATACTATAAGACTAGATGATGCTTTTAAGAAATTAATACATTCAAATCAAAATTTATTGAGTATTGCCATGGATGCGGGTTTTGTAAATTATCGTAATTTTTATAATGCCTTTGTGAGAACTTATCAAATGTCACCGAGAAAATATCGTGACCTATATCAAAAGAAGTAATATATTTACATGTTTTAGGGTTTTAAAGAACATGAAAGCGCTTGTCTAAGCTATTAAAATAATACTTGTAATAAAGAAATTATAAAAACTTATATTTCGAGGGGGATATAAAAATGAAACATAAATTACAAGCGTTTTTCGCTAGGATAACTCCTACGTTGGACAAGATAAGCACTAACAAATATTTACAAACAATAATGGGAGCTATGATGGCTACTTTAGGTCCGGTTATTTTAGGATCAATTGCTGTTTTACTATCAATTTTTACACAAAAACTTAAAATTACAGCTTTAGCAACTGTATTGACAGCGGTCAATACTTTTACAATTGGTTCATTAGCTTTGTATATTGCTTTTCTAATGGCAAAGTTTTTGGTACCACATTATCTGAAACATGATGATGGCTTTACAGCTGGCATTATTTCATTAATGAGTTTCTTAATTTTGACGCCATTAGGTCAGATTGTTCATAAGGGGGGGAATGTTTCGGCTATTCCAACAACATGGTTATCATCACAAGGTGTTTTCTCTGCAATGATTGTTGGGTTAATTGTTGGAAGATTATATGTTTATATTAAACAACATGGCTGGACAATTAAAATGCCTTCAAGTGTTCCACCAATGGTTTCCGATGCTTTCAGTGCTTTAATTCCATCACTTTTAATTGGTACTTTATTTGCAATTATTAGTTATTTATTTTCTCTAACAAGTTATGGCAACGTTCATCAAATGGTATTTACACTTATTCAACAACCCTTACGTGGTGTTGGTGGATCGATTTGGGCAATGATTTTAGTGAGTTTATTAATGCAAATTTTATGGTTTTTTGGAATTCATGGAACTAATGTTGTGTTGCCACTCGTTACGCCAATTTGGTTATCGATGGATATGGAAAACTTAAGCGCTGTTGCTAAGGGACAAACTCCTCCAAATATTATTGGTTTGGCATTTTTTAATGTTATCACTTGGAGTGGATTGGCTTTAGGACTTGTTATTTTAATGTTATTTGCCAAGAGTAAACAATATAAAGAATTAGGTCGTTTGGCTATAATTCCTGCAGCATTTGGTATTACAGAACCAGTTATTTTTGGTACGCCACTTGTTTTAAACTTTGATTTGGTTTTTCCTTTTATTACTAATAATACTATTGCCTTAATTATTGCTTATCTGTTAACTAAGGCTGGAATTGTTGCTAGGTTTATTGGGGCTCAAGCAGTGTTTGGATTGCCATTAGGATTTCATGCTGCTGTTGAGGGACATATTTCAATCATTATTTTACAGGTCTTTTTACAGTTAGTCCTATCACCATTATTATGGTTCCCATGGTTTAAGCATATGGATAATAAAGCATATAAGTTGGAACAACAAGAAAAATAAAGGATCTGAAATAATGAATGAAAAAGACTTAAAAAATTTATTAAATGATTTGAGTTTGGATGAAAAAATTGGACAATTAATTCAATTATCAGGAGAATTCTTTAGTTCTAATAATGATATTTCTACTGGACCTGAGAAGAAATTGGGTATTAGTAGTAAAATGGTTGATTTATGTGGATCAGTCCTTAATGTTGTGGGAGCTAGGGAAACACATAGAATTCAAGATGAATATATAAAAAAACAAAAGCATCATATTCCCTTAATATTTATGTCCGATATTATTTATGGTTTGAAAACAGTGTATCCAATTCCATTGGGATTGGGAGCAACATGGAATCCTGAATTGATTCAGGAAGCATATAAAAATACCGCTGATGAAGCCTATGCAAGTGGTAATCAAGTAACTTTTGCACCAATGGTCGATTTAGTACATGATGCTAGGTGGGGGAGAGTTCTTGAATCAACTGGAGAAGATCCATATTTAAATTCTCAATTTGCAAAGTCTATGGTTAAAGGGTTTCAATCAGAATTACCTAAACGTGGTATTGCTTCATGTGTTAAACATTTTGCGGCCTATGGTGCAGCTGAATCTGGACGTGAATATAATAATGTTGATATATCTGAAAATAGATTGCGTCAGAGTTACTTACCTCCTTACAAAGCAGCAGTTGATGCTGGAGCAAAATTGGTAATGACTTCATTTAATACATTGAATGGTGTACCTGTGACTGGAAATAAATGGTTGTTAAAGGATATTCTTCGTACGGAATGGAACTTTGAAGGTATTATTATTAGTGATTATGCTGCCGTATCGGAATTAGTAGCGCATGGATTTGCTAAGGATAATAGAGAAGCTACCAAATTGGCAATGGATGCTACCGTTGATATTGATATGAAATCTCCTTGTTATGCTAGTCAATTACAACCCTTAATTTCTGAAGGTAGACTTGATGAGAATAAAATTGACAATGCTGTTTGGAGAGTATTGAAATTAAAAAATGAATTGGGATTATTTGAAGATCCCTATCGTGGTTCTTCAGAAGAATTGGAGAAGAAGTCAGTTCTATCTTCTGAAAAAAGAAAACTTGCATGTAAAGTTTCCACTGAAGCAATGGTTTTGCTTAAAAATAAAAATCATATTTTACCCTTAGATAATAAGAGTAATCAAAACATAGCATTAATTGGACCATACGAGAATGAACATGAATTATTAGGATTATGGGCTGTGCATGGAGATAGAAGTGAAACAATTACTATTGAAGATGGTATAAGGAAATATCTTGATTCTTCCAAGTTGAAGACGGCAAAAGGAACTGATATTTTAAGAGATAAAAAAATGTTGTCAGGAATTGGTTTGAATGATGAACAGATTTCTTCAATTGTTTCTTCAGATAAAATTGAAGAAAACAATAATAAAAAAGCAATTGAAATTGCTAAGAATTCTGATGTTATAATTTTTGCTGCGGGAGAGCATACTATTGAAAGTGGAGAAGCTGGAAGTCGTGGTAAGTTAACACTCCCAGATAATCAGCTGAAATTATTGAATAAATTAGCAAATCTTAATAAACCAATTATTTTAATTAATATTAGTGGAAGACCTTTAATATTAACTAAAATTGTTCCTAAAGTTGATGGAATAATTCAAGCATGGTTCCCTGGAACAGAAGGTGGAAATGCCATTGCCGACATATTATTTGGTAAATCAAATCCATCTGGTCGCTTGTCAATGAGTTTTCCTTCTGATGTTGGACAATTGCCGATTTATTACAATGGTTATAGCACAGGAAGATCAATAGAAACTTCGAAACATAGTAGTAGATTTATGTCTAGATATTTGGATATTCCCAATGCGCCACTATATCCTTTTGGATATGGTTTATCCTACAGTAATGTGGAATATAGTGACATTGAATTATCGTCTAATGAGATGAATAGGAATGAAAAGATAACTGCAGCTATTACACTAAAAAATAATAGTGATATTAAAACTATTGAGACTGTTCAACTCTATATTAGAGATCCATTTGCATCAGTTGTCCAACCCGTTAAGAATCTCAAAGGATTTAAACAAGTATTGCT
This sequence comes from Companilactobacillus nuruki, assembly GCF_002872255.1. Taxonomy (GTDB): domain Bacteria; phylum Bacillota; class Bacilli; order Lactobacillales; family Lactobacillaceae; genus Companilactobacillus; species Companilactobacillus nuruki. Next base: position 15,321 of record NZ_NIPR01000025.1, read on the forward strand.
TTCCGCCTATGAGAGCAAGGTAGTTTCATTTGATATTTGTAAGGATATGCTCAGTTTTTATGGAGCAGATAATAAAATAACTATTGAACCTGGTGAATTTCAAGTATTTATTGGCTCAAATAGTAATGTTAAAAAATTTATAACATTTAATTTGAAGTAAAAAAATAATAGATTGAATATTTAATTATTCAGTCTATTTTTTTTAATAATTTTTTATAACTTCGATAAGACAGGATATGTGTAACTTTTAAATTACCATCAAAATTCCCCTTTAAATAAAAAACACCTCACAGTAAACCATGAAGTGTAAAAGTTTAATTTAATTTAGTCTGATTATCCTGTAGCCAAGAATTAGTACCAATGCGATACATTTTGATATTTGTTATTGGATTCACTGCTCGTCTGTCAATAATCCATTTACTACCAAAATTAACGGTTTGACCAGTGAAGTTGCCATTATTATCATAAATTTTGGCATCGGCAGTAGCTGTTATGCTAGAACCATATAAAAATTTTGCCCAAGGTAGTACATCACCAGCTGACACAAAACCGTTATTACTTATATGATAGTAATTGTTTCCATTTATGGTTGCAACTACATCGGAAATCCAATCGGAATTAGGTGATATTTCTAGGCCACTTTTATTGCCATAACGATCATAAAGAGGAGTGACATAATTTTTAGTAGTCACGCCACCACGCATATCAGCAGTGGTGTAATTATTACGATTAACGTAATCATCGCCTTTTTTATTAGCATCGGCTATATCGTATTTAGAAGGATTAGCATAATCGTTGTATCTGGTTTGATAATAATTATTTAAATCGTTAGGATCATATTTACTATATGATGCTTGATTGTTACCCATTTCTTGTGAAAAGTAAATCATTCCATTGTCTGAAATACTTAGGCCAATTCCTACATAGTTAATATAAGGGTTAAGCATATTTTTTCTATGGCCATAGTCGGGAACTTTATTGTACAACTCACTATAAAATTCATTAGTTATTTTTTCAGCGATAATTGATGGATCGGTTGAATTGATCATATAGTATGGCATTTGGGCGATATTTTCTTCAGCGGTGAAGTTGTACGGATACATTAGAGAAGTATTCCAATTAGCATGATCGTCAACACTGCCGGTATTTATAAATGAGTCGGTTCTAGTTTGGGCGTAGTTATTTAGAACATCTACTGATGTTAAAGAAGATAATCCATTTTGTATTCTTAGACGGTTAAGCTCTGTTAACATGGCTTTTTTTACCGCAGCCACGTCTATATTTTTATAATTGCTTTGGGATGCAATCATAACTGAGGGGTTGTTATCAGCTGTTGAAGTATTATTAGTTATGGTCGTATTATTAGAATTTGTATTTGAATCCGCAAATACTATATTTCCCCCAAAACTTGTAGCAAGAAAGGCACTAGTGGCTATTAAAACAGCCATCTTTTTAGATTTAGAAAACATAATGCTACATCCCTCATTTCGTTATCATACTGATTATTCTATATTATAATGATAAATTAAAAAAGGCAGTTTTGACAAAGAAAGGTATTTTATAATGAAAATATATTTTGCAGCTTCAATTCGTGGTGGACGTAACGATGTAGAAATATACAAAGAATTGATTAATTACTTAAAAAATGATCATCAGGTTTTAACAGAGCATATTGGTGACTACAATCTTTCTATACAGGGACAAAATCAACTTAAGGATAGCTTTATTCGTAACCGTGATATTGACTGGCTAAAACAAAGCGACATCGTTATCGCTGAAGCTACTAATCCCAGCTTGGGTGTTGGTTATGAATTGGCAATGGCAGAGAGATTAAATAAACCTGTAATTGTTTTGCATCGTTCAAATGGTACCCAACTTTCGGCAATGATAGCTGGAACAGAATATTTTACTAAAATTTTTGAATACCAAACGGTAGAAGAGGCTGAAAAAATTTTGGGTAAGGAATTAAAAAGGTCATAAACTTGCTATAAAAAGTTTATGATCTTTTTAATTTGTTTAATCATATTATTGTGAATTGAAATAGAAATTTATTAGAATTAAATTCCCTTTTATATTGTGAGTATAGAAAATAAAAGCAGAAATATTTGGACATCTTCTCTTTACATGTTTACACATCATCCTGAGATGGACTATAATGTGAACGTAATCACAATTATTTTAATGAATTATTTTGCTTCTTTATAAAATGAGTTTTTGATCAAAACTTACATGGAGGTAATATTATGAGTGATCGAGATACTGCGAATATTTTATGGTTCAATGAATTGCATCGAAAGGATGTTAATTTGGTAGGAGGAAAATCATCTTCATTAGGAGAGATGACCTCTTCTATGGATGTACCAGTTCCTTATGGCTTTGCTACGACAGCACATGCATATAGATATTTTATGGAAGAAACTGGTTTGAATAAAAAAGTTAATCAATTATTAGAAGATATGAATGATTATGAGGATTCAGATGAACTTCATAAAACTTGTGAAACAATTAGAAACCTAATAGTTGATGCTCAAATGCCTTCTGACTTAACTAATGATATAGAAAAGGCATATGCTGATCTAGCTGAGAAGATGGGTCAAGAAGATCCTTTTGTAGCAATTAGATCATCCGCTACGGCTGAGGATTTGCCAAATGCGTCTTTTGCAGGTCAGCAAGAATCATATCTTAATATCAAGGGTGCTGCAGATGTAGTTAACCGGGTACAGCAATGTTATTCTTCACTGTTTACTGATAGAGCAACATATTATCGTCATAAACAAGGCTTTCCACATGAAAAAGTTGCTCTTTCAGCAGCTGTCCAAATGATGGTATTTTCTAAAGCCTCGGGAATCATGTTCTCCGTAAATGTTGCTGATGGGGACGAATCAAAAATTGTTATTGATTCAATTTATGGATTAGGTGAATATATTGTATTAGGAAAAGTTACACCAAATCACTTTATTGTTGATAAGCAATCAATGAAAATTGTTGAGAGGAACGTCGTTAAGCAGACTGTTGAACTAATGAGAGTTCCAAATGGAGGAACAATTGAACAAGCAGTTCCTCAAGAATTACAAGATAAACAAGTTTTAACTGATGATCAAGTAATCGAGCTAGCTGGCTATGCTAAAGAAATTGAACGCCATTATGGTTGTTATATGGATATGGAATTTGCTTTGGATACAAATACTGATCGACTATGGATCGTTCAAGCACGTCCGGAAACGGTTTGGTCACAAAAAAAGAATAAAAATAGCGTTGGAGATGATAACGTGGTTGCAGAAGCAGATGCAAAAATTGCTGTTCGAGGATTGCCTGCAAGTCCTGGTTTAGCAAGCGGAGTTGTTCATGTTATTGATGATCCTAAAGATATAAATGAGTTTAAGGATGGAGAAATATTAGTTACTTTGATGACTTCTCCTGATTGGGTTCCTGCAATGAAGAAGGCTGCTGCTATTGTGACTAACAGTGGAGGAATGACTTGTCATGCTGCAATCGTTTCTCGTGAGATGCAGATTCCATGTATTGTTGGAACAAAGAGTCAAAACGTTGCCGCAACCGATGCGCTAAAGACTGGTGATGTGGTTACAGTTGATGCTAAAAATGGAATTGTTTATATGGGCAAAGTTGAAAGTATTCTTAAAAAGAACACTCCACAAGTTTCAGCAAACGGACAAGTGGTTGCTGCAGAAACGTTTGCACCTACAGCTACAGGAGTCATGATGAACCTTGGCGATCCTGAATTGGTTGATAAATATTCATCATTGCCAGCTGATGGTATTGGTCTAATGCGTGAAGAATTTTTATGGACGACCTATATTCATGAGCATCCACTATATTTGATTGAACAAGGACATCCAGAAAAAGTTGTTGACATGCTGGCTAGCGGAATAGCTAAGGTTGCAAGAGCTATGGCACCAAGACCAGTCGTATTACGTCTTTCTGATTTCAAATCAAGTGAGTATCGGAAATTAAAGGGTGGCGAGAAGTACGAACCTAATGAACCAGCCGACCTCTTAGGTTGGCGTGGTGCTTCACGTTACTACGATTCAAAATATATTGAAGCCTTCAAATTAGAATTAGCAGCAGTTAAAAAAGTTAGAAATGAATATGGTTTAAAGAATTTGAACGTGATGATTCCATTTGTTAGAACGGTTGCCGAAGCACAAAAAGTAACTGATATTATGCAAGATGAAGGATTGATTCGTGGGGAGGATTTCAAAGTTTATATGATGGCCGAGATTCCTTCAAATATTATTTTGGCAGATCAATTTAATAAATTTGTCGATGGTTATTCAATTGGTTCTAATGATTTAGCCATGTTGATCTTGGGTTGTGACAGAAATAATGACACAGTTGCTAGTCTCTTTGACGAACGTGACCTTTCAATAAAAAGAGCTATTCGTCACTTAATCAAGACTGCTCATAAAGATGGAAAGACAGTATCCATTTGTGGACAAGCACCTTCAGAGTATCCAGAATTTACTAACTTCCTTATTCAAAGCGGAATTGATTATGTTTCAGTTAACCCAGATATGGTTAAGGAAACCAAACGCAATGTAGCACACTTTGAACAACGTATTATGTTAGATAAGGCAACGGGTAGAGGATTGAATGATCCTGTTGATTATGATTGGAAATAATTAGATGTTTAAAAGACTACGTATATATTAATTCGTAGTCTTTTTGCTGGAGAAAATAAGGAAATACATGGATAAATCTAATAATCAAAAAATATTTTTATTCCTATTATGTATGATGCTTGAAATAAATATTTAATCAGTGTACTATTTCTAATAACGTTTCAAATTCATCGGAGGTCTTTATATCAAGACCGGACAAGATGCCTCGTAGCTTTGCTACTTAGTGTCTTGTCTTTTTTTAACGGAAATTGAGACTCAAACAAAAGGGGGTATCTAATGAAAGTATTAATGCCTTATATTAAGCGTTATCGAAAGGACGCATATATTGCAATTGTGTCAGTTATTGCTTTAGTTTTTGCAACGCTTTGGCAACCACGTTTATTGCAAGTAATTATGAATGCAATTTTAAAGGGAGACAAGAATGTCATTTTCCAACAAGGAATAATTTTGATTATTTTGGCTGTGATTGGAATTATAGCTGGAGTCGTCAATACTATTTATTCAGCACACGTTGCTTTGGGCGTAGCTACCGATTTGCGTGCAGATTTATACAGTAAGGTTCAAACCTTTGCCTATGCAGATGTCGAGAAGTTCTCCGCTTCTAATTTAGTGGTTAGAATGACAAATGATATTAATCAAGTGCAACAGATCGTTATGGCCGGTTTTCAACAGATAAGTCGAATTCCACTATTATTTATTGGAGCTTTTATCTTAGCGATGGTTACAATGCCGCAACAATGGTGGGTACTTATCGCAATGATGGCGATTGTACTTGGTGTCAGTTGGTATTCATACAAAAAAATGAGTAATTATTTTGCAAAAACTCAACAATATATTGAAGATGTCAATACAGTAGCTCGTGAGAATTTGATGGGGATTCGGGTGGTGAAATCTTTTGTTCAAGAACCACACGAAATTTCTAAGTTTTCAAAAGCATCTGATCGTTTGACCAAAGTTACAGCGAAGATTGGTTATAATTTTGCCATTCTGATGCCAGCATTTTTCTTAACCGCTAATATTGCTGTTGTAATAGCTATTTATATTGTGGGTCAAAATGTCACAGTTCATCCAACATATTTAGCTGCTATTACTAGTTTTATTTCTTATTTAATGCAAATTCTTTTTGCAGTAATTAATGGTGGCTTCTTAATGATCATGGCCTCAAGAGCTAATATTTCATTAGGAAGAATTGATGAGGTTATGGAAACTGATCCTAGCATGACTTATGTTAAAGGAGATTCAAAACCAGTTGCTGGTGATATTGAGTTTGATCATGTAACGTTTACTTATCCAGGAGATGATTCTCCTACATTAGAAGATGTTAGTTTCACTGTTAAAGCTGGAGAAATGATAGGTATTGTTGGTGCAACTGGTTCTGGTAAAACAACTTTGGCGCAGTTGATAGCTCGATTATATGATCCAGATGAAGGGGTTATTAAAGTTGGTGGGACAGATGTAAAACAATTATCAGAAGAATCATTACGTGAAACGGTAGCTTATGTATTACAACGTTCCACATTATTCTCAGGCACGATCTCGGCCAACTTACGTCAGGTAAAATCTGATGCCACTACTAGTCAGATGCAGTGGGCTGCAAATATTGCTCAAGCATCTGAGTTTATCGAACGCTTACCTTTGACTTATGATGCGCCAGTTGAGGAACGTTCATCGAACTTTTCTGGGGGTCAAAAACAACGATTGTCAATTACACGTGGAATTATTGCAAAACCCAAAATATTGATCTTGGATGATGCTACCTCAGCTTTGGATGCACAATCTGAAAAATTAGTTCAAGAAGCACTGGATAAAGATTTAACTGAGACAACAACTGTAGTAATTGCAGAAAAAATTTCATCAATTCTACGTGCTGATCGAATCCTGGTTTTGGATAATGGACGCATTGTTGGAAACGGTAATCATAAGGAATTGGTAGATAGTAATTCGGTATATCAGAAAATCTATCTTACACAAAAGGCACGAGAGGAGGGAATGTCGTGAGCGATTTAAAGAATGCAAGTAAGTATTATTGGCACTATTTTAAGCGATACTGGTTTGGCTTTGCTATGACGGCGATATTGATCGGTATATCTACAGCATGTATTGTTATTGCTCCGACATACCTTGGTAGAGCGGTTTCAGAGCTAACAACGTATTTGCAACATTGGAGTAATGTTGCCACTCGTTCAAGTGCTAATTTAGGTACTTTTCATAAAACGTTATTAGTTTATTTAGGATTGTATCTAGGAGATGCTGGGACTTTATTTATAGCTAGTATGATTCTAGCTAGGATCACGGCTTATTCAACTGGTACCATGCGTGTGGGTCTCTTTCGTAAGATGCAACGTATGCAAGTACAGTACTTTGATTCCCATAGTGATGGAGATATTCTAGCTCGCTATACATCTGATTTGGATAATATTTTTAATGCCTTGAACCAGGCCTTGATTGAAATCTTTCTATCTGTTGCCCAATTTATTGGTTTGCTGATTGTGATGTTTAATCAGAATACGACTATGGCTTGGGTGACAATGGCGTCAACTCCGGTAGCATTGATTATTGCTGCTGTTGTGATGAAAAAGGCCGGCGTAGCAGTTAACCATCAGCAAGATGATATTGGTCGTTTGAATGGATATATCAATGAGCAGGTTACTGCTCAAAAAGTTATCATCACAAATGGATTACAAAAAGATTCAGTTAAAGGATTTTTGAAGCATAATCAAAAAGTACGAGAATCGGCTATGTCTGGTCAAATTTGGTCAGGTGTGTTGAATCCATTGATGCAGGGAATGTCCTTGCTAAATACAGCTATTGTAATTTTCTTTGGTTCTTGGTTTGCCTTGAATGGTACATTATCAACTGGTGCAGCCTTGGCATTAGTTGTGGTCTTTGTTAACTATGCGCAGCAGTATTATCAACCAATTATGTCATTGACTAGTTTGTATGGGATGATTCAATTGGCAATTACTGGTGCTCGCCGTGTTGATGAGGTTAGGAATCAGCCTGATGAGGTTGAACCTGCTGATAGTAAAAAATTATCAGGAATTAAAAATGAATTACAAATTGATGATGTTCATTTTAGTTATTTACCAGGAAAAGAAATTTTACATGGCGTTTCTATTTCAGTTCATAAGGGAGAAATGGTGGCTTTGGTTGGTCCGACAGGATCTGGTAAAACTACTGTAATGAATCTTTTGAATCGCTTTTATGATGTTGATAGTGGTTCAATTACAATTGATGGAATGGACATCCGTGATTTTTCTTTGAAAGATTTACGTGAAAATGTTGGTATCGTATTACAAGACCCACAATTGTTCTCAGGTACGATTGCTGATAATATTCGTTTTGGAGACCCTAAAGCTAATATGGAACAAGTGATCGATTCGGCAAAGCAAGCAAATATTCATGACTTTATTACTAGTTTGCCAAATGGATATGAAACTTTTGTTTCCGATGAACAAAGCGTATTCTCTGCTGGTCAAAAACAATTGATGTCGATTGCCAGAACAATTTTGACTAATCCGCAGTTATTGATTTTAGATGAAGCAACGTCAAATGTTGATACTGTTACTGAGGCAAATATTCAGGCAGCTATGGATCGGGTGATTCAAGGAAGAACTAGTTTTGTTATTGCTCATCGATTGAAGACTATTTTGAATGCAGATAAGATTGTTGTGTTAAAAGATGGTTCAATCATTGAACAAGGTAATCATGAGGCTTTGCTTGCGGAGGATGGTTTCTATGCCGGCCTTTATCGTAATCAGATGGTTACTGATTAATAATTATTATAAAAAACTATTGATTGTAAAAAATCGGTAGTTTTTTTATTTTTCCTAAATAAGACATTTATTCTGACAATAATTGAGACTGACATAGTTTGGCCTTGAGAATATGCTAACAAAATATTTTAATTAAAAGTATTTAAATAAGAGCAACGATTTCAAGATGGGGGTCATTGTTCTTATTTTTTGCTCTGATTATTGTAAAACAATAATTAGATATTGATTAACATAAATTAATATAAGTAGTACAATATAGGTAAAGAGGGGGATTAAATATGAAAAGCTTAAATAGTTTAGTTTTAAAGGGATTATCTATTTTAACGATTATTGCTCAAACTCTGTTCACTTTAGGAGGCATCTCTGTAGTTTTTGCCGCTATTATGATGTTTATAGTTTCGGGGAATGACAAAAGCGAATTTTACAGATATGTATTAGAGCCTGGAAATCTGACAAAAGGTTCTTTAGTATTAGGTTGTATTAATGCAGTTATTATTTTTATTTGTTTAATAATAACAATGAGTTCATTAAGAAAAATAGTGAATAATATCAATCAAAGAAATTTCTTTGTACAGTCTAATTTAACAAATATAAAAATAATGTTAATTTCTATTATTATATTTACGGCTGCCAATATAATTAGTATGTTCATTTTTGCGAATGGAACTGGTAGATCAATTAGTAATATTTTTGCTAATTCTTGGTCTCAAATAGGAGTTTATGTTATATTCTTGGCGATTTTATATACAGTTTATTTAGTTTTTAAATATGGAGTAGATTTACAAAAAGATTCAAATACAGTAATTTAGGTGATTTAAATGGTTAAAGTTAATCTTGATTTAATGATGGTAAAACGTGGCATATCTTCAAAAGATTTGGCTAAAGCAATTGGAATAACGCCAGCCAATTTATCTATTCTAAAAACAGGCAAAGCTAAGGGAATAAGATTTGCTACCTTGGATAAGATTTGTGACGTATTGGATTGTCAGCCTGGTGATCTTTTGGAACATTCTGAAGGAGAAAGTATTATGAATAAGTATGGGGAAAAACAAAGTGAGATTGAGAATAGAGCTCAATTAATGGATTTATTGAGTTTGGCATATAATAATGTCAAAGATCCTAAGTTTAGTAATTTTCGAGTACAATTAGTTGAGTTTTCTAAAAGAATAAATGATAATCAAGATTATACTAAAATATTACTTGGATTAAGAACGTCTATTCTGCAAGCAGATTTATCTTTGAACATAAAGAATCGTATTTCAGGATTGCCAACTGAATATAGTGATATTTATCATTTTATTGAACCACAATTGAAAAAAATTGATTCTAATGTGTTAGAAAAATATGATCATTATGGGTTTGTTCCACTTAAATTTGGCAGCACAGTTAAGTATGATTAGTTTATATAAAACGTTAAAGGGCTATAAATTTACTCTTTGTTGAGTAAGTTTATAGTTTTTTGTTTGTTGATAATAGGTTGATTAACTATGTAAGTTAGATAATAATTCAAAACTTCAACAATGGTATAATAATAATCGCGTTTATAATTCAAGTAAAAAATATCAATAATTGGAGGCCCGTATGGCAACGAAGCAAGAAGAAAGTAACATGGTCGATTTGGCTCAACCAGTTCACCAGCAGTTGAATCAATATCGAGTACAACAGATACAGGCCGTATTGACTTTATTAGACGAGGGCAATACTGTGCCTTTTATTGCACGTTATCGAAAAGAACGAACAGGAACACTTGATGAGGTTGCCATTCGTGATATTGAAGACGAAGCAAATCGTCTAATGAAACTTAACCAACGTCGAAATGATGTTCTAAAGTTGATTCAGGAACAAGATAAATTGACGCCCGATTTAAAAAAGAAACTAGAACAAGCAACCGTATTGCAACAAGTTGAAGATTTATATCTTCCTTATAAGCAAAAACGTCGGACTAAAGCTACTATTGCGCGTGAAGCAGGCTTAGAACCATTGGCAAAGTGGTTGCTAACCTTTCCCGAACGTGGACTTGATGCTAAGGCAAAAAGTTTTATTTCTGAAGATAAGGATTTGCCAGATTTAGACTCAGTTTGGGCTGGTGTTAATGAAATCTTGGCCGAAGATATCAGTGATCGAGCAGATTTTCGGGAATGGATTCGTGGTTATACTTGGCAGAATGGAGAATTAACTAGCAAAGTTAAGCGTGGCGCCAAAGAAAAAGATGAACAACAAGTTTATGAAACTTATTATGATTTTCAACAGACGTTAAAGAAATTACCACCATATCGTATTTTAGCTATCAATCGTGGTGAAAAAGAAAAGATTCTAACGGTTGGAATTAATGTAGATTCAGACGCTATTTTGCGTTTTGGTCATTCTCGATTGGTTCATCAACACCATGGGTCAGCGGCGGATAAAGTAGATGAATCATTTGCCGATGCATACAAGCGGTTTTTAGGACCAGCAATTGAGCGTGAACTTCGTCGTCAACTATCAGATCAAGCAAATGCCCATGCTATTCAAGTGTTTGGTAATAACTTGTATCATCTTTTAATGCAAGCACCTTTGAAGGGGAAGGTAGTGATGGGATTTGATCCAGCCTATCGAACTGGATGCAAGTTGGCTATTATGGATGCAAATGGTCGTTTTTTGGCAAAACAAGTTATTTATCCACATAAGCCGGCAAGTAGTAAACAGCGAGCAGAAGCGGGTCCTGAATTTAAACAATTATTAGAAAAATATCATGTTCAAATGATTGCCATTGGTAATGGAACTGCTAGTCGTGAGTCTGAAGAATTTGTCAGTGAAATTTTAAAGACAATGGACCATCCTGTTTATTATGTAATTGTGAATGAAGCAGGAGCGTCCGTTTATTCGGCCAGCGCTAATGCTCGTAAAGAGTTCGCTGATTTGCATGTCGAAGAACGATCAGCTATTAGTATTGGCCGTCGTTTGCAAGATCCATTAGCTGAATTGATTAAAGTTGATCCTAAGGCTATTGGTGTAGGTCAATATCAACATGATGTTCCTGAGAAAGAATTAGATGAGCAATTGGACCGAGTTGTTGAAACAGCGGTTAATCAAGTAGGTGTTAATTTAAATACTGCCAGTCCGGAATTGTTGACTCATATTTCAGGATTGACTACTACAACTGCTAAAAATATTGTGACGTTTAGAAATGAAAATGGGTCTTTCTCTAAACGGCAAGATCTTAAGTCTGTTCCTCGATTAGGACCAAAAGCATATCAACAATCAGTCGGTTTCTTAAGAATCATTGCTGGTAGTGATCCACTTGATAATACAGACATACATCCAGAGAGCTATCCAGTTACTCGAAGATTATTGACTGACATTGGTGAAACAACAGATGTTATTGGTAAACCTGAACTTCAACAGAAATTAAACAAGTTAGATAAAGATAAATGGGCTAAGCAGTTAGATATCGGTGAATCAACTTTGACTGATATTATTGCTGGTTTAAGTAAACCTGGTCGTGATTTACGTGATAATATGCCGGCGCCATTGTTGCGTCAGGATGTTTTAACTATGGCTGATTTGAAGCCTGGAATGGAGCTGCAAGGTACCGTTAGAAATGTTATTGATTTTGGTGCATTCGTTGATATTGGTGTTAAGCAGGATGGATTGGTTCATATATCACAGTTAACTGATCATTTTGTTAGTGATCCTAGTACTGTTGTGACGATTGGTGATATTGTTACTGTTTGGGTGCTTAGCGTTGATGAGAATCGGAATCGAATTCAACTGACTATGCGGAAAAATAGAGAATAAAATTATCAATCTTTATCATGTTTTGAAGGGATTTAAGAAGCAGAGTATTTAATAAATGGTTAGATAACTAAGAATCCATGAATTAAGATTTTAAAATCTTAATTCATGGATTCTTTTTAGTTGGAATTATCTTTGTCTGTCATATGCCCAAACTGTTAATGGAGCAAAAATTAATATGATCCCGACACCAAACAACAAGACTATCCATGCGGTATTTGGAAAAGTTCCAGTTGCTAAAATTTGTCGAATAGCGGTGATCACATAAGTTATCGGATTGAGATTAGCAATCACTTGCAGGATTCTTGGTAGTGTATGGATGGGGATGAAAGCATTTGACAGGAACGATAACAATAACATTGTCATCAAAGAAATACTTTCGACCATAGTAGCACTCTTTGCCAGTAATCCAATTAGTGCGTAGATCCATGAAATGGCCCAGCCAATAAAGATAGCAAGTAAAGTAATGACGATGATCCATCCGAAGTTGACGTTAGGACGCCAGCCCATGAAATAGCCTGTCGTAAGTGAAGCTATGGTAGCAGTAATTAATCTTAAAATATCCGCTAATAACTGTCCGGCTAATGGAGCGACATGTGCAATTGGTAATGATTTAAATCTATCAAAAATTCCCGTTTCCATATCTTCTCTAATCTGCGTACCAGAACCAGAGGCGGCTGAGAGAATGGTTTGCACTAGAATTCCGGGAACAATTATTGGGAGGTAAGCATGAACTCCGCCAGAAATGGCTCCTCCGAATAAGTAACCAAATAGAATCATAAATACAATTGGTTGAATCAGAACATCCATAAGTTGATCAGGATTGTGAAAAGTTTTTAATAAATTACGATATGTCATAGTAATGATATTTTGTATTACATTGACACTATTTTTTTTGATTTCCATAATAAATTGCTTCCTTTTTTAATTTTTACCTACGGTCAATGCCATGAATGCATCATCTAAAGAAGGTTCCTGAATGATTAAATCGGAAATATTTATTTTAGAATTCTTTAATTGAAATAATCCTTTGATTGCTTGTTCAGAGTTTTTAAACTTCACAATGATTGTGTTATTAATGATTTGGGGTTTGGAATTTAATTCAATCTGAAGAATTTCTGCTGCTTGATGAATGCTGTTATCATCAAGGACTTTTAGAGACAATGTTGATTCACCAGTATCATGTTTCAATTGATCAGGAGTACCAATCTTAATCAATTTTCCATGATCGATTACGGCGACCCGATTGGCTAGTTTATCAGCTTCTTCAAGATACTGCGTTGTCAGGAAAATCGTTGAACCTTGTTTAACCAAACTTCTGATTGTGTCCCACATTTGAGAACGAGTCCGTGGATCTAATCCCGTTGTGGGTTCGTCCAAGAATATAAGAGCAGGGCGAGTAATTAAGCTAATAGCTAAATCAAGTCTGCGACGCATTCCGCCAGAGAATTCTTTAATTGATTTATCGGCACTGTTTTCAAGTGAAAATTCTTTTAATAATTCATCTGTGCGTGCTAAGGATGATTTCTTTGAAAACCCGTTCAATCTGGAAAATATCATTAGATTTTCTTTTGCCGAAAGATCTTCATCTACTGAAGCGTATTGACCCGTCACGCCAAAGGTTGATCGGGCTAGTTTGTCATCTTTTTCAATATCATGACCAAAAACGGTTACGGTACCATCCGTCGGTTTTAATAAGGTGGTTATCATTCGAAGAAGAGTGGTTTTCCCGGCACCATTTGGTCCAAGTAACCCAAAGATTTCTCCCTCTTTAACCGTGAATGACACATTATCAACGGCCTTTTGATTGGTGAATGTTTTGGATAAATGATCTACTTTAATAGCAATATTATCGTTCATTTTTATTACCCTCTTTTGTAAAAAAGTAATCAGGTGTACCTGACAAAATATATTGTAAGGTGCACCTGATTAAAAAGCAAGAACTTTATCAGGTGTACCTGAATTAAATCTTGAGAACGAGTATAATAAAAAATGGAGGTTGTGAAATTATGACAGATTTAATTAATCAAGGGAAAACTGCAGGTAAATTAGTTGAATTTGGTATGTTACAGAATATCGCTGAAGATGATGTGCAACATAAAAATGATTATAAAACCTTATTTCAAGGTCAAGGGAAAATATTATTGGCATTATCTGACAATGATGATTTGTCACAGAGGGATTTAGCCGAGAGACTTAATATGACGCCTCAGTCATTAGCTGAGTTTGTTCGTAAACTTGAAAAAAGAGGATTTGTTTCAAGAAGAAAATCTACAAATGATAAGCGTGTTATTATCGTTAGTTTGACTGAAGAGGGACGTTTGGAAACTCAAAGGAGAACGCAAATAATTCCAAAGTATTTAAGGGTTTTAAATGACGAGGAATTACAGCAATTTAATAATATTTTGGATAAAATAAATGGACAAATGTATCTTGATATCAAGGATGCCGATCCGACATTGCATAACAAATATCATCAGCTTATGTTGAATCATGTGTTGACGAAGATTCGTACGGATAGCAAGGATCAATAATTTTAATTTGTTGAAATATATAATTTACAAAAACGAAAAATAATACCCAAAGATTGTTGGTGTATATCTAACAATCTTTGGGTATTATTTGATTCTTTAAAGTATTTATCAATAAATTATTTGGTAGCCAATGTATAAACAATCAACATTGGGGTCACTTTGTAGATTCTATTGAGTAATAAATGATAGTAGGATAGACACAATAGAAAAGCTTAATAAAGAGGTAATTACTAACGAAATTATTTATAGCCGGTGGTACAGGGTTTGTTGGAAGTGCCGTTGTGAAAGAGTTAATAGATAATGGAATCAATGTTTTAGGATTAGCTCGTTCAAAATCGAGTGCTGGGAAATTAATTAGCTGGGGTGCTCAACCTATATATGGTAGCTTGACTGATTTGGAAGTATTGTCTAAAGCTGCCGCTCAATCGGATGCCACAATACATCTTGGATTTAACAATGATTTTCATCATTTTATAAAGTCTGGAAAAGTGGATCAAGAAGCAATTCAGACTATGGGTCAAGCGATTGAAGGAACTAAAAAGCCACTGGTTATTACTTATGGAACTACGGGAATTAGAAATTATACACAAACTGAACATATGGTATCAAATAAAGGATTGTCCAAATTGGTAAGCCCTAGGAAATCTGAAATTGTGGCTCGACAATTAATCAATCAGGGTACAAATGCTTTTGTCGTTCGTTTACCGCCAGCTGTTCACGGAAAAGGCGATAGAGGTTTTACCAAGATGATGATTGATAGAGCAAAAGAGATACATAGAGCTGAATATCTGGGAATTGGTCAACACAATTGGAGTGCAGTACACCGGTTAGACGCTGCTCATTTATTTTATTTGGCAACTATGTACGGTTTTGAAAATCCACTGACTGATGAACGTATCTTCAATGCTGTTGGTGATGAATCAATTGCCATGGCCGATATTGCAGGTACTATTGGTAAAAAGTTAAATGTTCCTCTCAAATTGAGATATAATCCTGTTAGTCTTGGGAATACGGCATTTCTTAATTTAATGAATTGTTCAGCATCAAGCACGATTACGCAAAGAACATTGGGATGGAGTCCAAAACAATCAGGTTTGTTAGCAGATATAAGTAGTTCGGCGTATTGAAATATCTATGTCTATTATCAGACCGTAGAATGTATTTCTTTTACTTTAAAAGCAACAGGAAAGATTGTTAGTCATAAGGCCAGCAATCTTTTTTTAACCCAACTAATAATGTGTCTTTGCAATTGCCTAAAAAGAAATGAATTCTATATTTAAAACTTATGTTAAATTATGCAATACTTCAATTGTCTGATCAGTCATGGTTTCAGGTGATTCTTTACATCCAGTGGCAATCCAAAAAATAATGATATTGAAAAATCCATAGAAGGCAAAATGTACTCCAATCTGTTTTTGTAGAGGAGTTTTCCATTCACGCCAGGTTTGAGTATCATTAAGTTTTTCGGCAAATTCGATAGTGAACTTGTCGGTTATATAACTGGTTAAATGTGCTGCAATCATGATACTTAGATATTCGTGATTGTTTTCAAAATAATTAAAACAAAACATTAACAAGTCATGTAAGTTGGTAATATTTGATTGTCTGAATTTAGAGTAATAATCTTCCGTTAAATCATTCAAAGTATCATCTAAAACCGCCTTTTTTGAATCATAATTTCGATAAAAGGTTGGTCGTGATATCTCTGCCGTAAGAACTATTTGTTTAATGGTTATGTCTTCAAAAGAGTAATTCTTAAGTAGTTGCATCAAGGCATCCTTTATCCAAGTTCTCGTTTGTTTTTGCATACGTGTTACATTTTTATTAGTTTTGTCTCTATTCATTACATTTACCTCAAATTTATAAAAAGTAGGGTTGTTAAGTATCTTTAGTTCTTTAAATATTCAATACTAACTGTGTTGATACAAGTGTATCAGTAAGACATACTTGTATCAAAAAATAAAATTGAATATTTCAGAGGTGAAAATGATAATGACTTTGAAAAAAAGATTAATTATTTTAGCAATGTCGATAACTGGTTTTTTGGTTATTTTAGATACAAATATTATGAATATTACAATTCCCGAAATTCAATCAAGTTTACATGTGTCTTTGACTAATTTATCATGGGCAATTAATATCTACACGATTCTGTTTGCAGCATTTTTAATTCCATTTGGCAGGATTGGAGATATATTTGGACATACTAAATTATTGAATATTGCATTACTGATATTTGGTTTAGGTTCAATCGTCAGTGGTACTTCAACAACATTAAATAATTTATTGATTGGAAGATCTATACAAAGTATTGGTGCAGCAATAATGTTGCCATCTGGAATGATATTGGGATTTCACCAGGTAAACAAGGAACAACGTCCCAAAATTATTGCCATTTTGGCAGCAACACAAGCACTGGGAGCAGCACTTGGACCAACGATAGGTGGATTTGTTTCGCAGTATTTCGGTTGGCATTGGGTTTTTCTCATAAATGTTCCCATAGTTGCAATTGTTTTAATGATTACTTTAATGACTTTATCAATGAAAGATGAATCAACTAAACAAATAAAAATTGACCTATTAGGTTCTATTATTATCGCAATCACATTAATACTTTTAACTTTGGCACTTGTTGAGGGTAGAAATTGGGGTTGGAGTTCATTAGGAACTATCAGTTGTTTAGTATCATCATTGGCTTTATTTATTATTTTTGTAATACATGAGAAAACAACAGATGACCCGTTGGTTCCATTGAATCTATTCAGACAACGTAATTATATTGGAGCGAATGTAGCGCTATTGATTGCATTTATTGTAATGTCTAGTTTCATTGGAATTATTCCAACCTTTTTGACAAAAGTCATGGATACTTCGGAACTACATGCTGCATTGTTAATAACACCAATGTCAGTAACCTTGCTAATAGCTACACCTGTTGCGACAAGATTGATTGGAAAAATCAGTAATCGGATTTTAATAGGTTTTGGAATCATAATGCTTATAACTTCAGTATTTTTATTGAACCAGTTGAATGTTGAGTCCAATTGGGATCAATTGTACTTAATTGATGTGTTATTGGGCTTAGGTATTGGATTTGTCGCTGGGCCTGCAATGTCAATTGCAGTAAAAAATCTTGATGGATCAAGATTGACAGCCGGGCAGAATGTTTTGAATGTTGTTCGCAATATTGGAGTTATTGTCGGAATCGCTTTGTTCTTGTCATTATTGGATGGAAACATTAATGCTGCGAAGAAAGATACTTATAATTATTCAGTTGGTGAAATACAAAAATCAGAATTACCAGGAAGTTTACAAAATAAATTCATTGCCAAGATACATTCTAGAATGAACTCTAATCAAATTAATAATAACAATGGATCAAATAACTTTAAGACAACTCCACAAATCAGTAAGCGTCAGACAGATCAGATGGTAGAAAAGGCTTCTGATCAGATCATTAAAGAGAAGAATCAAGTATTGAAATTACAATTGCCAATTGCTGTACAACAGAAAATTCATGAACAAGTTAAAACAAAAGTACAACGTAAAGTAATAACTACGAATACGACATTGAGAAAATTGACAAGAAATATTAGATCATATCTCCACAACCACTTAACGAATGCATTTCTTAATTTGTATAAATTTGAGTTGCCATTTGTTTTAGCAAGTATTTTTTCGATCATGATCTTTGAGCGTAAGAATAATTGAAGAGATTAAAGATATTTTGTTCAGAGTCAAAAAAACTACTAGCCTTTTTTAGGTTAGTAGTTTTTGTAATATACAGGTACACATAAAAAGTATAGAAGTAATAAATTACGGACAATGGGATTTATACTTCGACCCTTGACGAAATGGGTTCTCTTATTAGAGTCAGGATTATCATTTTAACAATAATAACAATATTATGACTGTGTGTTGTTTTTATGAGTTCTAATTGAATAAATTAAATATATGATGCTGATAATTACAATTATACTTAATATGTATATGTTCCATGGACTAGGTATTAAAATAGAAAATCCCATTGACGGAACTCTAACAATTATAACTATCAATAATGTACCAATAACAAATAATAGTCCACTCAATAAATAAAAAATACTTTGATGCCTTTGATAAACTGAATAGTGGAGCAATTTTATAAATAGAAAGGTCATTCCAATCTCAATTAGAGGAACTAAAATAAATGCTAAGGAATTTAGCTGCATTCCGTGAGAATCATTTTGTCCACTGAGTAATAGACAAAACCAACTGATACCAATGATTAAACTAATAAATGAACCTTGGTCCCGTAGCCTTGGATGTGGTAATTCACTCAAAATCTCATGTGCCATCGTTTTAGGGTTGTTTCCGAAGAAAGATTCAGCATTAATGTTGTCCTCATTTGCATCCAATAAATCTTGAATCATGCTTAATAATTGCGAGTAAATAACTTCCTCATTGAAGAATAAATTTTTAGTAGTCATGTATACTTGTAAATCATCAAAATATTTTAAGTCGATTGGATTGAGCTTCTGTTTCAAGTGATTTATTTCATTAAGATAATGTTTTGATTTATTCAAATGTATCTACCTTCTTCATAATTTGATTGACGTTCGAGCTTAAATTGGCCCACTGAAGTTTAAATTCCTGCAGAGATGAAACTCCCTGAGCAGTGATTGAATAATACTTTCGGTTGGGCCCATTTGGAGATGATTTAACGATACTCTGCAAATCACCATTCTTTTCAAGTTTTACTAATAAGGGATATAGAGTGCCACCAACGATACTTTCAAAGCCATTTTTCTTAAGTGCGTCGATCAGTTCATAGCCATAAACCTCCTTTTGAATAATGATACCGAGAACACAGCCCTCAAGAACACCCTTAATTAATTGTGTTTGTTTCATATAGTCACTTCCAACTAAGTTGTTTTACTACATAGATAGAATAACAAATGCTCACTAAGTTGTAAAGCAACTTAGTGAGCATTTGTTATTGATTAGACTAGATATTTATCGGTGAAATTATAATGTTGATAACTTCATTTAACTTCCAATATCGAGGAGGGTAATGTTCGTACCTTCGTCGCAAGCGACTACCACGTATCCGCG
>NZ_NIPR01000026.1 GCF_002872255.1 Companilactobacillus nuruki
TCTTTTTTCTTTTTTTTCTTCTTTTTTCTTTTTTTTTTTTCTTCTTTCCTTTTTTTTTTCTTCTTTTTTTTTTCTTCTTTTTTTTCCTCCTTTTTTTTTTTTTTTTTTTTTTTCTTTTTTTTTTCTTTTTTTTTTCTTCTCTTTCTTTCTTTTTCTCTTTTCTTCTCCTTTTTTCCTTTTTTTTTTTTTCTCTTTTTTTTTTTTTTTTCTTCTTTTTTTTTTCCTTTTTCTCTTTTTTTTTCTTTTTTTTTTTTTTTTCTTTCTCTTTTTCTCTTCTTCCTCTTCCTTCTTCTTTTCTTTTTTTTTTTTCTTTTTTTTCCTTTTTTTTCTCTTCTTTTCTTTCCTTTTTTTTTTTTTCCTTTTCTTTCTTCTTTCTCTTCTTTTTTCTTTTCTTTTTCTTTCTTCTTTTCTTTTTTTTCTTCTTTCTTCTTTTTTCCTCTCTTTTTTTCTTTTTTTCTCTTTTTTCTTCTCTTCTTCCTTTTTTTTTTTTCTTTCTTTTTTTTTTTTTTCTTTTTTTCCTTTTTTCTTCTCTTTTTTTTTTTCTTTCATCCTCCTTTCTCTTCTTCTCTTCTGTCTCTTCCTACTAATTCTTTTTCTTATTTTTTCTTCTTTTTTTTTTTCTTTTTTTTCTTTCTTTTCTTCTTTTTTTTTCCTTTCTCTTTTTTTTCTTCTTCTCTTTCTTTCTTTTTCTCTTTTCTTTTTTTTCCTTCTTTTTTTTTTTTTTTTCTTTTCTTTTTTTTCTTTTTTTTTTTCTTTTCTTTTTCTCTTTTTTTCTTTTTCTTTTTTTTTTTCTTTCTTTTCTTTTCTTTTTTTTTTTTCTCTTTCTTTTTTTTTTTTCTTTTTCTCTTTCTTTCTTTTTTCTCTTTTTTTTTCTTTTATTTTTTTCTTCTCTTTTTCTTTTCCTCTTTCTCTTTTTCTCTTCTTTCTCTTCCTTCTTCTTCTTTTTTTTTTTTCTCTTTCTTCTTTTTCTCTTTTCTCACCTGTCTCTTCTACTCATCCTTCTCCTTT
>NZ_NIPR01000027.1 GCF_002872255.1 Companilactobacillus nuruki
AAAAATACCTCACCAATATGTTTGATGAGATAATCATAATTCGAATTCCGCCTAAATCATAGACGGTCGGTTATTAGGTGCTTACGGTTTTGCATACAAAAAACGTCCAATGATTATTAAAGTTCAGTCATTGGACGGTGCAAATGAATCTGTTAAAGTATATGATCATAATTTAGTACAAAGAACAGACGTATCCGTAGCATCCGGAACCAAATGGGCTACAGATACTGAAATAAATACGTCTAACGGAATGCCTTTTTTGCGTATTGCCACTGATCAGTACGTTGCCATGTACGATGTTGTAGAGCAAAGCTTTAAGGCTACTATTTAATTTTAATTGTGTGTGAATTTAAATCTCTAAGGGTATTCTTGGTATGCCGACCTTGAATATCTTTTTATTTTGTATATATTAATTTCTATGTGCACTGCCAAATGCATTTAAATATATATTTAATATATGAGGTTGTTCCTTAATACAAGTACTAGTGTACTATCTTTTGATTTTGTTTTGATTCAGTTTTTGTAAGAAGCTTTTTCCAAAAGTGAAATTAATATACATGAAGCGACCTTTAAAGGGTTATTTCATGTATTTTTTTGTTCTATTTACAATTTAATAGCTTTCTAAATATTTATTCTTGATACAAATGGTATGGCTGTGCGGACACAGTATGCTATGGCCTGCTCTAAAGGGACTAACTGCTGGTCTATATGGAAATCTTTTTATTTGGTATATCATTCTAAAGGAATTATTATTGCCCCAAAGAAAAGAAGGGTGATTAAAATGCAATTGAATAATAAATATATGTCATTAGGAGTTACTTTATTTTCTGCATTGATTCTAATTTCTCTATCAAGCGAAACAGTAAAGGCTGATGCCACTTCACCAAGTACTGTTACCAGTACTTCAGATAGTAAAACAATTCAGAATAATACTGAGGTTAAGACAGGAAATACAGTTACATCAAATACCTCAATTGACAAAGATAATATGGCTAATTCTAAAGAGACAGTTGAATCTAAAGTATCCACTGTGACGACAGCAAAGATTTCCCCACAATCTAATATTGATTTGAAGGTATCGAGTGAAACCTTAAAAATACCTACGCAACCTTTAACCAATCAACCAAGTACTACTCAACCAAGTTCTGAAGTTTCTACAGAAAATAGTAATCCATATGCTATCTCAAGTAATATAACGGACAATACAATAGTTAATTTCACTGATCCATTACTGGGAAGTGTTGTTAAAGCAGGACTATCTTTAAAACCATCTGACAATATAACCATTGGTGATATTAAATCTTTTAAAAATACTTTAATAGATGTGAGTGTTTCTACGTATCAATTACAAAATAAAAATCAACCAGGGGCTTCTATGACCAATCAGCAGTCGACACCAATAGAAAGTTTAAATGGGATGCAATATTTGCAATTATTGCCTTCAAAGGCTCAAATTGCGTTTCAAGCTAAACTTGCTTCTGATTCCCAAGCCAATTCAGATTTAACACCATTAGAGAAATTGAATTTTAATCAATTAGTTATTGCAGGTGATCTTAGTGATCCTAGAGCTAAAATAGTTGATTTGAAGCCACTATCCAAATTTGATTTGTCGAAAACAAATTATTTAGAATTAAGCGGTGATACTAGTATTTCAGCAAATAGTGGTTTAAATGATGAGAAATTAGCTGAGGTAGCACCGGTAATTAATAAATTTGCTAATAATGGATTAAATAATAACTTACTTGAACTTGGGCAATCAAGTATTACCGATTTTACGCCATTGAAACCAGCTCTGAATGCCGCTCCAAGATTGATGATTGTTGCAGCAGCTAATACAGTAGCTAATCCTACTCCTATTTACGCAGTAGTTGGTCAGCCGATATCTTTTACAGCACCTAAATTATTAGACCCAGCAGGAAATGATTTAGCCGATAGATATCATTTTTCATATTCGGTACCGCAGTCTGATTTAACCAATGATAATTTAACTAATTTAGGGAACAATAAGTATGTCTTGAATAATCCTGATCCTAATAACAAAATATTATATTATGGTCAAGCGGGGTGGGCTTATAGTTCTAATCCCGATGCTGTTATAACCGAAAGACTGGGAAATGCCATTTTTAGAACTGTTTTAATGAATGCGCAGCCAATTGTTTGGCAGGCTCATCCAAACGTTACGATAAATTATATGGACGCCACTGGAAAGCCAATTCTAAGCAAAGGAAGTCCTTTGGTTGCAAATGTAACCGGTTATAAAATTGGCGATCCATTTGATATAACGGCAAATAGTAAAATAGCAGGATATACTTTAACCAGTCCAGTAGCGATGCTAAAGGGCAGCTTTACACAAAACCCTCAAACTATTAGTTTATTGTATAGAAAGATTGAATCAGAGGGTTCTGGTTATACTGTTAAAGAAAATAAAAATTCTAGCAGGATTGTTGCAGAGATTCATTATCTTGATAGTAAAAATAATGAGGACAGAGATTTAATTAATATTGGAGTCAAAGGCACTGCTATTATTAATGGTAAATTATTTTATCTGGTTGGTTATAAGCAACTGGTTGAAGCAAGTTCCTATAGTATAACCAAGTCAAATGTTTCGGGAATTGCAAGAACTACTGATAATGTGGCCTTGATTTTTAATGCTTATAGTGAGCCGATTGGTGCTTTGGAGCCTAATACTTTATGGAAATATAGTCAGATAGTTTCCCTAGATGGGATCGACTATTATCAAATTGCGACTAATGAATTTTTGCCAGTCAAGGATTCTCTACAGTTTGTTTCTTTATCCTCTTTGACAGTAATAAAAGTTGTCTCCAACTCTGAATTGTATGATTCAAAGGGAGTAGCTTTAGACCGTGTTTTGTCGAAAAACAGTAAATGGAAAACTGATGGTTATGCAGTTATTAATGGTACTAAAATGTATCATATTGCTACTGATGAATGGATAAGTAGTCAAAGTATAGTAATTAGTTAACAAAAAAGTGTTCTAAAGTTGTTAGAATTTAGCAACTTTAGAGCACTTTTTTATGCTTGATTTTTTTCTTGAATAAGTTTTACTTTCTTTAAAATTTGTTTATCGAAAGCTTTCATATAATCGTTTTGAGTCTTGTATTTTTTATCTTTTAATTTGGCAACGACATCTGTCCAATCGTAGTAATTAATTGGAATCTTATTACGATTATTGTTTTTGACATACAGTTCAGCAAAGTTTGTGTCATCTTGAATAGGTGCTGTAAGCCAGATATAATCAGTGTTTTTGTATTGTAAGAAATATTGATTCTTTCTATCTACATTATTATTCTGGTATAGCGAATATTGAATTTGCATATTAAATGTTTTTCCATAATTATGTGCGATCATATCGGTTTTTATACCAAGTATAAACGAAATTAAAATGAGTACTGGCATAATGTATTTGTTATATGAATTGACTAATATATCAAAATTGATGATAAATATAGTGGTTAAGAAAATGTAGGTTGCAAACATGCATCTTGCCCCAAATGGTGAAACAACTAAAAAAGGTGCAATTACCACGAAACTTGATAATAGTAATGAATAATTTGCTATTTTTTGTTTAATATTTTTGATCTTTAATGAGTAAAAAATGGTTATCAAAGAAAATATGATAATAGTTATACTAACAGCTATTAATGTTTTGGGAGTAAATTGAGTTCTCATGTAATTAACCATTGTATCAGAAGAGGATGATCCCTTTAAAGATCGGTATGAGTCCGATCCAAATATTATTTTTAGATAGGCTCCGTTAATAAACATTAGGAATGCTCCAATTATATTTCCAATAACAATAGAATTAAGAACATTTTTGAAACTGTTTCCAAAGTGATTTCGTAAGAAGATCCAAACTAATATACTATTAAATACGTTTAGAAGAGTAAGGTGTTCAGCGAAAAACTGAGCAGCTATAGAGGCGAAGAAAATTAAGTATAAATTTGTACGATAATAATGAATGTTTTTGTTATTATAATTTTTTAGTATTAAGTAAAGCATAAATAATGGAAATATTAATGAAGGAACGTAGTTGGCAAAACCAGAATGCCAACCTAAGATTTGCTTAAAAATTACTTTGGGCATCAATAGAATAAAGATAGTGGCTAGAGACGAGGAGGTTAATCCAATTGATATTGTGGGTGATATTTGTTCTCGTATCTTTTGAATTAAAAATACAATAGTTGTCATAAATGTGCCATAGGCCAAAAATGCTACAGGTTTAAATTTGGTTATTAAAATAACGAGTAAGTCACCTAAATAACGTCCATCGTATTTTAAAAATATTCCTTGAGGAAAATAGTTGCTACCAAAGTAAGTTCCCCAATGCAAATCATCCCCTAACAAGGGCATCCACGTGCCTATTAGGCCGAAAATGATGAATATAATGAGATAAAAACTGAGCTTTACTGTTTTTGTCATGTTTTGTCCTCTTTTTAAATGTCTACATATAAGGATATAATTAACCATCTTTTCAATCAATAGAAATATAAATACCATATGTTATACAATGTTGAATTTGCAAAATATTTACTTAAATAATTGTGAATGTTAGTATTAATTTTGCAAACGATTACGAAAAAAGGTGAAGATTTCATGAAAAAAACAAGAGTCATAAATTCTAATATATCAAGAGTTATTGCTCAAATGGGACATTTCGATACAATTGGAATAGGTGATGCAGGGATGCCAGTTCCATCAGATACAGAAAAAATTGATTTGGCAGTTGAAGCAGGCTTACCAAGCTTTATTCAAGTGCTTGAAAATGTATTGAGTGAATTAGAAGTTCAAAAAGTTTATTTAGCTGAAGAAATAAAAATTCAAAATCCTAGTCAATTGGCTGCAATCAAAGAAGCGATTGGCGATACACCAATTGAGTTTATTCCCCATGAAGAAATGAAAAAGGATTTGAGCAATACTAAGGCCTTTATCCGTACAGGTGAAGAAACACCGTACTCAAACATTTTACTTGAAAGTGGAGTAGTTTTTTAGAGGATTTAAAATATGAAAAAAATTGTTGTATTAGGTTCAATTAATGTTGATACTATTTTAAATATTTCCCGGCTACCTTTACCTGGCGAAACGATGGCGATGAGTGATCGTTCTACTGCTGGCGGAGGTAAGGGCGCTAATCAAGCTATTGCCGCTGTACGTGCAGGCGCAGAAACTTCATTTATCGGTAAGATTGGTCAGGACAATGCGGCTGATTTTATGATAGATACATTTAAAAATGATGGTTTGAATATTGATCACGTAACTAGAGACCAACAAGCAGGAACTGGACAAGCCTATATATTATTAGACGATAAGGGTCAAAACAGTATTTTGATTTATGGTGGAGCAAATCAAACCATTACGACCGATGATATTAAAAGGGCTTCCGATACCATTGCTCAAGCAGATTGTTTAATAACACAATTTGAAACACCACTTGAAAGTTCAGTTGAAGCGTTTAGAATTGCTAAAGAAAATAATGTTTTAACAATTTTGAACCCTGCTCCAGCCAAAAACGATATTCCTGAAGAGCTTCTGAAACTCACTGATATCATCGTTCCTAACGAAACTGAAGCCGAAGCAATCACAGGAGTCAAGGTTACGGATGAACCATCAATGGTGGAAGCTGCAAATAAATTGCATACATTGGGCGTAAAGAATGTTATAATAACTGTCGGCGCTAATGGATCGTTTTATTCAGTAAATGAAAAGAATGGTTTTGTTAAGGCCTATAAGGTTAACACTGTTGATACAACAGCTGCTGGTGATACGTTTATCGGATACTTTGCATCTAAGCTTAGTTCTGATTTAAGTAATATCGAGGAAGCAATGAAATTTGCTAGCAAAGCATCATCTATTACAGTACAAACTCAAGGGGCTCAAAATTCGATCCCATTGATTAAAAATGTTGAATTTTAGGTAATTGTAAAAGAAACTTTACGCAATAGTAGATTGAAATAATTGGTCAAGCATGTTAATATAGTAGTTGTATTTTTGAATGGTGAATGGTTCGAATGGTTTGAATGTTTCGTATTTTAGACTTTCTTCCATGATGTACCACGAAATAATGCACAAAAAATATTTTAGTTATCAGGAGGAATAGTCTCATGGAACACGGAACAGTTAAATGGTTTAACGCAGAAAAAGGCTATGGTTTTATTACACGCGAAGATGGTAGTGACGTATTTGTTCACTTTTCAGCCATCCAAGGTGACGGTTACAAGACACTTGAAGAAGGTCAAGCTGTAACATTCGACATCGAAGATTCAGATCGTGGCCCACAAGCTTCAAACGTTAACAAAGACTAATTAAATAGACTTTGGCAAAAAGCTAACTCGAAAGAGTTAGCTTTTTTTAGTATCTAAAATTATTTAATAATTTACATTAAATTAACATTAACTAAACATTGTAAGTTTATCATTAAATCTTATTAATAAAGATTGAGGGATAAAATGCAAACAAATTGGAAAAATAATTTTAGAATTTTATGGTTGGGCAGTTTAATAACCGATATGGGCAATGCGATGACATTGCCTTTTATTGTCTTGTTTATTGATACGCTAGGAAACTTCAATAAGGCAGAACTTAATTTACTTGGTGCGGCGGCTTTTTCTTTAACCTATTTGAGTAAGGCAATAGTTTCTCCATTATGGGGAAAATTGGCAGATTTAAAGGGTCGTAAGTTAATGTGTTTAAGAGCCTCTGGGGTGATGACTTTTACAATCTTTATGATTGGATTGTCTCCAAATGTTTGGTTTTTGCTAGTCTTTCGTATTTTGCAGGGAGCATTTTCTGGCTATATTAATAATGCAAATGCTTTGATGTCAGTTTCAGCTCCTAAAAAGATACAAGGGCGGGTGATGAGCAAATTGGTCACTGGGAGTATAACTGGTACTTTAATTGGGCCATTGGTTGGGGGGATACTGGCAACCTGGTTTGGTTATCGCGGGGCTTTCTTTGTAACTAGTGTCTTGATGCTGTTAGTTTTTTTGACTACGTTAGTAGGAGTAAAAGAAGATTTTACCCCTATTACTAGAAAAGAATTACAGCCAGCACTTCCTTTGATGAAAAAGATTGGCTGGGGGTTCTTTATTGCCTTGTTTGGCTCGCTCTTAGCCATTCAAGCAACAACCAATGCAATTACACCTATGATTAGTTTGCTGGTCCGAGAGATTGATCCAGACGGTAATAACTTAGTTATAATTACAGGAATCGTTTCAGCAGCTCCTGGTTTTGCTGCTATTTTGATGGCAGGGTTTGTCGGTTCCTTGATTGACCGTCTTGGTGCTTTAAAAAGTATGCTGATTTTTTTAGCTTCAGCAATATTTTGTTTAATTCTCACTAGTTTTGTTCAGAATATTTGGGAACTAATTGCATTGAGGTTTATTTTAGGGATTTCAGATGCAGCTTTGATCCCAGCTATTCAAGTTTTAACTGTACAAAATGTACCTAACTCTATTTTTGGAAGAGTTTTCAGTTATAATCAATCAGCACAGGCATTTGGAAATGTTTTAGGTCCGATGTTAGCTGCATTAATAGCAACTAGTTTTGGTTATAAAAGTATTTTTATATTTTCGGCATTGTTAGAAATTCTAGCTTTTGTTTCTTGGGTAGCTTATTCAAAACAACAACGATATAAACAGAGTGTTTAATAATCTAAGCATTTTTTAAATTTATATTTCAAATCATAAAAAGTTCAAAGTTATCAGCTATAATTAAAAGTAATAAATTTAAAAAGGAATAGATCAATTGCCACAAAAGAGGAGATATACAAATCGTCGCCCAGTTCGACGTAGGAGCAGCAAAAAAAATAATACGACTTTTATTTTACTAGCGATTGTCGCTGTCTTTGTTATCAGCTTCTTTGGCTATAGGAGATATGTACAATATAGAAGTGAAACACAAGTTGAAATGGTTCAACAAGAACGTAATCAATTCGTTAAGAAAATTGCTCCATACGCAGTTGAATTAGGTAAAGAATATGGTGTTTTGCCAAGTATAACGATTGCTCAAGCTATTCTTGAAAGTGATTGGGGTACAAGCTCTTTAGCCAGTCAGTATAATAATTATTTTGGCATAAAGGGTGACGATCCTTCTAATACTAAGGTTTTACAAACAAAAGAATATACTAATGGTCAATGGATAACTATTAATGGACGTTTTAGGGTTTATTCGGATTTTCGTGAATCCATGAAGGATCATACAAAGTTGTTAGTCAATGGTACAACCTGGAATCCTCAACAGTACAAGCAAGTTTTACAATCGAAGGATTATATTGAAGCAGCGGTTGCATTACAATCTGATGGATATGCGACTGATCCAGGCTATACGACTAAAATTATTCGGATTATTCAAAAATATAATTTGAAAAAGTACGATCAAGGTATCAAGTAAAAAACAAAGTATGATAGACTCTAATTATTCTATTAAATAGGGGAGAACGTAATGAAGGAATTAGAAGAAAGAATCAGAAAAGATGGTCGTGTTTTAGGCAAAGATGTGCTTAAAGTTGATAGTTTTTTGAACCATCAAGTTGACCCAATGTTAATGGAAAGAATGGGCGAGGAATTTTACAATCATTTTAAAGATGCTGGAATTAATAAGATTCTAACGGTTGAATCTTCTGGTATCGCACCAGCTGTTATGACTGGATTGAAATTCCAAGTACCAGTTGTTTTTGCCAGAAAGCATAAATCCGTTACATTGACTGATGATCTTTATACGTCTGAGGTTTATTCATTTACAAAAAAAACATCCAACCATATCAGTATTGATAAGAGATACCTTTCGAGTACTGATAAAGTTTTGATTATTGATGATTTCTTGGCTAATGGTCAGGCTGTAAATGGCTTGGATACAATTATCAAAGACGCTGGTGCAACACTTGCTGGAATTGGTATTGTTATTGAAAAATCTTTCCAAAAGGGAAGACAAATAATTGAAAAATCTGGTACTCCAATTTATTCATTAGCTAGAATTAAAGCGTTTGAAAATGGACAAGTTGTTTTTGAAGACGAGAAGGATTAGAAATAATTAGAAGGTGGAATTATGACTTTTATTGCGCCCGGTAAAACATTAGGCATAATTGGTGGCGGTAGTGAAACATACATTCTTGAATTGGAAGCTAAGAGAATGGGATTCAGGACCATGCTTTTGACCGATGAGGAGAAGGACATTGCAACACAGGCTGCTGATAGTTTTTTAGTTGGCACATTAGAGAATCTAGATAATCTAAATGAATTGGGCCATAGAAGTGACCTCCTTTTGTATATGGATGAAAATTTTGATAGTGGGTTGTTAAAACAGTTGGCAGATAGTTTCAATATTGCACAAGGTGCTGATTTGTTGGAAATTGTTCAAGATCGTTATATTGAACGAACTTTTTTGAATGATTTAAATATTAATGTCCCACCTTTCTTTTCAATTGTTACGGTTGATGACGTTAAAAAAGCAGTTGAAGAGATTGGGTTTCCTTGTATTCTTAAACCCATACAAAAAAATCAATCAATCTTGAAACGTCACATTTTGTACAATGATCAAGATGTTGAACGTGTTCAAAAATTATTGCTTGACGGAACTTATATTCTTGAAGCTTGGATTGATACTCAAACTGAGTATTCTATCATGGTCAGCAAAGGGAAAGATCAAAAAATACATACTTTCCCAATGATTCAAGAGATTTATGATGGAAATCATTTAATGAGTTCTTTCATATATAAGAAGAACGATCCAGATATTGAGGCTGAGATGCAACGAGTAGCATTAATGGTGGCTGAGAACATTGATTATGTTGGTATTTTTGGCATAGGGTTTATCTTGTCGCAATCAGGAGTGTTGTACGTTAAAAGAATCTTCCCAGGTATCAATTATTCTGCTAATGTTTATCAAGAAGCTACAGGTATTTCACAATTTGAATTACATATTAGAGCGATTTGTGATTGGCCAATTCCTGAAATATTCCCAATGGTCAATGCGGCTACATTAAAGATCATTGAAGGAAATTTGCCGCAGAGCTTGGATCTACTTCAGGAAAAGGCACAATGGAAATTTAACTATTACACAGGTTTTAAGGCTAAGAATCAAGCCGACAGAGATGTTGGATATATTTCGATTTTTTCAGACGATGTTGAAGAATTAAAAAATGATATCTTAACAACTAATATTTGGAGAGTAGAATAATTCATGATTGATAGATATGTAACTGAACAAATGAAACCAATTTGGACTGACCAAAATAGATTTCAAGCCTGGCTTGAGGTAGAAATTGCCGCCGTTGAAGGCTGGAGTAAGCTAGGGGAAATTCCTGCTGAAGATGCTAAGCTTATTGCTCAAAACGCTAAGTTTGATGTTTCTGAGATTGCTGAAATCGAAAAAGAAACTAAGCATGACGTAGTTGCTTTCACAAGAGATGTTTCCAGATACCTAGGACCTGAGAAAAAATGGATTCATTTTGGCTTAACCTCAACAGATGTTGTTGATACGGCTTATGGGTATTTGATGAAGCAGGCTAATGATATTATTCGTAAGGATTTAAATGAATTCTTAGCCGTAGTAGGCCAAAAGGCTCTAGAATATAAGGATACAGTAATGATCGGTAGAACCCATGGTGTTCATGCTGAACCAACAACTTTTGGTTTGGTATTGGCTAATTGGTATTCTGAGATTAAACGTGATATCGAACGTTTTGATCATGCTGCTAAGGGTGTAGAGGCAGGTAAAATTAGTGGAGCAGTTGGTAGTTATGCCAATGTTCCAACCAGCGTCGAAAAGTTTGTTTGTGATAAATTGGGTATTCGTGCTCAAGAAATTTCAACGCAAGTACTACCACGTGACCTACATGCCGAATATATTCAAACAATGGCCCTAATTGCTACATCTGTAGAAAGATTCGCACTTGAGGTTAGACATCTTCAAAGAACCGAAGTTCGTGAAGCAGAAGAATATTTTGCTGCTGGACAAAAGGGATCTTCCGCTATGCCACACAAACGTAATCCGATTGGATCAGAGAATGTTACTGGCTTAGCTCGTGTCATTAGAGGCCATGCCTTTACAGCACTTGAAGATGTTCCCTTGTGGCATGAACGGGATATCTCACACAGTTCGGCTGAACGAGTAATTATTCCAGATACGACAGAGTTGTTAGACTATATTTTGAGAAGATTCACTAAAATAACAAAAGATTTAACCGTTTTCCCTGACAAAATGCTAGAAGATATGAATATTACTCATGGATTAATTTTTTCACAACGAGTTTTGTTGAAATTAGTTGAAGCAGGTTATTCACGAGAACAAGCTTATGATATTGTTCAACCGATGACGGCTAAGGCCTGGGATGAAAAGAAGGATTTCAGAACAATGTTAGAAAATGATTCTCGAGTAACTGATAAATTATCAGGTGCAGATCTTGACGATGCATTTGATTATAGTTGGCATTTACGTAATGTTGATGAAATTCTTAAACGTGTCGGTCTTGAATAGAAATATCAAAAATCTCAACTGAAAAATTCAGTTGAGATTTTTTTTCGGATTATTTTCAAAATATGAACAAATGTTCTATCTAGCCTTATTTGACAGTCTTTTAGGCATAGTAAGCGTGTTCTTTAAGTTGAATATAAGTAGCTATAAAAAGGCCGACAAATAAGTGTTTATGCCATTTATGAAAGCTATTAACTTCTATCGGTTTGGTTCACGTTATGACAAAAAATTTGCTACAATATAAACAGCTATTTTTCATTGCAAATAAAATTTTTTACACAAAGATTTGAGGGATTTATAAATTGGACGATACTATGTTAAAAGGTCTTAACCCGGAGCAACAAGACGCAGTTAAGGCTACTGAAGGACCACTTTTGATCATGGCCGGTGCTGGATCTGGTAAAACAAGGGTGTTAACGCATCGCGTGGCTTTTTTGATTGAAGAAAAAAATATTATGCCTTGGCATGTTTTGGCAATTACCTTTACCAATAAGGCTGCTAAGGAAATGAAAGAAAGAATTGGTAAACTACTTGATGAATCGGCAAACGATGTTTGGGTATCAACTTTTCACTCTCTTTGTGTAAGAATTTTAAGAAGAGATATTGATAAGATGGGTAAACCTAAGACGTTTACAATTGCTGATCCTGGGGAACAACGTGTTTTAATGAAGCATATTTTAACGAGAATGAACTTGGATCCTAAACGTTATGATCCCAGAGCAATTTTGGGAACAATCAGTAATGCTAAAAATGAATTACAGACACCAGCTGAATATGCAAAAGTGGCTGCTTCACCATATGAGCAAACTGTTGCAGGCGTTTATGATGCTTATGCTAAAGAAATGGAACGTAATAATTCTTTAGATTTTGATGATTTGATTATGCAGACTAGTGAATTATTTGATCAATGTCCTGATGTCTTGGAAAAGTATCAAGAAAAATTCCAATATATTCATGTTGATGAGTATCAGGATACAAACGAAGCACAATATAAATTAGTCAAACAGTTGGGTGCTAAGTATCGAAATGTTTGTGTTGTAGGTGATGCTGATCAGAGTATTTATGGCTGGCGTGGAGCTAATATTCAAAATATTATGAACTTTGAGAAGGATTATCCTGAGGCAACAACCATTAAATTGGAACAAAATTATCGATCAACTAAGACGATCCTTAAGGCAGCAAATGAAGTTATCAATAACAACGGGAATCGTAAGCCTAAGGAATTATGGACTGATAATGATGATGGAGATAAAATTAAATTTTATCGTGGTCAAAATGAATCAGATGAGGCTTTGTATGTAGTTGATCAAATCAAGAACCTTTTATTGAAAGGTTTCAACTATGGAGATTTTGCTGTCCTATATCGAACTAATGCTCAATCACGTACTTTTGAAGAGAAATTAATGCAAGCCAATATGCCATATAAGATTATTGGTGGACATAAGTTTTATGATCGTAAGGAAATTAAAGATATTTTGGCTTATTTGCGCTTAGTGGCTAACCATGATGATTCGATGAGTTTTCAACGTGTTATCAATAGTCCTAAACGAGGAATTGGACCGGGAACAATTGATAAATTACAGGCATATGCGGATGAACATGGATGGTCATTATTAGAGGCAGCTGAAAATATTGAACTGTCACCACTGGCAGCACGACCACGCAAGACGATTGGTGAATTTGCTAAGGTTATTGATGACTTAACTAAATTAGCAACAGATCAATCAATGACCATTTTGATGGATCACTTATTAGAGGATTCGGGTTATGTGGAAGATTTAAAACAACAAAATAACCTTGAGTCGCAAGCCCGTATTGAAAATATTGAAGAATTATTAACAGTTACAACACAGTTTGATCAAGGATATGAACCTGATCCAGAGGTTGATGAGACTCGTTTAACAACTTTCTTGACAGAATTATCATTAGTAAGTGATCAAGATGAGATTGAAGAAGATCAACAAGAAATCACCTTAATGACTTTACATGCTGCTAAGGGACTAGAGTTTCCGGTTGTTTTCTTAGTTGGTATGGAAGAAGGTATTTTTCCATTGGGACGCTCCTTACTTAAAGAGGACGATTTGGAAGAAGAACGTCGTTTGGCTTATGTTGGAATTACACGTGCTGAAAAACGTTTGTATTTGACTAATGCTGTTAGTCGTATGCTTTACGGACGTCTTCAAAATAATGCTACTTCACGTTTTATTGAAGAAATTAAAGACGATGCAATTGATAGGGTGAATAGTAATGCTGGTAATGTCGGTGGGCCAAAGGAAAGAGATTTACCATTTAGTCGTCGCCGCCGTGTTGCTGCAACAACAGCGAGTTTCCAATCACCAACTTTGAAAGCAAAAGGTGCTTCAGGTGCTGAAAAGTTGCATTGGAGTGTTGGTGACAAAGTTGAACATAAAAAATGGGGACAAGGTACTGTCGTTAAGGTAAACGGCGATGGTAAAAATGCTGAGTTGGATGTAGCCTTCAAAAGTGAAGGAGTTAAAAGGTTGCTTGCTGAATATGCACCAATTAAAAAAGTTACTGATTAAGAGGTGAAAAAATGGCCGATTTAACAAAAGAACAAGCTAATCAAGAATTAATGAAAATTCGTCCACAATTAGATGAATGGCGAGAAGCGTACTACACTAAAGATGCTCCAGTTGTAGAGGATAATGTGTATGATAAACTCTATAATCGCTTATTAGAATTAGAACAAATGTATCCCGAATTAGTAACATCTGATTCTCCTTCTCAGGAGGTTGGAGATGTTACTCTACCTGATTTTAATAAGGTAACTCATGAAATACCTATGCTTTCTATGGGCGATGTTTTTTCTGAGGAAGAATTAGCAGATTTCAATCAACGAATTGAAAAAAATGTTGGACATGAAGTTGATTATAATGTTGAATTAAAAATTGATGGTTTATCTTTATCATTAATTTATGAAAATGGTATCTTAGTACAAGGCTCTACTCGTGGTAACGGAACAATTGGTGAAAATGTGACGGAGAATGTAAAAACTATTAGTGATATTCCTCAGAAATTAAGCCAACCATTATCAATTGAGGTCCGTGGCGAATGTTTTATGTCAAAGAAAGAATTTTTACGTTTAAATCAAGAACGTGAGAATGAAGGTCAGCAAGTTTTCGCTAACCCTAGAAATGCTGCTGCGGGAAGCTTACGTCAACTTGATCCCAAAATAACTGCTTCTAGAAAACTGGATACCTTTATGTATACGATCGTAACGTTTGATGGCTTGAATGTTACTACTCAACATGGAGCATTGGAGACTCTAAAAGAATTAGGCTTCAACGTTAATCCGACTGCCCAAGTAACTACTGGTTTAAAGGGAGTTAAGGAATTTATTAGTCATTTTGGAGAAATGCGTGATGAGCTGGATTATGGAATTGACGGTGTTGTTTTAAAAGTTGATGATTTGGCCATTCAGCGTGAATTGGGCAATACGGTTAAGGTTCCACGATGGGAAATTGCTTATAAATTCCCACCTGAACAAGCAGAGTCAATTGTTAGAGAAATTACTTGGACTATTGGTAGAACAGGGGTTTTGACACCTACGGCTGTTATGGACCCAGTTAGTTTAGCTGGTACAACTGTGGCTAGAGCTACGTTGCATAATGAAGATATGATCCGTCAAAAAGATATTCGAGTTGGTGATACAGTTTTATTGCATAAAGCTGGCGATATAATTCCGGAAGTTTCGCAAGTTGTTTTAAGCAAGCGACCAATTGATTCAGTTCCAGCAGAAATACCCACCCATTGTCCATATTGTGGTTCTGAATTGATACATTTAGAGGATGAGGTCGCACTCAGATGTATTAATCCTAAATGTCCGGCACAAGTTAAAGAACAATTGACACATTTTGCTTCGCGTAATGCAATGAATATTGATGGTCTAGGGCCCAAAATTATTGAGCAGCTGTACACTAAAGAATTAGTAAAAGATGTGGCAGATATTTATAAATTAACAGCTGATGATTTGGCGACACTTGATGGTTTTAAAGAAAAATCTATTAACAATTTATTAACGGCTATTGATAATTCCAAGAGTAATTCAGTTGAACGATTGATTTTTGGATTAGGAATAAGACATGTTGGCGCTAAGGCAGGTAGAATCTTAGCCGAACATTTTGGTAATTTAGATAATTTGATGTCCGCTTCCACAGAAGAAATCCTTGAAGTAAATACAATGGGTGAGATAATTGCTGATAGTATTTCGACTTATTTTTCAAATGATGATGTTAAAAAGTTGATTAATGAACTAAAATCAGTAAATATTAATATGAATTTTGTCGGTAGTTCTAATAATAATGAAACAAATAGTCACTTTACTGATAAAATAATTGTTATAACCGGAACGTTACAGAACTATAAACGTTCTCAATTGTCTGAAACACTTGAAAATCTTGGTGCTAAAGTTACCAGTTCAGTTACAAAGAAAACTGATATTTTAATTGCAGGTGAAAAAGCCGGCAGTAAATTGACTAAAGCTCAACAATTGGGAACGCAGATTATTGATGAAGCAACATTATCTGATTATTTAGATGATGCTAAAGAGTAGGAGAACAGTTTTGAAAAAATTCTTAAAAACTACATCGTTATTACTAATGTGCTCATTGTTACTAGCTGCCTGTGGTAATTTACAAAATTCTAGTTTATCATCTGGCGGTGGTGAGTCATCCAAAAGCTCGGTTCAGACGACATCTTCATCTGATTCAAGCAGTTACGATGTTTTGTTAAGTGGTGGAAAATATAAAACGAGTGCAATTTCAGGTCTTACTGCGGCTGATAATAGTAATCAATTTAATAGCAGAAGTTTTGAAAGCGGCTTGATGAGCTTGTCCAAGAAACAATTTTCGACAAATTCATATGTTTTCCAAGAGGGTCAAGTCTTAACAGCTAGTACAGTGAACAAATGGTTAGGCAGAAAAAGTAAGAATAATTCTGCTGGTTTGAACCCCGCATCTAATGGGTCAACTGATGCTAACAAACGTGCTCCTATGTATTTCCAACAAATGCTTGAAGAGGATTATCTTCAAAAACAGGATGGAAAATATAAATTGGCTGGAATGTCGATTGGTATTGCGATGAATAAGATTGATTATTATCAAAAGAAACAATATGGTGCTACGTATAAAACAACCATTTCAACTGAAGAACAAAAAGAACAGGGACAACGAATTGCTAAGGAAGTAGTTAAACGCTTGCGTAAAAATAGTAAAGTCGGTAATATTCCAATAGTTGTTGGTTTGTATTCGGTAGCTCCAGAGGATACTTTGGTTGGTGGAACCTATTTCCAATATTCAGTAAGTAAGAGTGGGGATTTAGGTAGCTTTAGCGATTTGAACTATAAGAATCAAATGTTGCCAACTGTTAATGGTGATACTGCTATCAATAGTAGTGATTCTGATGCCTTTTCTAACTTCAAATCTCATATTCAAGATTATTTCCCTAATCTTTCAGGAGTAACAGCTCAAGCTCACTATGATGGAAATGACCTTAAATCTTTAGATATTACAGTTAATACCCAATTTGATGGTTTAGCTCAAGTAACTAGTTTTACACAGTTTGTTCAAACTAGTGCACAAAAGTATTTACCTTCAGGAGCAGATTTAGATATTAATATTCAAACCGTTGATGAACAGCAAGCCGTTGTTACGCGTACCAATGGTAAATTCTATTCACACGTTTATGATGCAGATTAAAAGGAGAATTTTATGATTTCAAAAGATGAAATTTTACACGTTGCCGCTTTGGCAAATTTGAAATTCCAAGATGATGAAGTTGATAGTTTTGTAAATCAACTTGATAAGATTGTGAATATGGAAAGCAAACTATCATCAGTTGATACAACCGGAATTGAACCAACATACAATATGGCTGATACAAATACAGTCTTCCGTGAAGATAAGGGAATTCATACTCAAACTAGAGAAGAAATGCTTGAAAACGTTCCTGAAACTGAAAATAACCTTATTAAAGTTCCAACAATTGTTGACAAGGAGGACGATGAATAGTGGATATTATGAACGAAACAATTGCGTCTTTGCATGACAAACTTGTTAACAAAGAGGTAACATCCGAAGATCTAACAACTCAATCACTTGATAAAATTAAGGCTAATAAGGAATCATTAAATACATTTATTACTGTCAATGATAAAGCAGATCAAGATGCCAAAAAAGTTGATAAAACAGGTATCAATGGCCCATTAGCGGGTATTCCAATTGCTATTAAGGATAATATTGTTAGCAAGGGCATCAAGACTACTGCCGCAAGCAAAATTCTTTACAATTTCATGCCCGTATACAGTGCTACTGTTTTGGAAAAATTAGAAAATGCCGGTGCAATTGATATTGGTAAAACTAATCTGGATGAGTTTGCTATGGGTTCATCTACTGAAACATCATACTTTGGTACATCGGTGAATGCTTGGGATCACACGCGTGTTCCTGGTGGTTCGTCAGGTGGTTCAGCTGCTGCTGTTGCTGCAGGTGAGGTTATTGCTGCTTTAGGTACTGATACAGGTGGTTCAATCAGACAGCCCTCTGCATTTAATGGTATTTTTGGTATTAAACCAACTTATGGTCGTGTATCACGTTGGGGAGTTATCGCCTTTGCATCAAGTCTTGATCAGGTTGGTGTTATGTCAAAACGTGTAGAAGACTCTGCCGCTGTATTGTCTGTTATTGCTGGTCATGATGATCATGATTCAACTAGTTCAACTAAAGAGGTCCCAGACTATCGTGCTAATTTGAATAAGGATATGCACGGTGTCAAAATTGCCGTTCCTAAGGAATTCTGGCATGAAGGAACTCATCCAGAAGTTTTGGAAAATGTTAATAAGGCTCTTGATGCTTATAAAGAAATGGGAGCTACTGTTGAAGAAGTTAGTCTTCCTAGTTTGAAACATGCGGTCGAGGTTTATTATGTTTTAGCATCTAGTGAGGCCTCATCTAACCTTCAAAGATACGATGGTGTTAGATATGGTTTCCGTGCTAAAGATGTTAAGAATATTAAGGAATTATTTGTCAAATCAAGATCTGAAGGATTTGGTGATGAGGTAAAACGTCGTATTATGTTGGGAACTTTTGCCTTATCAGCTGGTGCTTACGATGCTTACTTCAAGAAGGCTGCCCAAGTAAGAACCATTTTTATTAATGAAATGAACAATGTTTTGAAGGATTATGATTTAATCATGGGACCTTCAACAACTACTCCTGCATTTAAGATTGGTGAAAAAGTCGATGATCCATTGGCAATGTATATGAATGATATCTTGACGATCCCTGCTAATTTGGCAGGATTGCCAGCTGCGTCTGTACCTGCTGGGTTGGCTGATGGTATGCCAGTTGGATTACAAATTATTGGACGTTCATTTGACGAACAATCTGTCTTTAATGCAGCTTATGCTTTACAAGAAGAAAATAAATTTTATGAAAAAATACCAACTGCACTTAAGGGGGAAGACTAATGAATTTTGAAACAACTATCGGACTAGAAGTTCACGTTGAATTAAAGACGAAGTCCAAAATGTACAGTCCATCACCCGTTGCATATGGTGCTGAATCTAATATCAATACCAATGTTATTGACTTCGGTTTTCCAGGGACGTTACCAACTGTAAATAAAAATGCTTATCGTCTAGGTGTAATGGTCGGTTTAGCTTTGAATGCCGATATTGAAAATCATACACACTTTGATCGTAAAAACTATTTCTATCCAGATAATCCCAAAGCTTACCAAATTACACAACAAGATAAGCCATTGGGGCATGATGGTTATATTGAAGTTGACGTTGATGGTGAAAAGAAAAAAATTGGTATTGAGGAATTACATGTTGAAGAAGATGCCGGTAAGAATACTCACGGTAATAATGGATTTTCTTATGTCGATTTGAATCGTCAAGGTACACCGCTAATTGAAATTGTTTCAAAACCTGATATGCATTCACCAGAAGAAGCCTATCAATATCTAGAAAATCTTCGTAAGATTATTCAATTTACTGGCGCATCTGATGTTAAGATGGAGGAAGGTTCAATGCGTGTTGATACCAATATTTCTATTCGTCCAGTTGGATCAGATACGTATGGTACTAAAGTTGAGTTAAAGAACTTGAATTCATTTAATCATGTCAAGTTAGGTCTTGCTTATGAAGAGAAACGTCAGGCTGCAATTCTTAAACAGGGTGGATCAATTGGTCAAGAAACAAGACGTTTTGATGAAAAGACTGGCGAGACATTCTTAATGCGTGTTAAATCTGGTGCGGATGATTATCGCTATTTCCCAGAGCCAGATTTGCCAGACTATGAAATCTCTCCTGCATGGGTTGAGGAAATTAAGGCTAGCTTACCTGAAACAGCTGCTGCAAGACGTAATCGTTATATCAATGAGTTGGGTATTCCTGAATATGATGCTGGTGTTCTTACAGATACAAAGGAAATGTCTGACTTCTTTGATGAAGCAGTAAAATATGATGCTAATCCAAAACTGGTTTCTAACTGGTTGATGGGTGAAGTTAATGCATATATGAATGAAAACAAAATTGGCTTGGTAGAAACAAAATTGACACCTGAACATCTTGCTAAGATGATTAATTTGATTTCTAATGGAACTATTTCTTCTAAGATTGCTAAGAAGGTCTTTAAAGAAACAATTTCTAATGGTACAGAACCTGAAGAATGGGTTAAGTCTAAGGGACTTGTCCAAGAATCAGATCCTGATGTTCTTAAGCCAATGATTTTAGAAATTCTTGATAACAATCAACAATCAATTGATGACTTTAAAAATGGTAAAGACCGTGCTGTCGGTTTCTTGGTTGGTCAAATCATGAAACAAACACATGGTCAAGCCAATCCTAAAGTTGTTAATAAGATTTTGATGGCAGAGTTAAAGAGTCGTTAGTGAGGGAAAGATATGCGTGCTAGACTTATTTATAATCCAACTTCAGGCCATGAGACCATGAACAGTAATGTTGGAGACATTTTGAATATTATTGAAAAAGCTGGTTATGAGGCTAGTGCTTATCGAACGACACCGAAAAAAAACTCAGCTAAAGATGAAGCTAGGCGAGTTGCTAAAAAGGGATTTGAGTTAATTGTCGCTGCTGGTGGTGACGGGACTATTAATGAGGTTGTCAATGGTATAGCCGACCTTGAAAAGAGGCCAGAATTAGCAATTATTCCAGCTGGAACCACAAATGACTATGCTCGTGCCTTAAAGATACCGCGTGACGATGTAGTTGAGGCTGCTAAGGTAATATTGAAGGGTCAAAAGTTACCAGTTGATATTGGACAAGCTGGTAAAAAGTACTTCATCAACATTGCTGGTGGTGGATCAATGACCGAATTGACCTATGAGGTACCTTCAGCTTATAAGTCAATTCTTGGTTATTTGGCTTATCTAGTTAAGGGCGCAGAAATGTTACCAAGAGTTAGTCCAATTGATATGCACATTGAATATGATGATGGCGTTTTTGACGGCAAAGCTACAATGTTCTTAATTGGTTTGACTAATTCGATTGGTGGTATGGAACAAATTGCTCCTAATTCAGTTATTGGTGATGGAACTTTCTCGTTGATTATCGTTAAAGAAACTAATTTAAGAGATTTAGTTCATTTGATTGCCTTAGTACTAAATGGTGGTCGCCATGTTTACAATCCAAAGGTTATTTATACTAAGACCAAAAAGATTTCAGTTCATGCAAACGATAGTAATCGCTTGATGGTTAATCTTGATGGAGAATATGGTGGCGATGCACCAATGCTCTTTAATAATTTGCATAATCATCTTAATATTTATGCAAACGTTGATTCGATACCGCTTAAGGCGATTGATACATCAACTTTGAGTGAAAAAGATGCTGGCGAAAAAATTATTGAAGAAGAAAAAAATCTCGATAGTAAAAAAGAAGATAAATAAAAAAGAATTGGGAAGTGGATCAGTTTTGGACACTTCTTTTTTCTATGTATAGGTGAAAAATGGATAAACCAAATTTAAAAAAGAATCAAGAAGTAGAATTACAAATTGAAGACCTGTCTTATGAAGGTAAAGGAGTAGCCAAAGTTGATGATTTTACACTCTTTGTGGACAACGCTTTACCAGGTGAAACAGTTAAAGCTGTAATAACACGTATCAATAAGAATTTTGGATTTGCTAAGGCATTAGATATTATTAAGGAATCTCAGTATCGTGTTCATGATATTGATGCCATTTATGCACAAACAGGAATTGCTCCCTTGAGTCATTTGAAATATGATAAGCAACTTGAATTCAAACATGACCAAGTAGTTACTGATTTAAGTAAAATGGGGCTTAAGGATGTAACTGTCAATAAAACTTTAGGGATGGAATCACCATTTAATTACCGTAATAAAGCACAGGTCCCTGTTCGCCAAGTGAACGGTAAATTAACTACTGGTTTTTATCGTCGTCGCTCGCATGAGCTTGTCCCTATGGAAAACTTTTTAATTCAAGATCCTAAGATTGATGCTGAAATTATTCGTGTTCGAGATATTTTACGTAAGTATAACGTACGTGGATATGATGAACAAAATCAAAAGGGACAAATTAAAACAATCATGGTTCGTCGTGCCTACTTTACAGGTGAGATGATGGTGGTATTAGTTTCTAGAACTCCTGATATTTCTCACTATAAGGATATTACTAATGAGATATTGGCTAATTCCGAAATTAAATCACTTTACCTAAATATTAATTCTAAGAATACTAATGTTATTTTGGGTCAAAAAATGACATTACTTGGTGGTAAGAAGTATATTGATGATAAGATCTTAGGTCATACATATCGAATTTCTCCCAGATCATTCTATCAAGTAAATCCAGTTCAAACTCAAAACTTATATCAATTAGCGATTGATGAGGCTGAATTGACCGGTAATGAAAAAGTAGTAGATGCTTATTCAGGTATTGGTACTATTGGTTTATCATTAGCAGATAAGGCTAAACACGTCACTGGTATCGAGATTATTGAGGATGCAGTTAAAGATGCTGATCAAAATGCCAAGTTGAATAACATTACTAACACTGACTTCGTTGTTGGTAAGACAGAAGATGTTCTTGATGAATGGGCCAAGAATGATATTTCAGTTGATGTTTTAATGGTCGATCCTCCACGTAAGGGTTTGGCTAATTCTTTGATCGATTCATTGAAGAACATTAGACCAGAAAAAATCGTTTATATTAGCTGTAATCCTGCCACCTTGGCACGTGACTTGTCATTATTGAATGATACATATGAAATTGGGGATGTTACTCCAGTTGATATGTTCCCAATGACTAATCATATTGAATGTGTGACTCAACTTAAATTAAAGAAATAGGAAATGATCTAACATGAATTTAATTCTAGGACTCGGATCTATTCTTCTAGGCATTTGGCAAATACATGCTTCAAAAAAATATTTTGATAATCTAAAAAAACAAACTGGACCATTATTGTTTTCATTAATAGCCGTAACTGTTAGTTTGATAGTTGCAGCTTTTCTGTTAATTTATGGTGTAAGTTTATTGGTTAATGTACGTTAATAGCAAAAAATGATACGTTCATAAGTGTTTTGTGTTTTGCTCCTTATTTGTGAAATATAATATTTCTATAAGTAAGAATTGAGGGAATATTATGAGTCGTGAAAATTTTTTCTTAGGTGATAATTTGAGATTTTGTCGAAAGCAACGGAATTTATCTGAACGAGAAGTTTCTAGACTTTTGCATGTTGATATAACAACTATTTCCAAATATGAACATAATACTAGAACTCCTGATATTTATATGATGATGCGTTTTGCTGATGTTTATAATGTTAGTTTGGACCAATTAGTTGGTCGCAAATAAGTCTGTTTTCTAGGATAAATAAATGTTGTATGTTTTGTGATTTATGGCTTGATTGGCCAAAATAAATAGCCTGTATTGATTTTGTAATTAATCAATGCAGGCTATTTATATACTTAATTTTTTTTATTAGAAAATATTTTGGTTAATTCTTTATTCTTACGAAAAGATACTTCGCAACTGGAACCATCGATAAAAGATAATACTCGGGAATGGCAATCGTAAGTTGTAGAATTTTCCAAATTAACTAAGTAGCTGCGATTACAACGAAAGAGGTTAGGGTAATCCTTTTCAAATGTATTGAGCGAGCCATTAAACTCCGATAGTTGATTCTTAGTAACAATAAAAATTCTGCCAGGATTATTTTTCTGAGTATAAAGCATAATAACATCATTCATGGCAATTGAGAAAAAAAGACTACCGATTTTATAATCAAGTATATCTTTGGAAGAATGGCTGTACAATTGGAGATTTTTTTGCATCAATTCAATATCGTTAGTGATACTTTGTTTTATTTCCTCAAGACCCTTATCTTTTAGAATATAATCCATTGGAGCAATTTTTCTTTCTAGCGTTGTTAAGGAAAGTTCATCATGAGT
Organism: Companilactobacillus nuruki; assembly: GCF_002872255.1. GTDB lineage: Bacteria > Bacillota > Bacilli > Lactobacillales > Lactobacillaceae > Companilactobacillus > Companilactobacillus nuruki. The sequence goes on from NZ_NIPR01000027.1 coordinate 23,947, forward strand.
GGTAATAAAAACAATTTGTGCTAATGGAGAATCTTGACGAATCTTTTCAGCAACATTTAACCCTGCCAGTTTGTTATCTTGGATTTCCATATCTAAGAAGTATAGTCCTTGTTTTTGAGGGATGTAATCGGCTGTGAAGTCTTCTACAGTTCCTGTGATGGATTTTAACTCTAAGTCAGCATCATTGATTAGGATGCCATTTTTGATGAATTCAGCATATTTCTGACGCTGGATACTGTTATCTTCCAATAAATAAACTGGAAACATTCAATCACCTCCTACAATAATAAGCGTCATCATCAAGTGGTTATGTATGATTTTAGTCTCTAAATAAAGATTATCAGATTCAGTTATTAATTGACGAACGTTGGCCAAACCAAAACCAGAGTGATTTTCTTTAGTAGTATAGCCATTTTTAAAAATTTTTTTAAAATCTAGATCCTGTTTAATAGGATTATCAATTGTTATTTCCGTAGTGTTGTTTGATTGAACAATTGCACAAGTGACCTCTTTATCATTTATTGTTTGCACATATTCGAAGGCATTATCCAATAGGATACCTAATATTCTGACAATTATTAAAGTATCTTGTTTAAAATAGTAGCTGTCTTGAGTTAGTTCCAAATTAAATTCGATTTTTTTACTCTTAGCTATAAAAAACTTTTGAATAATCAAACCCCGAATAGTATCACTATTGATAGTATTGATTTGCGAAATATTTCCTTCTGAAATTTTGGATAGTTCAGTTTGTTCTTTTAAAATGTCTCTATAATAATTTTTTAACTCGACTGAATCGCTTTTATCAACTATTGGTTTCATTGAAAGCATAATATTTTGAAAGTCATGTTTAAATTTTCTTAGTTCAGTATATTGTTGGTGAACACTGGTCAAATATTCGTTTAACTGTTTATTATAGAGAATTTCCTCTTGAGACTCTTTTTGAATTGCAATTGTTTGGACAAAGAAAACAAGTTGACGATAAGTAACAATTAAAATAATAGTAAAGAACGATAGAATTATTGCTTGAATTGTAGCCGTAACTGATTGAAAATCACTAATCGACAAAATAACCATAAAGGCTAAGAATACACTAAACGAAATACTAAAAACACGTTTTCCAAGATGATATTGTTCAATTTGAATCCAGAGTTTAATGGTCTTTTCACGATTTTTTTCCGCAAATAATAAGAATATGGCCAAGTAAATTATATTAATTATCAATGATGTAATTATAAAATTCTGCTGGAGTTCTTCTAGGATACGTAATTTCCAATCATTGTTAACCATAAAAAATATAATACGTGCGGTGTATGTCCCTAAACTGAATAGAACTGTTTCCACATTAGCGGCCATTATTAGCGAGATAGATTTTAGATTATTCAAATGATGATTTTTAGAAAATAACCAATTTACTAAAAGTACGAAACAAATCAAAAATAAAATAAAAATGTCATCAAAAAATAATCCAACATAACCAAACGTTACCGAAAGGGTCATGTCGGATATTAAGTGCTTTATATCAAATAATTTTAAAAAGTAGCGGTGTAACTGTAGTATTGAGAACAATACAAAAAAATTTGCCGCCAGGCTTAATTGCCAATCTACATATACCATAGGTTCATTGTATTTAAAAAGTTTGGTTTAGACAAGTTTCTTATTCTATGGAGTTGTTGAATTCTTTTTATTAGTTTTACTATCGGCAGGATTACTAATACCATTACCAACAATATATTGATGAAAAATAGTAATGAATTGGTCACTATCGATCATGTCGGAATGTTGAGCCTTTGAACCTGTTAAAGTGATTAAAGTGTAATGTTTTATATATCCTTCATAGATATATTTGCCAGCGTCAACACTACCCAAAGGAACAATTCCATCATCTGTATACAATTGAGTACCGGCAATTGAATAGTAAGTTAGGTTTTCTGGAATTTTCTCACGAGCTTTGACCAGTTCATTTAACATTTGGGTTCGATTAAAAGTATTGTTTTCTTCAAAATTATAAGGTGTTCCGACGGTAAGCATTTGATTAACCGTTATAGTAGAATCATCAAAATAATTTTCAAAAAAATATGTCCAAATCAAACCACCATTAGAGTGTCCGAAAGCATTGAAGTTATTGAAACGATAACGTTGTTTTAGTTTATTAAAGGCAATATTGAACCAAGCAGTCTGTTTTTTTATATTAGAATATCCGTCGTTGTTATTTTCGAAGCCAACTACAATAAAGGGACGATCATCATTGGCACGAATACTCCCTGTATAAGTGATTTTATCATTAGTATGAACCGTCATCTTTAGTAAACTGTGATGTTCACCATAACGGCGATTGATTGTTTTAACTAGATCATCAAAACGATTGGCAGTTGCACTGCTACCTGGAATCATAATAATTGGCGACATGGGAGAATTGTAACGACCAGCTAAAGTACTGACATTTTTTTTAGTCCAAATATAGGATGGTATACCTAATAAAATCATTATGACAACAATTGCAATTAGATATTTAAAATTTTTATTTTTTCTTATGGTCCGAGTGCGCATTAGTGATCACCTTCTTCGAAGCCAAGATTATCTAATAACTTAACTTTGGCTGCCATTTTTACAAATGGTATATAAATATATACGGAGATAATTATTGCTAGGACAGAGAAGACTAGAGCCTGCCAGCTACCGTTTGTTCCAATAAAGGCGATCAAAGGTCCTGGGGTACCGATAGGTACTGGATAGACGCTTGGCGGCATCAAATGCAACATAATTGCTAATGCTGCCATTAACATATTAATTACCGGGGCGAGGATAAATGGTATTAAAAAAATAACATTGAACAAAATAGGTATACCGGTCATAACGCCGCTACTAATATTAAAGATACTGGGAAACATAGCCCAGCGAGCCACAGTTTGAAAATCCTTATCTTTAGAAATAATTAAAATAGCTATGATTAATCCCAAAATTGATCCGGTTCCACCAAAAGTGGCAAAAGCGTGGTACAAGGTGGAGCTGGTGAAGGGATTAGGTGCATTCCAGGCAGTATGTTTCTCTAATGCATAATTCAAATTGACTGTTGATAAGACATCCATTTTTTCAACTCCTAAAGCGGAGTAAGTTCCAGACCATCCCAAGAATGACATGATTAATGTATAAATGGAAAAGATCATAGTTCTTCCTAATTGGACCCAATTGTTACTTGTTGTATATTCTGTTGCTAAGGCATTGATAAAGTTACCTGGTGCCTCAGAGTAATAAGTTATATTTACTAAAGTACTAAAGATGACAGAAATAATTAACGAAAAGATTATTGGTTTAAGCGAAATAAAAGTTCGTTCCAGAATATTTCGAGATGATTTGTCGTTTGCTAGGTTAGGAGCCGGACGACTCATTTTTTTAAACAGCCATCCAATAAATATTCCTAAAACGATTGCAAAGAGAAGTCCGCGCATACCTAACATTTGTGGATGAAATGAGACTAGCTGGATTTTTGAATAGGAGTAATCAATAATTAATAAAGAACTGATACCAGTAATACCAGCTAGTTGATCATCACGTTGGTAGTATTTAACAGTATATTTGGCCGCCCCAAATACCGCAATTACTGATACCCATCCAAGAGATAAGTTATAGAGATTATTGGCAATATTTTCGATTTGACGAAAAATAAAATCACTGCCAATAGTGGGAAAGATATCAGTTAAAAAACCTTCTTTGCCTAGAATCACAGTTTGAATTATTTTGATAAAACTACCAAATAATGCGAAGGGAAAAATTAGAAGCAAAGTTTTTTGAATAATTCGATAGATTAATAATTTTTGAATCTTTAAAGTTCCCTTAACTAAATGTTCCTCAAGTTTACTGTTGAATTGAACTTTCATGAAAACACCCACAATTCATTCATATATTTACTTAAACGAATTATAACTTCCAACAAAAAAAGCCGCCATCAAAGCGACCTTTTTTTGTGTACATAATGAATGTAATAAATTGGTAAACCTAAAAGTGTGATGCCGATTCCCATAAATGCTAATCCTGGTTGGCGGAGGAGGGTTGAAATAATAATATATGCTCCACCTACTAAAGCAATAATTGGAGGTAGCGGATAAAAACTTATCTTATAAGGACGTTTTAATTCAGGTTCGTTATGTCTTAAAATGAATACACCAATGAACATCATCATCGAGAAAATCCACATAACGAAAACTAACATATCAGTCAGATAATCAAAACTTCCCATAAAAATCATGACAATAGCAATTATTGTTTGGATCAAACCAGCATTGGCTGGCACACGACTGTTTTTAGTTAATTTAGAGAAGAACTTAGAGAAAACAATTTCATCATCTATACCAAGGACATAACTAACTCTGGGACCAGTCATAGTGTAGCCGTTGACAGAACCAAAAACGGATATCAGAATACCAATTGTTACTATTTTTCCACCTATATCACCAAAAATCTTGATTGCGGCCTCTGAAGCAGCATTTTGATTTCCAGGGATCAGATGAAAAGGCAACGCCTTTATGAAAACAAAGCTAATTAAAACGTAAATTAAAGTTATGAAAAATAGACCAACAATAATTGATTTAGCTAGATCCTTTTCTGGTTTTTTCATTTCACCAGCAAGATTTCCAACGTTCATCCAGCCATCAAAAGCAAACATTGTTGCTAATAATCCGCCACCCATTGAGGACCAAAAATCAGGATGACTGCCAGATGTTATTGGGAAGAGTGATATAGAATGTGTTGATGGTGTAAAGATACCAACTACGATAATTAAGACTATAGGAATAAGTTTAGCCACTAGAGCAATTGATTGGATTCTACCACCAACTTTTGCTCCAAGTAAGTTAACTAAGTATAAAAATACTGCTAAAGAAATGGCAATCGGAATTCGCCATATGCTAGGAATATTACAAAGATTCAAAACTTGAGTAGCGAAGATAATTGATAATGCTGATATTCCAGCGGGATAATAGATAACCGATTGAGCCCAAGCCAGTAAAAAGGCTGGAACCTTTCCATAGATATATTCAATATATTTATAGATACCACCGGCAACTGGTAAGGCAGATGCTAATTCGGCAACTGTTAACCCAGCGTTGATGGTAATAAATCCGGCTAATAACCAAACAAAGATTGTTAAGCTAGATGAACCAGTGGCGGCTGTAACGCTGGAGATTTTGAAGAATACTCCACCACCGATTACCAACCCCATAACTGTTGATAATGCTGGGAAAAAGCCTAAGTCTCTTTTTAGACTGAATTTATCTGTTTCTTCATTCATAAAGAAGTACCCCCCTCAAATGGTATAAAATAAAATTATATACCATAATGATATGATTGAGTTATTCTTTTTATGGTAATTGCGCTTACATATAAGTAAAATAAAAACAGAGGTGATTTTATGATTAGTTTAGGAATAGTAGGAACAAACTGGATCACAGAACAATTTGTTAAAGCAACTGATGAAACTAAAACTTTTTCATTAACACATGTTTATTCACGTACTGAGATTAAAGCCAAAAGCTTTATCGAGGATTTAAATAAGAAAAACGTCAATGTCAGTACTGATCTAAATTCCTTTTTTAAGGAGAATTTTAATACAGTATATATTGCTTCGCCTAACTCACTACATTTTAGTCAAGCTAAGTTAGCAATTGAGAATGGAAAAAATGTAATTGTTGAAAAACCAAGTACGTCAACAATTGAGGAGTTTACTATTCTAGATAAATTAGCACATGAAAAGGGCGTCTATATTTTTGAGGCTGCAAGGCATATTCATGAACCTATTTTCAAAAAGATTCAAATTGTTGTTGATAAACATCGTGATAATCTCAGTGGTGCAACATTATCTTATATGAAGTATTCAAGTAGATATGATGCATATCTAGAAGGGAAAAATCCTAATGTTTTCACTACTAAATTCTCAGGTGGTGCCTTATACGATCTAGGGGTCTATACAATTTATGATGCTGTTGTATTATTTGGACGTCCTGGAAAAGTTAGTTATGAGGCTGAAATTTTGGATTCGGGGATTGATGGTAGTGGAACTTTGACATTAAAATATCCAAAATTCGATGTTAATATTATTGTTGGTAAGACAAAAAATTCTTATATGTCGTCAGAGATTTATTTTGGTCGCGATACATTACTACTAGATAACGCTGGTGACATCAATCATCTGGATTGGGCTGACGATAATAAAAATATTACCGATGTTCCAACATCAAAAAGTGAAAACCCAATGGATTCAGAAGCAAAAGAGTTTGCGAGAATAATGAATGAAAATGATACGGTCAGTTATGATAAACTATTAAAATACGCTCGAATCGTAAATCGTGTTCTAGAACAGGCAAGAACAAGTGCAGGACTTGTTTTTGAAGCAGATGAGGAAAATTAAATTGGAAATACCAAAACTATATGAAGCTTATTTTAAACAAAATAACTTTGAAGCTCTAACTAAGATTCAAGATGCCGTCTATATGCCTTTCAAAGAGGGCAAAGATTTAGTTGCCATGGCACCAACAGGTTCAGGTAAAACATTGGCCTTTGTTATGCCCATGCTTGAAACTCTAGTTCCTAAAGATGGTTTACAGGTTTTAATTTTGGAGCCATCACAGGAATTGGCTATGCAGGTTAGAGATGTAATTCAACCACTGGCTAAATTAGTTGATTGCAAAGTTCAGGCTTTGACTGGGGGAGCCAATCCAGCACGTCAATTAAAAAAATTAAAAGAAAAACCTGAAATTATTGTAGCTACTTTAGGACGATTAAATGAATTAACTGAAGCACGTAAAGTTAAACTTGGCAATGTTAATACTGTTATTGTTGATGAAGCTGACGAAATGCTTAATGAAAGTAAGCTAGATATTGTCAGATCAACTATTTCACAAATGCCTGCTGATGTTCAAATGACTTTCTTCTCGGCTACTGGTAATGACATATTCCGCGATATGCATAAGTGGTTTGGACAAGACTTTCTAGTAATAGATCAACGACATGATACTAGTTATACGGCCGGTATTAAGCATTATTTTGTTGATGCAAACAGTGAATTTATTAAAAATGCAATGCTAAGGGAATTAGCCCACAATAAAAAATTCTTAGGAATCGTCTTCTTTAATAATTCTAGGTCACTCCACAAAGCCATCAGTGATATGAATCATAATAAAACCAATTTTGTTACGTTAGATAGCAAAATGTCGTCACAACAGCGTAAAACGGCGTTACAACTATTTTCTAACAAGAAAGTTAATTTAATGTTGACGACTGATGTTGCTGCTCGTGGTATGGATATTGACGACATCACAACTATTATTAATTACATGACTCCTAGAGATGATAGTGAATATACGCATCGTGCTGGTAGAACTGGTAGAATGGGTAAGAGTGGAAGTGTTATTACCTTTGGAAATAGCCATGATATGAGAAATCTTCAAGAAATGATCGATGTTGAGATATCTAAGGTATATATTGACCATGAGGGAAAAATTTCAAAGAAACCAGTTTTTGATAAGAAAAAGCGTTATAACGCTAATAAAACTAAACCTAAAGCTAATAGTAAGCCTAAGAAACGTCTTCGTGACCAGAAGAATAAAGGTAAGAGAAACTTCCATAAAAATTCAGAGCAAAACTAATTTAGTATCTACACACTTTTTGAGTTAAAATAGAAAGTGTGCTTATGGTCCCTTGGCCCAGTTGGATAGAGCAACTGCCTCCTAAGCAGTAGGTCCCCGGTTCGATTCCGGGAGGGATCATTGATCAAATGATAAATAATAAGTCACAACTGTCGCAATGACTGTTGTGACTTATTTTTGAAAGAGGTTATTTATGGAAAATATTAAATGCTCGCAAACATTGTCAATTAGTAATCATAGAGTTTTCTCATCCGATTTGAATGAACATAATACGGTTTTTGGTGGTAGAACTTTGATGACAATTGACGATAATTCCTCAATAGCTGCTTCAAGGGTGGCAAGAATTGAAACTGTAACAGCATCAATTGATCAAGTTAATTTTATCTTGCCTTTTAGTTTACAAGATTCTATGTGTACCGAGTCCTATGTTTCAGGAGTTGGTAGTAGATCCATAGAAGTTTTTACCAAAATAATTGGTGAACATTTAAAAACTGGTAAACGTTTTTTGGGATTAACATGTTTCTCAACCTTTGTAGTGACCGACAAAGACATTACTTTACCAGGAATAGTGCCAGATAATGATGAGGCAGAATATGTTTGCTCGGGTTATCATAAACGGCAATCTGAACGTTTAGAAAAATTATTAGAGCAAGAAAAATTTAATAAAAATATCAGTTTGAAATTCCCTTGGCAGAACTAAAATTAATAAATATAAATAAAGCTATATTG
>NZ_NIPR01000028.1 GCF_002872255.1 Companilactobacillus nuruki
ATCAATCCGCGAAGGGCAATTGCAATAAATCTGCTGAGGATGTAACATATTTCATAAAAAATATCTCACAGCTTCCAACATTCTTGAAACCAGAGGAACTAGAAGCCTATTTACCGTGGAACTTTAAATCATCACGATTGAAAACGACTAACGAAGATAATCAAAAAATCGCCGCATAAATGAACACACAAAATCATCCGCATTCTCAAATGAGAGTACGGATGATTTTTTATTTTTCAATACGGTCAGTTATTAGGTGCTTACAATAATTCATCAATTAATTCATTTAGAGGGACATGGTTCTCTGGCAAGTTGTTTTTACCGGTAACAGCTTTCTCGGTACCAGCTTTAACTGCTTTTTTATAATATTCTATTTTATGATCGATTTTTTGTAGATTCCGTAATGATTCACCTATTTGGTTGATGACAACTTCTTTTTGATTTTCAAATAATGCTAGACGTTGATTAAGAGTGTTATCTCCATCCATACAACATTGAACAAAATTGCGAATTTCATTTAATGGCATTCCAGTACCTTTGAGACAAGTTATTACTGATAGAAAATTCAGATCAGAATCGGTGAATTCCCTTCTACCACTGGCTTCGTTTCTTTTCACAAATGGAGTTAAACCCATTTTATCGTAATATCTAAGTGTATAAATTGAGATGCCACTTTTTTCTGCAACGGTACCAATGGAATATGTCATTATGAAATTCTCCTAATTGTTGTTGATTTTATTGATATTTTTTTCAACCTTTTGAACATTTTGTAAAGCCTTCTGCAAAAACTCAGGATCAGCTTCAGAGAATCCCTTTGAAAAGGGAGTTTCTAAAAATACATCAACCATTTGTTTAGCTAGGTAGGGGGTTATGATAATCCCACCCATAGCCAGAATATTTGAATTGTTGATTATACGCGATAAACGAGCTGTTTCTATACTTTCACATAAAGCACTATAGGCTCCAGTAAATTTATTTGCAACAATATTTACGCCCATACCTGTACCACAAAAAATAAATCCACGATCAAATTCTTTATTTGAAACTCTTTGACCAACTTCAAATCCAACATCAAAGTAATCATTATCATTGGTTGGTGAAATATCCACCACTTCAAAATTTTTACTTAATAGATATTTTTTGATGCTTTCTTTCAATTCATAGCCTAATGGATCAGCACCCATAATTATTTTCATATTATAGTTTCCTTTCAAATCTGTATATTTATTAGAACGAAAGTTAGTATATTTGATAGAGCTAACTCTAGGTCAATAGATTTTTTATGTTTTTAAAAAATAAAATATTAAAAAAAGAGCCTAAAAGTCGAAAGACTTTTAGGCTCTTAATTTACTTTTCGATATCCATAGACAAAATAAACTACTACGCCGATAAAGAACCAACCGATAAAAGTGATCCATGAATTAATACTAACCTGTGTCATGAGTAGGACACAGAGGATAACTGAGATGATCGGTAACCAAGGATAAAATGGAACTTTAAAATCACTGTGAGGGACATCTGTTCTGTGTCGTAATTTGATAATACCTGAAGCAACGAATGTGAACGATACGAGTGTGCCAATATTAACTAAACTAGTTAATTCTTTTAACGATACAAAGCCACCCAGCAATACAGCTAAGATAGTGATCGTATTCAAAGAAAGAATTGGCATTTTAGCTGTTTCATCGATTTTTCCAAAAGCAGTTGGAATCATTCCATCACGACCTAAGGCATAGATCAAACGTGATCCACCATAGACTGTATTAAGCATCATTGTAAACATCCCCGCTAAGGCACCAATTGTGATTAGAAAAGCAATTTTGCCTAATTTAACGTAGTTCAAGGCATAAACAACGGGGTCTGCGAAATTTAGATCTTTGTAGTTGACCATTCCGGTTAAGACAGCTGAAAGGATCACATAAAGAACCGCACAAATTGCTAAAGAAACCATAATACTAATTGGGATGTTTTTCTGTGGGTCTTTAACCTCAGGTGCAGAAGATGGGATAACATCAAACCCCAGGTAAGCGAAGAAGACTAAGGCAGCACCCTTAATTACACCGAAACCACCCATAGGAAAATAAGGATGATAGTTGACAGGTTTGATGTAAAAGATTCCTACGCCAATAAAAGTTAGTACAACTGCTATTTTTACGAATACCATAATTGTATTCATTCTGGTCGAGGCTTGAATACCTCTTCTAAGTAGCAGATAAATTAAAATCAACACGATAACTGAGGGTAAATTAATAAATGAACCGTTACTTGGCTCTAAGGGGCCGATAATGGCTTTTGGCAGGACGATCCCAAAACTATTCACGAGACTAACGAAGTAAGCTGAGAAGCCAGAAGAGACCGCTGAAACGCCTAAGATATACTCTAGGCAAAGTGCCCAACCGATCAACCAACCGGGAAATTGTCCAAAAATAATACTGCCATATGAATAAGTGCTACCAGCCACTGGAAAAGTTGACGATAATTCCGCAAAGCACATAGCCGTTAAAATACAGACAATGGCTGATAAGATAAAGGAGATTGTGATACTGGGTCCGGAGGTACTGTAAGCTACTATTCCGGGAAGAATAAAAATACCAGTGCCAATAATGGCACCTATTCCCATAGAAATTAAATTTCCCCGAGTTAAAGTTTTTTCAAAATGTGAATCACCAGCTACAAATTGATTGAAGTCGGCTTTTTTAAATAATTTTTCTTTCATAATTACCCACCTAAAATAAAAACACAACCTAACTAGATTAAGGTTGCAAAGAAGATTTTGTCAATAAAAAAACGTAAATTAATAGCCATTAAATTGGTTATTAATTTACGTCATTAAGTGATACATGAAGAGACTTGGTAATTATTTAAGTTTTGAGGCAGCAGCTTCGTCAACAATGATTGTTACATCAGGATGGTTTTGTAATGCACTTGCTGGGCAATCTTCAGTAACAGGTCCATCAACTGTAGCGGCAATAGCATCAGCCTTGTTCTCACCATAAGCTAGAAGAATGATCTTCTTAGCTTTCATGATTGAGCCAATACCCATTGAATAGGCGAAGCGTGGCACATCTTTTTCATCTTCAAAGAAACGTGTGTTAGCTTCGATTGTTGATTCTGTCAAACCAACTTTTCTTGTTGTACCGTCGAAAGGAGAACCTGGTTCGTTGAAACCAATGTGTCCGTTTCTACCAATGCCAAGGATTTGTAAGTCAATAGGATTTTCTTCAATAATCTTGTCATAAGCCTTTGTAGCAGCTTCTGCATCAGGATTTGAACCATCAGGAACATATGAATTTTTGAAAGGTTTCTTGTTGAATAGATGTTCGTTCATAAAATAGTGATAGCTTTGTTCGTTTGTTGGTTCTAGTCCAACATATTCATCCAAGTTAACTGATGTCATGTTCGAAAAGTCGATATCGCTACTTGTCATTTCGTTGTAAAGTGTGATAGGACTGCTACCTGTAGCTAAGCCTAAAACCTTAGCACCATTTTCGATATCGTCTTTAACAATCTTGAAGGCTTCTTTTCCACCCATTTGTGTATCATTAACTTTAATTATATTCATTAGTATTAATCTCCCATCTCTGTCTTTCTGGTCTAGTCCAATCTAATGCATTTTTAGTGAATTGTCAATAAAATACCTCCATTAAATAAAAATATTTTAAAATTTGCTATAAACAATGCAAAATCTTCACAAGTTAGGTATATTTTTTAATAAGAGTAAAAACTAAAGAGGCAGAATAAATTTGGAAAAGATATTATCTACATCTGAGGGTAGTGTAAATACAAACTTAATCGGGTCAATCGATAGTGATAACATTATCGTTCTTGTTCCTGGTCTTAACGGTTCGTTAGAGTATTTCAATGAAATAATTCCCTATTTAAAAGACAAATATACGATCGTAGCACTTGATTTACTAGGACAAGGTAAGTCAGCTAAAGCTAAAAATGATCATTATACAATCGATGCTGAAGCATGGAATATGTTAGAAGGTATAGCTCGTTTGAAGATAACTAGAAATCTAGTGATCTTCGGCTATGGAGTAGGTGGCTTGATAGCCGTCAATATGGCTGAATTGCGTGGCTTTACGATTTCAAAATTAATTTTACTAAATACTCCGGCTAATGATAAGTATGCTGACATGGACGCTTCGTCTGCTGTGGCAAGTATTCCTTTATTTGGCAAATTAGCTAAATCACCAGTTAAGTCCGCAAAATTCTTTGATAAGAATTTTGATCGTAGCAGTTTAAAGAATCCCAAAATAGTCGATAATGCGGCTAATATGGTTGATCATAAAACTAGCAAAATGCTACAAAAGATGCCTTTGGATTATTTGGAAGAAAAGGCATTAAATAAACGACTACGTGCTGTTAAGATTCCTACTTTGGCATTGTTTGCTGATGGGGATCAGATTCTAACTGAAAATGGAATCAAAGACGCTAAGGCTTCGATTGGGCGAGTTCCAGACTTGCAGATCGAGGATATTAAGGGTGCAGGTCATTTGGCTATGTTAGAAAAACCTGAAGAAATTGCCCAAAAGATCATTGAGTTTGATGAAACAACTGTTAAAAAAGAAGAAAATAGTGAAGATTAAGACATCTCAAAATTTTGGGATGCCTTTTTATATGGAGGAAGAACCTTGAAACTACAGGAACACCAACAATGGTTAGTGGATTTTTATAAGAAAAGAAATTGGTATCAGTATTCACCATTTGTTCATTTGAATTTTTTGACTGAGGAGGTTGGGGAATTATCCCGAGCCGTCAGAGCTATTGAAATTGGTCGTGATCATCCAGGTGAGACGCAAAAGAATCAAGCTGAGTTGGATTATAATCTTAAAGAAGAACTAGCTGATGTAATGGATCAATTATTAGTGATCAGTAGTGTTTATGGGATCAAACCGGAAGAATTGTTACAACAGAGTGAAGATAAGTTGAAAAAGAGATTCAAAAAAGAGTAGTCATTTGACTACTCTTTTTTGATGATTATTTAGTTTTGACAACTTTAATTATGTCTCGAGTTTTTTGGGAACTGGCAACGGGGATAAACTTTTTGCCGTCCTGATAGACAAATTGGATAACGTCATAATTATTATTCAATTTTTTAGCTTGGTCAGAAATTATTTTCTGGATAGAGTGAACGTAATTTTTTTGATCGTCTGAGGCTTGATTATTTTGGACCGCCTCGTATGAAGCTTTGAGGTATTTTTGAGTTTGTTTATCAATTAGTTTAACAACGATAACAGAATGAGGTTGTTTGCTGGTGCTGTCATTGATGTTATTTTCCTGTTTGATAGTCACGACTTTACCATTTTGATTAAACCTTTGGTCTAGATTCTTTTTGATGGTCGTGTATTTTGAGATGGTTGGTGTAGAATTGGTTGTCTTCGGTTGTGAAATTGGTTTGTTTGTAGGTTTCAAAGTGAAAAAGGACAGTAAGACAGCAAAAATAATTACTCCAATAATTGAGAAAATTAGATATTTTTTGTTGAAAGATCCCCGTTGTTTTTTATGCATAATTTATGCCCCTAGTTGGATGATTATTAGGGCGATTATAACATATTTCTTTTATTGAAATATGTAATGAAAACCTTATTAATTGACTTGTAGATATTTCTTTTGAATACTTTCACTATAACCAAATAAAAGAAGAAAGTAGGAATTACTATGTCTTCAAACCAAGCGCTATTGATTATCGATTATACGAATGATTTTGTTGCTGATAAGGGAGCATTAACTTGCGGAAAACCAGGACAGATAATTGAACCAAAGATTCTAGAGTTAGCTGAAAAGATGCGTCAAAATGGAGATTGGGTTTGGTTACCAACGGATGTTCATAAGCCGAATGATCCTTATCATCCAGAGACCAAATTATTTCCGACACATAATGTCCAAGGAACCTGGGGCAGACAATTATATGGTGAGTTGAAACCATGGTTTGAAAATCATAACGATAACGAGCAGGTGAAATTATTTGATAAGACCCGTTATAGCGCCTTTGCGGGAACAGATTTAGACCTTAGGTTACGAGAAAGAAATATTGATACATTACATCTAGTTGGTGTTTGTACCGATATTTGTGTCTTGCATACGGCCATTGATGCTTATAATTTAAACTATAAGTTGGTGATTCATGAACAAGGCGTGGCTTCGTTTAATCAAGCAGGTCACGAATGGGCTTTGAGTCATTTTAAAAATAGTTTAGGTGCTGATGTAAGGTAGCAAAAAAAAGAAGCCATTAGGCTTCTTTTTTTGGTTTAATATTATTTTCAATTTTACCTTCGGTTAAATATTGATCCCCATGACTTCCAAGGAAAAGAGGAACCTTTTCCTCAACAACATCGCTAAATTCTAAACCATACCAAAGTGCTGGAGGCAAAGTAATATTTTGGAGTAGCAGGCGACCGCCGATTAAGAATCTATCTAGGCTCCCCATATAATCCTGAGCGCCGAGGTCTTGAAATTGTTGATTTTGAATGACGAACTTGAATGATCCTACCCGACGTTTGGGAACCATTGAATAAGTTGGGGTTTGATCATCAATAATACCTTGATCTAATAAACTATTAATGATTTGACGGATATAAATGTTAACATGCTGTGATTTTTTGAATCCCAAATTTAATTTAACATTTACGACATTTCTTGTGTTCATCATATCAATTGAATAATTACATTCATAAGGAGCGCTAGTTTGATTGACAGTAACGAACCAATAAACCTTAGCTCGTTTGGGATCTTGATCCAGGATCGAGTAAATAACTGATCGTTTAATAGAATAATTTTCTCCTACTTTGATCATATAAACTAAATTAGTAGCATAAGTTGGAATAGATGGATCTTTGCTAAGTTTTTCTAATTGAGGAATAAAATCTAGAAGTGAAACATTCTCGCTCTCAGCCATATAAGCATCACGTCTTTTATTACCAAAATACCAAACTACCATTATAGCTAAAATTGCAACGGTAATTATAACGGTGATATAACCGCCATGAATGAATTTAATTAGACTGGATAGAAGGAATAAACTTTCGAGTATAAAGAAGGTTATTAAAAAGATATTTGCGATGAAGGGGTGCTTTTTCATAATCAGGAATTGGTGAAGCAACAAAGTAGTCATTAGCATAGTTAAAGTAATTGCTAATCCATAGGCGGCTTCCATATGATCTGATGTTTGAAAACCCCAGACGATACTAACTGTAATGACACAGAGCATCCAATTTATAGCTCTAATGTAGAGTTGGCTTTGGACTTTACCAGGGAAATTAACCTTTAGTCGTGGTAGGATTTTTAATCCGATTGCTTCTTGAACCAGAGTAAAAGATCCGGTAATTAAGGCTTGTGAAGCAATAATCGCTGCAAAAGTAGCAATTACAATCGCAAAAATTTTGAATTCACTTGGTAACATTTCGTAAAAGGGATTGATCCCAGCAATGTTATTGAATTGACTATTTTGATAATTATTGATTACCCAGGCAGCTTGTCCTAAGTAATTTAACATCAGCATAGTGTAGACGAATGGCCAAGTAGCGTAAATGTTATGTTTTCCAACTTGGCCCATATCAGAATAAAGTGCCTCAGCACCAGTTGTAGCTAGAAAAACACTACCAAGAATAAAAATACCGACTTTATTTACTGGACTGAAAAGTACCTTTATGGCATAAACTGGTGACAATGCTTTGAGAACGCCCCAATCATTAGTCATATTCAATAAACCAGCTAAACCGATGAAACTAAACCAGATCAACATGATTGGACCAAATGAACGTCCAATTTTTTCGGTACCAAATTTTTGAATAATAAAAATTGTTAACAGAATAACAGTAACAATAATTAGAACGGTTGATTGTTTGTTGGAAAAGATAATATTTCCAAACTTTTGTCCTTTGATACCCTCAATGGCTGAGGTAACAGTCACTGCGGGTGTTAAGGTCCCATCAGCTAATAATGCTGAACCACCAATTAATGCAGGAATAATCAACCATTTTCCCTTGGAGCGAACCAAGGCATACAAGGCAAAAATACCACCTTCATCATTATTGTCAGCCTTCATAGCAATTAAGACGTATTTTACGGTGGTAATCAGCATTAAGGTCCAAAAGATTAAGGAAACACTACCGAGGATATATTCAGGCTTGGCATCTGCCATAGTTCCAGCGCCGTTAATGATTGAGTTCATAACATAAAGAGGCGAGGTTCCGATGTCTCCATAGACGATACCAAGGGTAATCAGCATACCTAAGGTAGATAATGATGATCTTCTCTTTTCCATGATGGTCTCCTTTGATATAGGAAATGAATCTATTTATAACAATGTCTATTATAGTTTGTTAAACAATATTTAAAAATATTTATGACTTTTTATAATTCAAATTGGTATACATGTAATAAAAGATGTAATACAATATCAAAAATAAAGAGGAAACTAATAAAGAAAAGAATGTGGTCCGTATGAATACTGTATTTATGATTCTTTCAACTATATTGGTATGGTTGATGATACCAGGAATAGCTATTTTCTATAGTGGCTTTGTGCCAACTCGTGATGTAAGTAGAATTTTATTTGATAGCTTTCTAATGTTTGGTTTAGCAGGGTTATTGTGGATTTTGATAGGTTTTTCGATGTCTTTTGAAGGTAATTTTTGGGGCATTATTGGTAATTTTAGACATCTATTCTTATCAGGGGTGGACATGTCGTCTACTTATGGAACAACAGGGTTACCAACCGGAGTTTATTTATTGTTTCAGATGATGTTTGCTATTTTAACACCAGCACTTTTCTTAGGAGCAGTTGCTAGTCGAGTTAGAATTAGATTTATTATTATGTTTGTAATCCTATGGTCTTTATTGATTTATTATCCTTTAGCACATATAGTCTGGTCATCTGCCGGCTTTTTAGCTAAATTAGGTGTCTTAGATTTTGCTGGAGGTACAGTAATTCATATTGATGCTGGTATTACGGCCATGATTTTGGCGATAACACTCAGAGAACCTTACAAATATAGTGGCGAACAAGTTTTAGGAAATCCGCTCTGGATTCTTATGGGAACGATCATTCTTTGGGTAGGTTGGTATGGTTTTAACGCGGGTAGTGCATTAAATGTTAGTAGCCAAACTATTAATGCTATTTTGACTACCACAGTTGCTGCTTGTTCAGCATCGATTGCATGGATTATTTTGGAAAATACTTTTAAGGGTAAAGTAACTTTAAGCGGTATTTGTATTGGGAGTATCTGTGGCCTGGTTGGGATAACTCCTGGAACTGGTTATGTAACGGTTTTTGGTTCAGTTATTATTGGAATAGTTTCTGCCATAGGCAGTTATTATTTTATGAACCATCTTAAGTATAAATTGCATTTGAATGATTATTTAGATATTTTTGGTTGTCATGGTGTTAGTGGAATAATTGGTTCGATATGTGTTGGCCTATTTGCTACTAAATCTGTAAACGGTAATGTTTTAAACAATGGATTATTTTATGGTGGTGGATTTAGATTATTAGGTTTGCAAGTATTTGGAGTTATTTTTACAATTGTTTTTGTTTCATTGTTAGGAACAGTCATTATAGTTGGTTTAAAGAAATTCTTTAAGGGTAATATTGGAGTGGAAAGGTTATAACTAAATGTTTTAGTGCTGGTTAAAAATCATTGATATACAAAAAAGCTATGTTGACTTAATTTTGATTAAATCAATATAGCTTTTTCGTATCTATTAAATATGTTTTGTTTCGTTTTTTTGATCACGAGTTGGATGTCTAGTGTTACGGTCCCTTTTAGATTCATTGTTAGCCTTTAACGATTGGATTTCATTTTCAATTTCACTCAAAACCTCAATCTGCATTTTTTGAATATCCAAAATATGGGGCCATTGTACCTCATTTAATTGATCTAGTTTTTTGTGGAGAATACGAATTTCCATTTCAGATTTCATATTAGTTTTATAATCATTTTCAGAATCAACTCGATCACGTTCGGCTTGTCGGTTTTGACTCATCATGATGATAGGAGCCTGTATAGCGGCCAGACAGCTCAAAAATAAGTTCAGGAGTATAAATGGATAGGGATCGAAGTTAATCCCAAAGAAGTGGATTATATTGATTGTCATCCACACAACTATGATAATGCTAAAACTAATAATAAATCCCCAACTACCGCCAAATTTTGCTACGGCATCAGCCAATTTTTGTCCGGTTGTTCTTTTACTGTATACGGTGTCATTGATATTAGTAATGACATAGGTATTTTTAGCCATTTCTTTTTTTAATTCGTCGCTCATTTGTTTATCTATCTTTAAATCTTGATCGATGACAGTCTGCATACGGGAAATCCTTAATTCCTGCATATCCTTTAGGCATATAAATGATGAATCTTTTGCAAAACTATTTGTCTTTATAACTTGTGCTTTAAGAGTTTCACTTAGGTCTCTTAGGAATAAGCCTTCCATAATGGTGAAACGGTTACCACAAATTACACAAATTTGATTCTTTTTGATGGTCATAATCATACCTCCTTTAAGTGTTAACGTAAAAAGTCCCTAATTCATATTTTGAATTAGGGACTTTTACGTTAAATAGACTTTTATTTAACATTTGAGTTTAGTGGCATAAAGTAAATAATGTCTAAGACTCGTTAAATAGTTCCCTTTTTAATAGCTGTCTTAATGCCGGCGATTTCCATAATTCCACGATCGGCAGATAGATGCTTGAGTAGGGATGCTATTGGGCCTTTAAATTTAAGATTCTTATCGGTAATTTCAGCAATACCATGGTTTTGACCTAAGGATGCTACGGTTCCCATTGAATGATATACAAATGGTTTCAAATCTTTGCCATTTAAAGCGGCGGCAATGTTAAAGGCAGCGCCGGCACCTTCGGCAGTAGCCAATTGACCAGTTGTTGGGTAGGGACGTTGTTCACCCTTAGGGATCATAGCTGAATCATCACCAATAAAGTATGCTTCAGGATGATCTTCAAGGTTTAAGAATTCAGTTGTCATAACACGATTTCTTCTAGCTTCAATACCAGAATTTGTAATAACATCAGAACCACTAACACCAACAGTCCATAGAATCGTACTACCAGCTACGCTCTTTTCAGTGTCGCCATCCATATATACAACGGCCTTTGGCTCGATCTTTTTGATCTTAGCGCCTGTTAAAAGTTTGATGCCGTTCTTATCAAGATATTCAACAGCATAACTAGCTAAGTTTTCATCAAACATAGGTAGGATTCTTGTTGCCATTTCTAGGCAAGTAACCTTGATCTCAGGTACATCGTATTTAGCTTTGAGGATTTTAACAGTATCAACTAATTCACCAAGAATTTCTACGCCAGTAAATCCAGCACCACAGACGATGATACTTAAATCAGCAGGGTCTTGTGATTCTTTGTAATTAGCGATATTTTCATTTATCTTTTTATAAATATTTTGAGCTGATTCAAGATCTTGAAGGATTAGAGCATTCTCACTGGCACCCTCAAGTCCGAAGTCTTCAGAGCGGAAACCTAAGCCAACGACGATGTAATCGTAAGTAATATCGTCATGGTCAGAGAATTCAACTGTTTTATTGTCTAAATCAAGTTTGGAAACAGTTGCCTTGATGAAATTAACGTTTGAAGGAAGAACTGAACGAACATCAAAACTAATTGCGTCAGCTCTGTTAGTCCCCGCTGCAATAGTATGCAAAGCCGTTTTTTCAACGTGCTTTTCATTTTTATCAATTAAATCAATTTGAGTTCCAGCTGGTGTGTTTTTGGCCAAGTCACGAGCAGCTCTTAAACCACCATAACCAGCGCCTAGTACTAAAATATGTGCCATAATTAACCTTCTCCTTCTAGTCCAAAATTAAATGTTTACGTTATCATTATATATCCTTGAGTTGTTTAGGAGAAATCATATGCTATAAAGGATTTTTACTAATTGAGTGTTTCAGGAAAAATGGAGCTAAAATTGTAATCAAAATAATGCTGATAATAACTGCTGAATAATATTCTTCTGATAACAAATGAACTCCGTAACCAACTTGGGCTACGATCAAGGCCATCTCTCCTCTAGAGATCATACCTGAGCCAATTACATAAGAATCCTTTAGATCAAATCCAGAAATTCTTGCTCCAAATCCAGCACCTAGTAGTTTTCCAATTATACCTGTGAGGGTGAAAAGAAAAATCAACCAAAAATCATGAATAAAGCTACTGAATTCAAGATTCAATCCAATACTGATAAAAAAGATTGGAATAAAAATTGTGTAACCAATCAGCTCGATGTTATTGGTAATTTTTTCATTGTAGTCTTTAGAACTTGAAACGGCGATACCAGCTACGAAGGCACCTAAAACGGAATCTAGCTGAACCTTGTCGGCAAAAAAAGCCATAAGAAGGCAAATAACTAATGCAAAAATAGTAGGAGCGTGAGTTGCATCGAGGTACTCTGATAATTTCATTAAGTTAGGTATGATCCATTTGTGTAAAATGATTATTAATATTCCAAATATTACCCACATACCTAAGAGTAATAGGAGTTTCTCAAATGAAAAGTTGCCAGTCAATGTACCTGACATAACACTTAAAATAGAAATTGCCAAAATATCATCGGCAACCGCAGCACCGAGAATTACTGTTCCGGAGGTACTGGATAAGTAATTAAGGCTTTTTAAAACCTCGACCGAAATTGAAACAGAGGTAGCCGCAAAAACAACTGATATAAAGACACTTTCCTTTAGATTAATGCCAAAAATAAGCGCAGTTCCCAAAGTCATAGCAACTGGCAAAATAACTCCGCAGATTGCCACATTGATACTTGGGATGAGATGTTTTCTTAATAGTTTTAAATCACTTTCTAAACCAGCTAAAAACATTAAGAGAATAACACCAATATCAGCAAATAATTCTACTTCATGTGTTGGTTTTACAATATCCAAAACACCCTTGCCAAGAATTATACCCAAAATTAGTTGTCCAACAACAGCAGGTAAGTTCAGACGGTTAAAAATGTGACTAATAATTAAAGTTAAAAAAAGCATTAATGCTAAGAGGGTTATAAATTCCATGAAAAAGTCCTATTCTTTCTTAATGCCGTTGATAAAAATATTGATAACCGTTTTTAAATTAGCAATATTGCGCTTCCTTTTGGCATCGTTATATTCAATGTAAGGGAGTAACATCGTCAAAAAAGTTCCAACTTGTATGGGAATTGCTAAGTCGGATCGAAGTTGATCTTTGTGAGATTGGAAAATATTGAAAAGAATTTTGTAATAGCCACCATCCCAATTTTTGCTGAGATCACGACGTTCTTCATCGGTAAAGAAGTTTTCAATATCGTTTCGCATCACAAAATAATTGATACGAAAATTTTCAATCATAAATTGTGATATATAAATTAATAATTCTTCAAAAGGAAGGTCTTTATTCTGTTTATACGCCTCTAGTAATTTATCGCTGAAACCACTGACAGCGTATTCAATAGATTTTATATAAAGAACCTTTTTATTTTTATAGTAGTGATACATGTTAGGTTGTGTAATATTGAGTTCTTGAGCTATCTTACGGGTTGAGGTTGCCTGATATCCCTGGGAGAGGAACATTTCAGCAGCTACTTTAAGAATTGCATTTTTTGTATTTTCGGCTTGTTGGTCTCTTGCATTCATTTTTTATCCATCCCTTGTTTATTCGTATACCATTATATATTAATGTACGCGGGTTAATATGTAT
This sequence comes from Companilactobacillus nuruki, assembly GCF_002872255.1. GTDB lineage: Bacteria > Bacillota > Bacilli > Lactobacillales > Lactobacillaceae > Companilactobacillus > Companilactobacillus nuruki. Next base: position 13,706 of record NZ_NIPR01000028.1, read on the forward strand.
TTTGGAAGTAAAAAACAGTTGTTTTAACGTACTTACTTAAATAAAGTCACGTTAAAACAACTGTTATTATTTCTTATCCTTAACGATATAGATTGGACGCTTCTTAACTTCTAGGAAGATTTTACCAATATACTCTCCTAAAATACCAATACTTAATAGTTGAATACCACCAATTAAAAGAATAATTGAAACCAATGAAGCCCAACCATTTACGCTGCTAAGAGGATTGATAAACTTTCTAATAATAATACCAATGATAGCAATAATAGAGGTAATTGAGAAAATGGTTCCCATCCAAGTGGCAAACATCAAGGGGCCTTCTGAAAAGTCTACAATACCAGTAATAGCGTATTTCAATAGTTTCCAAAAGTTCCAAGAAGTTGTTCCAGCTGAACGTTCGCGGTTTTTATAAGGTAAGTACTTAGTTTTGAAACCAACCCAACTGAAAATACCCTTAGAAAAGCGATTATATTCGGTCATTGATTTGATGGCTTCAACCATTTGACGAGTCATTAAACGGTAGTCTCTAGCGCCAGGAATAATTTTAGTTTGTGACATTTTGTTTATTACTTTATAAAATCCTTCGGAGAAGAAAGAAATTATTTTATTTTCACCTTCGCGGTCCATACGAGCAGTACCTACACAGTCGTATTCACCATCTTCTAACATATCAAACATTTCGGGTAACATTTCAGGTGGATCTTGAAGATCAACATCCATAACGGCAGTATAATCACCAGTTACCGAGTTTAAACCAGCATATAAAGCTGCTTCTTTACCAAAATTACGTGAGAATGAAATAAAATGAACTTCATCACTGTGTTCTTTTTGTAAATCTTTCAGAATAGAATAAGTTTTATCTTTTGAACCATCATCTATGAACCAATATTCAAAATTAAATTTATTGGTCTCTTCTTTTAGTTTAGTCATAGCATCATAGTAAATATTGATAGTTTCTTCTTCGTTAAAACATGGAACGATAAGAGATATAGTCTTCATAGTATTTTTCGCTTTCACAATAATTAGAAAAAAACACTCATAAATGAGCGTTTTAAATTAAATTAAATTTTTAATGATTCTGGAAGAGATAATGTGCCATTACTTGAAGTATTGATGACACTAACACTAATGTCGCGATTCGTCTTATTTTCAATTGCGTGAAGATCATCATCAGTCTGAACAAAAACATCTTTGATATCGGCATTCTTATCAAGCAAATCAATAACAGCATCAATATTCTTAACAACATCTTGAAGAAGAAGAAGAGTGTTATCGCTAGAAATATTGTTTACACTCACAATTAATTGATATAACAAGTCAGAGTTGTTACCGACAAATACGGAATTTTCAGTATTTGGAGAAATGCTCTTAAGCCACCAAGTAATTAATTCTGATTTTTCATTGAAATCTTGTTCTAGTAGGCCGTTTTTATCAAATAGTTGATAACTAACTGGTTGATTCTTTTCAAAGATAACTGTTAGAACAATTGAGCCATCAGTTCTGTAGAAGTTTTGTTCTGAAAGTTCTTTATTTTTATTAAAGTTTTGAGTTGATGACAATTGGCCATCAGCATTGTAGATGTTAGTTTTTACGATTTGATCATTTTTGTAATAATTGATCTTATCAATAACTTTTTCAAAGTATTCGACAGTCATAAGTAAGGTCTGCTTTTGATCGTAAATAAATGTATCTTGAGATTCAACATCAGTTCTGGTTACCCAACCATCATTTTCAGGGATAGCGACCTTCTTGTCAGTAGGATTAGGACTAGATTGAAGTTGATCAAAAAGATTAACAACATTAGGAATTGGTAAATGTTCAGCCTTGGCTTTTTCGTCGATAATTTCATGAATATGATTGCTGTAGAAGGTTGAAACAACTGTGGCTGGCTTTTGAAGTTTTGTTTCAAGATAATTAATCATACCGAAGAGGTCATTTTTGGCAGCATTAGAAAAATCATCAATAGCAATATAGTATTCTTTGTCTTTATCAAGATAGACATCACGAACTAAGTATGCTGAATGGAAAACATCTTTGATGTATTTGCTAATGTAATCAATATTTTGATTGACTTCAGCCAATTCACCGTCAATTTTACTATGTTCTTCGCCCAAGCTTTGGATGTGGCGTTCCAATCCAGCAATTGTTTCAATGCGATAGTTATGGTCACTCTTCATCTTATCTTCGATTTCGTTAGCCTTTTGCTTGAAATCATTAATTTGATTGTTGACCTCACTAATATTACTATTAAGACTGTCAGCGTTACCATTTAATTTGGTAATGCTTTCTTGAAGGTCATTGATCTGGCCCTTTAAGTCTTTTCTTTGATCATAAAGTGTGTTGATAGAATTCTTTTGATCTTCCATCAAAACAAGCATCTTTTGCAAGTCTTTTTCTTCTTTAATTGAATCAGACATATCAGCTTCAGATTGTTCGTTCTTTGCAAGATCGTTTTGAAGAGATTCTAATTTAGCTGTTTTAGTATTGATTTCTGAATTCAATTTGCTCAAATCAGATTGTAAATCGGCAAGATGTTTTTCTTGTTCTTTACGATCAGCATTTACGCTTGCGAGATGCTCTTTAGCAGCATCATCGTTTTGAGCTTTTGTATCGGCAAGTTTGTCGTTTGATTCTTTTTCATCACGCTTTAAAGTTTTTAGATAATTATCTAAGGTATCCTTCTTAGCTTCAAAATCGTCTTTTTCAGTGAAAAGATTTGTTTTTAGATCATTTCTTAACTGCGCATATTGATGGGATAAATCATTCATCTGTTCTTCAATATTTAAGCGTTTGTCATGAACTGACACAGGAAGATTTTCCTCTTTCTTGGCAGGTTGAGAAACGTTGTCAGAATCTGAATTTTCAGTGTTTTGTTTCATGTTTTCATCCTTCTCAGGAGATTTAGGAGCGGGTGTTGAGGTAGGCTCTGGTTTCTCATCAATTTTACGTAGCATGTCTAAAAATTTCACGAATGAATTCCCCCATAAAAAGACTTATAATAGTTACTAAAGAGTAGCATTTTTTTATATCGGTGTAAAGTTTGATATAAAGCTATTTGAAGAGAGTGCCTAGACCAAAAAAGGAGAGTTTTTGTATGAAGATTATGGCTATAAATGCAGGTAGTTCAACGTTAAAGTGGAAACTTTTTGAAATGCCTGAGAAAACAACAATTGCTTCTGGTATGATTGATCGCTTAGGTAGTCCTAAGGCTGTTTTTAAATTAAAGTATAACGGTCAAAAGGTTGAACGTGAGGAAGCCATCGAGTCAAACGAAATTGCTGTCTTATCGATTTTAGATGCGTTGAAAGATATGAAGATTATTGAACGTTTTGAGGATATTGTAGCCTTCGGGCATCGTCTTGTTGCTGGTGGAGAAGAGTTCAAAAATTCTGAGATCGTTACAGAAGAAAATTTACACAAAATTGAAGCACTATCAGAATATGCACCGTTACATAATAAAATTGAAGCTTATTATATTGATGTTTTTAAAAAATTGGTTCCTAAAGCCATTCAAGTTGCAGTCTTCGATACATCCTTCTTTGTTGATATGCCGAAGGTAAACTATCTTTATAGTATTGATATGGAAGACTACAAAAAATATCATGTTCGTCGTTATGGCGCCCATGGTACTAGCCATCGATATATTGCTCAACGTTTGGATAGTATCGTTGACGGCGGAATAAAGGATAAGAATGTTATTGTTTTGCATTTAGGAAGTGGTGCTTCTATTAGTGCGATTAAGAATGGCAAGGCATTCGATATTTCAATGGGATTCACGCCATTGGCCGGAATTATGATGAGTTCTAGAAGTGGTGATATTGATTTTTCGATTTTGCCATATCTAATGCGCAAGTTAGGAATTACAGATATTCAAGATATGATCGATATTTTGAATAATAAATCTGGTTTATTGGGAATTTCTGGTATTTCAGCTGATATGCGTGATATTGAAGCTAATGAAGATACTAATCAACGTGCTAAACTTGCTTTGGAAATGTATCGTAATCGAATTATTAAATTTATTGGTTCCTACATTGCTGAAATGGGTGGAGTTGACATATTGGCCTTTACAGCTGGTGTTGGCGAAAATTCAGCCGAGGTTCGTGAAGATATTCTTAGTGGTCTTAAATTCATGGGCTTAAAAATAGATCATGATAATAATCAAGTTCGTGGTAAGGAAATTAAAATTACGACTGACGATTCAACCATTGCAGCCTATACTATCCCAACTAATGAAGAGTTAATGATTGCTCAAGATACTTATAGTTTTGCTAAAATACTTGATGAAGTTAAATAGAGAAAATAACTCCTAATATAAATGTAACTGTCTCTGTCAAAGTGATTAGTAAAAGGTTCTTGATGATTAAGGGAAAAGTTTGTTTCTTAATCGGATTTTTACTAAAAGCTTTGGCATTTTTATATACAATCGGAGCAATTAAAAATGTTAAGAGCATCATTTTAGGTAATAATCCTAAGATAATTGAACAAGTGAGTGCAAGATATCCTAATACATATAGTGATTTTAGAATGAAAATAGAATTATTTTTGCCTAGGAAATATACGAGAGTTTTGCGACCTAAATTAATATCTTCTTTTTGATCAGCAATATTATTTGCTAATAATAAATTAGAAATAGCAAAAACAGTTAAAAGAGAAGAGAGCAGAGCATCAGCATAGAATTTAAAATCTAAAATAACACTAGGACTATGGACAACATTGATATAAATAGCGATTAGATATATGACATATCCCATAGTGAAGCCAGAAAAAAATTCACCTAAGGGACCACGATTGATTGGCCATGGGCCACCAGCATACAAAAATCCTACGCCAAAAGAGAAAATTCCCATATAAAGTAATGGCAGTCCAGTTCGCGAGACGATAAATAATCCAATAATAGCAGCGATAACGGAGAAAGAGAAATCCATCCAGCCTATTAAATGAATATTTAAATGATTGACTCCAATGACATTGGTTTCGCGTCGGAAACTTTCAACACCAGTGGCATTTTTGTAGTCCCAGTAATTGTCGTTGATATCAACGGCCATGTTAAATAAAAACATGGCAATAAAAAAGAGAATTAAGTCGAAGGCATTAACAGAATGCCAGTGGTAATATGAATACAACGTACCCATCAAAAATGGGAAGATACTGGCTGTTTTAGCTTTTATTTCAACCAGTTCAAAAAATACAGATGGTTTCAAAAAATCAGTCCTTTGGATTTGATAAGTTCTATTATAGAATTAATTTGAAATACAACAATACAGGGGTAAAAGATATTTTATGGCGAACTCAATTTGGAAAAGCTATCCGCAATTAGGAGAAAAACTTGATTTAACAACAGAGTTTATACACCAACAAGTCAAGATTAATAATTTAGAGATAAGTTCGATGATTGTAGATTTAACGTCGGGTGGTAAAATGTTGCGGCCAGCCTTTTTCCTATTGTTTAGCGAATTTGGAGAAGAGAAAAAAACGACTCAAGAGTTGATTCCCTTGGCTGCTTCTTTAGAAATATTACATGTAGCCACCTTGATTCATGATGATGTGATCGATGATTCGCCTTTAAGAAGATCAAAGCCAACGTTGCATACCAAGTATGGTTCAAGAAATGCAATTTATGCAGGAGATTACTTGTTTACATTGTATTTTGAATTAATTTCCAAAAATTTAGAATCTAATACTGATATTTTAAGAAATGCTTTGAGTATGAAAAAAATATTGATTGGTGAATTAGATCAAATGTTGATTAATTTCAATGTTGAATCAACTACGGAAATGTATTTCAAGGAAATATCAGGTAAAACGGCTGAATTGTTTAGTCTAAGTGCCACTATGGGAGCTGTTGTTAGTGGGGGCAGTCAGGAATTAATAGAGCGATGTAAGAAAATAGGTCATAATATTGGTATGGCCTTTCAAATAATAGATGATATTTTGGATTTTGGAAATTCCTCACAAATCGGTAAACCCGTACATGAAGATTTGAAAAATGGAGTTTATTCTTTACCTTATATTTTAGGCTTAGAGGCAGGAAATAAGGAACTAATTGAAATATTATCCAAAAATTCTTTGAATAGTGAAGATGACAGTCGGGCGACTAACATTATTGTTGATGAAGGATATTTGAATAAAGCTAAAGATATTGCTAAAAAATATACAGATCAAGCAGTATCAGAGATTGATGAATTACCGGAGAATTCAAGCCAAAGGGCTTTAAAAGCAATTATTAAAAGATTAGTAAATAGAATCAAATAAAAACACCAAGTAATCGTATTTTGATTACTTGGTGTTTTTGTTTCACGGTTAGTTTGGAAACTCACATTAACCAGAACTATTCAAATTGAAACCATCCTACAACGTTATAACGTCTATAATCCTTGATCCATTTGATAAAGTTCTTGAAAATGTTTATTAGTTTTGTAAAGATCTTTTGGAGATCCCTCCATTTCAATCTTGTCACTATTCATAAAGACCACATGATCTACATGATTAATACCCTGCAGATGATGAGTTACCCAAATGATAGTTTTATCTTTTAAGACATCGAAGAATGTTTCAAGCAAATCGTTTTCGGTGATGGGATCAAGTCCTACTGTTGGTTCATCCAAAAGTACAACTGGTGCATCTTGTAAGAGGATTCTAGCTAATGCAATTCTTTCTTGCTCACCGCCAGAGAATCGAGAACCATTTTCACCAACGATAGTATTATATTGGTCAGGTAATGATTCAACTAAATCTTTAAGTCCGACTCGATCAATTGCTCTTTTAACCTCGGCATCGGATTTTTGCTCGTTCCCTAGGCGAACATTATTCAATAAAGTGGTATTGAACAAGAATGGTTTTTGATTCAATACTGAAAATATTTTTTCACGATTTACTTGAATCTGTGAAATATCTAGATCATTTACTTTGATCTGTCCTTGTTGTGGAGTTAGATCGCCTAGTATCAATTGGAGAATCGTTGTTTTACCAATTCCACTAGGGCCTAATAAAGCTAACTTTTCCCCATGTTGAATTTTCTGAGAAAAATTTTTGATTAAGATAGGTGAAGAAGAATTATATTCAAAAGTAATGTTTTCAATAGAGATATCCTTGAAATTTTGTGGTTTCAATTCCTTTTGAATAGGTAAGTTATTTGGGATAGGCTTGATCGTATTTAAACGATTAATTGAGTCCCGATAAGTTGGCCACTCCTCAAACCCTTGACTGACAGGGATAATTGCATCTGAAAGTGGAAAAATTGCTAAAACAACAGCAGCAACAAAATTGGCCTGTTCTTGATTATGAGTCATTGTTAGATTAGTAAAAATTAAAAAACAAACAACCATCGCGGCAAAAATTAACTGTAATAAGAAATCACGATTACGTCTAAAAGCCTTGGATTTATTTTGAGAACGATCTAGGTTTTGAATATTTGAGGCGGTCAAATTTTTAAAATCAACTTTTCGACCAGAAATAATCCAATCATCAACTCCTAGAATATTATCGGTTAGTTGAACGTATAAATCGCTTTTAACAGATTTTTGGTAAGCCCGCCGAGCACTTTCTATGGAGACAGATACCAATGGGACTAGAAATACTTCAAGAAAAAGTAATAAAAAGACGAAGAATCCAAATGATCGATTAAACACGCCTAAGGCAATCGAAGCAATAATGGTTAGTAGATATGAAATTACTGCTGGAAAAATAGTTCTTAAATATAGATTTTGTAAATGACTGATGTCTTCAGATAATAATCCCATGATATCGCCAGTTTTGTGATGTTCATTAAAAAAAGAAGCGTCGCTTTCAAGAGTTTTATATAAACGGGTTCTTAAGTCTGATGTTACTCTTAAAACCCAATTATGACTTTTTAGTCGTTCGATGTACTTAAAGACAGGACGACCGATACCGAAAGCTCTGGTTAAAAGAATAGGAATATAAATCAAAAGAATGTTAATAGGGTGAGTTGCAGCTTTATCGATAGTATATCCCGAAGTAAACATCAAAGCTGCCGCACAAAATGATGTTAATAGCCCTAGAATCAAAGCAGTGATCAATAGTCCCTTGTATTGTTTAATATATGGTTTGACCCAAGTATCAGACTTGAAGGTTTTGAAGAAGTTCATAGTTGATCACCTCGCATATTTTTAATTAATTGAGAAAAGGCACCGTTATGCTCAGAAAGCTCCTCAGGAGTTCCTTGCTCAGCAATTATTCCATCATTCATAACGATAACGTAATCCATCTCTTTGATCCAGTGGAGTCGATGCGTTGCAAAAATAACCAAATGATTTTTGAAAAGTTTTTCCATAGGTTTCTTTAATGCGTATTCGGTTTCAATGTCCAAATGTGCAGTTGGTTCATCAAAAATCAAAACATGTCGATCATCAGCTAAAAATGCCCTGGCTAACATGATTCTTTGTTGTTGACCGCCAGAGATACCTCGTCCACCTTCACCGATTTGAGTTTCGTATCCCTTGGATAGACTATTGATAAAATCTTCCAAGCCAGCTGATTCAGCTGCTTTTTTAATTTGCTCTAGAGTGGCATTAGGGCGATAAAAGGAAATGTTTTCAAGTATTGTGCCAGAAAAGAGATATGGAGATTGCGGCAAAAAGGTTAATTTATTTTGCCAATTTTGTTGTTTAAAATTAGAAACTTTTTGACCATTTATACTAATATCAGCTTGATCGGGTAATAAAAAGCCACCAATGGTCCTAATTAGAGTTGTTTTGCCAGAACCAGATTTACCGATTACACCAATTTTTTGATAACCAGTGAGTTTCAATTTGCTGATATCTAAGCTTACTTCATCCTCATTAACGCCGTTGTATTTAAATTGTAATTTATTGATATCGATTTTAGAGTTTTCATCCCAAGCAAAATCTTTTAAAGTTTCGTTTTTAGCAGCACTGGGACGCTCAAGAATTTCAAAAATAGAATTTAAAGCATTTTTACCATTTAAGGTAGCATGATAATCGTTAGAGAAATCACGTAAAGGTAAGAAATATTCAGGTGCCAATATCAAAGTTACTAATGCTGGAAAAAGAGGAAAACTATTGTTGATCAAACCAAGGCCCAAGAAAACGGCCAAGATAGCAATTCCAAGCGTTGTCAGCCAATCCAAAGCAAAAGTAGATAGAATGGCAATGCGAAGAGTATTCATTGTTCTACGACGATATTCGTCGCTTACGGTGTAAATGTTTTTTGCATAACGTTTGCTTAATCCTAACATTTTCAAGGTCGGCAAACCGCGCAAAGCATCTAAGAAATGATTTGAAAGGATAGTATATTGTGCATATTGTGCATCAGCTTTTGATTGTGCGGCTAATCCGAGAATTATCATAAAAAGAATTACTAATGGAACAATAATTGTCAAAGTAATTCCTGAAGCAATATTTTGAGTATAGATATAGATTAGTAAGACTGGAGGAATAATTGACATATTCATTAACTTGGTAAAAATCAATTTAAAGTAATTTTCTACCAAATCAATTCCATCTAATGAGGCAGTGACCAAATTACCAGTTCCTTCATCAGAAATCATTTCAGGGCCAGCATCATAGATTTTATCTAATAGTTTTGAACGGATAGTTTCGGAAGTCTTGCTGGCATAATTTTCAACAATTTTAGTATTTATTAAATTAAATAGATGTCTAAGAATAAAGGCACTAGCAAACAAAATCATTGGATAAATAATAGTTTGCAATGATTTTTGCTCCCATGAATTCACAAGTGCTTCTGCTAAATACTTACCTTGGAACAATACAACAAATGCTTGCAAGAGAGTTAATCCTGCAAGCATTAGAAGTAATTTTTTTGTTCCTGGTAAGCGAAATAATCGCTTATCAATCATTAATATTTCACCGTATTCTCTCTTGGATTTATTCTCTTTGTAAATAGAGAATATGACCAAATGAAGTAGATAGCCACAATTGGAACCAAGATACATGCCACAATGGTCATGATCGTCAATGTGTACTGTGAATTAGCAGCATTTTTGATCAAGATACTGTGAGCAGGGTTAGTTGCAATCATTACACGTGGGAATAGTCCATTAAATAATAAAACAATGACCATACTTAGTGATAGACCACTACCAATAAAGCTAAAGCCTTCTCTATTCTTTAGGACTCCATAGTAGCCTAATAATGAGAATAAAACAATTAGGACCGTTATAAAGAGTGAAGAAGCAAATCTCTTAGTGAAAAAGTCTGTCTGCAAGAATACCAACACTGCAAAGACAACTTCACCTAAGAAAAGAATAGGATATAAAATTTGGTTTAACTTACGAGCACGTTCACGTAATGGACCATCCATTCTAAGACGGATGAAATTAAGCCCATGAACTAGTGATAATAGTACACCAGCAACTCCGCCAACAATTGATAAGAGATTTACGACATCGAAAAATTGAGGAAAGGCATCACCGTTAGCATTCATAGGAATACCTTGAACCATACTCAAAAGAATCATACATAGGAAAAATGGGGGTAGGATACTTCCGACAAAGAAGGTCCACATCCAAAGATTTCTACCAGTTGCTGTCTCAGCATGTTTGTGAAATTCAAATGAAACTCCACGAAGAATTAATCCTACTAAAACAAGTAGAAATAGAATGTAATATCCAGAGAATAATGATGCATACCATAGAGGTAGTGATGCAAACATTGCACCACCAGCAGTAACTAACCATGTCTCATTACCATCCCAATGAGGTCCGATGGTCGACATGATGGCGGCTCTTTCAGCTTCATCTTTGGCTAAGAATCTGGTTGACATTCCAACACCAAAGTCGAAACCTTCAAGAAAGAGAAAGATTGCAAATAGAAGTCCGATTAAGATAAACCATAATGTACTTAGTGTCATTTTCCAAAGGCCTCCTTTGCAAATGGATCGACGTTTTGTTTGGAATCAGCTTCTTCATAATATGGACCATGATGAAGGGTTTGTCTGCTGTACCAAACCATGACGCCACCCAATAATGTAAAGAGTAGTAAGTAAATAATGTTACTAAATAGAAGTGTAGCAACAGTTGAGGTTGGTGAAACAGCCTGAGCAATTGTAAAGAGTCCGTAAACAATCCATGGGTAACGTCCGAATTCAGTAATAAACCATCCGGCTGAGTTACCAATGAAAGGAACCCAAATACATAATCCCAAAATTACTAACATCCATTTGTGATTTTCAATTGTATCTTTCTTCTTACGTGAGAAGAATAATCCCACTATTGAAACTAGCATGATCAAAGCATCAATACCAGTCATTACACGGAAGCTCCAAAAGAGGGTCTTAGGTGGAACATAATAATTCATGTCCTTGCCAAACTTCTTGTCATATTTGGCATGTAATTCTTTATTAATAGTGTCCATACCCTTAACTGAACCGCTTAGCTTATGATAAGCCAAGATACTCAATACACCAGGTACTTCAATCTCGTGACTTGATTTATGATTCTTAGCATCAATAGACTCAACGATCGTCCAAGGTGCAGGATCTTTAGTATCTTTATAGATACCTTCAGTAGCAGCAAACTTCATTGGTTGATCTTTAATGATTTGTTGAGTCTGAAGGTCTCCAGCAACAGCTGAGAGGATAGCAAAAATCAAACTTGCCCAAAGGCTAAAACGTAAAGATGTTTTGAAGAAATGATTTTCATCTTTTTTCTTGCGTAGTAATCCATAAGCACTCATACCTGTAATAACAACAGCTGCCGTCATAAAGGCAGCTAAAATAACATGTGGAAAGACTCTCCACAATTGAGGATTGGCAACCACAGCGCCAAAATCCGTTAATTGGATACGATGTGTTGTTGGGTTGATCTTAAATCCTGTGGGATGTTGCATAAAACTATTAGCAGCTAAAATCCAAATGGCTGATAACATTGTACCGATTGATGTCATCCAGATCATAAAAGCATGAACACCTGGTTTGAAACGGTCCCAAGTGAACATCCAAATACCGATGAATACAGATTCGATAAAGAATGCTAATAAAGCTTCAATAGCAAGTGGAGCGCCGAATACATCACCCATAAAACGTGAATATTCGGACCAATTCATACCGAATTGGAATTCTTGAATAATACCTGTAACAATACCAACGGCGAAACTCAAAAGAAAGATCTTTCCCCAGAATTTTGCCATATCTAAGTAAACTTTGTCTTTTTTAACAGCATAGATAGTTTCCATAATAGCAACCAAAAATCCCATTCCGATTGAAAATGGAACAAAGAAGAAATGGAAGACGGTTGTCATTGCAAATTGGAAACGTGCCAAAGAAAGAACACTTAATCCAATACCTAGCATGGTCAATAACCTCCTAAAACATAAATTTATACCCTATTGATATACACAAATTTATCATATGATTAATTAACTTTTTAATCAACCAATTAACTTGTGAAAAAATCGCTTTCAATACTGTGAAAATCATATTATATCAATGGTTAAGCTCTACTTTTTGATGTAACTAGTTGATAAATTAAAATTATTTTTATCAAATAATAATTTTGTGTTTTTGTATTCATAGTTAGAATATAAACCTTTAAAAAGTTTTTTCTCATCATTATTCATAAATAAATTTTACAAAAAATCAGGAATAAAAAAGGTCCATTTTCATTAAGAAAATGGACCTTTTTAAATAATCAATGGCGGCCACGACGACTTCTTGTTCGTGGTTCATTGGTGCTATTTCTATTTTGTGAAGAGCCTAATTGCAATTGATTATTACCACCAAATGTTTGATTATTTTGATTCCCAAAGTTCTGAGGTTGTTGCTGTTGCTGTTGGTTGAATCCTTGAGAGCCATTATAATTCTGATTATTGAATTGGTCCTGTTGGTTGTTATAAGGATTACCATTGAACGGTTGATTATTTTGAGGTTGTTGGAAACCACCTTTATTGTTATTCATTGGACGGTTCATCTGATTATTGTTCATTGGTTGATTAAATGATTGTTGATTATTATAACCAGTATTTCCTTGGTTATTTGGATTCATTTGTTGTGTATTAAATGATTGTTGATTATTATAACCAGTATTTCTTTGGTTATTTGGATTCGTTTGTTGTTGATTAAATGGTTGTTGATTGTTATAACCAGTATTTCCTTGGTTATTAGAATTCAATTGTTGTTGATTATATTGGTTATTATTTTGATAGCCATTCATTTGATTTGGTACTTGGTTAGGAAATTGTTGACTATTTTGTTGTTGTGGATTTTGATAAGGATTTTGGTTATATCCCTGATTGTTTTGATAGGGATTACCATAATTTTGTTGGTTAAAATTGTTAGGTTGATTGAATTGTTCTTGTTGAGGATTGTAGTATTGATTTTGCTGATTATTATCAAATTGGTTAAAGTTATTATCGGTTTCATCTTCAAAATCATCATCAGAAACGGGATGAAGAATTGAATCAACTATTACTATAATCAAATCGATGGCACCAATAATAATGCCAACCCAAGCCCAGATTTTGAGAAAACCCGCACCTGGCATATTGGCATTGAAAAGTCCCATTAATCCACCAAGGATTAAAATAACAAACCCGACAATATCGGGCACAATACTATATGTTCGATTAGTTAGAATGTAGATGGCCGCGGCAATAATATAGGTAATGGCCATAAGTATTCCAGCAGCACCACCGATAGCGCCAGTCCCAACCAAAGCGGCGATGAAACCCTCAAAGCCGGATTTGATCATTAAAATAATTGACAGTATTAGCAATAAAATTCCGGCAGAAATTTTTGTTATTCTTACCATGAAATAAACCTCCAATTTCACTCACAAACACTATTGTATATCATCCTTTATAAAATGGTTAATAGGACCATATTTATGACCTACATCAATTTCATTTTTGATAGCATTGTAAGTAAATGTTTTTGCAGTCTTGATAGCATCTTCCATACTCTGACCCTTAGCAATCTCTGCAACGATACAAGATGATAGTGTATCTCCAGTACCATTGATATGTTCAGTTTTTACAAATGGTTCAGAGATCCAGAATGATTGTCCATCCTCTAGTAAAACATAGTCTTCAACTGAATCAATAGAATCGTCGCTATGTTCACCCTTTATCATAATATTTTTTGGACCTAAATTGCGCAATTTATGTGCAGCCTTAATAATTTCTTCTTTATTTTTGAGTTCAAGGCCGGATAATTTTTTAGCTTCATAGAAATTTGGTGTAATTAAATCAGCCAAAGGAAACAATTCATCGATTAGAGTCTGGTAGGCTTCAGTTTCAAGCAACATTGCACCGTGTTTTGTAATAATAACGGGATCGAGGACGAAAGTACCGAATGGTTTGTCCTTGATAGCTTCAGCAATGGTATGAATAATTTTTGAATCGGATAACATGCCTGTTTTGAAGGCCGAAACTTTAAAGTCATCTTTGATATCTTTAATTTGACTTTGAATAAAGCTTAATGGCATATTCACGCTATCATGAATACCATATGAATTTCCAGCAACGGCAGCCGTAAGCACAGACATACCATAAACACCGCGAGACATAAATGTTTTTAGATCGGCCTGAGCACCAGCACTTCCGTCTGAATCAGAACCAGCAATTGTTAAAACTTGAGTAAAGTCATTCAATATAGTCACCCACCTATTCATTGTTAACACTTATCTTAACAGGAATATTTCAAAATGTGGTTACTTTTTGCAGATTTCGCTTGACCTTTACGCAGCGTAAGCCTTTAGAATTTACTTTGTTAGGAGAGTTACTTATGAAGTATACAATAAAAAAATTAGCTGAGATTGCTGACGTAAGTAAAAGAACACTAAGATATTATGATCAGATCGACTTACTAAAACCGAATGAATTGAATAAGAGTAATTATCGGATTTATAACGAAAAAAATGTAAATCAATTACAGCAAATTCTTTTTTATCGAGCCTTGGGATTCCCACTGTCTAAGATAAAACAAATTATGAACGATCCCAATTTTTCTAGACTGGAGGCACTAAAGAGTCAGAGAGAAATGCTAATTGAGCAACAATCTGAAATAAATAAACTCCTAACAAATATCAATCAGACGATTAAGGATTATAAGGGAGAAGTTAAGATGGCAGATTCTGAAAAATTTGAAGTATTTAAAAAGAAACAACTTGAAACTAACGAATTAGATTACGGAGAAGAACTTCGTGAGAAGTATAAAAAGTCAACTATTGAACAAGTTAATGAAAAATATTCTCAACTTGATAAGAATGATTTTAAAAACATGAAAGAAATTGAAAATAATCTAATAGTTAATTTACTGAAATTAAGAAAAAATCCTAATTCAACATTAGAAGAAAAAATTTATCGAGAACATAGACAATGGTTGGAATATACGTGGCCTAATTATACAAAAGAGGCTCATAGAGGATTAGTTGATATGTATCTTTCAGATGCTAGGTTTGCTAAATATTATGACGATAAGGCGAAAGTACCGGTCATCAGGTTGCTTCATGATGTTATTTATCACTATACAAATTAATAAAAAAATATGTTCAGTAAAAAAAATACCCCTAGTAATCATATTTTGATCACTGGAGGTATTCGTTTTAAGCGAAAGAAGCTATATTTTGGGTTTGTATTATTTCAGAATTATTTCCCAAGCCTTTTCGTTAGGCATAATTAGGATTCTGTTCAACTAGATCATGGAAGAAGTTGGCCATAGTTAATTTGTAATAAGGATAAATCCAAATTAATCCAATTCCAAAGGTGATACCACCAAGAATCCACCAACCAATGAAACTAAGTTGTAGTACAAAATAACGGCCCTTATTGCCTACCATTAATTGACGACTTTTTGTAATATAATCAGTTAAAGAATAGTTGTCAGCTAAACCGCGATCGTTTAAATCTTTATAAACAAAGTATGTTTGAGAGTAAGCTATTCCCTTGATAATACCTGGAATTATAAGTAGAAGTGTCCATAAGAAAGTGAAAATACTAGTTAAAACATAAACAAAAATCAATTTCCACCAATCAGGACTACGGAAATATGTGAAATTACTTTTAAATGGTTCGAAATCTAATTGTGGATCTTCAATCCAATCAAGTCCTCTAAAAGTTGCTGAGACGTTAATTAAAAAGAAGACAATACTCAAAACAAAACTGATGATTCCAAGTGATGTTGCAAACCAAAAGATATGTGAAATATCAAAGTTAGTTAAGTTATATTGAACATCAGACTGTGAATGAGAATTACTGGAACCGTTAGTAATCAATAAAAGAATTAGTGGAATTAAGTATAGTGCAATTGCTTTTTTCCAATTACCTTGTAGTAAACGTTTGACCTCGGTTTTTAATTCTGCGCGTGTACGGTATGTATTCATAAATTTCCCCCCTTTCTAATAACTTAAGAATACACGATTTAATAATTATTCTGAAGTTATTAGATATCAAATGAATTGCTTTTAATTTGTATCGGAATTATCTTTAAATATAATAGACAATATAAAATTTTGTGAGGAGTGGATTTCATGATTGGATTTATTGGAGCTGGTAGTATTGGTGGAGCCGTTATAACGGGCCTGGTTAAGAATGGATTTAACGCTGACGAGATAATCGTTAAAGGCGGCAGTTCTAATCGAACAAAATTATTGTGTGAACAATTAGGATTTCAGATGGTTAAGAAAATTAAACAACTTGAAGATACCGATGTTATTTTTATTGCCGTCGGAGCTAGTGCTATAGATGGTGTACTCAAAGAGTTGAAAGAAATTGCTTCTGATAAATTGGTTGTGGCCTTTACAGGTAGCGCATCAGTGGCAAATCTGAAAAAGATTTTAGGTAGTGTCAAAGTTGCACATGCAATTCCTAATACACCAGTTAAAGTTGGAGCAGGTTTTACTGGAATTACTTATTCAGAAGACTTTACTGATGAAGATAAGAAGAAAATTGGTTCTATTTTGGGATACACAGGTCAACTTGTCGAGGTTCCGGAAAATCAATTAGGTATTCTAGGGACAGTTGCCGGTTGTTCACCAGCCTTTTTAGATGTTTTCATCGAGGCATTGAGTGACGCCGGAGTCAAACATGGTTTAGATAGAAAACTCGCTTATGAGGCTGCTATTGGTATGGCCATTGGGGCAAGTAAACTGGCAAAGCAATCCGAGCTAAATGTATCGGCTTTAAAAGATGAGGTAACCTCACCAGGTGGTTCAACAATCAGAGGAGTTGCTGCACTGGAGGAATATGGTTTTAGAAATGCTGTTATTAAAGCGGTTGATGCGGCTGAAGATTAATTTAAAAATAAAGCTAATATTAATTTAGCTTTATTTTTTTGTTCTTTGCCGAGTAATCAGTTAAAATTAAGAAAATTAGGAGTTAAGAGGTAGGGATCTTGCAAAAAAGAAAGGCTTATCGAACGGCAATTTTAGGCATTTTGATTGCCATTATTTTTGTTCAATCAATGGTGCCATTTTTAGGTTTCATTCCAACTGGTTTTATTAATATAACAATTATTCATATTACAGTTATTGTTGCAGCCATTGTTTTGGGACCTAAGAGTGGGGGAATTGTCGGTTTGGTTTGGGGAATCGGAACAATTATTAGGGCATTCACTAGTCCAACCTCAATTATTGATACAACGGTTTTTACAAATCCAATAGTGGCAGTACTTCCTAGAATTGCAGTTGGATTAATTGCTGGATGGGTATACTTGTGGTTCAAAGATCATACCAATAAAAAAGTTTTGGGCATGGCCATTGCTTCAGGTATTGGTTCATTGGTAAATACTGTTTTAGTTTTGGGATTGATGCGAGTTATGTATGCTAGCACCATGGCTCAAGTTTATGCGACACAAACTGATTTGTTGAATAAAATGTTATTGGTAATTGTAGGAACCAACGGTATTCCGGAAATGATTGCAGCAATCGTTATTGCCCCGGCCATTTCTACTGCAATTTTGAAATCCAATAAGTTTTTAGATAATTAATTTTAATTACATAAAAGTCAGCATATTTTCTGAAAATTAGGTATTCTATTAGGTAGGAGTGTGAATTTTAATGCAAAAAACATTAGTTATCAATGCTGGTAGCTCATCTTTAAAGTGGCAATTATTTGAAATGCCATCAGAAATGGTTTTGGCTAGCGGTATGGTAGAACGTATTAGTATGCCGGGTTCCATCTTTACGATCAAATATGGAGAACATCAAAAGTATGAGACAACTGTAGATAATTTAGATCAAGAAGCCTCTGCAAAAATGGTTTTTAATGAATTGTTACGTCTTGAAATTATTGCTGACTTGTCTGAGATCACTGCAGTAGCTCATAGAGTAGTTGCTGGCGGCCAAGTATTTAAAAAAGCGGTTGAGGTAACTCCAGATGTACTTAAAAAGATTAAAGAATTAAGTAATTTTGCACCATTGCATAATCCTATGGAAGCCCAAGGGATTGAAACAATGGCAAAAACTTTACCTAATGTAAAACAATATGCCGTTTTTGATAGTCAATTTTTTACTGATTTGCCTGAAATGAACGCAATTTATAGTTTGCCTTATGAACTAACTCAAAAGTATCAAATACGTCGTTATGGTGAACATGGAATTTCACATGGTTATCTAGCTGGTCGTGCTGCTGAATTATTAAATAAGCCCAAGTCAACTGTGAACTTGGTAACTATGCATCTAGGTAGTGGAGCTTCATTAGCTGCTGTAAAAGATGGTAAAGCTTTTGATACATCAATGGGATTCACGCCATTAACAGGTGTTACTATGGGGACTCGTGCAGGGGATGTTGATCCATCAGTAGTTCCATATTTAATGCAAGAGTTAAATGTAAGTGACCCTAATGAGATAATGATGATGCTTAATCAAAAATCAGGTTTGTTGGGTGTCTCAGGTATTTCCCCAGACATGCGTGAGATTAAAGCACAGGAAGAAACTAATTCCCAAGCCAAATTGGCTGTTGATATTTTTGTTAATCGAATTGTCAAATATGCTGGTAGTTATTTGACTGAATTGCATGGTGCCGATGCGTTAATATTTGCAGGTGGTATTGGTGAACATAATGATCAACTACGTCAACAAATCATTGATGAGTTAGCCATTTTTAATGTTAAATTGGATTCAAAGCTCAACAAAGCTGGAAAAGAAGGACTTATCAGTAGTAGCGATTCGTCTATTAAGGTTTTGTTGATTCCAACAAATGAAGAGTTAGCAATGGTTCGTCAAGTGGCGGCTATTCAATAAGATATTTAAAAAAGACATAATTTTCCGTATAAAAAAGCGCTGACTTAGTAACTGTTAAATAGTTACTAAGTCAGCGCTTTTTTGAGTTATTATTTTTGTTTCAGAAGATAACTATTCCTAATAAATATAGCCCTTTAAAAGGATTGAATTTTATTTGATATTCGAAGAAACACGTTCTTTGTGAGCAATAATGATTTTATCAGCAATTGCACGAT
>NZ_NIPR01000029.1 GCF_002872255.1 Companilactobacillus nuruki
TCTCGGGGGATCGGAGAAGTGTAGAAGAGACAGACATTAGCTGATCGTGCTGTTAACGAGTCAATCACTAATGAAGATAACAAAAAACTTGTTGATGAATACTTGAACAAGTAATCAAAGTAACAAAAAAAAGAGTTCGCATAAGCGGGCTCTTTTTTTGTTCTAATTATTGTTGTTGATAAGTCGTAAGCACCTAATAACTGACCGTATTGAAAAATAAAAAATCATCCGTACTCTCATTTGAGAATGCGGATGATTTTGTGTGTTCATTTATGCGGCGATTTTTTGATTATCTTCGTTAGTCGTTTTCAATCGTGATGATTTAAAGTTCCACGGTAAATAGGCTTCTAGTTCCTCTGGTTTCAAGAATGTTGGAAGCTGTGAGATATTTTTTAATAAAAATGTTAAATACTCAGCCGGATTAATTCTATTGGCCTTCGCTGATTCGATCAGCGTCATCCAAATTGCATTGGCTTTAGCACCAGCTTGGCTGGTACTAAATAGCCAATTCTTACGGCCAATCACAAAGCTCTTCATATTTCTTTCCGATGCATTGTTACTCCAATCGATTGCTCCGTCGTTGACAATACGATTAAGTTCATCACGCTGATTTTTAACATAAGTGATGGCTTTACCTAGGCGACTCTTTGGTAAGGCATCAGCCGTATCAATATAATGCCAAAATTTCTTTAATATTTTTCTCTGATAACAGCGGCGACGACGGCGTCGCGCCCGTGGTGAAAGATGTTGCCACTTTCTCTCTAATTGAAACATTTCATCAATCAAATTTAGTGGAAGTGTCGCCTTAAACTTTGTACCTTTATTGGCGTCGTCGTAAAACTTGCGTCTTGCATGAGCCCAGCAACCATCTCTAGTGACTGAATCATCCAGAATATTATATCCAGAATAACCGTCACATTGTAGTATTCCCGTGAAACCATTGTAAAGCGATGCAGCGAAGCTGCTAGCGCGACTGGTACCGTAGGAATAGAAAACACCTTGCTTTGCTTCGTGAGTAACGCTTCGCATCACCCACATAAATGATTTAGACTTGGCCAATTTTCCAGGCTCATTCAAAACTTCCATTGGTGTTTCGTCACCCTGCAAGTACCGATGCGATAGTAGTTCCTCATGTATTTGTTGATACAATGGTTCCACAATTTGACTAGTTTTGATTATCCAATTGGTAATCGTTGTCTCACTAAGATCGATACCTTGTCGTTTCCAATCTTGAAGTTGGCGATAAAGAGGTACCCCCAGTTCGAACTTTTTATGTATGATTTCTGTTATTAATGAAACCGAAGCTAAACTATGCGGAATCAGTGGTTGGGGCACCTTCGATTGGATCAGATGGGCTAGCCCATCGATCAATTCGCATTCCGGGCATTTATAAGTCTTCGTATAGAACTTTTCCAAATATAGTTTAGCTGGTCGGTAATGAATTTCTTCACGCTGGAACTTTTTTCCAACTGAAACTAAGCCGTGTCCGTTAGGACACAGCTTATCAGTTAGGCCGATTACCGTCTCTTTTACAGGTACATTTGAACCTATAATTGATTTCCGTGTTTTTTTAGCTTTCTTCTTTTGCTGTACTTGGGTTGGTTTGTTATCTTCACCAGTTTGCTCTGGTTCGATAAAAACCCCTTCGTCTTTATCCAACAATGAAAGTTGATTAGGATCAACTTTCTCTGATTTTTGACCATAAAGTTTTTTGGTCAAGTAATCGATTATTTCTGCTTGTTCTTGAACCTTTTTGGTCAAGGCTTCAACTTGTTCTTCTAGCGTCATAATATCCACTCACTGTACGTTTTTCTTGATATTGAGTTTATCACAATTGACATTTTAAGAAAACGTTTTCTTAGTCTTGGGCAGATTAATTTTATGAATAGTTGAATCTAATGACCAGCCACTCAAAAGCTTTGATAGTTGAAGATAAGTCAACTTTCGGACCTCGTCTTGACTCGTCGGCCACTGAAGTCGGCCGGACTCAATCCTTTTATAGAGTAATAAAAAGCCATCGCCGTCCCAGTAAAGTGCTTTGAACCGGTCCTTTCGTGTACCACAAAATAGATACAGTGATCGATTATATGGATCTAGTTCAAACTGATCTTGTACGACGGCTGCTAAGCCGTCGATACCTCGACGAAGATCCGTTTTACCACATACTAAATAGACTTGATGAATTTTTCTTTGATCAATGAGCATGCGGGAACACCGCCTCTAACACCGCACTAAGGATGTAGTTGTTTACGTGATTATAAACAGTTACTGATTTTTGTTGATCGATACGAATATGAAGCGCCCGACTGGGTACTGACGGCTTAGCTTCGCTTAAAGCCTTAGGGACATTGACCTTCACGATTTCAGGTTGATTTTCCATAAAAAAATACCTCACCAATATGTTTGATGAGATAATCATAATTCGAATTCCGCCTAAATCATAGACGGTCGGTTATTAGGTGCTTACGATATATCAGTGCTTTGATACAAATCAATTCAAAAAAAATAAAGCTAAGATATCCCTTGATATCCTAACTTTATTTTTAAGGAATTTATTTAACTGGAACCTCTTCCATAATATATGCTTCGACTTCATCGCCGATTTTAATATCATTGTAGTTTTCGATTGTGATACCACATTCGAATCCTGAACCAACTTCCTTAACATCGTCTTTGAAACGTTTAAGTGAAGCAAGTTTAACTTCAGTGATAACAATACCGTCTCTGATAAG
>NZ_NIPR01000003.1 GCF_002872255.1 Companilactobacillus nuruki
TTATCGATTTTAGCCGTTGGATTATTATCATTTACAGGAATTTTAATTGAAACATCAATGAATGTTGCTTTTCCGACTTTAGTTAAACAGTTGAATGTCAGTTTAGGCACTATTCAATGGTTAACAACAGGTTATTTACTGTTAACAACAATTGTTATGAGTACCACAGCCTATGTTTTAAAAAAATTTGATCCTTTGAAGATTTTTATTTTTGCGACTTTTTGTTGTTTTATTGGTTCATTAATTTGCTTAATGGCGCCCAACTTTTCAATCCTAATGGGAGGAAGATTGTTGCAAGCAGTTTCCACAGGTTTATCAACGCCTTTGATGTTTAGTCTGATATTTGACGAAGTACCAACATCAAAAATTGGGATTTATACTGGTTTAGCGGGTATTGTGATTTCTTTAGCTCCGGCGTTGGGGCCTACTTATGGTGGTGTTATTAATGGAATTTGGAGCTGGCGAGAAATATTCGTTGGCGTTTTGCCATTGATAGTTTTACTGTTTATCATTGGTGTCTTTTCTATTCATGGTACAGCCCGAGGTACCAAAGGAATTTCTTTTGATTATGGCAGTGTTATAGGTTTAGCAATAATCTTTTCGATCATACTCTTTACATTTGATCAGGCTGGTAAATATGGCTGGATGTCGAAACAATTTCTATTATGGATTGTTGCATCATTGATTACTTTCTTATTGTTTATTTGGTACAACAGAAAAAGTGATCGTCAATTAATTGATTTTTCCATTTTAAAAATTCCAGTATTGAGGTTACGTCTGTTTGGTTATTTTAGTTTGCAATTTATTAATATTGGATTATCTTTTGTATTACCAATTTTTGCACAGACGGTACTCAAATTGGATTCTGCCCAAGCAGGATTGATGCTTTTGCCAGGATCGCTACTTGGTGCTGCCGTTGGTCCAATTGCAGGTTATATGTATGATAAAGTTGGAGCAACGAGACCATTATTTATTAGTGGAATATTGTTACTTTGTGGGTCATTATTATTCTGGCTTTTTAGTGAGAACTTGAGTTTTATAGGTATAATTCTTATTTATATTTTGGTTAGAATTGGTTTTAGTATGGGCTTTGCAGTTTACTTATCAGATGGTAGTATGCAGGTTAAAGGTTCAAATAAATCCGATCAGAATTCACTTTTCAGTATGATGCAACAATATGCAGGATCTTTAGGTACAAACGTTTTGTCCGTAATTATTTCAGCAGTTGCTTTGACAAGTGGAACTAAAAATGGAATTTTAAATACAATTACGGGTACAAAAATTGACTTTATAGTTTTAACTGCTCTATCATTACTGGTATTAATATCAGTTATTTATGTCGCTATCAGATATGAAGAAAGAAATAATTAGGTGAAAGTCTCGATTCGTTGGAATCTAGGCTTTTTTAGTCTTTGTGAAACTGTTACAAAGAGCCAGGATTTGTTAAAATAGAGATAGTTAATTTCGTTTTTATTGGAGAATATATGTCAAAAAATAAAAAATTACTTTTAATAGATGGAAACAGTGTTTCCTTTAGAGCATTCTTTGCAATGCATAACGTTTTAGATAAGTTTGTTAATGGCGAAGGTGTACATACAAATGCTTTGTATGCTTTTAACAATATGTTGGAAATTATTTTGAAGGAAGAACAGCCTACACATGCGTTAGTAGCATTTGATGCGGGAAAAGTTACTTTTAGAACCAAAATGTATGACGACTATAAGAATGGCCGCTCTAAAACACCAACAGAGTTTACTGAACAAATGCCGTTAATTCAGGATTTATTAAATTATCGTGGCATGAAAACCTATCAATTACCTGACTATGAGGCCGATGATATTATCGGAACAATGTCACGTAAAGCACAAGCCCAAGGTATGGATGTAACTATTGTTACAGGCGACCGTGATTTAACACAATTAACGACCGATAAGGTAACTGTTCGTGTGAATGTTAAAGGTGTCACCGAAACAGAAAGTTATACTCCTGAACATGTTAAAGAAAAATTGGGTATTACGCCGGAACAAATTATTGATATGAAGGGATTAATGGGAGATACATCTGATAATTATCCTGGAGTTGAAAAGGTCGGCGAAAAAACAGCTATTAAATTGATAGATCAATATGGCAGTGTTGAAGGAATTTATGAACATGTTGATGAGATGAAAAAGAGTAAATTAAAAGAACATCTAATCAATGATAAAGACAAAGCGTTTTTAAGTAAAAAGCTTGCCACTATTGATGTGGATGCTCCAGTAGATTTAAAATTGAATGACTTAGAATATCGTGGAGACAATCAAGAGCAACTGATTCAGTTTTATCAAAAAATGAATTTTAATTCATTTCTTGAACGTATGAATGTTCCACTTGAAAATACAGCAGAAACCTTAGCTGATATTAAAGTTGAACAATTGAATTCTGATTCTATTGAAAATATTGTAAAGAGCAATAAGGCGCATACTTTGGTTATAGAAGGTTTTGGAGAAAATTATCATACGGCTCCGATAACTGGAATATTAATTTCTGATGGAAAAAATTATTATGGAACAAGTGATGTTTCTATACTTGAGAATGATGATTTGAAACGATGGTTAGCTGATAAAACTAAAGAAAAGTATCTTTTTGATAACAAGCGAACAATTGCGTTATTACATCGTTATGGATGCAATTTAAATGGTGTCAGTTTTGATATGTTATTAGTAGCTTATTTGCTTGATACAAATGATAATAAACAAGATATTGGTCTAG
Organism: Companilactobacillus nuruki; assembly: GCF_002872255.1. GTDB lineage: Bacteria > Bacillota > Bacilli > Lactobacillales > Lactobacillaceae > Companilactobacillus > Companilactobacillus nuruki. Next base: position 2,749 of record NZ_NIPR01000003.1, read on the forward strand.
TAGCAAAGAATTATAATGTTAGCTTACCTACTGAAGAAGAATTTTATGGTAAGGGTGTTAAAAAGGCTGTTCCTGAAGACAATTCTATTTTGATAAATTTCATTGCTCAAAAGGCTCAAGTAATTGATACATTGAAAGATAAAATGCTTTCAGAGTTAAAGGATAATGATCAAGATAGTTTATATGATGAGATTGAATTGCCGCTTTCTATTGTGTTAGCCGAGATGGAAATTAAGGGTATCAAAGTAGAGGTTTCCAAATTAAAGGAAATGGAAAATACTTTTGCTACTAGGTTGTCAGAGATCGAACAGAAAATATATCAAGAGGCTGGTAAGGAATTTAATATTAATTCACCTAAACAACTGGGTGTGGTATTGTTTGAAGATTTGAAATTACCAGTTATAAAAAAGACTAAAACTGGTTACTCGACTTCAGTTGATGTTCTTGAAAAATTAAAAGATAAGTCTCCAGTTGTCGAAAAGATTTTAGAATATCGTCAAATTTCTAAGATTCAATCGACCTATGTTGTCGGATTACAAAAATTTGTTCATCCTGATAATAAAATCCATACTATTTATTTACAGACGCTAACTCAGACAGGGCGTTTGTCATCAATAGAACCTAATTTACAAAATATTCCTATTAGAATTGATGAGGGCAAGCAAATTAGAAAAGCCTTTGTACCTCAACATGACGATTGGGAGATTTTTTCAGCCGACTATTCTCAAGTTGAATTACGAGTATTGGCACATATTTCTGGTGATGAAAATATGCAAGAAGCTTTCAAGGAAGATTATGATATCCATGCGCATACTGCTATGAGAATTTTTGGTCTGAATAGTACGGATGAAGTAACTCCAAATATGCGTCGACAGGCTAAGGCTACTAACTTTGGGATTGTTTATGGAATTAGTGATTATGGTTTGTCACAGAATATAGGTATTAGTCGTAAGCAGGCTGCTACTTTCATTGAATCATATTTTGAACAATATCCTGGTGTTAAAAAATATATGGATGATATTGTTAAGTATGCACGTGAAAATGGATATGTTGAGACGATAATGCATCGTCGTCGTTATCTACCAGATATTCATTCAAGTAATTTCAATGTTAGAAACTTTGCACAAAGAACTGCGATGAATACACCAATTCAAGGCAGTGCGGCTGATATTATTAAAGTCGCAATGATTAATATGCAAAAGATGATTCAACGAGAAAATCTTCAAGCTAATTTATTGTTACAGGTTCATGATGAAATGATTTTTGAAGCACCAAAATCTGAAATTGAAACATTAGGAGAGCTAGTTCCAAGTGTAATGGATTCAGCCGTTAAACTTGATGTTCCTTTAAAAGTTGAAACAGCTCATGGAAAGACTTGGTACGAAGCAAAATAGGTGATAAAAAATGCCAGAAATGCCAGAAGTAGAAACAGTTAGGCGTGGTTTGAATTCTTACGTTAAAGGACATGAAATCACGCATGTAGAAATTCGTTATAATGATTTGATAACGGGGGATGTTAATCAATTTATAGAGTTTGTAACTGGAGCAACTATTACTGATGTTGGACGTCGGGCTAAATTTTTGTTGATTCATTTAGATAATGGATATACAATTATTAGTCATTTGCGAATGGAAGGTAAGTATCGTATTTCTGCTGATCCCAATGCAATTGATAAACATTCTCATGCTATTTTTACTTTAGATAATGGTCAAAAGATGATTTATAATGACGTTCGAAAATTCGGTCGAATGCAATTATGGAATACGGATGATTTGAAAAATAACAAGTCAATTCAAAAATTAGGTCCAGAGCCACTTTCAAAGGAATTTACTTTTGAGACATTAAAGCCTAGAATTATGCGTCACCATAAGGATATCAAAATTGTTTTATTGGATCAGTCAGTTATGAGTGGTTTAGGTAATATTTATGTTGATGAGGTACTTTGGAAGGCAAAACTTCATCCAGAAACGACAGCTAACCATTTGAGTGATAAGGATATTCAGAATATCATTGAATTATCTAACCAAGAGATGGAGAAGGCCATTGCTTCAGGTGGTTCTACAATCCGTTCATATATTGATGCAAGCGGACATAAAGGAAATATGCAGAATAGTTTGAAAGTTTATGGTAAAGAAGGAACACCTTGTCCAAGATGTGGGACTGAGATTGTGAAGATCAAAGTTGGTGGTCGAGGAACGCACTTCTGCCCACATTGTCAGGTAATCAAATGAGTAAAATATACGGGTTAACTGGCGGTATCGCGGCTGGAAAGTCGACAATATTGAATTTATTTAAAGATCACGGATTTCAAGTCTTTGATGCTGATAAAGTGGCTCGAGAGGTCGTTGTACCTGGATCAATAGGCCTTCATGAAATCACAGAACAATTTGGTGAGAGTGTGTTGTTGAGCGATGGGACCTTAAATCGTCAAGAACTTGCCAAAATAGTTTTTAGTGATAGTAAACAATTGAATAAATTGAATAATATTACGCGACCTCTAATTAAAAAAAATATTTTAGAAACAATTGCGGAAGTAAAGAAGTCTTCAAACTCAACAATTTCTATTTTTGAGATTCAGTTGTTGTTTGAAGGAGGTTACCAGGAGTATTTTGACGGTGTAATTAGTTTGTATGTTAGACCAGAAGTACAATTGGACCGTTTGATGAAAAGAAATAATTTAACAAAAAAAGTTGCCTTAGAACGAATTAATTCACAAATGTCGATGGATGAAAAAAGACGTCGAGCCGATTTTGTGGTTGATAATTCTGAAGATTTAACACATCTTACGAAGCAGTTTGATAGGTTAATCGCACAACTTTAATCTGGAAAAGAGGTTAGAACTTTGATTTGTCCACATTGTCACCATGATTCATCAAAAGTAATTGACAGCCGTCCTAGTGATGAAGGAAGGGCTATTAGAAGACGTCGTGAATGCGAGTATTGCGGTACTAGATTTACAACGTTTGAAAGATTAGAGAAATCGCCACTTCTAGTTATAAAAAAGAATGGCAATCGTGAAGAATTTAGTCGTGAAAAATTGTTACGTGGTTTAGTTCGAGCTGCTGAAAAACGTCCCGTCACAATGGATCAAATGAATGATATTGTTGATAAGGTTGAAAACCAAATCAGAGCTACTGGTGAAAGTGAAGTTAATTCACGTCTGATCGGTGAACATGTCATGAAAATTTTGGCCAAGGTTGACGATGTAACTTACATTCGTTTCGCTAGCGTCTATCGTGAGTTTAAAGATATGAATGGATTCATGAAAGAGGTTCAAGAAATGATGGCTAATGGTAATAAAATTGATGAAAAATAAGGGGTGAGCCAGTGTCTACAGATAAATTTACACCACTAGTAGGCTATTGGTGTCTGCCAAATGGTCATTTGAATGATGATGATCGTCATGTTTTAACTGATTTGTATTTACCGATTTTAGGTACGGAGGCCTTTAGTCTGTACTTACTATTATGGGAAAAAATACCTAATAAAGAGGTTATAACTCAAAGAAAAAGTCATTCTGAATTGATGAGTTTATTAGGTATTGATTTAAAGAGGTTTTATGAAGCCCGAATCAAAGCTGAGGCATTAGGATTGATTAGGACTTTTGAGAAAAAGGATGATTTAGGGTCATATTATATTTATCAATTATTTGAACCCCTATCTCCTGATGAATTTTTCAAAGATGATTTAATGAGTATTTTTTTGTATGAGCAAGTTGGTGAAAGCAAATATCGTTTATTGGCCGATAAGTATGCTCATTCGGATTTGATTTTAAAAGATTCAAATGAAATAACCAAAGATTTTCTGGAAGTTTTCCAGTTGAGCAATAGTGATTTGATTAATACACCAACAGAAGTAAAAAATGCTCAAGAGAATTTTGCTGAAAATTCTGAAGTGAAAAAACCTGTGTTGAATGAGAAAGAAATTCCTCAATTAGATTGGGAACTGATTTCCGATAGGATTCAGCAATTATTCAAGATTCACCCGGATGATTTACTGGAGAATCAGGAATTGATCCTTAGTTTGCATGCTTTTTATGGCTTAGATGAAATAACATTAATTGATTTGATTGGCAAGACTTGTGATATTGTTAATAATAAAATTGATCCTGACCGCCTTAAAAAGTCTGTTCAAGATCGCTTTGAAAAAAATGCTAATATTTCTGTAAAAAGACAAACTGAGACGGTTGAAAAAGAAACCACCACAACTGATTTTAACCGTTCAGATCAATTGATTTTACAACAAGCAAAATCAATGACTCCAGCCGACTTTTTGGCTGCTCAGAAACAAAAGAGTGGTGGATTTATAGGAACAGTTGAGTCCCGAGCCCTACGTGATATGGCTATGAAGACATACTTGCCTGCTTCTGTTTTGAATATTATGGTTTATTATATTTTGCAAAATTCTCCAACTTTGACATTGCCACTTATGGAAACGATGGCTAATGATTGGCAACAAAATAATGTTCAGACTCCAGAGCAAGCTTTGCAACGGATTACTGATTTTCAAACAAAACCACGTAACCCTAAACGTCGTTATAATAATAACCGTACTCGTAAAGTAGAGCAGGCAACTGATTGGAGCAAGGTAAAGGCCAAGGTTTCAAATAATCAAAACCAAGAAAATAATCGTAATAATCTTCAAGACAGGTTGAAACGATTAAGAAATAAGGATAATTAAGCATGGAAAATTTAGGAAATACATTGGCAGAATATTTAAATTCAAAAAATTTGACGGAAGACTATCGCCGTCTTCTTAATAGTGCGGTGAAAGACCCTGATGTTCAAAAATTTTTGAAGGAGAATAGTGATTCGATCGATCCTCAGGCGATCTCAACGAGTGCTGCTAGTATTTATGAGTTTTATAATAATAAAACTCATGCTAGTGAGTTGTCTAAGGGATATTATCCTAAATTGATTGTTAACAATCATAATATTGAAGTTGTTTATTACCCTAATGAGCGAACTAAAAACCGTGAGAAACGGGCACAATATGAAACTGGCTTTGTTTTAAAAGACATGCCATCAGATATCCGTAAAGCTAAGTTGGATGATTATAGCGGGGAAGGCCGACAGGATGCTCTGGCTGAGTCTTTAGATTTTATTGATAATTATTTAAGTAATAATGGTTTCGTTCCGGGATTATACTTAGCGGGCGATTTCGGTGTCGGAAAAACATATCTTCTAGGAGCAATTGCGAACGAATTATTTAAAAATGACATTCATACTACTTTGATGCATTTTCCAACTTTTGCAGTGGAAATAAAGAGTTCGATCGGATCTAATAGCGTCTTATCTGAGGTTAACAAGATTAAGGGAACTGAGGTTTTGATGCTAGATGATATCGGGGCAGATTCAATGTCTAGTTGGATACGTGATGAGGTTCTAGGCGTAATTTTGCAATATAGAATGCAGGAAAACTTACCAACGTTTTTCTCTTCTAACTTTTCTATGAAGGAATTAGAAAAACACCTGGCTGTCAATCAACGGGGAGAAGAGGAACCTGTCAAGGCTAAAAGAATTATGGAGCGGATAAAGTATTTATCTCGTGAGGTAATTGTGAGTGGTCCTAACAGAAGATTTGAAAAATAGCTTGCAAAAGTTAAAAATAAATGGTTCAATATAGCCAATGAGAGACAACACTTCGGTTCTACTCAGGGAGGGTACGGTTACTGGAAGCTTACCCATTACTGGAGTTACCACTTTCATTAAAATCTGTATAATAGTCGGTTACTATATAGCCAAAAGAGTGAAAACTGTTTTTTTGTTATACAGTTTTAATGTGGGTGGAACCGCGCGAATGCGTCCCTGAAGTATGTGCATATTTAATTATATGTTTATACTTCAGGGACGCATTTTTGTTGTCTAATATTTTAGGAGGAAAAGTATATGTCAAAAATCAAGTTAACATTCCCAGATGATTCAGTTAAGGAGTTTGACGAAGGCACTACTACTTTGGATGTTGCTAAATCAATCAGTACATCGCTAGGTAAGAAAGCTGTAGCTGGTAAGCTTAACGATACATTAGTTGATCTTGAACGTCCTATCAAGCAAGATGGTAAAATTGCAATTATTGCCGGTGAGGATGAGGAAGATTCCCAAAAGGTTCTAAGAAATACAGCTGCTTTGGTATTTAGTGCTGCTGCAAAGAACTTTAAAGAAGATCTACATTTTGGTGAGAAACAAGCTAATGATGATGGTTTCTATGTTGATACTGATGATAAGAATGGACAAATCAGTGTTGATGAACTAGAAAAGATTGCCGCATTGATGAATAAGATTATCAAGAATAACGATAAAATTGAAAGATCAATGATGGACAAAAAAGATCTTGCTGAAATGTTTAAGGATGATCCATACAAATCATCATTGATTTCAGCTATTGAATCAGTTCAAATCCCTGTGTACAACCTAGATGGATTTGTTGATTTCGGTTATGATGCTGTTCTTCCAAGTCTTAAGGATTTGAAACACTTCAAGTTATTGTCAGTTGCTGGTGCATATTGGCAAGGTAAATCAAGTAATCCAATGTTACAAAGAATTTATGGTACAGCTTTCTATAAGGAAGATGGATTAAAAGCTGACTTGAAGCGCCGCGACGAAATCAAAGAACGTGATCACAGAACAATTGGTCGTGACCTTGATCTATTCTTCGTTGATCCAGAAGTTGGTGCTGGTCTTCCATACTGGATGCCAAATGGTGCTACTATCCGTCGTGTTATTGAAAGATATATCATCGATAAGGAAGTTGCTTGGGGTTACCAACACGTTTATACACCAATCCTTATGAACTTAAATGCTTATAAGACATCTGGTCACTGGGAACACTACCGTGAAGACATGTTTCCACCAATGGACATGGGTGATGGTGAAATGCTTGAACTACGTCCTATGAACTGTCCTTCACATATTCAAATTTATAATCACCATAATCGTTCATACAGAGACCTTCCACTACGTATTGCTGAACTTGGTATGATGCACAGATATGAAAAATCAGGTGCTTTGTCAGGTCTACAACGTGTGCGTGAAATGACTCTAAACGATGGTCATACATTTGTTGCTCTTGATCAAATTCAAGAAGAATTCAAACGTACACTACAATTGATGGTTGAAGTTTATAACGACTTTGATATTAAAGATTATACATTCCGTCTAAGTTATCGTGATCCCGCTAATACAGAGAAGTATTTTGATGATGATGAAATGTGGAATAGATCACAAACAATGCTTAAGGCAGCTATGGATGATCTTGGTCTTAAATATTACGAAGCTGAGGGTGAAGCTGCTTTCTATGGTCCAAAACTTGATGTTCAAACAAAGACAGCCCTTGGTAATGAAGAAACACTATCAACAATTCAATTAGACTTTATGCAACCAGAGAAGTTCCAATTGACATATGTTGGTGCTGATGGTCAAGATCACAGACCAGTTATGATTCACCGTGGTATTGTTTCAACAATGGAAAGATTTGTTGCTTACCTAATCGAAATGTATAAAGGTGCATTCCCAACATGGTTGGCTCCAACACAAGTACGTGTTATTCCAGTTAATAAAGATTTACATTCTGACTATGCTAATGATATAGCTGCAAAGCTTCGTGATAAGAATATTCGTGTTTATCTTGATGACCGTGATGAAAAGATGGGTTACAAGATCCGTGATTCTCAAACAATGAAAGTGCCTTATACTGTAGTTGTTGGTGATGATGAAGTTAAAGATGCCACAGTTTCTGTAAGAAAATATGGTGAAGAGGATTCAGAATCAGAGAATGCTAAGATGTTTGTAGATAGCGTTGTTGCTGATATTAGTAACTATAGTCGTGAAGACTAATTGAAAATAATTATTTATTTTGCACTCGATTATGAAAATGATCGAGTGTTTTTTTGTCCTTTTAAATTTGAAAAAATAGTTGATTTTTATTGTAAACAATTAACTTTTTAAAGTCTAAGCTTGATCTAAAATATGAACCTAAAATATATGCTTTATTATCGATCCCTAGAGCAGTTGATATATCAACACTGTTCACTAAAAATAAACACCTGTTTAATCATGATATAACAGATATTTGAGAATAAATATTAATTAGAAAATGATAATTGTGAATTTAAATTTTTTTTGTTAATTTATTCTCAATGGTCATAATGCTTTGGAGATACTTTGAGTTTGTGAAGATAAAAATAAGGTTGTCAGCCGTTAAGGTAAGCGTTAACATACGAGTTGTAAGGAAATAGTTATTATCTTCACAAGGGAGAGTGTAAATATGCAAATCGCTGTTATTAAAGAACAAAAAGAAGGAGAAGGTCGTGTAGCGGCCACTCCTGAAAATGTTCGCAAAATGGTTGAAGCTGGTAATGAAGTACTTGTTGAAAAAGATGCAGGTATTGGAGCTGGTTTTACGAACGAAGAGTATGTCGAAGCTGGTGGTAAGTTAGTTAGCCATGAAGATGGTTGGAATGCTAAATTGATCATCAAGGTTAAGGAGCCTGATCCAGAAGAGTATAAGTATTTTAAGAAAGGACAAGTAATCTGGGGATTTCAACATTTAGCATCATCGAAACCTACTGTTGAAGCAATGATAAAGGCTGGGACAACTGCAATTGGTGGAGAAACAATTGTTAAAGATGGCAAACTAGAATTGTTAGCACCAATGAGTGCAATTGCTGGAAGACGTTCAGTTATCATGGGTAGTTACTATCTAGAGGCTCAACATCAAGGACAAGGAATCCTAATGCCAGGAATTCCAGGAATTGAAGCTGGAAACGTTGTTATTTTTGGTGGTGGAAATGCTGCAATTAACGCCGCTGAATTAGCACTAGGAATGGGAGCATCAGTGGTTATCATTGAACTTAATGATGATAGAATTAAATTCCTAGAAGATAAGTTTGCTGGTAAAAAGTTTAGAGCCGTTAAGTCTAACGAAGAAAATCTTGCTAAAGAAATTAAAGATGCTGATATCTTTATTTCCACAATTCTTATTCCTGGTTCAAGACCACCTAAGTTGGTTAAAGAATATATGGTTAAATCCATGAAACCAGGTAGCGTAATTGTTGATGTTGCCATCGATCAAGGCGGAACGGTTGAAACAATTGATCATCCAACCACAATTGATGACCCAATCTTTGTTAAAGATGGAATTATTCACTATGCTGTTCCTAATCAACCTGGTGCAGTACCACGAACAGCTACAATGGCTTTGGCAAAGGGAAATTTGCGTTACTTACTAGAAATTGCCGACAAGGGTATTAATGAAGCAATTAAGTCAGATGGGGCACTTGCTTCAGGGGTTAATGTCTTTGAAGGAAAAGTAACAAATAAAGGACTGGCAGATTCATTGGATTTACCATACACAGAGCTTTCTGTTGAGGAATCTTCTGTAAATTAAAAAAATAATTAAGGGCAAATATAAAAGATGAGGTGTGGACAATGATCAAAGGTGTAAGTGTAAATGCAGATAGTGTTGTAGATATTCATGATATTGAAGAAGCTAAAGCTATTGTTGGGAAATACGCTCGTAAAACCCCTCTAGTTCAATCCATGTTTTTAAGTAGAAATGTAGTTGGTGGGGATGTTTTTCTAAAGTTAGAAAACATGCAATTAACAGGATCGTTCAAGTTCAGAGGTGCTAATAATAAGATCAATCATCTTACTCAAGAAGAGAAAGATCGTGGGGTTATCACTGCATCAGCTGGTAACCATGCACAAGGTGTAGCTTTGACAGGCCATTTGTTAGGAATTGATACAACGGTTGTTATGCCAGATGAAGCACCACAAATGAAACGTGATGCTACTCGTGGGTATGGTGCTGAAGTTGATATTCACGGCGCAACATTTGATGATGCACACAGATGGATGTTTGAACGTGCTGAAAGAGAAGGAAAAACTATTGTTGATCCATTCAATGATAAATATGTTATTGCTGGACAAGGAACAATTGGTTTGGAAATTCTAGATGATATTTGGGATGTAGATACCGTAATTGTTCCTGTCGGTGGTGGCGGATTGATTTCAGGTGTTGCAACTGCTTTGAAATCATTCAACCCTAATATTCATATCGTTGGTGTTCAATCAGAAAATGTTCATGGAATGTATGCATCTGTTAAAGCTGGTCAAATTACAAAACATCACGATGACTTTACACTGGCTGACGGAACAGATGTGGCGGTACCTGGGGACATTACTTTCCCAATCGTTAGTTCATTAGTTGATGAAATTGTTTTGGTTAATGAAAAAGAAATTGCTCAAGCAATGAAGGACTTATTACAAAGAACTAAAGTTGTTGCTGAAGGTGCTGGGGCACTTCCTGTAGCCGCTCTTGAATCACATAAGATCGATGATAGATGGCTTAAAAATAAGAAGACTGTTGCCATGGTATCTGGTGGTAATGTTGATCTTAATAGAGTTTCACAAATTATCGATCAATTCTTTAAGCCAGTTAAAGCTGACGGGGGCATTGGCTAAGACTTAGTTATTGAATACAACAAAAGATGCTGCATATGGGGTGCAACATCTTTTGTTTTTAAAACATTGTAAATCTAATATTCCGTTGTATTGGAGGTAAATATTTATGGGCAAACAAGATGATGGTTTGAAAAAATCGATTGGATTTTTTCCAGCCTTTGCGACAGTTACTGGAAGTGTAATTGGTACAGGGGTTTTCTTCAAGGCCTCGGCTGTTACCAATTATACTGGATCGATAAGTTTGACAATGCTTGTGTGGTTTTTGGGAGGTTTTATTACAATTTGTGCTGGTCTAACCGGTGCAGAATTAGCAGCTGCTTATCCTGAAACGGGCGGCTTAACTAGATACATTGAACATAGTTATGGTGGCTTTTGGGGATTCATGGCTGGATGGGCTCAGGCAATTATTTATTTTCCGGCCAATGTAGCGGCAATATCAATTGCCTTTGGAACGCAGTTTGCACATTTATTTACACTATCTAACTCTTGGATCGTTCCAATTGCCATTATAAGTGCTCTGTCAGTTACTTCATTAAATTGGATTAGTGCAAAAGTTGGTGGTTGGGTAACGTCCGTTTCATTAGTCGCCAAATTGATTCCACTTGCTTTAATAGTTCTTTTTGGTTTCTTACATGAAGGACCGGTTGAATTTTCGCTTTTTCCAATTGTAGCGGGTCCACACCGTAATCTTATTACAGCCATGGGAAATGGACTCTTGGCAACAATGTTTGCATATGATGGCTGGATTCACGTAGGTAATATTTCTGGTGAAATGAAAAATCCTAGAAAGGATTTGCCTAAAGCTATTTCTCTAGGTATTGCGGTTGTTATGTTAGTTTATATTCTGGTAAATGCTGTTTTCATGTATGTTTTACCTATTAATCAAATTTCTGGTAATCTAAATGCTGCTTCAGATGCATCAACTGCAATTTTTGGTGGTATGGGTAGTAAATTAGTAACAATTGGAATTTTGATTTCAGTATATGGTGGCTTAAATGGCTATACTATGACAAGTATGCGTGTTCCTTATGTGATGGGAAAAGAACACAAATTGCCATTTGGCAATGTATTTGCTAAATTGAATAAAGCTGGTATTCCTTGGGCTGCCGGAGCAATTCAATTAGTTATTGCATGTTTGATGATGCTATCAGGACAATTCGATGCGATTACTAATATGTTGATTTTTGTTATCTGGATCTTTTATGTAATGGCATTTATAGCAGTTATTAAGTTAAGACATACGCAACCGGAACTTTATAGACCATACAAAGTTCCACTTTATCCAATTATTCCATTAATTGCGATCGTCGGTGGATTATTTATCTTAGTGGTTACTTTATTTACTGAATTTTTTACAACAATAATCGGTATTGCAGTCACGGCTATTGGAATTCCAATTTATTTCTATTTGAAGAAAAAATGGAGGTTTGAAGAATGTGATGTATCAGGATTGAAGAGTGCCGTGGATTAGCAAAACAGGTCTAGCAACTATTAAAATAGTTACTAGACCTGTTTTTGTTCAGCTTATTTTGTTAGAAATGGATCATGTAGGTTAAGAGTTCTTTTTTCGGTTTCTACATATTTTATTTGGGTACTAATAATATTGAATGCATCGTCAGAAGAATATCTGTCTAGTTTGGTATTTATTTCCTTCAAACTTTCATTTAGAATGCGTTGTTGATCTAAAACATTTTGTTTGTGTTCTTGTAATAGATATTTTCTTTGTTTAATTGTAGAAGTACCTTGCATGCATAGCTGAATATAATCTCTTATTTTTTCTATCGGCATGCCGGTATTTTTCAAACAACAGATAGTCTGAATGAAACCGAAATCTGATTTAGAGAAAACGCGATAACCGGCCTGATTTTTTGAAACGAAAGGTAAGAGTCCTTTTTTATCATAATAACGAATAGTTGAAATGGGTAAATCAAAGTGTTCAGCCACGTCTTTAATTGAATATAATTTCTCCATAAAAAAACTTCCTCAAAGTTATTGCTCTAAACTATGGTTTAGGGTTTAAAGTAATGATAATCAATTAAGACAATAATATCAATAAAGAGGAATTTATTATGAAAAAAGCATTAGTAACAGGTGGAACAGGGTTTCTAGGTTTACAATTAATTTTCAGATTACTTCAAGATGGTTATGATGTAAGGACGACTATTCGAAAAGAATCCGGTAAACAACGAATTTTGAAAGTTTTACAAGATAATGGAATTAAAAACACTGATAAGCTATCTTTTGTAGAGGCTGATTTATTAAGCGATAATAACTGGGATGAAGCTATGAAAGACATAGAATATGTTTTTAGCGTTGCTTCACCAGTTTTTTTCAATAAACCTAAAGATGAATCTGATGCTATTCAACCAGCATTACAAGGAATACTAAGAATACTATCGGCAGCTAATAATGCTGGAGTAAAGAAAGTTGTTATGACATCTAATTTTGGAGCAGTAGGATTTAGCAAAACAAAAGGTGTGACGACTGAAAGAGATTGGACTGATCCAGAGCAAAAGGGTCTATCTATTTATGAAAAATCAAAATTACTGGCCGAAAAAGCGGCTTGGGGTTACGTAAGGGAACCTGATGTTAATTTGGAATTTGCGACGGTTAATCCGGTTGCAATTTTTGGGCCAGCGCTGGATCAACATGTTTCAGGAAGCTTTGATTTATTGAAAAACATTCTTAATGGTAATAAAATGCCCGATTTTGATTTGAATGTTGTTGATGTACGTGATGTTGTTGATATTCAAATCAGAGCAATGGAAAATTCAGAATCCGATGGACAACGCTTTATTGCCAGTGCGGATGGAAAAATTTCAATGAAAGAAATAGCCTTATTGATCAAAAAGGAACGTCCAACAATTTCTGATAAAATAAATGTAAAACCATTACCTAGCTGGATAGTTAAGATTGGTGCTTTATTTAATAAAACAGCCAGAGAAGGTCAACTTATGTTAGATATGAATCGTGAGGTTAGCAATCAAAAAGCCAAAAACGTTTTAGGATGGACACCGATTGCTGATAATAGAGCAGCAGTATTATCAGCTGTGGATTCACTTGGTAAGGATTAGTATTAGTCTCAAGAGCCAATTATTTGTATTTTTTGTTCAAAAGATTTAAACTTTCAAAGTTATGACAATAGTTATTTATAGTAAGTTGGTGGAATGTGTTGACATATAATCATTTCATTGCTATAGTTAATAACTGTTGAGATTAAGCAGAAGCGCCCGCTTCTCACCTATGCATTCGCCTCTAGGTTAATACGATTGCGTAAATATATAGTGGGCATGCTTATGCGGCCCACTTTTTTAGTGGGCTAAATTACTCCGGAGGTGACTACTCATAGCAAGAGAATTATTATTAAATGATCAAATACGTGCAAAAGAAGTAAGATTGATTTCTGAAACTGGTGATCAAGTTGGTGTTAAGCCAACAGCTGAGGCACAACGTTTAGCCGAAGCAGCTAATATGGATCTAGTTCTAATGTCACCAGGTGCTAAGCCACCTGTTGCCAGAATCATGGACTATGGTAAATATAAGTTTGATCTTCAAAAGAAGGATCGAGAAGCACGTAAAAAACAAAAAACTGTTAGTCTTAAGGAAGTACGTTTGAGCCCAACTATTGAAGCAAATGATTTCAATACTAAGCTAAACAATGCTCGCAAGTTCTTAGCTAAGGGTGATAAGGTCAAAGTTTCTCTTCGCTTTAAGGGTAGAGCGATTACTCATAAAGAGATAGGTAAGGAAGTCTTAGACCGCGTCGCTGAGCAGACTAAGGATGTTGCCACGGTAACAACTAGACCTAAGATGGACGGTCGTAGTATGTTTTTAATGCTTGATCCAATTAACGCCAAAGATAATAAAAAGAAGAAATAGTGGAGGGATTTCCAATGCCTAAACAAAAGACACACCGCGCATCAGCAAAAAGATTTAAGAAGACTGCTAATGGTGGTTGGAAGAGAATGCATGCTTATACAAGTCACCGTTTCCACGGTAAGACAAAGAAGCAACGTCGTCAATTAGCTAAACCAGGTATGGTTAGCTCAAGTGATATGAAACGTATCAAACAAATGTTAGCTACATATTAATTAGCTAAGCACTTAAATATTTATTTTCGTTAAATTAAAGGAGGAGTCATTATGCCACGTGTAAAAGGTGGAACAGTAACTCGTAAACGTCGTAAAAAGGTTTTAAAATTAGCTAAGGGATATCGTGGTTCAAAACATATCACTTTTAAAGCAGCTCATACTCAAATCATGGTTTCATACCGTTATGCATTCCGTGATCGTCGCCAAGTTAAACGCGATTTCCGTAAGATCTGGATTGCCAGAATCAATGCTGCTGCAAGAATGAATGAAATTAGCTACAGCAAATTAATGCATGGTTTGAAATTAGCTAATGTTGACATTAACCGTAAGATGTTGGCTCAAATCGCTATTGAAGATCCAAAGGCATTCACAAGTTTAGTAGATACAGCTAAGAAAGCTTTAGCTTAAATTTAAAAACGTAATTTGGATAAACCCAAATTACGTTTTTTTACTAATTAGCAGAGATGAGGATTAAATTATGTTTAAACCGTATATTATGCTTGATAAAATCACGGATATCGACGTTGAGTCTCTCAAGAAACTTAATATTACTACGATCATGACGGATTTAGATAATACTCTTTTGCCATGGAATAGTGATGAATATGATTTATCATTACGTAAATGGCTTAATCAAATGGCCCAAAATGATATTGAGGTTATGATAGTATCTAATAATAGTTACGAGCGTGTGGAAAAGGCCGTAAGTAAATTACCAGTTAGTATCGTTGCTCGCGCTGTAAAGCCCTTGCCATTCGTAATTATGAACCATATTAAGGAAGAAAACATTGATCCAGAGAATGTGTTGTTCGTTGGGGATCAAGTTATGACTGATGTTTTAGCTGGAAATATGGCTAATTTAAAAACAGTTTTAGTAAAACCTTTGGTTGATACAGATGCAAAGAAAACCCGAGTTAATAGATTTTTTGAACGTCCTATTTTAAAGATTATGCAAAAACGTGATAAGAATTTATATTGGAAGGATTCATTAGATGATAGAAAATAATGAAAAATTGTACTGCATGGGTTGTGGTGCACAGATTCAAACTGAGGATAAAGAAAAACCAGGTTATGTTCAATCGGCCACTTTAAAGAAGTATCTTGAAAGTGATGATGAAAACGCTGAATTGTTCTGTAAGAGATGTTTCAGATTACGTAATTATAACGAAATTACTGATGTTGACGTCTCAGATGATGATTTTTTGAAACTGTTGGATTCTATTTCTGAAAAAGATGCTCTGGTTGTTAATGTGGTTGATATCTTCGATTATGAAGGTAGTGTAATTCCAGGATTGCAACGTTTTGTTGGTGACAAAAAGATTTTGGTTGTTGGTAATAAAGTTGATTTATTGCCTAATTCCGTTAATCAAAATCGTTTATTAAATTGGTTGCAACAAAAGAGTAAGGAAAATGGTATTAAGTCTGTTGATCAAATTATGGTATCAGCTGTTAAGGGTACTAATGTCGATAAGTTGATGGAAATGATTGAAAAATATCGTGATGGCAAAGATGTTTATGTCGTAGGAACAACTAATACTGGTAAATCAACTCTTATTAATCGGATTATCAGTGCCAATTCAGATGTCAAAGACTTAATTACAACCTCAAGATTTCCTGGTACAACTTTAGACCGAATTGATATACCATTAGATGATGGTCATTATCTAATAGATACACCAGGTATTATCCATCGCTATCAATTGGCTCATTTTCTTAATGCTCAAGATCTAAAAACTGTCACACCTAAAAAACCACTACGTCCAGCTACATTCCAATTGCGCGATAGTCAAACTATTTTCGTTGCTGGTTTAGCTAGGTTTGATTTTCTTGACTATAAGACAAATGTTACTTTCTATGTAAATCAAGGTTTACCTTTGCATCGAACAAAGACAATCAATGCTGACGAGTTTTATCAGAAACATTTAGGCGATATTTTGGCTCCCCCAACTGATGTTAAGGAGTTTCCTAAATTTAAGAGCCAAATTTTTTCAGCACATGAAAAATCAGATATTGTAATTTATGGTTTAGGATGGTTGACAATTCCAGCGGGTTCAAAAGTTAAGGCTTATGTACCTGATGGAGTTCACGTTTCAATTCGAAACGCAATTATTTAAGGAGAAACATATGATTATTAAAGGAAAAAAGAATCGTTATTTGAGAAGCCAGGCAGCTACAATGAAGCCAGCTATTCAAATTGGTCGTGAAGGTATCAGCGAGAACCTTTTAAATCAATTAGAGATTTTGATTGAAAAAAACGAACTTATTAAGGTTTCTTTATTACAAAATACACGAGTAGAACCCCAAGATTTGATTGATGCTTTACAAGAATTTGATGCGGATATTGTTCCAATTCAAACGATTGGTTCAAAAATGATCTTTTATAAGAAAGCTTCCAAAATCAAAAATCGTAAATACTCAATTGAACTAGAGAATATTTAAGTTTAAGTGATGAAGATATGAATACTCAAAAAAAATTATTAACCAAGGAAAAATTGGAATTCCATAGTAATTTTCCCAAACGTCATGTAGGAATTTTGGGTGGAACCTTTAACCCCATTCATCTAGGACATTTGGTGATTGCAGAACAGGTTTATGAACAACTTTGTCTTGATAAAGTATTATTTTTACCTGATAAGATTCCGCCACATCGTGGTGTTAAAAAAGTTGTACCCGACATTAAAAGCGATGATCGAGTAAATATGATCAAGTTGGCTATTAGAGACAATATGCACTTTGATTTGGATATGACTGATATTAGGCGTGGTGGAGTTAGTTACACCTATGAAACAATCAAACTATTAAAAGATTTAAATCCTAATACCGAATATTATTTTATTATTGGTGGAGATATGGTAGAAAACCTTCCTAAATGGTCGCATATAGATGAATTGGTACAAATGATTCATTTTGTTGGGGTTTGTCGAAAAGGGTTTGAGAAAAAATCAAAATATCCTATACTTTGGGTAAATACTCCTGAGCTAGAAATTAGTTCAAGTATGATTCGCCAGCACATTAAAAGGGGACAATCTATTAAATACTTAGTTCCTGATGATGTTGCTTGGTACATAAAGGATAGGGGGCTTTATAATGACTGATTTTGATTATACTTCCATTAAAAATGGGTTAGATCGTGATGAAATTTTAAACAAAATGCATGATACTTTGAGTGACTATCGTTATAATCATTGTTTACGAGTTGAGAAGGCAAGTAGAGGTTTGGCTGCTGAATTTGGTGGTGATGTGGAACGAGCTGGATTGGCCGGACTATTGCACGATTATGCCAAGGAACGTGATGATCAAGAGTTTATCGATGTAATCCAAAGGAAAAATTTAAACCCAATATTATTGCATTATAATAATGCTATTTGGCATGGTATTGTGGGTGCTGAAATTATTAAAGATGAGTTGGGTATTTATGATGAGGATGTTTTAAACGCCATTAGAAGACATACAGTCGGGTCTACTCATATGACACAAGAAGATAAATGTGTGTTTGTGGGTGATTTCATTGAACCAGGCCGTGATTTTCCTGGAATTGATATGGCTCGGGAATATGCTCAAAAATCATTGGACTCAGCGGTAACTTATGAATTAAAACATTCGGTTCAACATTTAGTTGATAAAAATAGAGAAATATATCCAGCAACCTTTGCTAGTTATAATTACTGGATATCAAAAGGAGAATTGTAATTTGGATTCAAAAAAAATAATGGAAATTGCTGTCAAAGCTGCTGATGAAAAGCATGCTAATGACATCAAAGTTTTAAATATTAGTGAAGTAAGTATTATGGCTGATTATTTTGTCATTATGGATGCTTCTTCACAACGACAAGTTGACGCTATTGTTCAATCAGTATTGGACAAGGAAGGCGAAAATGATGTTGAAATTGGTCACGTTGAAGGAAATCGTAATTCTGAATGGGTTTTGATTGATCTTCATGACGTTATTATCCATGTCTTTACGTCAGAACAACGTGATTTTTACAATCTTGAAAAACTATGGTCAGATGCACCAGAAGTTGATATTTCAAGTCTTGTAACTGAAGCTTAATGATTTATAATTCATTTGCCCGAGTTTACAGCGAATTGATGGATGATTCATTGTATAGTAAATGGGCTAAATATGTTGAAAATCAAGTTTCTCCGGATAATAAGTCCTTACTTGATGTTGCTTGTGGAACTGGTGATTTAACTATTTTGCTAGCCGATAAGTATCAAGTTACAGGAACAGATTTATCCAAAGAAATGTTAAAAATAGCGGACGAGAAAGCAACCAAAGCACATAAAGCCATTGCCTTTGAGCAGAGTAACATGATGGATCTTTATGACTTTAAAAGTTTTGATGTAATTACTTGTTTTGATGATTCTATCTGTTATTTAAGGGATGAAGATGAGTTAGCGGTTGCATTTAATCAGGCGTATCAACATTTAAATAATGGTGGAAAATATTTGTTTGATGCTCACTCACTTTATCAAATGGATGAAGTTTTCCCTGGATACATGTTTAATCATCGAACGGAAGATTCTGCATTCATGTGGAATAGTTTTGAAGGTGAATATCCGCATAGTATTGAACATGAGTTGACTTTCTTTAATTGGAACGATGATATTAAGGGATACTCAGTCAATACTGAATTACATAAGGAAAGAACTTATCCGATCGAAACATTTAAAATGATTCTAGAAGATATTGGTTTTAAAAATATCTCTATCAGTGCTGACTTTGGTGAATCAGATGTTCAAAATGATTCAACTCGATGGTTCTTCTCTGCCGAAAAATAAGAGGATATTATGACAGGTATCTATGGTTTTGTAGCTGAATTTAATCCGTTTCATAATGGTCATAAACTATTTATTGACACTATTAAACAAAAATATCACCCTGATGTATTAATTGCGGTTATGTCTAGCAATTTTGTTCAACGGGGTGATTTTGCAATTTTAGATAAGTGGGATCGAACGGTAGCTGCGATTGATAGTGGCGTTGATTTAGTAATTGAGTTACCAGTTGGATATGCAGTTGAACCAGCGGATTTGTTTGCCAAAGGAGCAATTAAACTGCTTGATCTTTTAAAGATAGATCATTTAGTTTTTGGGACTGAAAATCAAATTGATTTTTCAAAAATGTCTCAGAGAATTCTACAAATTGATACGGACTTTGAACAAGACTATCAAAAAAATTCCGCCACTAATTTGACGGATTTTTATCGGTCAAAGGGAATTGATATTGCAAAATTACCTAATCAAATGTTGGGTTTAAATTATGCTATGCAAATTGAAAAACAACAAGTAGGCATTGAAATATCAACAATTGAACGTCATGAAAGTCAATTTAGTGCAACTGAGATTCGCAAACGATTAGTGACTAAAGAATCAATTGAAGAATTGGTTCCTGTGACAATCGAAAAGATGCTGCATCAGAGTTCAACGGTATCTTGGAGTGATTATTTTGTTTATTTAAAGTATCAAATCATCAATTCCTCAACTACAGAATTGCAACAAATTTATCAAATGGTTGAAGGTTTAGAAAATAAATTACAAAAAGAAATTTCAACTAGTGATAGTTTTAATCAGTTTATGGAACAGATTAAATCAAAGCGTTATACTATGGCGCGACTTAGAAGGCTAATGGTTTATACACTTTTAAATGTTAAGAAAACAGAAATTGATAACTTATACAATAATCCTTATTTGCGAGTTTTAGGATTTGACACGATAGGTCAAAAGTATTTAAAATCTTTAAAAAAAGAAGATTTGAATTTAATAACTCGAGTTGGAAAAAAAGAAAAAAAAATACTTGATTTGGAAATTAGGGCGGACAGGATTCGTCAATTAGTAACTGATCAAGAAGAAGATTTTGGAAGAATACCTTATATGAAAGGGGTAAATTAATGCTAAATTGGGATGTTCAAGATGTTCGTCGCTATAAAGACAAACCTTTTGAATTTGAGGAAAAACTCGATTTGACTGAAGAATTGAAAGCTAGATCAGAAGATATCATGAATGCGGCTCCTGTTGAAATACAAGGACAATTATTTAATGATAATGGACTAGTTATCTCTGATGTTAAAGTTAAGACAACTTTAACAGTTCCTTCAACTAGAAGTTTGTTGCCAGTTGAATTGCCAATTAATATTAGAATAAATGAGGCTTATAACGTTGATGACGTAGCAGCGGAGGATCTGGAAGACTACAACGTTGTAATTCCGATTGATGATGAAAATCCTACTATCAATGTCTATGAATCAATTGTTGATAATATTTTATTGAGTATTCCACAGAAGGTTTTAACCAAGAAAGAGTCTGAAGAAAACATTATGCCATCAGGTAAAAATTGGGAAGTTATTTCCGAGGATGATTTTAAAAAGCAAAAAGAAGAAGAAGAGCATGTAAACCCTGAATTTGCTAAGTTAAAAGACTTATTTAAAGACGATGACGACGATAAAGAGTAGGGTAAACTGCTCTTTTTTATTTTTAAAAAATTTACTAAGGAAAACTTAAATTTTTTTAACGATAATGCTTTAAAAGAGGTCAAAATCAGTGGTTATGCTAGCATATTTTATAGATAATAAAAATCTAAAAATAGGAAGTGCATAGTCATGAGAGAAGAAATTAGACAAGCACGTGAGAAAACAAGAAAAACTAATCTCAGAGTTCTTATTTTAGAGCTGGCGATTATTACTGAGGTTATTTTAATTTTTTGTAAATTCGTAAGTGCTTTTATATAGAAATATTTTAATCATAAATAAAATTTAATATAAATATAGATGGAAAATTATCATAAAAATTTAAGTAAAATGGAGTGATTTTGTACACTCCTTTTTTATTTTTTTGTTAAGATGTTATTGTGAACAAAAATCGGAGGTAATTATTATAATGGCAAAACCACAAATTGGTGTTATCGGTATGGCTGTTATGGGTAAGAATCTTGCCCTAAACATTGAAAGTCGTGGATATGAGGTTGCTATCTATAATCGTACAGGTTCAAAAACTAAAGCGGTTGTTGAGGAACATCCCGAAAAGAAATTAGTACCAAGTTATACAATTGAGGATTTTGTTAACTCACTAGAAAAACCTCGTCGTATTATGATGATGGTCAAAGCTGGTGCTGGTACTGATGCTGTTATCAATCAATTATTGCCTTTATTGGATAAAGGTGATGTGTTAATTGATGGTGGTAATACGTTCTTTGAAGATACAATGGAACGTAGTGAACGTCTAGATAAATCAGGAATTAATTTCATTGGAATGGGAGTTTCCGGTGGTGAACTTGGTGCCTTACAAGGTCCTTCATTGATGCCTGGTGGTCAAAAAGAAGCTTATGACTTAGTTGCTCCTATTTTGGAACAAATTTCGGCCAAAGCTGATGAAGACGGTGCACCATGTGTTACATATATCGGACCTAATGGAGCAGGTCATTATGTAAAGATGGTTCATAATGGTATTGAATATGGTGATATGGAATTAATTTCAGAAAGTTATAACTTGTTGAAGCACTTGTTTAACAATGATGTTAATAAGATTGCTGAGGTCTTCCAAGACTGGAATAAGGGTGAACTTTCAAGTTATTTAATTGATATTACATCCCAAATCTTAACTAGAAAAGACGACGAAGGTTCAGATGACTATATCGTAAATAAGATTATGGATAAAGCTGGCAACAAAGGTACTGGTAAGTGGAGTTCCCAAAGTGCTTTGGAATTAGGTGTTCCCCAATCATTGATTACAGAGTCAGTTTATTCACGTTACGTTTCAGCTTATAAAGACGAACGTGTCAACGCAAGTAAAGTATTACCTGCACCAGAAAATAAACCTGAAATCAAAAATGTTGATGAGTTGGTAGATAAGATTCGTAAGGCATTGTATTTCAGCAAGATTATTAGTTATGCTCAAGGTTTCGCTCAAATGAAGGCAGCATCAGACCATTATGACTGGAATCTTGATTATGGTAAGATTGCTCAAATCTGGCGTGCTGGATGTATCATTCGGGCACAATTCCTACAAAAGATCACTGATGCTTATGATGAAGAGCCACAATTGGACAATTTATTATTAGATGATTACTTCAAGGGTATTGTTAAAGAATATCAAGCAGATGTTCGTGACGTTGTTAGTTATGCCGTACAAGCAGGAATTCCAGTTTCTGGATTTATGGCAGCTATTTCTTATTACGATCAATATCGTTCAGAAGTATTACCTGCTAATTTGATTCAAGCTCAAAGAGATTACTTTGGAGCTCATACATATGAAAGAAACGATAAACCAGGTATTTTCCACTATACATGGTATGAAGAACAATAATCTGAGAAGTTAGGCTAATTAATTTCTTGAATATATAGTTCAAATAACCCCCATTTCACAGTCTTTGTGAAGTGAGGGTTATTATTTTTATATTTGGAAATAATATTAAAGAATATAGTTTAAAAAAATAAAAATTAAAGCTTGTCTTCTTTTAATTTTTGCTATATGTTAAAATCATTAATGCAGTGCCAAAAGACTGACACATTTTAATCAATGATTAGGCTATAATTAAAGATAATTTAATATTTTATGTATAGGAGATACGTATGGCTAAAATACTTGTTATTGAAGACGAAGAGAATATGGCAAAATTTGTTCAACTCGAACTTCAACATGAGAATTATGAAGTTACAGTTGAACGTGATGGTAGAACCGGCCTTGATGCAGCTTTATCGGAAGATTGGGATTTGATCCTACTTGATTTAATGCTTCCTGAGCTAAATGGTATCGAAGTTTGCCGTCGCATTCGTCAAGAAAAGAATACACCGATTATTATGATGACTGCACGTGATTCAATCATCGATCGTGTATCTGGTTTGGACCATGGTGCCGATGATTATATTGTTAAACCATTTGCAATTGAAGAATTACTTGCAAGAATTCGAGCACTTTTGCGTCGAATTGATTTAGATATCGATGTTACGAGAAATAACGATCAAGTTCTTAAATATAAGAATCTTGTGATCGATAAGACAACTCAAACATTAAAACGTAACGGTGAGGTCATAGATTTGACTCGTCGAGAATATGATTTGTTGAGTGCACTAATGGAGAATGTCGGAACAGTTTTAAGTCGAGATGATCTATTGGAACGTGTTTGGGGAACTGGTTCTTCAACAGAAACTAATGTTGTTGATGTTTATATCAAATATCTTAGAAATAAGATTGACCGTGCGGGGGCACCTAGTTACATTTCAACTGTTCGTGGTAAAGGGTACGTGATGCGTCGATGAGAATTTCAATAAGATTTAAATGGACTGCTTTGATTTCAATCGTAATTTTACTTGCTTATATTTTTGTGGGAATTTTGGCCATGAGAACTGTTCAAAGCGTTGCTTCGGTTCATGAGATTCATTCATTTGTTACAAGATTAATTGTTGGTGGTCTGGTTGTATTTATCTTGGGAGTATTGTTGAGTTTTTATGCGGTTACTCTAGTTCTAAATGATTTGAAAAAAATAAATAATACAATTGACGATTTAAATAAGAAACCAGATTCAGACTCTCGAATTAAAATACGTAAAAGAAATGATGAAATTTATGATTTGACGGTTAATATTAATAAGATGTTGGATCGGATGCAGGCATATACAAATCAACAAAAGGAATTTGTGGAAGATGTTTCTCATGAATTGAGAACACCTGTAGCGGTCCTTGAAGGGCATTTGAGTATGTTACAACGATGGGGTAAGGATGACCCTGAGGTTTTAAATGATTCGATCAATTCTTCATTACAAGAGTTAAACAGAATGCAATCTTTGATTCAAGAGATGCTAGATCTTACACGTGTTGAACAGATCGACAGTGCATATTTGGAACAAACAACTGAGGTTAAACCAATGTTTACACAGGTTTATAATGACTTTAAAATGTTGCATCCAGATTTTGTGATCAACTTCGATGACGATATCCGTGAGGGTAGTGAGGTTAAGATTTATCGCAATCACTTGGAGCAAGTCTTGGTTATCTTGCTTGATAACGCCTTTAAGTATTCTGCCGATAGAAAAGAGATCAATTTAGCTGCTTCAACTAATTCCGCTTTGTTAGAGGTAGTTGTCCAAGATTATGGCCTAGGAATCGCTAAAAATGACCTTAAACGCATTTTTAATAGATTTTATAGAGTTGATAAGGCACGTTCTAGAAAACGTGGAGGCAACGGATTAGGGCTTTCTATTGCTAAAAGGCTGATTGAAATATATCATGGTAGTCTTGAGGTAGAGAGTGTAGTTGGTTCGGGTACAGTTTTTAAGATTGAATTGCCACTCATACAAAAGTCTTCGGATGATGAGCAAACAGAACAAGAAATAGAGTGAGAATGCCTAACTTTCATTAAAACAAACGGCGTTAGTAATCGAGTTTGATTACTAACGCCGTTTGTTTTAAGTTAGAAAACCTCTAATAAGGAAAAAAGAATGACTAAATAAAATAAATAAAAAACGACCATTATGGTCGTTTTTTATTTATCTTGATTATTACGATTTTGTTTTCCTTGATTCAATTCACGGATATTCTTGTGTATTTCTTTGACATCTTCTTTTTCTGCTTCAGGAGTGACTGTATCGCCTGTAGAAGCAGTAGTTGAATTACCTAAAATACCATCGAGCATTTCTTGGGTAACAACAACTTTTACTGGATTTTTAGCAAGTTCCGCATCAGTTCTTTTTCTGATCTTAGGTGTAACAACATAATTAGTGATCAGTTGTTGAATTACGATTACAATACCACCGACCAAGAAATAAAGAGCTAAGGCAGCTGTTGAAATTAAAGAAATAAAGAATGTCATCATAGGACTCATGATAATCATCGTTTGCATTTGTTTTCTTTGTTCTTGTGGAACTATTTGAAGTGACATCCAACCTTGTAGAAGGTAGAACAAAGTAGCAATTATAGCAATCAACATACTTGGTTTACCAAGTGGAATTGATAAGAATGTAGCAGCACCAATTTGTTTAGAATATTGCACGGCCTGATAAATACCAATCAAAATTGGCATTTGTAGTAGCAATGGAAGACATCCCATACCACCAGTCAAACTCATGTTATTCTTCTTATAGACATCCATCATCAAGGCGCTGATTTTTTGTTGTGCCTCAGGGTTCTTAGCTTTCTTTTGCGCATCCTGAATCAACTTCAATTGTGGTTGAATAGCGCGCATCTTTTCTTGTTGCGTTGTTGATTTATATTGTTGATTCAATGATAAAGGAACAAGAATTAAACGAACAACGAAAGAAATAATTACGATTCCCCAAGCATAGGAATTTTTCCCACCAACTGCTTGAGCTGTCTTTAGAATCAAATTTTGGAACGGAATACCTAGCCACTTATAGATAAATCCATAAGGACCACTAGTTGGGGCATGTAGGTTTGTTGTTCCTTGTGCACACCCTGTCAAAACTAGTGTCAGTACTAAGACGAGTGAAAGCACTGATAAATATTTGACATATTTTTTATTCACTTAAATAAACCACCCTTTTAATTGTATACAAAGTAATATACGTTAACTCATTTGACGTTTCAACCAATCACGGTGAATTTTTCGTAATGTTGCAAGTCGTCAGAAAAAGTATAGTCCAACTTGTTCACTTTTCCAAAGGGTGAAGGGGAAGATTTTACTCGATTTAGAAAAATATAGAGAATTTTTTGATCTGCTTCAGCCTCAATTGAAACAGAGCCATCTATTTCATTCTTTACTGTGCCGCAAACTCCCAATTCGTTAGCAACTTGAAAAGTTGAATATCTAAATCCAACGCCTTGTACTAAACCATTAACATTAATGGAAAGATGTTTCACAACTAATCACCTCAAATCTTTGAATGTGTTAATATCTATATTATAGAACAAGAGGGATGGATGATATGAAATATATTGAGTCAAAGAAGAATGATGAAATCAAACAATTGAAAAAATTGTCAGCCACAAAGAATATTCGTAAGACGGGAACTTACATGATTGAGGGATTTCATCTAGTACGTGAAGCCGATCAATTTGAACAAGAAATTGTTAAACTTTTCGTAACTGAGAAATATCAAGATGATCGTTTAGCTAAAAAATATTATGATATTGCAACTGTAGTTTCAGAAGATGTTGCTAATGAGTTATCAGAAACAAAGACTCCACAGGGAATTTTTGCGGTTCTCAAAGTACAAGAAAGTGATAATTTAGAAAATATTACTGGAAAATGGGTTATGCTAGATGATGTTCAAGACCCAGGTAATGTAGGAACAATTATCAGAACTGCCGATGCTGCCGGCTACGATGGCGTTATTACTAGT
Organism: Companilactobacillus nuruki; assembly: GCF_002872255.1. Taxonomy (GTDB): domain Bacteria; phylum Bacillota; class Bacilli; order Lactobacillales; family Lactobacillaceae; genus Companilactobacillus; species Companilactobacillus nuruki. The sequence goes on from NZ_NIPR01000003.1 coordinate 29,593, forward strand.
TTGGATTCAGCAGATTTTTATCAACCAAAGGTACAGCGTTCGATGCAAGGAAGTCAATTTCATTTGCCAATTTATCGGATGGATATAAACAAGGCTATTAATATGGCTAAAGAATCAGGCCTAAGGGTTTATGGATCTGAAGTAAATTCAAATGTTAAACCATATAATGAATTAACAAAGAATGATAATTTTGCTTTAGTAATGGGTAATGAAGCTCATGGAATTACTAAAGAGGTACTTAATGAAACTGATGAAAATATTTATATTCCTATCCTCGGAAAAGCAGAATCACTTAATGTAGCTGTAGCTGCGGGTGTTTTAATGTATGGACTACAATCACTTTAAAACTTGCGAAACTTTTTAGTTTTTGTATAATCTACTTATATAAAAATAAATGATATTTAAACTTTGACGAAAAATAGTAACTGTGAATTTCATAACAGGGAGAGCCGTAAACTGGAATAGGCTTGATGAATAAAACAGTGAATTCACTTTCTGAGTTTTTAGTTGGTTACTATATAACCACTTGAGTGCATGTTTGACATGAACTAGGGTGGTACCGCGAGTCCTCGTCCCTTATTTGGGATGAGGACTTTTTTATTTTATTCAGATTTAAATATTTTTAGAGGATTTGTTTAGTAAGTTTATGAATAAACGCTCTATAACATTTGGAGGAAAACATGTCATTAAATGATACATTAAAAAATTTAAGAGAAAATGGTATCGATGAAGCTAAACGTGCTCAAAGATTGCAAGAACTAAATGACCTAAGAGTTAATCTTTTAGGCAAGAAGGGACCAATTACTAAAGCACTTCGTGGTATGAAAGATGTTCCAGCTGAAGAACGTCCTGAAATTGGTACGTTAGCTAATAATGTAAAGAATGATATTCAGGCCGCTATTGAAGAAAAAATGGATGAACTTAATAAGGCAATCGTTGCTAAGAAATTGGCTGAAGAGAAAATTGATGTTACTTTACCTGCCACAAAACAAGTTCAGGGTACAAAACATATCTTGAATCAGACAATTGAGGATATTGAACAATTCTTTATTGGTTTAGGTTATGAGGTTGCCGGGGGGTATGAGGTTGAAGAGGATCATTATAACTTTGAAAGATTAAACATCCCTAAGAATCATCCCGCTCGAGATATGCAGGATACATTTTATTTATCTGACGAGTTGCTTATGAGAACTCAGACATCGGCTCAAGAAGGTCGTGATATGGAAGCTCATGACTTTACTAAAGGACCACTAAAAATGATCTCACCAGGAGTGGTTTATCGTCGTGATGATGATGATGCAACTCATTCACATCAATTCCATCAAATTGAAGGTCTAGTGGTTGATAAAAATATTTCCATGGCTGATTTAAAGGGAACTTTGGATGCTCTTTGTCGTCATGTCTTTGGACCTGATCGTGAAATTCGTTTCCGTCCTAGTTTCTTTCCTTTCACTGAGCCATCAGTTGAGGTCGATGTTTCATGTTTCAATTGTGGTGGTGAAGGGTGTCGTATCTGTAAGTACACTGGTTGGATTGAGGTATTAGGAGCCGGACTTACACATCCCAATGTTTTAAAGATGTCAGGAATTGACCCTAATGAATATTCCGGAATGGCTTTTGGACTTGGACCAGAACGTTTTGCAATGCTCAAATATGGAGTTAACGATATTCGTGATTTCTATCTAAATGATGTTAGATTCCTAGAACAATTCAAAGGAGTAAATTAAGATAATGAAGATTTCTACTAATTGGTTAAAAGAGTATATTCCCGTCAATCATACTGTTGAAGAGATGGCTAATAAAATTTCTCTAACAGGAATTGAATCTGGCCCAGTTAAATTAGGTGAAGAATTGACAGGCCTAGTTGTAGGTCATATTACAAGTGTTGAGCCACATCCTGATTCAGATCACTTGAAAGTATGTAAGGTTGATGTTGGTGAAGCTGAAGATATTCAGATCGTTTGTGGGGCGCCAAATGTTGCAGCTGATCAATATGTAATTGTTGCAATGCATGGTGCACATTTGCCAAATGGAGTTCGTATTAAACGCGGTAAGTTACGTGGTCAAGAATCAAATGGTATGATCTGTGGACTTGATGAGGTTGGCGTACCAGCTAAATACATGCCTGAAGAATTTGAAAATGGAATTTATGTTTTTGATGAACCACAAAAACCTGGTGAGGCGGTTTATGATTTATTGGGTCTTAAGGACCAAATGATTGATATTGATATTACCCCTAATCGTGCTGATACTTTGGGTATGCGTGGTGCTGCTTGGGAAATAGGTGCTACTTATGATGAAAAGCCAAGTTTTACTGAACCTAAATTAATTAATGATAAAGTTAAAGAGTTTAGTGACATTGATGTTGCTGTTGAAAACAAGGACTTAGTACCAGATTATCTAATTCGTGAATTAAAGGATGTTAAAGTTGGCAAGAGTCCACTGTGGATGCAAAGAAGACTTTGGAATCAAAATATTCGTCCGGTTAATAGCGTGATTGATGCAGCTAATTATGTAATGATCGAATATGGTCAACCAATTCAAGCTTATGATTTAGACAAATTAGAAAGTAACCAATTAACAGTTAAATTTGCTGAAAATGGCGACAAATTAAATTTATCTGATAATGATAAGGTTTTAGACCAAAATGACTTGGTAGTGTCTTCTGGTAATCAAATTATTGGTCTTGCTGGGATTATTTCTAGTGATGTAGCAAAAGTAGATGAGAACACTACTAATGTTCTATTGGAGGCTGGTGTCTTTGATGGTGCTCATGTACGTAAGACAGCTCAAAGACATGACTTGCGTAATGATGCCTCTAACCGTTTTGAAAAGGGCGTTGATAATGGAATTGTTACTGAAGCTTTGACACGTGCTACTCAGTTGGTTGATCAAACAGATTCAGTTAAGGAAATCTCTGAAACGATTATTGGTAGTTATATTGAGGCTAAACCAACGATTATCAAAGGTAGTGTTTCACATATCAATCATTTGATGGGCTTAGAACTCACTACAGAAAAAATGGTTGGTATCTTGGAGCGTCTAGGTTTTAACGTTGAGGTTGATGGGGATAACTTAACGGTTTCTGTACCAACACGTCGTTGGGATATGAGTATTGAAGCAGACCTTGTAGAAGAGGTTAATCGTATTTATGGCTATGCCAATTTACCAAATACCTTACCTGCAGGTATGGAAACACGTGGAGGTTATAGTCCAAAACGTGAATTAAATAATAAATTGCGTAATGTTTTATTAGGAGCTGGGATGGATGAGGTTATCAATTACAGTCTCTTGAATAAAAAAGAAGTTGATGATTTTAATGCAATTGACACTGAATATACTAAATTATTACATCCAATGACTGAAGATCACGAATATCTAAGAAGTAGTTTGATCCCCGGCTTAGTTAGAAATATTGCGTATAATCAAGCGCGTAAGAATGCTGACATAAGTATTTTTGAACAAGCACGTATTTTTGATAGACCAACTGGACAAGATCGTCCCAATGAGGTTGAATATATTTCTGGAGCCGTGAGTGGTAACGTAGTAAGTGATTCTTGGAATACTAAAGCGCAAAAAGTAGATTTTTATTATGTTAAAGGTTTAGTTGAAGAATTGCTTAATAATGTCAATGCCGATTCTGATTTTACTTTTGTAGCGACTGATGAATACAGCAACTTGCATCCAGGTCAAACGGCCAAAATTTTGGCCAATGAGCAAGTAATTGGATTAGTTGGTAAATTACATCCTAACTATCAAAAAGCTCATAGTATTGATGACACTTTCGTTTTTGAATTGAACGTTGATCTGCTATTCAATTTGAACAAAAAGAGTGTTCAAGCTCAAAGTGCGCCTAAATATCCATCAATTAGTCGTGATTTGGCAATTTTGGTTGATAAGACCGTTGAAAATGGTCAAATTATTGCTGATATTTATAATAATGGCGGAAAGTACTTGAAAGATGTTAATATTTTTGATGTCTACGAAGGTAAGAACATTAAACCTAGTCATAAGTCACTTGGGTATCATTTAGAATTCTTGAATCCAGATGATACTTTGACTGATGATGAAGTTGAAAAGGCATTCTCACTTGTTAAAGACAGTTTAGTTCAAAAATTTAATGTGGAAATTAGATAATTATTCCAAATCTAATGGTATAATTCTAATAAATTAACTCGGGAGGCTGTGTCTTGAGCCAGAAGGATGATAAAAAAGAAGCTTTACAGCAAGAATCTAATGACAAGATAAAAAGTCGTGCCAAAGAACGTTCCGTTGCAAATCATATTGCATATTGGATAGTTGGTGTGATTGCTGTGTTGGCGGTAGTTGTTGCTATAATTGGCTTCAATTATGTAAATAGTTCATTACAACCATATGATGCAAATAGTAAAGAAGATGTTGTTGTTAAAATCCCAGTAGGTTCTTCTAGTAAAGAAATTGCTAAAACACTTGAGAAAGATAAAATCATCAAAAGTGCAACCGTCTTTAATTTTTACATTAAAGCTCAAAACTATAACGATTTTCAAGCTGGTTATTATAAGTTTAAACAGTCATGGGGCGTGAGCGATGTTGTTAAACAGTTACAAAAGGGTGGAAGCGCACAACCACCAGTAAGTAACTCGGGTGACAGCGTATTAGTTCGTGAAGGTATAACGATTGATCAAATTGGTGATGCTATTCAGAGTGGAACTAAGAAGAGTTTGAAATTCAAGAAGTCTGATTTCTTGAAGCTGATGAAGGATGAATCTTACATGAAGCAACTTCAAAAGAAATATCCACAGTTGCTTGATTCTTCAATGGCTAAAAAGAATGTTAGATATCACTTGGAAGGTTATCTGTTCCCAGCCACATATAGTGTTTATAAGGGAATGACTTTAAAAGAGTTAGTTAACCAAATGGTTGCTAATGAAGATGAAAAGTTACAACCTTATTACGCAACTATTAAAGAAAAGGGCTATACTGTACAACAGATTATGACTTTGGCTTCATTAGTTGAACGTGAAGGCTTGGATACAAAGAATCGTAAAAAGATTGCAGGTGTATTCTTTAACCGTTTGGCAATAGATATGCCATTACAATCTGATATTTCGGTCATGTATGCTTTGAATACCCATAAGACCAGTTTGACTAACAAAGATACTAGTGTTAAATCACCGTATAACTTGTATAAGAATAAAGGATTCGGTCCTGGTCCGTTTAATACGCCAAGTATGGACTCAATTGAAGCAACATTGAATCCTGCTGATAGAGATCAAGATTATCTATACTTCTTCGCTAATTTGAAGACAGGTAAGATTACTTACTCACATACTCTTGAAGAGCACAACAGTAGATATGCAAAGACTGGACAATAATGTATAATCGTATATAAAATAAATGTCATCTAATCGCGTTTGATTAGATGACATTTTGAAATTATAATAATAATGATTTTGAAAAGGAAGTTATAAAAATGGCAGATAGAAGTTATCCAATGACAGCTGAAGGTAAAAAACAGCTAGAAGAAGAATTAGAAAATTTAAAAAAAGTTAAACGTCCTGAGGTAATCAATCGTATTAAGATTGCTAGAAGTTTTGGCGATTTATCAGAAAATTCAGAATATACTTCTGCTAAAGATGAACAAAGTGTCGTTGAATCAAGAATTTCACAAATTATTGAGCAATTACAATACGCTAATGTTATTGATGCTGATGATGTTGATGCTGATGAAATTTCAATTGGTAAAAAGGTTACCGTCCAAGAAGATGGTGAGGAGCCTGATGTTTATACGATCGTAGGTGCTTCTGAATCTGATCCTGATAAGGGTAAAATTTCAAATGATTCTCCTATTGCCAAAGCTTTGATAGGTAAACATGTTGGTGATGTCGTTACTGTTGAAACACCTGTTGGTGGTTATGAGGTAACAATAAAAGCCGTTGAGGTTGCTTAGTGAATACGTTTTCTGCTATGTTTATCTTAGTAAAATGTTGAGGTGAACGTGATGAAAATAGAATTAACTGACCAAGCAATTAAATGGTTTGAAGAAGAGTTGGACTTAGTACCCGGTGATGGTGTACATTTTTATGGTAAGGTCTATGGAAAGACAATGGTTCATGATGGTTTTTCAATTGCTATGCGTAAAGAAAAACCAGTTGATCCGGAATCAAGTACCATCATTAATGGGATAACATACTACATTACCGATAGTGATACCTGGTTCTTTGCTAGATATGATCTATTGGTTGAATATGATCCTGATCTTGATGGACCTAAGTATATTTTTAAATCGAATGAGTAATTATTCGTTTTTTTGAAGGATAAATATGAGAAGAATACTGGATATAATAAAGAAAAGAACAGGTAGTCAAGCGAAGTCTACTATTCCATTTCGTCTAAACCTGCTTTTTTTTATTGTCTTTGTTCTATTCGCAATGTTAGTCGCACAGTTGGCTTATCTCCAGATTGTTTATGGTGGTAAGTTTACAGCTGAGGTTGATCGAACAGATAAGACAGTAATGACAGGCAATGTACCACGTGGAATGATTTATGATTCTAAAGGCAGATTATTAGTTGGTAACTCGACTTCGAATGCAATTACGTATACGAAGAGTGGGAGTGTTAAATCGAGTGATATTTATACAATCGCCAATCGATTGACAAAATACATGACTGTTGAAGTAGGTAATTTAACTAAGCGAGATAAAGCGGATTATATTTTGGCAGCACCTAATAAATCAGAACAAGTTGCTAAACAGATGCCAAAATCCTATCGGGTTGATTCCAGAGGAGATTCGTTGACGTCTACTAAGATTTATGCCAATGAAGTTAAATATATTGAACAACAGGGTATTCATTTGAATGATAAAGACCTTCAAAGGGCAACTTTGTTTAAAAAAATGAGTGCAGCATATTCACTTTCATCAGTATTTTTGAAGGATAAGAATCTGACTGCTAAAGAAATCGCTCAAGTCAGTGAGCATTTAACAGAATTGCCAGGTATCAGTATTGGCAGTAATTGGGAACGTGAATATCCTCAGGGTAAATCTATTGCTAGTATCATTGGTGGTGTCTCAACTGAGCAACAGGGTATCCCTGATGATGAGTTGAATAAGATGCTGGCTTCTGGTTATTCACGAAATGACCGTGTTGGTACAAGTTATTTGGAGAAAAACTATGAATCCATTTTGGCCGGTACTAAGAGTCAAAGGGAGGTTCAAGTTGGTTCAAATAATCAAATTAAGAAGAGTACCTTACTCTATAAGGGTCAAAAGGGTGGTAATCTTAATTTAACAATTGATTCTAAGTTCCAAAAGCAAGTTCAAAGTGCATTGGAAGAGCAATATAATTCCGCTAAGGCGGCTGGTATAACTCAATATTCAGATGGTGCATATGCAGTGGCTGTTAATCCTAAGACTGGTGCTGTTCTAGCTATGGCTGGGATTCACAATGATCCTAAAACTGGTAAAACAACTGAAGATTCACTTGGTGTTATTAATCGAACATTTGTTATGGGTTCTGCTGTTAAGGGAGCTACAGTATTAGGTGCCTTGATGGATGGGGTTATTACTCCTGAGAATAATAGTCAAGATGATACTCCAATTTACTTGCCAGGTACCCCAGTTAAGAAGTCTGTTTATCCAGCTGGAACATTTAGTAGTTTGACTGCAATTCAGGCGTTACAATTTTCATCTAATATCTATATGATGAATTTGGCAATGAAAGAGGCTAATGCTAAATATACTCCAAATTCATATATTCATATGGATTCAGACATTTTTTCTAAATTGCGTGGATACTTTAATCAATTTGGATTAGGTGTTAAGACTGGGATTGATATTTCTGGTGAAACAACCGGTATTGAGGGTGCTACTAAAAATAGTGACGGTGAACTAAAGACTGGTTCAGCACTGGATCTATCGTATGGTAACTATGATGCCTATACATTGATTGAAATGGCTCAATATATTTCAACGATTGCTAATGGTGGATATCGTTTGAAACCATATATCGTTCAATCTATTCAGAAGACTAAAGATGATGGAACTAAGGGTGCTTATGAATCTGTTACTAAGCCATCTGTACTTAATAAGGTTGGAGTAACTCAAGATGAATTGGATGTCGTTAGAAAAGGTATGTATGCTGCTGTTCATGGTAGTGGATACTGGACGACTGCCACTAGGTTAGCTGATCTTTCACCAGCAGTTGCTGCTAAGACAGGTACAGCTCAGTCATTCTATTATGACCCTGATAATCCGTCATCAGATCCTCCTGAAACAATTACTACAAGTTTAGTAAGTTTTGGACCTTATGATGATCCTAATATTGCTATGGCGATTGTTTTCCCTAATTTAACTAGTGAAGATGGTGGATATCCACAATTGCTTGCTAAGGAAATTTATACAGATTATTATAAGATGACTGGTCAGAAATAATCTGAATTTAGCCTTTCAAAATAAGCTAAAAAATGATATATTTAATTAGTTGAATTTAGTTTAGAATTATGAAAGGATGTTCCAAAAGATGAGAGTAAACATAACAATGGAATGTACTTCATGTCATGAACGTACATATCTAACAAACAAGAGCAAACGTAACAATCCTGATCGTCTTGAACTTAAGAAATATTGTCCAAGAGAACGTACTGTTACATTGCATCGTGAAACAAAATAAACAACAGGTTAAAATTCCTGTTGTTTTTTTTTACTAGGGAGTGATTAATTGGATAAGGTAAGCTTTAGAAAAAAGCAAATTGATTTAGTCAGTGCATTTATGAAATCTGATAAAGCTCAAAAGGAAATCAATAGTCTTTATTTTCAATTGTTCAATAATATAGATTTTCAAAATGCACCTAGTATTGGTATTACCTTAAGTATAAATGATGAAATTCCGACCTTTCCAATTATTAATCAATGTTGGGAAATGGGAAAAGAAGTTTATATTCCTAAGACTTTTCAAGATTATTCAATGACTTTTATTAAATATACTAAAGAAACCGAATTAGTTGAAAATTCATTTGGTGCTAAGGAACCTAAGGATTATGAAAATAATATAATGGACCCTCCTGACCTAATGATTGTTCCAGGCCTAGCCTATTCAAAAGACAATTATCGACTAGGATTTGGAACTGGATATTATGATCGATATTTAGCTAAGTATCCAACTAAGACGATTTCCTTAGCTCTATCCAGACAATATTACGAACAAACACCATGGCCAATCTATGTTTTGGATAAATCAATTGATAAGATTATTGTTTCAGAGGATGAATCTAATGCAACAGATAATAAATCGACAGAGTAAGGCTTATGTAACCTGGGGATTGTTAGCCATCACAATTGGTGTTTTCCTTGTTGAAACCTTTAGTGGTGGTTCAAAGAACATTAATACTTTAATAATGTTAGGTGCAAAAACCAATGGTTTGGTTCAAGAAGGTCAATGGTGGCGTTTAATTACACCAATATTTTTACATATTGGTGTCTTTCATATTTTTATGAATGGGTTTACACTATTATATGTTGGTCAGATATTGGAACCAATGATCGGTCATTGGCGCTTTTTCATTATTTATATAGTAAGCGGTATTATGGGAAATTTGGCTAGTTTAGCTTTTGGAGCTAACAATGCCATTTCGGCAGGTGCTAGTACCTCATTATTCGGAATGTTTGCGGCATTTATTGCTATTGCTTATATTTATCGTGAAAACCGTTTTTTGACCGAGCTTGGTAAAAGTTTTCTTGGTCTGATTGTTATTAATTTGTTAATGGATTTAACCATGTCAGGTATCGATATCTGGGGTCATGTTGGTGGTGCTATTGGTGGATTGCTAATAGGTTATGCATTAGGATTGCCAAAAATTAACCGTCCCAAGATGATTCTTCGAATACTGGCTATAGTATTAGTTGTCGTTATTTCTTATTTTATGTATGTAAAGGGTATGATAGTTTATGGATGAAATGAGCTTTAGAACCCTCTATGATGTACAGCAATTGCTGAAACGATATGGAACCTTTGTTCATGTTGGTAAAAGAATATGGGACATTGAACTTATGTTTATTGAGGTTAAGCGCTTGTACGAGAGTGGAGTAATCGACAAACAGACTTTTATAAGAGCTCAATTGGTCTTAAAACGTGAGCACAGAAAAGAAGAAGAAAAGGACAGATCAAAGTGACAGACAAAAAGTTAATCGGTGTTGACCTTGGTGGTACAACAATTAAATTTGCTATTCTTACTGATAAAGGTGAGATTCAACAAAAATGGAGTATTGAAACAAATATTCTATCTGATGGACAATTGATTATTCCTGATATTATTGATTCAATCAATCATCATATTAAGATGTATGATATGACTCCAGATCAATTTGATGGTATTGGATTAGGTTCACCTGGTACTATCAATCATGAAAAAGGTACGATCAAGGGTGCCTTTAATCTTAACTGGACTAATGAAGTTTATCCAGTGCGTGATATTCAAAAGGGAACAGGTCTTCCTGTAACTATTGAAAATGATGCCAATGTTGCAGCTCTTGGTGAAAGATGGCAAGGTGCTGGTAATAATGCCGATGATGTTGTTTTCGTAACTCTTGGTACTGGTGTTGGTGGTGGTATCATCACTAATGGTAAATTAGTTCAAGGCGCCAATGGTGCTGCTGGAGAAATTGGCCATGTCACAGTTGACCCTAATGGTTTCATGTGTACTTGTGGTAAGCGTGGTTGTTTAGAAACAATCGCTTCAGCTACTGGTATTGTACGTGTTGCTAGAGATCGTGCTTCAGAGTATGCTGGAAATTCTGAGTTAAAAGAAATGCTTGATGATGGTCAAGATATTTCAGCTAAAGATGTTTTTGATTTAGCTAAAAAAGATGATGACCTAGCAGTGATCGTAGCTGATTATGTTTGTGATTCACTAGGATTTGTTCTGGGTAACATTGCTAATACATTGAATCCTAAGTACATCGTTATTGGTGGTGGTGTTTCAGCTGCTGGTGAATTCTTGTTAAACAAAGTTGATAAGGCTATGCGTGCAAACGAATTTGCTACTATTAAGGATTCAACAGAACTAAGACTTGCAAGTCTTGGTAATGGTGCTGGTGTTATTGGTGCTGCTTCTTTAATTAAAGTAGATTAGGAGTTTTTGTTGATGCAAGTTTTGAATGCTATTTTGTATGTTGTTGTAATTGGCTTTTTGGTTTACTGGGTTGGTTCATATCTCTACTTTTGGCTTAAAGGTAGACAGATGAAGGGAGCTCTTGACCAAAAGACGTTTGAGGAAACTATGAGAAAAGCTCAAATTGTTGATTTAAGAGAAAAAAATGCATTTGATGCCAATCATATTCTAGGGGCTAGAAACCTTCCATATACGCAATTAAAGTATAATGAGGGTGAATTGCGACCTGATCTTCCAGTCTATTTGTATGGAGATAATAAGAATACATGTGTCCGTGCGGCTCTTAAATTGCAAAAAAAATGGGGCTTTACTGATGTTAAGTGGTTAGAGGACCGTTTTGCCGATTGGGAAGGTAAAAAGAAGAAAACTACTAAATTATAAAAAAATGCTGTGCAGAATAAATTCTGACACAGCATTTTTTAGTATAATTAAAATATTGAATTAACCTTGGTGTGCTTGTAAACTTTTACGGTTAGCACGTCTGCGGTTGGCTTCGATACGATCAGTTTCCTCATTTTCAGGTTCGATGACCTTTTTCTTAAATGCGTGCAAAGCACCATAAACAGCAGTAGCTGTTGTTAATGAACCTACAAGGAAACCTTTAACAAAACGAAGATGTTTTTGTTTTTTTGCCATAATAATATTCCTCCTGTCTTTAATTTCCATTATGGTGTATTTCTTATAAAATATCTATAAAAAACTGTCCAAGAGAGGTAATTTTTTGATAAAAGTTGTTGCGATAGTAGGGCCAACTGCAGTTGGCAAAAGTGCTTTGGGTTTAAAGTTAGCAAAAAAATTTGATGGAGAGATTATTTCAGGTGATTCGATGCAGATTTATCGCCGCTTAGATATAGGAACAGCTAAGGATTCGCAGCAAGAATTGTTAGAAGTCCCTCATCATTTGGTAAATATTTGTGATGCGGATCAGCGATATACTGTTAAGGATTTTCAATCAAAGGCTCGTCAAGTAATCACAGAATTGAACTCCAAAAAAAAATTACCTTTAGTGGTAGGAGGAACAGGCTTTTATTTAAGTTCTTTAATAAATAATCTCAATTTGGGTGGTAAATCTACTAGCGATAAAACAATTCGAGATGAATTAATAAAGTTAGAACAAGCTGGTAATTTAAAAGAGTTACAAAATATTTTGAAAAAAGAAGATCCTTTAGCTTTTCAAAAGATTGATATTGAAAACTCTCGTCGTCTAATCAGGGCCATTGAGGTGATCAGAACAACAGGAAAATCGATTGCAGAACAAAATAATGGTATGAAATGGGCTGATTTTTATTTAATTGGTTTAACAGATGAGCGTTCTAAACTTTATGATCGTATTAATAAAAGGGTTGATAAAATGGTTTCTCTGGGCTTATTAGATGAAGCTAGATATGTTTATGATCATCAAGATATATTTCCTCAAGCTAAGAATGGTATTGGTTATAAAGAGTTATTTCCATATTTTGATGGTCAAGCTGATTTGGATGAATGTTTGAGTGAAGTTAAGAAGAATTCTCGTCATTTTGCTAAACGTCAATTTACTTATTTCCGTAATCAGATGGATGTAGATTGGTATAATATAAGTGATGATAAAAATTATCAAGAAATGATTGAAAAAAATATCATTGAATTTATAGGAGGGCATAATGATTAAATGGGATGCTAAATTTCCGGATAGATTAAAGGAAATTATTAAAGATACAGATAAGACCATTGCTCCAAAATTGGCTGAGATTGATGAACAAGTTTTGGACAATCAAAATAAGGTTTTAGAGGCTTTCAGAAAAGAAAATATTGATGAGAGTAGTTTACTTGGCACGACTGGTTATGGGGATGATGACCGTGGACGTGACCAATTAGAAGCTGTTTACGCTGATGTTTTCAAGACAGAGGCCGCTCTGGTCCGCCCACAATTTGTTTCAGGAACTCATACGTTGGCTACCGCTCTTTTTGGACTCTTGCGTCCAGGGGATAATTTGTTATATGTGACGGGTGAGCCATATGATACTATGCAAGAGGTTATCGGAACTGCAGGTAATAAAAAGGGTTCTTTAATCGACTATAAGATAGGTTTTGATTATGTTGAGATGGATGGGAACCATGTTAATTTTAATTTGATGAAAAAAAAGATTACCAAAGAAAGGCCTAAAGTCATTGCTATTCAAAGGTCACGTGGTTATTCAACCAGAAAGAGTTTAACGGTAAAAGAAATTGCTGAGATCATTAAACAAGTAAAAACGGTTTCTGATGCAATTATTTTTGTTGATAATTGCTATGGGGAATTTTCTGAAACCATTGAACCAACTGAAGTTGGAGCTGATTTGATGGCAGGTTCTTTAATCAAAAATGCTGGTGGTGGTTTGGCTAAAGTTGGTGGATACATTGTAGGTAAAAAGGAATTAGTTGAATTAGCTAGCTATCGCCTAACTGCGCCAGGAATTGGAGGATCTGAGGGAGCAACCATTGGTCGTCAGGCTGAAATGTTTCAAGGTTTCTTCCTAGCACCAAGGGTCACTGGAAACGCTATTAAAGGTGCAATTTTTGAAGCGGGTATTTTTGAAAAACTAGGCTTGAATGTGTCACCCAAATGGGACGATGATCGGACTGATTTAATTCAAACGATAGAATTTAATGATCCTGATAAAATGGTTCAATTTGCCAAAATGGTTCAAAAGTTTTCTCCAATTGATTCAAATGTTTCTCCAGTACCAAGTGCTATGTCTGGATATGAAGATCAGGTTGTTATGGCGGCGGGAACCTTTGTCTCAGGAGCAAGTATCGAATTTTCTTGTGATGGTCCAATGCGCGCCCCTTATATTATCTATATTCAGGGTGGTCTAACTTATGAACATGTTAAGATTGCTATCTCAAATGCTTGTAAAGAATTATTTTTTAAATAGAACAAATAAAAGCGATAAAATCAAAAATTGATTTATCGCTTTTGATTTTCTATGAAACATTATTGATAACAATTTGGAATAAATGAATTAAAATCCGAATAATAATTGAAAATTTTGGAATAATGTTTTGCTGAACTATTATTTATTATTACTTTGAAGGGTTGAAGCTTACTTGTATCAGTACTGAATTATAATATTACGTTTCCATGACAGAATGCCAATTTGAAAGTTTTTTGAAACCATATTTTAGTTTGGTCTAAGATATTAATTAGAAAGTTAATAATAAGAAATTAGTTAGTTTTGTTGAGAAACGCAAGAATTAGGTACCGAACTATAATTGACTAAAAAAATAAAAACGTTTGGTTCTTTTTGTTGATTTTTTTTAAAAAGCGTGTATGATAAGGAATCATAAGAATTGGAGGTAAACAATATGAGATATAAAGTAACATTGGATACAAAGCGTCAGTTGTTTACCGTATTTGATAAGAAAAACGTTAGGGTTTCTGCATGCGGTAAGTCAATTGAAGAAGCTATGAATAAATTGTTGAAGATGACTATATAGGAAATCAGTCTTCATTTGTTAATATAAATGTAACTTAGAATACAGTTACTTTACGTATGGTTCTAAATATAGAATTAGATGTTAATAGATGATATATTGAATATGCAACGAGAGTTGCAGTTCTATCCTCAACGATAACTAAAGAGAGCTCTTCCCAGATTGGGGAGGGCTTTTTGTTTTATAGTTAGTCTTTAATGAATATAATTGTTAGTAGTTAGGGAAGAGGCCATTTTAATGCAAGAACAAAGCACACATCGTCAGGAAGAAGAAAAGGCTTGGCAAAAGATTCAAGAAAAAGAATTACAAAAGCTTCATAGTGCGCAACACCATTTGTGGTTTAATGTTGGGGCATATTTATTGATTTCTGTGATTGAATTTTATTTAGCCATTATTGGACATTCACAAACACTTCGTGCCGACGCCTTAAATAATTTAGCAGGAATTATTTCGGCAATTTTATTATTAATAGGTATTTACATTGCACGAGATATTGATGATGATGATCTGATGGGACAACCCTTGCCAGAAGATCTACCTAGAAATGGTCAAAGACTACAACTAACCAGATTTCATTATGAAACAGTTTTTACCATGATAACTGGCGTTGTTATGATTGCAATTGCTATTAATGTCTTCTATACAGGAATTAAAAGTTTACTTCATCAATCTACTCAAGAAATTCCTCAGCCTATTACTTTGATAGGAGCAGGCATTGCCATGATAATCATGATATTTGTTTGGTGGATGAATCGTCGAGCTGGTCGTAAATTACAAAATGCAGCTTTGACTGCTGCTGCTCAGGATAGTTTAAGCGATGCTTTAACTAGTTTAGGAACATTGATAGCTATTGCTGGTGCTTTGTGGTTTAAATTATCTTGGTTAGATGGTGTTGCCAGTATTGTGGTCGGTATTTTTATTTTAATAGCTGGTATTAAAATTTTTAGAGAAAGTAGTTTGAACTTAGCTGATTATTTCGATCCTGAATTAGAGGCACAGTTTAGGGATGTAATTGAGAATTGGTCTGGAGTTATTCGGGTTGATGATTTGAATGCTCATTATAATGGAAATATTGTAACTTTAGATATTATCATTGCTGTTGATGGCAATATGCAGGTTAAAGATAGTTATCAGTTAGGTGAGGAAATTGAGGCACAGATGAGACGTCAATTTGGAATAGTTGACACTGATGTAATGGCTGTTCCAGCATAAAAAAAGATCGCTAGAATATAAACTCTAACGATCTTTTTAATTGATATGTCACAGGTGAGATTCGAACTCACGACCTACGGTTTAGAAGACCGTTGCTCTATCCAACTGAGCCACTGTGACATCACTCGTACTATTATAGAGAAAAATATTTGAACATGCAACGGATATTTATAAAAATATTCAAATAAAAAAGTCATTTAAGCTTTATACTTAAATGACTTAATCTAGAAAATATGTCACAGGTGAGATTCGAACTCACGACCTACGGTTTAGAAGACCGTTGCTCTATCCAACTGAGCCACTGTGACATCACTTTTACTATTATAGTTAAATATATTAGTTTATGTCAATGTAAAATTGATATAAATAAAGAAAATTCTTGATTTTGTATAAAATAAAAAGTCCACTTAATATTAAGTGGACCATCCCTAATAATAATTTACTGAATAATGCTATTTGTTGAAGATAAAGGCCTTATTTTCACCTTCAAGTTCAGCTAGAATTTCTTTATCATGTGTGGAAACTTCAGTCTTTCCGGATTTTAATAGTGATTTAAACCATTTTATAAATTTCATAGTCTTCATCTCCGAAATAATTGCAGTTTTTAATTTCATCAGTACCATAGATAGACACTGATGGACAAGGCTTTAATAGCCCTTATCTATTTTTGAATTATATCAGAATTATTATATTCATCATAAATAAATGTTTCATATTTAAGAAGATAATACTAAATGTAAACTATTATTAAGGTTGAACCAATTCTTTACGACGATCTTCAATAATATTTTGTAATTCTTTAAGGTCATCCAATGTAGATTTTTTTCTAATAAAGCTTCTGGCTGATGATCGCATGGCAATGTAATTAGCACGATCACGATGATTTTTATGCCATTTTTCATTAGCACGTTTTTGTGCATCTGTTAGTACCATATATTTCTCTCCCTTAAAAACGTATCTTTGAAATTATATACAAGGTTATTTAAGTAAACAAGGAAAAAAGTGAATAAATTTAGATAATTTTGTTATAAAAATGATTACAGTAAATTCTTGTACATTGATATTATTAGGTTAGAATATTAAATAATTGAAATATTAAATAAATTAATATTTTGTTCATTGGGGGTTTGTTTGTAAATGAAGAAGATAATAAAAACAACTACAGGAACATATCATGGAGTTATTGACCACAGTCATATAGATTTTTTAGGAATTCCTTTTGGATATGGACGAAGGTTCAAAAGAGCAGAGAAATTTTCAATTGCAAAATTTGGACCCAATGAATTAAATAAAATGCATTATGCTGTTCATAATGGGGTTCAACCTATGCAAGATGATGCACTGGATCAAAACAGTAAAATCACTTTTGGTGAAAATTGTTTGAATCTAGATATTTGTACCCCCGATATTGACGGAAAATACCCAATCGTGATTGAGTTTTATGGTGGCGGGTTCTTACGAGGTGGAAATTATAGCAAACAGATGTCCTGGCTTGACCATGAAGCTATTGTTCATATCGTACCTAATTATCGACTTGGAATGTTTGGCTGGGGATATGTTGAAGGCGGAGATACAAATGTTGGCTTGTCTGATCAATTGCTAGCGATTCAATGGGTTATTGATAATGCTAGTAGTCTAGGTGGAGACGTTGAAAATATTAGTTTAATTGGATTATCTGCGGGTGCTAAATCAATTGCTGCTTTAATGGCATCCAATTCAAATGTATTAGATAAGATTCAAAAGATTATATTATTTTCCGGTGGTGTTCAGACCATTCGCGATTCAAAGACTTCTAAAAAAGTTTCTGATTTTATTTGCCAAGAGAATAATATTAAATCGACTAAGGATTTATTTAATCTAACTGATGATGGATTACAGTTAGTTCAGAAACGGGCTTTAGAGAACCATTTACCAACTAATTGGTTTGGCCCGGTAATTGATGATGATTTAATTGCATCAAATTGGCAGGAAAAGTTAATAGATCGGGTTAAACGGACGCATTTTAAAACAATCATTTCCGCTGGTAGCAATGAATTAGTAGGCTTGAAAGATATTAATATTAATAAGTTGGAAACTAATACGATAACTGATCTGTTTGGCGATAATTCCGAGAATTTAAAAAATACTCTTCTAAAAAAAGAGTATTCAAAGAGTGATTTTATTGAAATGTTAGGGATTGCCATGTACGCTCTGCCAGCAAGACGGTTAGCGGAACTACTCGTTCAAAAGGGCGATGCTGAGGTTTATTGTAATTATGCTAAGGTTTTTAAGGGACAACATGGAGGAACTGTTCGTTACTTGAGCATTCCTGAGGAAGAATTAAATATTGATTTCCGTAAAAATCGACAATATATGTTAGATCTATTATGCGAATTTATCAGTAGTGGGAAACCTTATGTGGAAGAAATTAAATATGAATGGCCGCTGTATGATGATGATAGATTAGTTTTAGAGTTGGATTCAGATGATCTTAAAAGTATTTCTATAATAAATCAGCGATATCCAGAAAAATTACCATGGCAATCTTATAGAATATAAAAAATAAATACCATCGTATTAGTATCTTTGGCATGTAATTAAAAAATAGTCTTGCAAAGAGTATAAATAAAATTTACAATGTAGCCGTTATGCTTAAAGGTTAAGCATTGTTTAAGATGCTTAGAATTTTAGAGGTGGGCGAATTTGAAAAGGAAATTTGCGTTCGTTATTACGATTACGTTCATATTAATTGATGTTATGGCTGCATATTTAACACAACAAGCAGTGATTAGTAATCTGATGGGGATAATAATCGGAATTGCGTTGATTGTTGCTTTAGTAATAATAACTAGAGTTCTTACAAAACTAAATCTAAGACGTGGCAAGCTAGTTTTTGTAGCTGTTTTCTTAGGATTGGTTCTGGGACGTTTGGTTTTAACTACATTAGCGTAGAAAATTTGAATATTATTGAAGGATTGTGTGAGAATTAGTTTACACAATCCTTTTTTTAGTATAATGATTCAAGATATTGTTTTAAAAAGGAGTCACCATGTCGAATCACTCATGGAAGAAAATTATTCTGGGTTTTATTTTTTTACTGTTAAGTATTCTTTATGCGGTTGTTTTTTTTCAAAAGGTAAATTTTACACAGACAACAATTTTTAATATTGCCCATATAAAAAGTTTATCTAATGTTTTTGTTTCTCCAATAAATTTCGATTATTGGGATCATTCAGGAAGTCTGATTAATTTGTTTAGTCCGTGGTTGACAATTATGTCGGGATTTCTATTTGTTAATTTCAATGTACCAATTGGATTTTGCGTTTATCTGGCTTTGATTACTTTTTTAACCTTAGTCAGTGCCTATTTTTATATGGAAAAATTCTCCAAAGATACTTTCGAATCATTGCTTTTTGCTATTATTTATGCTTTTTCAATGAATCGTTTTTGGCTAGTTTTCCACGAACAACGTTTAGAAAATTATTTGGTCTTGATATTTTTACCGATGTTTTATTATGGAGTTTATATATTTTTTAAAAATCATTCTTGGAAGACTTTGGCTTGGAGTTTTACTTTAATTATTTGGACAAGTCCCTATATGGCAATCGGTGTTTTATTGACGCTGTTACCAATAGGAGTATTAATTATTTTTTCAAAGATTTCACATCATTGGAAATATTGGGGCTCATTGTCGATCAATTCATTAAAACTAATCGGGTTAGTTTTAATAACTACTATTGGATTTATCGGGCCATTGATTGATATTCAATTTCATCACAATATCGTGCAGCAACCGATGAAAAACTTTGATTTTATATCTTGGTTCAATACCTTTGGCTTTTCTACAATTCAAGGATATATGTTATTGGCAATTGGTGTGCTTTTATCATTGCTACTGATAATGATCTTTTTAAAAAGCTCGTTTAGTTATAAAGTATTAATGTTAGAAATGATTCCTTTAATGGCAATCATAATATGTCGCTTTCAAATATCAGAATTTGATACGAGCAGATTGATTTTAGCTTTTCAATGTATTCTTGATTTATTTGTGATCATTTTAATCAGTCGAATTATTATATTAGTTTTTCAAGAGGGGCCAGGAATCTTAAAATTATTCCTTATGGTACTAACTATTGGTGGTTTGGGATGGCTTAACTACAATCAATCGAATTCAATTGATTCCGAGCAAAATTTTAATATTAGTCAAAAAATTGATTATTCTAAAACTGTGGTAAGTTATCACGATCATGCAGCAATTGGCAAGAGTAAATTTTTAGTAGACAATAAAAAAGCAGATGTTTCTTTTTATACTAAAAATAACGATTATTGGATTCAGTATTATAATCCTAAATCTGTAATTTTGGATTTGCCTATTCAAGATTATTCAGGATACAAGGTACAACTAAATAATGAAACTGTGAAAACGACTATTTCTAAAAGAGGAACGTTGCAGTTACGTACCTACTCAGGGAAGAATATAATAGAGATTCATTCTAGGTATAATTGGATTGGGATAATTTCGTTACTAATTAATTTGTTTGGCTTTATTATTTTGGGATATTTATCTTTGAAAGATCTGATTGGAAAAAACAAAAAAGTTCCTGAGAATAGTTGAAAAAGCAAGCAAAATTTGCTATATTTTATAAGTTGCAATCACTATTGCATCTACAACCGCTCAAAATCGGGTTTAAGCTTAGTGCACCCGATTGGCGAGTCTTAGAAGGGAGTGTACGTTTATGTACGCAATTATTAAAACTGGTGGTAAGCAATATAAAGTTGAAGAAAATGCTTCAATTTATGTTGAAAAGCTTGATGTCAAAGAAGGGGACGCAGTTACATTTGATGATGTAATTTTGGTTTCTGATGGCGACAACATTAAGATTGGTAGCCCTGTAGTTGAAGGCGCTAGTGTTTCTGGTAAGGTTGAAAAGCAAGGTAAGGAAAAGAAAGTTGTTACTTACAAGTACAAGCCTAAGAAGCATTCACACAAGAAGACAGGTCACCGTCAACCATATACAAAGGTACTTATTGATAGTATCAAGGCTTAATCATGATTAGAGCAAGTTTTCACCAAGATTCAGAGCAGTCGATCGATTCCTTTTTGATTAAGGGACATGCTGATTCAGGACCATATGGTCAAGATTTGGTTTGTGCCGCTGTTTCGGCAGTGACAATTGGAACAATCAACAATCTGGATAAGCTGACTGGGGCAACGCCTCAGATAGTCATGGATGAAGTCAATGGTGGTCATTTAGGTTGCCAATTTGACAAGGCGATATCACACGATACTGCTTTGTTATTGGATAATTTGTTTTGGATTCTTAAAGATATCGAAGGCAGTTATCCAAAAAACATTGAAGTTCAAGTACAAAAAAATAAGATAGATCTTGATTAGGAGGTAAACTTCATGCTTAAGATGAATTTACAATTTTTCTCTCACCATAAGGGTGGTGGATCAACAAGTAACGGCCGTAATTCAGCTGGTCGTAGACTAGGTGCTAAGCGTGCTGATGGCCAAGCTATTACTGCTGGCTCAATTATTTATAGACAACGTGGTACAAAGATTCATCCCGGAACAAATGTTGGTCGCGGTGGCGATGATACATTGTTCGCACTTACAGACGGTGTTGTTAAGTTCGAAAGACTTGGCAAAGACAAGAAGAAAGTTTCAGTATATTAATATATTGATAGAAAAGGAGGACATTGTTCCTCTTTTTTTTATATAATAAGCTTGAGTTATTGCCATTATCATGTAAATATTGGTAATATAATGTATAGTGTTTCATCGGCAAAATCTTAGAACTAAGGGAGAACAAAATGTCAATTTCAGTAAATGATTTCAAAAATGGACTAACAATCGAAGTAAAAGATGGTATCTGGCGTGTTATAGAATTTCAACATGTTAAACCAGGTAAGGGTAGTGCCTTTGTACGTTCAAAGTTAAAGAACTTGAGAACTGGTGCTGTTCAAGAAATGACTTTTAGATCAACAGCTAAAGTTGAAAAAGCTACTATTGAAAATAAAAAGATGCAATATCTATATGCTGATGGTGAAAATCACGTCTTTATGGATACAACAACTTATGAACAATTGACTATTCCAGCGGAACAAATTCAAGAAGAATTGAAATACTTGAAGGAAAATATGGAAGTAAGTATCATGACTTACAATGGTGAGACGCTTGGGGTTGACGTACCTAATACAGTTGATCTTACGGTTACAGCTACTGAGGCTTCTATCAAGGGTGATACTCAATCAGGTGGTTCAAAACCAGCTACAATGGAAACTGGGTTAGTTGTACAAGTACCATTCTTCGTTAATGAAGGCGACAAGTTAACTATTAATACACAAGATGGTACTTATATTTCACGTGCTAATTAATAACTGATTATGGAGATAAGTTTATGGCTGAGCAAAAATATATTTCTCTACAACAAGATAGTGGAAAAATAAATGGTAATGTTGAGATATCACATCAAGTTATTGAAATCCTATTAGGAATTGCTACAAATCAAGTTGAAGGTGTCTACGAGATGCGTGGTACAATTTCTAGTCGAATCGATTCACTTTTTGGAAGAATCAACCATGGTAAGGGTGTTGACGTGTTATTTGACGCTGATAAAGTTTCAGCAAATGTATACGTGTATTTAGAATATGGCGTCTCAATCCCTAAAGTATCATTGGAGATTCAAAAATCAGCCATCGAACAGCTTAAATTCATGACCGATTTAAACTTAAGTGAAATAAATGTGCATGTTGTCGGATTGATTGCCAAAAAAGAAACTGGCGATATCGAACGTGTAACAACAGACAAAAAGGAATAAAACTAGTGATAAGTAGACATAAGATCAGAGAACTTGCAGTTCAATCACTATTTTCCATTGAAACTACCAAAAACAATCCTGAAGATGCCATCACATCTACCATGCAACTATGTGATTTGGATCAAGAGGCTGTACCTGATTATTTGACGTTTTTAGTTTCTGGGACAATTGAACATCAAGCAGAACTTGATGAACAAATTGCTACTCATTTGAAGAATAAATGGACGGTTGGCCGTCTGTCTAGAATCGATCGTGTAATTTTACGCGAAGGATTATTTGAAATGGAAAACAGTTTGGAAGTACCAAAGAAAGTAGCTATTGATGAGGCAATCGAAATGGCTGGTGACTTTGGCGATAAGGACTCAAAGTCCTTTATAAATGGTATTTTATCTAATTTTGTAGAAGGGTAAAGGCTGGTAAATTTACCAGCCTTTTTATGGTGATTAGTGTGAAATTATTAGAGGGTAAAAAAGTGGCTCAGGCTTTAGATGAAACAATGGCTAAACGAGTGGAATCTTTGAAAGAAAAAGGTATTACACCGGGATTGGCTGTTGTACTAGTTGGCGATAACAGTGCAAGTGCAGTTTATGTACGTAATAAGCAACGACGTGCTGAAAAATTGGGTATTAATTTTCAATTGATTCGCTTTGAAGAATCAGTTACTGAGCAAGAGTTGTTAGCAAAGATTGATGAATTAAATAATGATTCAGCCATTGATGGTTTTCTGGTACAACTACCACTACCAGATCATATTGATGAAGATAAGGTTAATGAGGCAATTAGCCCTAATAAAGATGTTGATGGATTTACTCCAATAAGTGTAGGTAATCTATGGATTGGAACACCAATGACTAAGCCAGCCACTGCGTCCGGTATTTTGATGATGTTAGATCATTATAATGTTGATCTTGATGGTAAGAATGTTGTTATCATTGGTCGTTCTAATATTGTTGGTAAACCCACGGCGGCTTTAATGTTGGAACGTAACGCTACCGTGACTATCACGCATTCACACACTAAGAACCTAAAAGAAATAACAAGTAAGGCTGATGTGCTAGTTGTAGCCATTGGCCGAGCTAAATTCATTACTCAAGATTACGTTAAAGATCAGGCCATAGTAATTGATGTTGGTATGGATCGCGATGAAAATGGTAAACTCTGTGGAGATGTTGACTTTGATGATGTAAAGGATAAAACATCAATGATAACACCAGTTCCTGGAGGAGTTGGACCAATGACCATCACAGCTTTAGTAGATCAAGTAATTGAATTAGCTGAAGGCAGGATAAATGGATAATGATCAATATTTAACAGTTACCGCTTTAAGTAAATATCTAAAGAAGAAATTTGACGTGGACCCTTATTTGGGACACGTCTATTTGATGGGGGAAATTTCTAATTTTAGATTGCGTCCGCATGCTCATCAATATTTTTCTTTAAAAGATGATAAAGCTAAAATTTCTGCGATAATGTTTAAAGGAAATTTTGAAAAGATTAAATTTCAACCAGAAGAGGGTATGCAAGTCCTCGTCCAAGGAAGAATTTCTCTTTATGAACCCTCAGGTTCCTATCAAATTTATATTGATTCGATGGAACCGGCTGGTCTAGGAGCTCTATATGTTGCTTTTGAACAATTGAAAAAGAAATTAGCTGAACAAGGGGTCTTTGATTTACCAAAAAAGGTGATACCACAATTCCCTAAAAGGATTGCCGTGGTTACTAGCCAATCGGGTGCAGTGATTCATGATATCATGACAACTGTAAGTAGACGTTTTCCGATTGTTCAATTGGTACTTTATCCGGCTCAGGTTCAAGGAGATGAAGCAGCAGGTACAATCGTTGAACAACTAAAACGAATTAATGAAAACGGTCATTTCGATACGATTATTATCGGTCGTGGTGGTGGTTCGATTGAGGATCTTTGGCCCTTCAACGAAGAAATTGTTGCTCAAGCTATTGTCCAAAGCAAAATACCTGTAATTAGCTCAGTAGGGCATGAGACTGATACTACAATTGCTGATTTAGTTGCTGATTTGAGGGCTCCAACTCCAACAGCGGCAGCAGAATTAGCAACCCCTGTTTTAAATGATGTTTTGGAACATCTACAAGAGTTACAGACTCGTCTTTACAGCGCACAAAATAATATAATAAGTAATTATAAGGACAGAGTTAATTCTTTGTCTCAGAACGTTTTTTTGAGGCATCCTGAACGTATCTATGAGGTATACCTACAAAAGGTCGATTACTTAAAAGATAAATTAAATCAAAATATCAAGAATACATTAACTCGTTCAAAAACTGATTTGATTCAATATGCTAATAGATTAGTCAGAGAATCACCACGTGAACAAATATATAGTTATAGCAATCAAGTTAATCGAAATTATCAAATTTTAATTAACAATGTTAATAAAATTATCAATAAAAATCGTAATATATTTAATAGTCGTGTAGCTGCATTAGATTCATTGAGTCCGCTGAAGACATTGAGTAGAGGTTATGCTATTCCTACCAATCCAGACGGTAAAGTATTGCGAGATGTTTCCGATTATCAAGTAGATCAGTTAGTTGATTTACACGTTAAAAATGGTAATGTCAAATTAATAACCAAAGAAATAAGTGAGGATAATAATGGCTGATAAGAAAACTTTTGAAGAAAATTTGGCTGATTTAGAAGCAATAGTGACAAACCTTGAGTCAGGTAATGTCCCATTGGAAGAAGCTATGGAGAAGTTTAAGATCGGTGTTACCTTGAGTAAGGAATTGGAAAAAACTCTTAGTGATGCTGAAGCCACAGTTACCAAAATCATGACTAAAGATGGACAAGAAGTTAATATGAAGAATGACCAGAATGAAGGAAACAAAGATGCAAATTAAAAATTTTTCAGAATTTTGCACACAAGTTTTACCTGAATTCAATCAATTCTTGAATGACAAACTAAATAATGAAATAAAACAGACTACTCTTCGCGATGCAATGCTTTATTCACTGAATGCTGGTGGCAAAAGGGTTCGTCCAATGTTGTTTTTGGCAGTCGTTTATTCTTGTGGTATCAGAAAAGAAGATTTGAAGAGTTATTTTGACATTGCTGGAGCAATTGAATTGGTTCATACATATTCATTGATTCATGATGATCTTCCAGAGATGGATGATAGCGATTATCGCCGTGGAAAATTGTCCAACCATAAAAAATTTGGAACTGGCCCCGCAGTTCTTGCCGGAGATGGATTATTGACACAGGCATTTTATTGGATCGCCAAATCAAACTTGACAACTGATAAGAGGATGGCGGCCATACGCATACTAGCTCATAATGCTGGTCCGATGGGTATGGTAGCTGGACAAATGACTGATATTACCATGGAAGATAAACATCTGAACGAAGAGGAACTGACAACTTTACATAAAGAAAAAACAGCTGATTTGATTACTGCTGCGGTAACAGTTGGAGCTTTTTGTGCCGGACATGATTTATCTAAAAATTTAGTTCAGTATGCTAATAATATTGGTTTAGCCTTTCAATTGAAGGATGATTTGAATGATGCTGATGATGGAGAAGATATCGATAAGAATACTTTTCCAAACTTGATTGGTAAAAAAGCGACTGAACAAAAATTAACTGAATTAATTAAGTCTGCACTTAATGCGGTTTTGAAGGAAGAAGAATTCGATAAAAACTTATTGGTAAGCTTTTTGGATTATTTTAAAGAATAGGTGACACATATTGGCAAAAAAAAGAATTGATGTTTTATTAGTTGAACAAAATCTATTTGAATCAAGAGAACAAGCCAAACGCTCAGTTATGGCCGGTGAAGTTTATAATCAGGATAATCTCCGTTTTGATAAACCAGGTGAAAAGGTTGATCCTGACACAGTTTTTCATTTGGCTAAGAATGCTCATAGCAAGTATGTGAGTCGTGGTGGATATAAGTTGGAGAAAGCTCTCAAATCATTTGAAATTGATTTAACTGATAGAACTTGTTTGGATATAGGTTCATCAACTGGTGGTTTTACTGATGTTGCTTTGCAAAATGGTGCCCAAAAAGTTTATGCCTTGGATGTTGGATATAATCAATTAGCTTGGAAGTTAAGAAAAGATGAGCGAGTAGTTGTGATGGAACGGGTCAACTTCCGTTACAGCAAACCAGAAGATTTTCACGAAGGATTGCCACAATTTGCAATGACTGATGTTTCTTTTATTTCTTTAGAGTTGATTTTGCCACCAATGTTTAATATCATTTTGCCAGGTTCAGATGCAGTATGTTTGATCAAACCGCAGTTTGAGGCTGGTCCAGAAAATGTCGGTAAACACGGAATAGTTCGTGATCATAAAGTTCATCAAATGGTTCTTGAAAAAATTATTAACTTTGCTAAAACAACTGGATTTATTGTATCTGGTTTGGATTATTCACCAATTAAGGGTGGAGAAGGTAATATTGAGTTTCTGATGCATATTCAAAAACCAACTGAATCACAAGATGGTGAAGTTTTAGATAATGTTTCTGTTGAGAAGACGATGGAAGCAGCTTACTCAAATCTAAATAAATAGGTGAGACAATGCTAAAAAAATTAATAATCAATAATTTTGCAATTATCAATCAGTTACAGATCGACTTCCGCAGTGGAATGACTGCATTGACGGGTGAGACTGGTGCCGGTAAATCAATTATTATTGATGCCTTGGGATTGCTAGTCGGAAGCCGTTCCTCGATTGATTTTATTAGAACAGGACAGGAACAATTAAATGTGCAGGGACTATTTGAAGTGAAATCAGGTAGTCCTCTTTTTGCTATTTTGGACGAATACGGGATTGCTCATGATGATAATCAATTAATTATTAAACGTGAAATAAATCGTAAAGGTAGAAATGTTTGTCGAGTTAATAATGAGTTAGTTAAAACCAATGTTTTGAGACAAGTGGGTCAATTTTTGGTAGAAATCCATGGTCAAAATCAGCAACAAGAATTATTGGATGAAGATAATCATATTCATATTTTAGACCGATTTGCTGACAATAAGTTTCAAAAGAATTTAGTTCAATATCAAAAATTATTTAAGAATTATCAGGATAAACGTAGTCGTTTAAGAACGATTCAAAAAAATTCACAAAATTTAGTACAAAGAATTGACATGTTAAAATTTCAAATTGAGGAAATTGACAGTGCCAAAGTAATTGCTGGCGAAGATGATCAATTAGAAGACGAAAAGAACCAACTTTCCAATTTTGAGAAAATTAGTTCCTCTTTACAGGAAAGCTATCGAGGCCTTTCTGAGAATAATACTGGCGTGGTAGATGCTTTAGGAAACGTTCGTGATCAATTGGAAGACATTATGGATTATGATAAGTCTTATAAGGATTTATACGATTCAGTTAATGGTGCTTATTACCAATTGCAGGACAATGCTTCAACCATCGCTGATCAGATAGAAAACTTGGACTTTGATGAGGATCGTTTGGATAATATTCAAAAACGTTTAATTACCTTGGATAGTCTGAAAAAAAAGTATGGACCAAGCCTGGATGAGGTTATTGAGTTTGGAAGAACTGCACATCAGGAGTTATCGGAGATTGATATTGATGATGAAACTGAGGCAAAATTAGAAAAAGAGATCGAAAATCAGCAAAAAGAATTGATTGAACTGGGAAAGTCTTTGTCAAAACAAAGACATCAAACAGCAACCAGTTTGGAAAAATCGATCAATCATCAATTAAAGGATCTCTATATGCCTAATGCCAAATTTGGTGTTAATTTTACTTCATTGGCTGATGATAATCTTACGGTTGACGGTATAGATCAAATTCAATTTGATCTGAAGACAAATATTGGAGAGGATTTTAAGCCATTAGTTAAGGTTGCCTCTGGTGGTGAATTGTCCCGAGTGATTTTGGCTTTTGAAGCCATCATTGCTGAGAAAATGAACGTTGAGACAATTGTCTTTGATGAAATAGATACTGGAGTCAGCGGTCGAGTGGCTCAAGCTATTGGCGATAAAATTTATAAAGTTTCACAATTTCTTCAAGTTCTTTGTATTACTCATCTTCCTCAGGTAGCGGCAATGAGTGATTTACAATTTGAAATAAAAAAAGAGACCGTTAAGGATAAAACCGAAACAAGAGTTTCGCTACT
The DNA here is from genome assembly GCF_002872255.1 of Companilactobacillus nuruki. Taxonomy (GTDB): domain Bacteria; phylum Bacillota; class Bacilli; order Lactobacillales; family Lactobacillaceae; genus Companilactobacillus; species Companilactobacillus nuruki. The sequence continues at coordinate 58,336 of NZ_NIPR01000003.1, forward strand.
TAACGATCTTCAAAGAATTGAAGCTATTTCATTGATGTTAGCTGGAACAAAGGTAACTGATCTGACAAGAAAACACGCCCAAGAATTGTTAGAGTTGGCACAAGGAGAGCAGCAACGATTAGACTAAATTGATAGATTTAAGTTGGTCTAAAGTAACTATTTCAAAAAAAGTGGAAGTCATTTTGAATACGAATTTATTTTTATTAACTTGTGAAATAAATTTGCCATGTAGTTGATTGTCGTTTAACATTGTAATAACGACAGAATATTTTTTTTGGAAACTCTGTTCTGCAAAAAATTCTAATTGCATTAAGGGCATTTGTTTAACTTGAATTTGAGATTGTTTTTTTAAATTAAAATCAAAGTTATTATTAATAAAGTTTGTAGTATTGTTGATTAGGCTAGTAGTGAAACGATTATGTAATTGTCTTGCTTGCATTTTTAAGTCCCCCGAACACTTGTTTGTATCTACATTATACGAACCTGTGTTCGAAAGAGCAACTTTATTTTTTGATTTCTTAAGAATTATTTATCTTGACGACACTTAAAGCCTTGAAAAACAAGTGATTTTATTGCATGATAGATATCAATATTATATAGATAGTAGGGATAACTTAATTATGTCAACAAGGGGAATGTTAATCGTTTTATCAGGTCCATCCGGTGTAGGTAAAGGAACTGTTAGAAAAGCGATGTTGAAGAACTCATCAATTAAATTTGATTATTCAGTTTCGATGACTACACGTCAGATGCGTCCTGGTGAAGTGGACGGAGTCGATTACTATTTCCGAACAAATGAAGAATTTGAAGAAGAAATAAAAAATGGTGGAATGTTGGAATATGCTAAATATGTTGACCATTACTATGGAACACCATTAAAATATGTTAATCAAAAACTTGATGCAGGCATTGATGTATTATTAGAAATTGAAGTTAATGGTGCTATGCAAGTTCGCGAAAAGATGCCTGATGGTGTATTTATTTTCCTCACACCTCCAGATCTAGCAAGCTTACGGGATAGGATTACTCATCGTGGGACTGATGATGAGAAGACCATTGATAAGCGAATGGAAAAGGCGAAAAAAGAAATACAAATGATGACAAGCTATGACTATGCCGTCGTAAATGATAAAATACCTAATGCGGTTGATAAAATCGAGGGTATAATTAAAAGTGAACACTTAAGAGTGGCACGTGTTATAGACAAATATAAAAAGATAATAGGAGATTGATAATTTATGATTATTTATCCATCAATTGATAAACTTTTAGATCGAGTTGATTCTCGTTATTCACTAGCGGTTTTAGCTGCTAAACGTGCACATCAACTAGAAAATGGTGATGTTGAATTATTGAGTCATTATGAATCACCAAGAACTGTTGGTCGTGCTTTTGAAGAAATTGCTGACGATAAGATTGAAATTGATCCTAATTCAATTCTTCTTGAAAAAGAAGCTGAAAAGATTGAAGAAGAGAAAAAAGAAGACAACGAATAAAAATTATTCCTTCACTGATTTTCGAATTAGTGGGGGCTTTTTATTTTTAAAGGGTGGTTTAAATGTCAGTAGCAGAGATAATTGTTGATGTACCCACTATGCAAACTAACAGACCTTTTGAATATCTAATACCGGATTCGTTGACTGAGGTAGTTGTACCGGGGATGAGAGTTGAGGTTCCCTTTGGTCGCGGCAAACGGAAAATTCAAGGTTTTGTAATGAAAGTTAAAGATAACAGTGATTTTCAAGGTAAATTGAAGCCTATTAGTCGTGTGATTGATTTAAAACCAGTATTGTCTGATGAAATGTTAAAGTTGTCATATTGGTTAGCAGATCGGACGTATTCTTTTCAAATTTCTTGTCTTCAGACAATGCTTCCTAGCGTAATGAGGGCCAAATATAAAGAGTTTGTTATTCCTATTGCTGAAGATGACGAAGTAAGAAGTTTATTAAATGATAAACCAGATTTGGAAATCACTAATCAAATGTCAGATGAGACTATTCGTTTGATAAACAAGTTAAGAAAAAATAATAAAATTGATATTCAATATGTTGTTGAAAATCAGGCTTTACAAATAAAGCGCCAGGCAGTAACAACCGATCTTAATATTATTCAGTTGCATGAGGCAAAAAGTAAATTGCGTGCTAATGCAAAGGCACAGATTAAATTATTAGATTTTCTTTGCAATCACTTAGAAGAATTGCCAATAGAATTTAGTGATTTACAAGGAAATTATGGTATTTCCAGAGCAGTCATTAAAACGGCTGAAAAAAATCAATTAGTTAAAATCATTGAGGTAACTAAATTTCGTAAGCCAGTTGGAATAACACCGGAACAAACTAATAAGTTGGCTTTGACTGATGAACAGAAGGTTGCGGTAGATCAAATTAGTAATGCCATTGATCAAGAAGATTCAAAAACATTTTTGGTTGAAGGTGTGACTGGTAGTGGTAAAACAGAAGTTTATCTACAGACGATTGAAAAGGCTTTAAAGAAAAACAAAACAGCCTTGATGTTAGTACCGGAAATATCATTAACACCGCAAATGGTTAATCGAGTGGTTGGAAGGTTTGGAGATCAAGTAGCAGTTCTACATAGTGGACTTTCAAGCGGAGAGCGTTATGACGAGTGGACGCGAATAGAAAATAAAGATGTTAAAGTTGTAGTTGGTGCGCGTAGTGCTGTGTTTGCACCATTAGATAATATTGGTTTGATTATTATTGATGAGGAACATGAAGCAAGTTATAAGCAAGACGATAATCCTCGTTATCACGCACGTGATGTGGCTTTATGGCGAGCAAACCTTAATAAAGCACCGGTAGTTTTAGGTAGTGCAACCCCTTCTTTAGAGTCACGGGCCCGAGCTCAAAAGGGTGTATATCAGTTAATTCGTATGAAAAAAAGAATTAATGATCAAGCTTTGCCACATGTTCATATAGTGGATATGCGAGATGATGAAAATGCAGCCGTTAAAGGAGATTTTTCACCAGCATTACAAGAATCATTGCAAACGACTTTAGATAGACATGAGCAAGCTATTATTTTACTTAATCGTCGAGGATACTCATCATTTATGATGTGTCGCGAATGTGGATTTGTTTTAAAATGTCCCAATTGTGATGTTTCTCTGACTTATCATAAGGATTTGTCAAAAATGAAGTGTCACTATTGTGGACATGAAGAACCTGTACCTAATTTCTGTCCCAATTGTCATAGCAAAAAGATTGGTTTTTATGGAACTGGAACACAAAATATTGAGCAACAATTGAATGACCTTTATCCTAATGCCAAGGTTCTACGAATGGATGTTGATACAACTAGACGAAAGGGTGACCATGCGAAGATATTGAAGCAATTTGGACAACATAAAGCTGATATTTTATTAGGCACACAGATGATAGCAAAAGGTTTAGATTTTCCAGACGTTACCTTAGTGGGCGTTATTAACGCCGATACCACTTTGAGTTTGGCGGATTATCGAGCAAGTGAGCGGACTTTTCAGCTTTTGACCCAAGTCAGTGGTCGAGCAGGACGGGCTCAAAAAGCAGGTCATGTAATTATTCAGACATTTAATCCGGACCACTATGCGATCAAAGACGCAGCTAAGCAGGATTATGAAAAGTTTTTTAAACAAGAAATGTATTTAAGACATCAATCTAATTACACGCCCTATTATTTTACGACTTTAATTAGTGTAGCCAACCAAGACGAAGGTAAAACTTTGAAACAAAGCTATTGGTTAAAAAAGCAGCTCCAGACAGCTTTATCAAAAGATGCTATTCTTTTAGGTCCAAGTCCAACGATGATTTCAAGGAAACAAAACAAATATTATTATCAAATTATTGTAAAATATAAACATGAACCTAAATTGCATCAAAAACTATTAGAAATTTTAAATGAAACACAAACTGATACTAAAAATGGTTTTACTATTGCGATAGATAATGAACCACAACATATTGATTAATGAGGGTGATATTTAATGACAAAAATAATTTTCCTAGGTACACCAGAATTTTCAGCAACAGTTCTAAAGGGACTTATCAAAGAGGGTTATGACATAATTGCAGCTGTTACTCAACCGGATAAGCCCGTCGGACGTAAACAAAAACTTCAAAAAAGTCCAGTCAAATTGATTGCGGAAGATGAAAACATCAAACTTTATCAACCAGCCAAATTGCCAGGTAGTCCTGAGGTAGAGGAACTGAAATCTTTGAATGCTGATTTGATTGTAACCGCCGCTTATGGCCAATTTTTACCAACTAGCTTTTTGAATTCTGCAAAGATAGCGGCAATCAATGTTCATGGATCGCTATTACCTAAGTATCGTGGTGGTGCACCTATTCAATGGTCATTATTGAATGGTGACAAGGAAACTGGTATTACAATTATGTATATGGTCAAAGGAATGGATGCGGGTGATATTATTAGTCAGGAGAAGTTACCAATTACTCTTGATGATGATAATGGTAGTTTATTTGAAAAAATGGCTATTGTTGGACGAGAACTATTGCTTGATACTATTCCTAAAATCTTGTCAGGTGACATTCATCCGATTGCTCAAGATCCTGATAAGGTGGTTTTCTCACCAAATATTTCTAAGGAACAGGAACATATTGATTTTAATCAGCCCGCAGAACAAGTGTTTAATCAAATAAGAGCTTTGAGTCCAGACCCTGGAGCATGGGTTATGTTAGATGGACAAAGAACAAAAATTTATAAGACTGAGATTGTTTCAGAAAAATTTGATCAAGAGACTGGAACAATTGCTGAATTAGGTAAAAAACGATTGGTAATCGTAGCGGGAGACAATCGCGGGGTTTCAATCAAAAAGATTCAACCGGCCGGTAAAAAAATTATGGATGTTGCCAATTATTTGAATGGAATGGGCAAAAATCTAAAAGAAGGACAACAAATTATTGATGAAAAATAATCCTAGGGCATTAGCTGTAGAGGCATTGACAAGAGTTTTTAAGAATAAGGCTTATTCTAATATTGAAATTAACAATATTTTGAAGAATTCAGATTTATCAGACGCAGATAGTCGTTTGATGACAAACATTGTTTATGGAGTTATCCAAAATAAATATGTTTTGGAATACCAACTTGAACCGTACTTAAAAGATAAAAAATTGGATCTTTGGTTAGACCTATTATTACAAACAGCAATTTATCAATTATGTTATTTAGATAAAGTGCCAGCACACGCAATTTTAAACGAATCGACCGAGATAGCTAAAAAGAAGGCAAATCAAGGCGCTGGTAATCTAGTCAATGCTGTTTTACGTAATTTTCAAAGACATGGTTCTCGTGTTATGCCAGGTGGAGATTCGGTCTATGATTTGAGTAAATTATATAGTGTACCTCGTTGGTTGGTAGAATTATTTATTGAACAACAAGGTTTGGATAAAACTAAAGAAATTTTAGAATCAATTAATCAACCATCAAGTGTATCTATCCGAGTTAATACTAATAAAATAACTGTACCTGAGTTAAAGGAAATATTGTCTAAACAAGGATTTGAGATGCATGATAGCAAAATTTCACCTGTGGGACTAGTTTGTTCTAGTGGTAACTTAGTTAATACTGTTGAATTTAGGGATGGTCTTTATACAATTCAAGATGAAAGTTCAATGCTTGTTGCACCTGCTTTGGATCTTCAGCCTGATAGTCGTGTGCTGGATGCCTGTGCTGCTCCTGGCGGTAAGACGACTCATATTGCTAGTTATATTAAAAATGGCGCTGTAACGGCATTAGATATTCATAAGCATAAAACTAAATTAATACGTGATAATAGTCAAAGAATGGGTTATAGCGATATTATTAGTACAGGTGCAGTTGATGCTAGAAAAGCCAAGGATTTACTTAATACGACTTTCGATCGTATTTTGGTTGATGCACCCTGTTCAGGTTTGGGATTGATCAGAAGAAAACCAGAATTGAGATATTTCCGTCAAGAAGAGGATTTACTTAATTTACAGAGGGTTCAACTTCAAATTTTGGATAGTATGGTTGATTTGCTTGAAGTCAACGGTAAATTGGTTTTCAGTACTTGTACTTTTGATGAAGAAGAAAACGAAGATGTCGTAAAGAAATTCCTAGAGAAACATCAGAACTTTGATTTAGAACCTGTTAAACATGATGTTTCTATGGATAAATCAGTTAAGGATGGAATGTTAAAAGTTTTACCTAGTGATTACTTTACAGATGGTTTCTTTATAGCTACTTTCGTTAGAAAAAATTAAAGAGGTAAGGTTGAAACTGATGAAATATGCGTTATTAACTGATGTTGGTAAACTCAGAGAAAACAATCAGGATTACGTGAATGTTTTCAAAAATAAAAAGAACATTGTCTTTGGCATCGTTGCTGATGGAATGGGCGGTCATCGTGGTGGCGATGTTGCTTCAGATATGGCGGTTTCTCACTTAGGACATAATTTTGAGGAATCAGATGTAGATAATATTGCTGAATTACGCGAATGGATCATTCGTGAATTAAGTAAAGAAAATGATCGAATTATTTCGGTCTCTAATCAGTTTGATGATTTAAGCGGCATGGGAACAACAATGGTTGGCGTTTTCTTTATTGGGGACAAGATGATGGTTGTTAATGTAGGCGATTCGCGATGTTATATATATTCAGCTGGTGAATTGAAACAATTAAGTGTTGATCATTCATTGGTTCATGAATTGTTAGAAACAGGACAAATTAGTCCTGAAGAGGCTGAAAACCATCCTCAAAAGAATATAATTACCCAAACACTGGGAGTTTCTCAAACCGTTCAACCTAGGGTTAAGGATTTTGATCTTGTTGATGATGCAATAATTTTGTTATGTACTGATGGCTTAACCAATATGGTACCTGAGAACGAAATCAAGGATGTATTGTCAAAAGAAATGAGTTTAGAAGCCAAGTGTCACATATTAATCGACAAAGCCAATGAGGCCGGTGGAAGAGATAATATTACCGCGTTACTTTTCTCTACTAAGAGCGATGGAGGTAATCATTAGATGGAAAAAGGTTACCTAGTAGGCGGTCGTTATGAGATTCTAGGTACACTTGGTGAAGGCGGGATGGCCAATGTATATTTGGCCAATGACACATTATTAAATCGGAAAGTGGCTGTAAAAGCTTTACGATATGATCTTCAAGACGATGAATCGGTCAAAAAAAGATTTGGACGTGAGGCCAAAGCCACAAGTGGTCTTTCTAATCCAAATATTGTTAATGTTTTAGACGTCGGAAATGATAATGGAGTTCAATATATTGTAATTGAGTATGTTGATGGTCCTAATTTGAAGAAATACATTCGAACTCATTTTCCAATTTCATATCATGAAGTAGTAGATATTATGAAACAGATTTGTATGGCTGTTTCTGATGCGCATGAACATGGAATTATTCATCGTGACTTAAAACCAGAAAACATTTTGGTAGACGAGAAGAAAGATCCTATACAAGTTAAAGTATCTGACTTTGGAATCGCCTTGGCTTTAAGTGAACGTTCTATAACAAGGACTAACTCACTTTTAGGATCAGTACATTATATGTCCCCTGAACAAATTAAGGGACGGTCAGCAACGGTTTTATCAGATATTTATGCCTTGGGTATTATTCTGTTTGAATTATTAACTAAACATGTTCCATTCACTGGTGATACTGCTGTAACTGTTGCGTTAAAACATTCTAAAGAAGAAATGCCCGATTTACGTAAGATAGATCCTAATATTCCTCAGCCACTTGAAAATGCCGTTTTAAAGGCTACTGCTAAAGATCCAGATCAACGTTATCAATCTGTGAAGGAAATGTGCGATGATCTGAATACATGTTTAATGCCAGAGCGTGCAAACGAACCTAAGTTTATACCGACCCCAATTAATAATTTGGAAGAAACCAGAGTTATGGAACCACTTCCTGATTCCGGTAAAGAAGAGTCAAAGGCACAAGAAAATAAGCCCAAAAAGATGAGTCGAAAACGGAAACTCATTTTGATTTCATCAATAATACCATTAGTTCTAGTATTGTTTTTGATAGCGATGGTTATTAAAAGCAATCAAGAGACAACTGTACCCGATTTGTTTAATTTAACAGTTAAACAGGCCAATGTAATGTTAAAGAGTTCAAATTTAACGGTTGGTGATGTTTCTAAAGAAAATGATGATGACGTTGATGCTGGGCATGTTATTAAGTCCATTCCTACTAAGGGATTGAAGTTGAAGAATGGTGCTAAAGTTAACTTAGTTGTAAGTTTAGGAGCCACTTATTACAAAATGCCCAAACTAGTTGGCAAAGATTATGATGATATTTCTGATAACTTGAAAAAGCGTGGATTTAAAGTGAAATTGAAATATAAGGCCACTAATCAATATACTGCAGGGACTATTGTTAGTCAGAGTATCCCAGGTGGTAAAAAAGTTGTTACAAAGAACAAATCATTAACATTAACTTTGGCTAAAGCTAAAACTGTAAAACCTAAGGTAGTTAAAGTTAGAGATTTGACAGGCTATAATCTAAAGAGCATTCAAGATTATGCAAGCGAGGTTGGACTTACCTTAAATACTACGTATCAATATTCCGATGATATTGAAGATGGACTTTTGATTAGTCAAACACCATCTGCTAATAGTACAATTAATCAAGGTGGTACTTTATCGGTAGTTATCTCTAAGGGATCAGATCCCGATAAAACGAATAGTGATAATGATAAAGATAACAATAATAATAGTACTTCAGGAACAAATACAGTAACTAAAGATATAACTATTCCGTATGATTCTAGCGGGAACAATAATGTAACGATTTATATTTCTGATGCCACGCATAGTATTGGTACGGTATATAAATCAATGACGATCTCATCTGATACATCATTGACGTTGAGTTTTAATCTAAAAAATGGACAAACTGGATCTTACATAGTTGAACATGATAATAAGACCGTTCTTGGTGGTTCAGTAAATGGGTGATTTATGGAACGAACAGGAAGAATCATAAAATCAATTAGTGGATTTTATGATGTTTTGGATGATGAAAATGAAGAATTAATAAGAACTAGAGCCCGTGGAAATTTTCGAAAGCGTAAAATAAAGCCTTTAGTCGGAGACAAGGTTGGTTTCGATGCGACTGGTGATTTAGGATATATTTTGGAAATATTGCCACGAGAAAATAGTTTGGTGCGTCCACCAATAGCTAATATCGATCAAGCCATTGTGGTTACATCATCTGCGGAGCCTAATTTTTCAAGCAATTTGTTAGATAAAATATTGGTTAATATTGAACATAATGATATAGAACCATTAATTTATTTAACAAAGGCAGATTTATTAACAGCAGAAAAATATAATGATTTAAAACAAATTCTTCAGGGTTATCAGACAGCAGGTTATCAAGTTTTCGATGATCAGGATAGTTATAATGACGATCAATTAGAAAAATTGGAAGCAACCTTTGCTGATAAAGTTACAGTTTTTACTGGACAGTCAGGCGCTGGTAAATCAACACTGTTGAATCATATTGATAAAGAACTTGGATTAGCAACTGCAGAGATATCACAAACTTTGAATCGTGGTAAACATACTACTAGACAGGTCTCCTTATTTGATATTGCTGACGGTTTAGTAGCCGATACTCCGGGATTTTCATCAATAGATTTAATGGAAATTACACCAGAGGAATTGCCCAGTCTATTTCCAGAATTTTTAAAGTATAGTGGACAATGTCAGTTTCGAGGTTGTCGACATGTCAATGAGCCTAATTGTAAAGTTAAAGAGGAATTGGCAGAAGGACAGATAATGCATAGTCGATATGATAATTATCTATACTTTTTAAATGAAATTAATTCGTATAAGAAAAGATATTAAGGAGTTGATTATATGACAGTAAAAATTGCACCATCAATTTTATCCGCAGATATTATGAATCTAGAACGTGACGTTAGAGCAGCTGATCAAGCAGGCGCTGATGTTTTTCATATTGATATGATGGATGGAAACTTTGTTCCTAATATGTCTTTTAGTCCAAACGTAGTTGAAGGAATGCGACGTGTGACTGATAAACCACTTGATATTCATATGATGATGGAAAATCCTGATGCTTACGTTAAGCAGGTGGTTGAGGCCGGAGCTAGTACGGTTTTGATTCATGCAGAAAGTACTCAGCATATTTATCGTTCAATTGAATTAGTTAAAAGTTACGGTGCTAAGTCTGGAGTGGTTGTTAATCCCGGAACTCCTTTAGAGACTGTTAAAGAATTGTTCCCAATTATTGATCGAATTTTAGTTATGACAGTTAATCCTGGCTTTGGTGGTCAGAAATTTATTCCAGGTATGACTAAAAAAATTCAACGATTGGATCAATTGCGTCAAACAGCAGCTGATGATAATTTTGATATCGAGGTTGATGGTGGAGTTAATGATGAAACCATTGCTCAATGTGCTAAAGCGGGTGCTGATATTTTTGTCTCTGGATCATATTTATTTGATGATCTTGGTGGTCTTAAGGATCGTATTGATGGGCTCCGTTCATTGGCAGTGGATGCAAAACAATGAAAAGAGTAAATATCCTCTTAGGTGGTCCACAAAGTGAGTATCCTGATGAATTAAGTAAGAATATTAAATCTATTCCGGGTCCTTGGGTTGGAGCTGATCGAGGAAGTTTGCATTTAATGGCTAATGGGATCATTCCCCAAATAGCTATTGGTGATTTTGATTCAATTACTAAAAAAGAACAAAAGTTATTGCATGATAATGTTCCTATCTTTGAAAAGTTTCCACCAGAAAAAGATGATACTGATTCGGAATTGTGTTTATTGTTAGCACGGGAAAAGTTTAATGCACAGGAATATTACGTTTATGGAGCAACTGGTGGAAGAATAGATCACTTTTTGGTCAATTTATTTTTACCATTTGACCCGAGATTCTCTGATTTTTACGATAAATTGTATTATAAATCTGCAACAAATACGATCAGATTTTATAAACCTGGACGTTATGAAATTTATCATGAACAAGGGATGAAATATGTTGCATTCGTAAATTTAGGTCCGATAACACATTTAAATCTATTTGATGCAAAATATAAATTAAATGATTTTAATTCATCACATCCAATAAGTTGGGCAAGCAATGAATTCATTAGTGAGACGATTGATTTTAGCTTCGAAAGTGGAATCATTGCAGTTATTCAAAGTAAAGATAAAAAATAATTTAATTTGTTTATAAAGTTTTGGCATTCTCTTTGAGAATACCTTTTTTTTGTACTGTAATATAACAAATTATATAATTGGTACACCTTTAATTAGAGTAATGAAATAATAATTTCTTTAGAAAAAATATTGACAATTATAAAATGCAAGTGTAAATTAATCATCAATCAAACAATTAAAACTTATTTAATCTAATTAGACGTTGAAGAGAAGAGTAGATCATCAAGTAGCTTGGATAGTGACCGCTAGATAGTGAAAAGGCGGAGTGAAAGATTGTTGAACATGAGCTTGGAGTCTTACCTAGGTGCAAGCCGAAGGTACGCAAGGATGCGATATCATCCCGGACATGTTAGTGTCGTTGAGGTATTTTGTGTAAACAAAATATGAATTAGGGTGGTATCACGGTAGTCGTCCCTACATTGCAGGTAAATTCTGTATGTGTAGGGACGACTATTTTTTTTACAAGCTCTTAACGACTTCGTCGTTTAGAGCTTGTTATGTGATTTATTGAAGATAAATCACATTCCTTAAGGGTTTTAGACTTTGTCATTTAGAGCTTGTTATGAGGAATCATATTCTGCTATTAAGAGTTTATAGAGTTTTTAAGAGGAGGTAATTCTATGTTTGATTTTTGGTTGATTCCAATATAAGAATTAGAAAATTATTAGAAAGATTGAGGAGGGGGAAGAAATGAAAAAAGAAAAAAGCATATTAATTACTACTATTTTGTTTTTGTCAGTAATTTTATTGGCTGGATGTGGTAATTCAACCACTGCAAGTAAAAGTAGTACCATCACAATTGGTTCACAAGGATCAGATTTGATTATTTGGGAATATATAGCCAAAAGTTCACAAGCAAAGAAATTAGGATTAAAAATCAAGACTAAGGAAATTACTGATGGGGCACAATTAAATAATGCTACAAGTGAAGGCCAAGTTGATGTTAATGCTTTTCAATCATGGTCTTATTACCAGGCTTATAATAAGCAGAATCCTAAGGGTAAGTTGGCTGCTTTAGGAACAACTTATTTGGAACCATTAGGAATTTATTCCAAGAAGTATAAAAAGATTAGTGAAATTCCTGATGGAACAACTATTGCAATTGCTAACAATCCGGCCAATACCTCACGTGATCTACTGCTTTTGCAAAAGGCAGGCTTAATTACTTTGAAGAAGGATTTTAATGCTTTAGGAGATACCAAAGATATCACGTCAAATCCTAAGAATTTAAAGTTTAAGGAAATTGATGATACCACAGGACCACGGGTTCTAAATGATGTGCCAGTCGTTCTTATTTCAAATACAGTTGCTTTAGAAGGTGGACTTCATGTTTTGACTGATTCAATCTATCACGAACAAGTCGATCAAAGTACAAAAGATAATATAAATATCTTAGCTACAGCTGCAAAGAATAAAGATAATACTAATTATAAAAAATTGGTTAAGCTATACCACAATAAAAAAATTCAAGCTTATATCAAGAAAAAGTATTATGGAACCAAGATTGAAGTTAATAAACCATTATCATATTTGGAAAATAAATAATAAATTTTAAGGAGATATTTAATTATGGCTAAAGTTGAAAGTTTTACATTGGATCACACAAAGGTAAAGGCACCATATGTCCGCCTGATTACAGAGGAAAATGGAACAAAAGGCGATGTAATTTCAAACTATGATTTACGTTTGGTTCAACCAAATGAAAATGCAATTCCAACTGCCGGATTACATACGATTGAACATTTATTAGCAGGTCTACTAAGGGATCGTTTGGATGGAGTAATTGATTGTTCGCCATTTGGATGTCGCACTGGATTTCATTTAATTGTTTGGGGTGAACATTCAACCACTGAGGTTGCAACTGCTTTGAAGGACGCACTAGATGATATTGCCAATAAAATCGAATGGAAAGATGTTCAAGGAACTGACAAGTACAGTTGTGGTAATTATCGTGATCATTCATTGTTCTCAGCTAAAGAGTGGTCGAAGAAGATTCTTGAAGAAGGAATTTCTAACGATCCATATGAACGTCACGTAATTTAGTTAGTAAAGAAGGTTAGTTCATGAGTTTATTTACATCATTGGAGAAAAAAATTGTTCTAGTAACTGGTGGTTTTCAAGGAATTGGTCGACAAGTAGTGGACACTTTTCAAAATGAAAAATCTATTGTTGTTGCAGCAGACTTATCTTATTCTAATGTTGAGTTAAAAAAGCTTGATGATAAGGAGTATCAAATTCATCTAGATGTTAGCGATGAAAACAGTGTTTCGAATTTGGCTAAACAGTTGCAAATGCATCAATTGACTCCTGATATTTTAGTTAATGTTGCTGGTATTTCAACTATGGATTATTTACTTGAAAGTAAAACTACTGACTTTGATAAGACATTATCAGTTAATACACGTGGAACTTATCTGGTAACTAAACATTTAGTTAAATTGATGGTAGATGCTAATCGACCGGGCAAGGTAATTCTGATAGCCTCTCAGGCCGGAAAAAATGGTTATAGAGCTATGTCAGCCTATGTAGCATCTAAACATGCAGTTCTTGGTTTGACTAAGACCTTGGCAATCGAGGTTGCTAAGAATCAAATTAATGTCAATGCTGTATGTCCAGGAATTATTGAAACGTCCATGAAACATCGCGAAAGAAAAGACGGTGCCAAGATTAGAGGATTGACGCCAGATGATATTGAAAGAGAAGATAATAGTCAGGTTCCATTGGGTAGAACTGGTACACCTAAAGATGTAAGTAATGTAGTTCTATTCTTAGCCAGCCCATTGTCTGATTATATGACTGGTCAAGGAATTAATGTTACTGGTGGAATGACTATGAACTAAGAGAGTAAAAATATTTAATTTGAGATTATTAAACCAAATAGTCCTAGTAATCAAAATCGATTACTAGGACTATTTGGTTAATTCAGAAGAAACATTTGTCTTGAAATTATATTTTTAATTAAGTATTTTGTTAAAAAAATTATTAAATTTTTGGTGTAGTAGTACTATGATAAGGAAATTTAAAGTAAAGGTTGAGAAAAATGACAGAGTTTAATACAAAATTGGTTCATGGGAAACCTCAAAATGACAATAATACTGGTGCTGTGAATGTACCGATTTACAATTCATCAACATATATTTATCCATCAGTTGATGCTAAGGTAAAATATGATTATGAGCGCTCAGGTAATCCGACGAGAGGTTATTTAGAGCAACAAGTGGCAGAATTAGAAAATGGTTATCAAGGCTTTGCTTTTTCGTCAGGATCTGCAGCAATTCATGCGGTTCTTGCCATCTTCAAACCAGGTGACCATATTATTATCGGTAAAGAGATTTATGGTGGAACATTTAGATTGATTAATGAGTTTTTGAAGCGTTGGCAGTTGGAATTTACTGCTGTTGATACCCAAAATCCCCAAGAAATCGAAGCAGCTATTCAATCAAATACTAAGGCAATTTATTTTGAAAGTTTTACTAATCCACTTTTACATGTTACAAGTGTTAAAGCAACTTCTGAAGTGGCTAAAAAATATAATATTTTAACAATAGTTGACGATACTTTTCTGTCACCATATTTGCAAAGACCATTAAATTTAGGAGCTGATATTGTTATTCACTCGGCTACTAAGTATTTAAGTGGTCATTCAGATGTAATTGCTGGGATTGTAGTTGTTAAGAATAAAGAAGTAGCCAAAAGGGTTTATTTTAATCAAAATGCGATCGGGTCGACACTTTCACCTGAAGATTCGAATTTAGTCCGTCGAGGGATTCAAACTTTGTCTGTAAGGATGGATCGTCATTTAACTAACGCTAAAAAGATTGTAGAGTTCTTACAAAGCCGTAAAGAAATTGCTAAAATTTATTATCCAGGTATTCCTGGTAGTAAGGATTATGAAATTGCCAAAGCTGAGACTGATGGATTTGGAGGGATTATTTCTTTTGAATTGTCTGAAGGTTTGGATTCTACCAAATTTGTTGAAGGTACCAAATTGATCCAATTGGCAGTTAGTTTGGGCGCAGTAGAAAGTTTAATTGAATTACCATATAAAATGACGCATGCAGAGCTTTCACCTGAGGAACAATTGAAAGCTGGGATTACACATCAGTTGGTAAGATTATCAGTTGGTATTGAAGATTCACAAGATTTAATTAATGATTTGGCAACAAGCTTGGATCATCTTAATTAAATATATTATAAAAAGGCATCAAATCAGAAATCATTTTTTAGATGATTTTTAGATTGATGTCTTTTTTTATTATTTTTAATATAATAAAATACTCAAAAAATTAGAATTTATTTCTAACTTTTTTCATATTCTTAAATTAATATAACTATATTAGGAAAGTTAGTAGAAGGAGTAAGAGTTAATGAGAATAAAAAATAAAATTACAATTATTGGAATTTCGCTTTTTTCCGCGGTAATACTGACTAATTTGCAGAACCAAGAAGTTAAAGCTGATACAACTGATACTACTACTGTACCTACTGATTCAAAAAGTGATAATTCGACGTCTTCTGATTCATCACTAGCTGAAGATACGTCTAATAATATAGATACAACAAATACCACAAACGATACTACAGTGGCTATGGATACATCCGATAGCACCGATACAACAACGAATAGTACTGAGGATTCAACAAACACAACAAGTACCGATAATACCGATACAACAACGAATAGTACTGACGATTCAACGAACACAGCAAGTACTGATAGCATCAATACAACAAATGATACAGGAAGTGCAGATACATCAGAAACGGGTACTGAAACAACAAGTACGAATTCCACCGATAACGACGGTACTGAAAATACGGTTGCAAATAGTACCACCGACACGTCTACGACAGACAGTCAAACAATCACTAGTATCCCAATAACTTTCAAAACGACATCGAATGTTATTAAAACAGTGTATCTATCATCTGATACACCAAGCTCATTAACGGGTACCTATACAGAAGGACAAACTTTAACGGCGACTGATTTACCGGAGAGTTTATTAAATATCCCGGGTTATACTTTTAGTTCAATTAGTAATTCAACTATCAGTCTAGATAGCAACGGTAATGTCAATCCCATTACTTTAACGTACGTTATCAATAATAATTCATCATATACTCTTACTTATATTGATGAAGATACAGGTGAACCAGTTGGGGTTCATAGCGCTACAGATGGTACGCTGGGTAATACTGTAGCATATACAGAGGAATTATTAACAGATGCTGAAACCAATGATGGATACGATAAGGCGGACTATTATGTAGATTATATTTCACCAAACAATAGACTGACTGAGTACAATGGGAACTTTACAGTATATTTGAAGAAATTAACGGATAGTACTTATAATTTCACTATTAACCAAACTAATAGTTCAGGGGATACATTGATTCCTCAAACAACGTTGACCTTTACAGGAACGAAAGATTTATACTCAACTATTAGTATGGATAGTAGTCAACTTGATGTTGCTGATCTGGAGGTTGATTGGGATAAGTCGACTGTATCTGCTGGAGCTGTGACAAATTCTTTAAGTATATACGTTACTCATTTTGGTTTGGATGATACAAGTACTATTGTTGATCTTATAAATAAATTGGGACTGAGCACTTACTATGAAAATATCAATGGAAGTGAATATCGAAACTATACTTTTAATGTAGTTTATAAGACTTATCAAAATACCCTAAGTTATCAGACCTCAGATGGGACTGAGGTTGGAACAGGTACAGCTGAAGATGGATTAGATAAAACGATTTCTACGGAGACGATTACATCGCAATTACCGAATGGCTATGAACTAGCTGATAGTGACACAATTTATAAAATCTCTGATTCTAGCGATCCGATAATGATTTTAGTACAAAAAGAAACTACATCGGGCGGGTCATCTGGTTCTGGTTCCGGTAGTGATGATGACGATGATGATAGTTCTACCGGTACAGATGTTGATACAGGTGACGATAATTCTGAGACTGATAGTGGGTCTGAAAATAGTGATATCTTTCAAATTGATGACACAGTAAGTACGTACCCTGATGCTGGCGATGTAGAATTGTATGATGATGAGGGCAATACAATTACACAGACTTTACAGGAAAATACTGACTGGAAAACAGATGAAAAAAAAGTTTTTAATGGCGAACTATATTATCGGGTAGCAACAAATACTTGGGTTAAAGCTAGTTCAGTCTATCTTTATTATACCAATCCGGTTGATGTGAGAACCTACTTTGATTCTAGTAAATCATTAATCTCAACTGATGGTCAGAAGATCACTCGTAAATTATCTGCAGGTAGTGATTGGTTTAGTGATAGATACGCATATTTCAATGGAGTTAAATATTATCGTGTCGCTTTGAATGAGTGGGTTAAAGCTAGTGATGTTTATGAATATGAGTCAAGTCAATCGGTAGTTACTCCCAACTCGTCAATTTCAATATATGATGATACTGGTAATATCATATCGAAGACAATTGATAATTATAGTTATAAAGCAGATAAAATAGCTACGATTAATGGAGTTAAGATGTATCGTGTAGCTACCAATGAATGGATAGCTGTTTTTGAAACTAATTAAAAAAATACCAAGTAGACGGTTTTACCGGTTACTTGGTATTTTTGCTATTATCCGAAGGACCTTGATTGAATCCGTCAGTGAGTATTTCAGAGTTTTTATCTGATTTAAAACCAATATAGTTAAGTTCAGGTTGAAAACCCGTCACATTAAATTTACTTTTTAATATTCTTATTTGAGGCAGTGGCCTTATAAATATTAAATTTTGACCAGAAAATTGAGAGCTGCTTTTAACTGCTAAATCATTTTTGACGTAAAATTTAGTTGAATCGATGGTTAAATTGTTAAAGTTCAATTCAGAATGCCTTCGTAATTCAAGTTTGTTAGTAATAGTAGAATCTTTTAGAAAAGATTTGGAATTTTTTTGAAACATTAATTCAATAAAACTATCAATCGCAAATATTTGACTATTTTCTAAAGATAGTCCAATTGCTTTTGTTTTTGCACCGGTATAAATATTGGAATCTTTAAAGGAAAAAAACGAATTTTGTCCATATACGGTATCCCAATCATCTTCAGACTTACGATCAATTGTAATATTGTTACCATAAACGCGAGCACCATCATAAGCAGCCAGAGTATTTTCATCAGTTGCCATATAATTGATGGTTAAATTTTTTAATATGATAGTGGTAGCTTCGCCAACGGTAAAACTACAATAAAGTTTGACATCATTTTTATTTTTGGATGTGCCGATAAGAGTTATATTTCTTCTGATGGTACAGATAAAAGGGCTGTCTGGGGAGAAATATGATCCTGGCAACAATTCAATGATGTCGCCATCTCTAGCTTGAATGAGTGCCTTTGACAGTTGCTCATCATTATTGCTTTGGTTGCCAATTACAATTTTCATTAAGTTCACCCCTTTTAAAAATTTTACTAAAAATATATTATAATCGTGTAAAATAAAAAAGACTAACAATTAATTTGCTAGTCTTTCTTAAATAATTAAGTGATAATTATACACGAGTAACTTTTCCTGATTTCAATGCTCTAGCTGAAACCCAAACACGTTTAGGCTTACCGTCAATCATGATACGAACTTTTTGCAAGTTTGGCTTCCAAGAACGTTTTGATTGGTTAAGAGCGTGTGAACGCTTGTTACCGAACACTGTTTTACGGCCTGTAATAATATCTTTTGCCATGGGACCGACCTCCTTTGGCTACATGTTTTTTTCTTTAAAATATCACCTGACTAATTTACCATATCTAAGAATTGAAATCAATAGAGTAATTGTGTATTAATATAGTTTTATATGGTTTAATTCTTTAATTAGATTTGAGGCTATGATAGAATTTTATTGTTTATGATAGTTTTGGTCCATGAATAGGAGGATCCAGAGATGGCAGTTACAATTAAAACAAAACATGGTGAGATTGACGTTTCAACAAATACTGTTGCCACAATCGTTGGTGGAGCTGCTTCTGATATCTACGGTATCGTAGGTATGGCAAGCAAGAATCAATTGCGTGATGGTATGAATACAATTCTCAATCGTGAAGATTTTTCTAGAGGTATAGTTATTCATCAAGAAGATGGTAAACTGGCCGTTGATGTCTACATAATCGTAGGATATGGAATCAAAATATCTGAAGTAGCAAAAAATTTAAAAGAAAAAGTAAAATATAACCTAGAAACAATGCTTGGTACACCAGCTGGCACTGTTAATGTTTACGTTCAAGGAATTAAAGTTCTGGACGATATTGAGTAGGTAAAGCTGGTTGGAGGGGAAACTTTTGAGCAAAGAACTAATTACAAAAAAAGAATTTTCAGATATGGTGCGTGTTGCATCGCATAGACTTGAAAAAAATGCTAAGTTTGTAAACTCACTTAATGTCTTTCCGGTTCCTGATGGCGATACCGGAACTAATATGAGTTTAACAATACAAAGCGGTTTTAAATCCGTTAATGAGTCTGAAAGTGACCATGTTGGAACACTGGGTAAGGCACTTGCTAAAGGGCTTTTAATGGGTGCTCGTGGTAACTCTGGTGTTATCACTTCACAAATCTTTCGTGGGTTTTCAAAAAGTATTGAAGAAAAAGATACTTTGACAGCAATGGATTTGGCAAAGGCATTCGATGATGGGGTTAAAACAGCCTATAAGGCAGTTATGAAGCCCGTAGAAGGAACTATTTTAACGGTTGCTAGATTTGGTGCTGATGCCGGTATGAAGAAGGTTGAGAGCACTGACGATGTTTCTGAGGTCATGCAAGCTGTAGTTGAGGGTGCAAAAGTAGGATTGGAAAAAACGCCCTCATTGCTTCCTGTACTGAAAGAGGTTGGTGTAGTTGATTCCGGCGGTCAAGGATTAGTCTTTATTTATGAAGGTTTCTTAGAGGGATTAACAGGTCAATCAGGTAATGAAGAATATATTCCTGATGAAAGAGATATGACTGAAATGGTCAATGCTAGTCATCACCAGTCTGTTCAAGGCCAATTTAGTACTGATGAAATTAAAAATGGTTATTGTACTGAAATGATGGTTAAAATTGGTGAAAATCCAACTTCGGATGAACAATTTGACAATGAAAAACTTCGTAATTATTTAGATGGCATCGGTGATTCACTTATTTGTGTTGCTGATGATGAGGTTATCAAAGTTCACGTTCACACCAATTATCCTTATAAGGTTTGGTCAGCCGGTAGAAAATATGGTTCTTTAGTAAAAATTAAAATTGACAATATGCGTTTACAACATGAGACGATTGTTGATGAGGATGAACCAGTTACTGAAGAAACAAATCAAGAACCAGTCGATTATGCAGTCATTGCCGTTTCATCTGGCGAAGGATTGACAACGTTGTTTAAGAGTTTAGGTGTGACTCATGTTATTAGCGGTGGTCAAACTATGAACCCATCAACCAATGATATTGTTGATGCCATTAATAAGTCCAACGCTAAGAGAGCCTTGGTATTACCAAACAATGGCAATATTATTATGGCGGCTAAACAAGCAGTTGATTTAGTTGATATTCCAGTTGCAATTGTGGCCTCTAAAACTATTTCACAAGGGATGACGGCAATGCTTTCATTTAACCCTGAAGCAGAATTAGAAGATAATAAGGAAAATATGGAAGATTCCTTGGATACGGTCAAGAGTGGTCAAATTACACAAGCTATTCGTGATACGGAAATTGATGGTCTTAAGATTACCAAAGGTCATTATATGGGAATTGTTGATGGCAAGATTTTGGTTGACGATGAGGATATCATCGATGGAACTGAAAAAATGCTGGATAAGATGATTGATGAGGATAGTGAAGTTATTACTATTTTGATAGGTCAAGATGGTACAAAAGCTGATGCAGAAAAAATTGCTGATTATTTAGATAAATATTCAGATCTTGAAACAGAAATTCATCAAGGAGATCAACCAGTTTATCCTTATTTGATCTCGGTTGAATAAATTAAAGGAGGTAATGACGAAAAGATATTTTTGTCATGCCTTTTTTATTTTTTGAGCGCAAATTCAAAGGAGGGGAAAGTATGGATTTGAGAAAAGTTTCATTAGCACAATTACCTGGAGTGGGTCCCAAGAGATTGGAATCCTTGGAATCACTAGGGATTAAAAATGTTTATGATTTGTTATTCTATTTTCCCTTTCGTTATGAGGATATGGAAGCAAAATCTTTAGATGATGCTGTTGATCAGGAAAAAATTCTATTGAAGGGCGTTGTGGCCAGTGAGCCGGTTGTAGCGCGCTTTGGTTATAAAAAGACTCGGGTAAATGCACGTATTTTGGTTGAAAATGAATCCATTATGGTAACTTTTTTTAATCAACCATGGTTAAAGGATAAATTTGAAACTGGACAAGATGTAGCTGTATATGGAAAGTGGAATGAAAATCGTCGATCATTGACCGGAATGAAAGTTATTGATGTTAATGGGAAAGATTCGATTGATTCGGTATACTCAGTTAATAAGAACATTCATCAGAAAACACTAGTTAATTTAATTAAATTAGCTTTTGAAAAGTATCATGATCAAATTGAAACAATCGTTCCTGATTATTTGCGATTGAAATATAAATTGTTGAATGATGAAGAAATTGTTTCGGGCATTCATTTTCCTAAAAATGAACAACAAAGTGATGAAGCCAGAAGAAGTGCTAAGTTTAGAGAATTTTTCTTATTCCAATGTGGATTACAGAGTATTAAAGCCAATGATGATCGTAATAATATTGGAATTGAAGAAAAGTATGATTCTAAGTATATTGATGAATTTATTGGACAATTACCATTCACTTTGACGGCTGCACAAGATAGAGTTGTTAAGGAAATATTGGCTGATATGAAATCAGAGCATCATATGAATCGGTTGTTACAAGGTGATGTTGGGTCTGGTAAAACTATTGTCTCTGTTATCGCAATGTTGGCATCAGTTACTGCTGGTTATCAGGCTGCTATTATGGCTCCTACAGAAATTTTAGCTCAGCAACATTTTGATAAGATTGGTAAATTACTAGCACCTTTGAAAATTCGAATAGCTTTATTAACAGGCTCACTAACTAAAAAGGAACATGATTATATTGCAAAGGATATTCGAGAAGGTAAAACCAACATCGTAGTAGGGACACATGCATTGATTCAGGATAGTGTTGATTATAAGAATTTAGGCTTTATTGTTATTGATGAACAGCATAGGTTTGGTGTTAATCAAAGAAAGGCTTTACGTGAAAAAGGAGTTAATCCAGATGTATTAGCAATGACTGCGACGCCTATTCCTAGAACCTTGGCGATCACAACCTACGGAGATATGGATGTTTCAAGAATCGACCAATTGCCAGCTGGTCGTAAAAAGATAGAAACCTATTGGATTAGAAGTCAAAAGATTGAACAGATGTATCAATTTGTGACTAAAGAATTAGCTGATGGAGCACAAGTTTATGTAGTAACGCCTTTGATTTCAGAATCGGAATCGATGGATTTGAAGAATGCTGAGCTGATTTATGACAAATTTACGGAATTATTTGGACAGCAATATAAAGTTGGCTTGTTGCACGGGCAGATGCCAAATGAACAAAAAGAGACCGTAATGAATGATTTTTCCAATAAAAAAATCGATGTTTTGGTTTCAACAACAGTAATTGAGGTTGGTGTTGATGTACCTAATGCCACAGTTATGGTAATATATGATGCTAATCGTTTTGGCCTTTCACAATTGCATCAATTGAGAGGTCGTGTGGGTCGTGGCGATAAACAATCGTATTGTATTTTGATTGCTGATCCTAAGAATGAATCTGCTGTTGAGCGAATGAAAATTTTAACGTCGACTAATGACGGATTTATTTTGGCGGAAGAAGATCTAAAAATGCGTGGTGCTGGGGATATGCTGGGCAATCGTCAATCGGGATTGCCTGAATTCAAAGTAGGAAATCCTATCAATGATATAAATATCTTAGAAGTGGCCCAAGAGGAAGCAAGTAAGTTGTTTAATGATGAAAACTTATTGAATAGTCCAGAAACAAAGGCCTTAAAGTCATTTATCAATGATGAATATGAACAATTAAATAATTTTGATTAGTGAGGAAATAAAATGAAAATAGCTGTTGATGCTATGGGTGGAGATCATGCTCCCCAAGTTGTAGTTGAAGGAATTGAACGTGCACGTGACGAGTGGAAGGATTTAGAATTTGTACTATATGGAAAAGAATCAGCAATAAAAGAGTATCTGAAAAATGATGAAAGAATTTCAATAGTACATACGGATGAGGAAATATTGGGTACTGATGAACCAGTGAAAGCAATTCGTGCCAAAAAGAATGCTTCAATGGTTTTGGCTGCTAAATCTGTTAAGGACGGGGAAAATGACGCGCTATTTTCATTAGGTAATACTGGTGCGTTGTTAGCCGCTGGAATTTTTATTGTGGGTCGTATCAAACAAGTATCTAGACCCGCTTTGATGCCAACCTTACCAGCTACCAATTCACCATTGGGAGTTAATATGCTTGATGTTGGGGCTAATGCTGAAGCAAAGCCTGCTTATTTACAACAATGGGCTATTATGGGATCAATCTATGCTCATGATGTTAAAAAAATAGATAAACCAAGAGTAGCATTATTGAATAATGGTACTGAGTATGACAAAGGTGATACTTTACATAAAGAGGCTTATCAATTATTAAAAAATACTGAAGGAATCAATTTTATCGGCAATATTGAATCTGGTAGTATTTTAGCTGGAGCAGCTGATGTGATTGTTACAGATGGTTTCACCGGCAATGCAGCTTTGAAAGCTACTGAAGGAACGGCAACAATTCTTTTGAGTGAACTAAAAGATGCCTTGCTAAATAACGGTATCTTTACTAAAATGGGTGCAGCTATTGTTAGCCCATCATTGAAGGGCTTGAGAAAGATGTTTGATACATCTCAAGCTGGTGGAGCTGTTCTGCTAGGTTTAAAGTCGCCAGTTGTCAAAGCACATGGTGCGGCAGACAGTAAGACTGTCTATTATACTGTGAAACAGATTTATGATATGTTAACTAACGATACTATTAATAAAGCTAACAAATACTTTGAAAAAATGACTGAAGAAAAATAAGGGAGAAACTCCATGACTGAACAAGAGGTTTTTGACAAAATCGTTGCATTAATTGCTGATAAATTTGAAGTTGATAAATCAACTATTACCAAAGAAACATCTTTTACTAAAGATCTAGACGCAGATTCAATCGACCTTGTTGAATTTGTATTGGAATTAGAAGATGAATTCGGATCAGAGATTCCGGATGATGATGCTGAAAAGATAACAACTGTTGGCGAAGCAGTTACTTATATTTCGTCACATCAAAAATAAGGCCTGAAGGTCTTATTTTTTTATCCAAATAATTATTTAGGATAAAAGTTTAGTATAATTAATATTATTAGAAAGGGGACACTTTATGTTAGATCCAAAGTTCTTGGAATTTTTAGATGAAAATTATAGAATCAAGTTTGACAATAAGAGATTAGTTGAAAGAGCCATGACACATTCCTCATTTGATAATGAGCATAAGGAGTTAGGAATTGGTGATTATGAACGATTAGAATTTTTAGGGGATGCAGTCCTAGAAATAAATATTTCAAGATATCTTTTTGAAAAGTATCCTGATTTACCAGAAGGTAAATTAACTAGATTAAGATCAGATATTGTAAGAACCGATAGTTTTGCTCGTTTTGCTAAAGAAATAAATATTGATAAGTATTTATTAGTTGGTAAAGGAGAAGAAAAGCAAGGAGCTCGTCAAAGACATACCCTTTTGGAAGATATCTTTGAAGCCTTCAATGGTGCCTTATATCTAGATCAAGGAAATAAAGTGGTTGATGATTTCTTGAAGAAGGTTGTTTATCCGCATATTGATTCAGGAGAATTTTCTGAAGATACTGATTTTAAGACACATTTGCAGGAAAGACTTCAACAATCGGGTGAGGTTGAGATTGATTACAAAGTCATCGATGAAGAGGGTCCAGACCATGACAAGAAATTCAAAGTGGAATTGATTGCCAATGGCAAGATTTTGTCAAAGGGTCTCGGTTATAGTAAAAAGCATGCTGAACAAATGGCAGCTAAGAGAGCCTTAGAAGAACTTTAGGAGTTGAGTTTTATTTATGCCATTAAAATCATTAACTATCAATGGGTTTAAATCATTTGCTGATAAGACAAAAATTGATTTCACAAGTGGAATTACAGGGATTGTCGGACCCAACGGAAGTGGAAAATCGAATATAACAGAAGCCATTCGTTGGGTAATGGGTGAACAGTCAGCAAAGAGTTTGCGCGGAGATAAAATGGTCGATGTGATTTTTGCCGGAAGTGCCACTCGTCCTCAGATGAATCGGGCTGAGGTTATTTTAGAGTTTGATAATAGCAATAAAGAATTGAAATCTGATCAAGATAACATCATTATCTGTCGCCGTTTATTTAGAAATGGTGATACTGAATTTATGATTAATAACAAATCTTGCCGTTTAAGAGATATTACTGAACTTTTTATGGATTCAGGGATGGGAAAGCAATCCTTTTCTATTATTTCTCAAGGTCGAGTTGAGGAAATTTTTAATAGTAAACCAGTGGAGAGACGAAGTATTATTGAAGAGTCTGCTGGTGTTTCTCTATTCAAACAAAAGAAGCAACAAGCTGAGAATAAACTCTCAGAAACGACCGATAACTTACACCGAGTATCAGATATTGTATCCGAATTATCAAAGCAAGTTGAACCTTTAAAGGAACAAGCAAGTATTGCTCGTGATTATAAAGAGCAAAAAAGCAAGTATGATAGTATTTATCAAAAAATTCTGACAATTGAAATTAGAAATTTATCGGCCCAGAAACGACAGGTGGACAAAGAATTACGCGAAGTTAAGATGAGTCTTCAAAATATCTCTCAACAGGTCAAAAGTGCTAATAAACAAGTTGAGGATAATAATCAAAAAATTCATGATTTAAGTAATCAAATTGATGAAAAACAAGCTAAGCTGGTCGAATCTACAAAAACATTAGAGATTTATAATGGTAAAGTTGCCGTTGCTAATGAACGTAATGGACATAATTCGTCAAGTAAATTAAGTTTAAATAAACAATTAGATGATTTGAAACAAAGAAAGTCCATTGCTGATCAAAAATTGGTTGAATCGAACCAAAAATTGGCCGAATGTTTGACGGAGATTGAAGATTTTGAAAACAAATTAAAAAATCTACAACAACTTAAGAAAAAAACTCCAGCCGATATTGAGAAGAATATTAAAGATTTAAATGACAATTATGTCAATTTGCTACAAGATCAAGTTTCTAATAATAATGAACAAAAATTCTCGCAGAGACAGTTAGAACGAATTCAAGCGATGGTTAGTGACCAGAATGTTCAGTTAAAGCAAGTGACTGACAGTTTGGCAGAGTTTAAAAATGATAATCGTTCTGTTACTCAAAAGATTCAAAAACTAATTGATGACAATCAATCTCTTTTAAATCGAGATAAAGAACTTACTCAAGAGATTCTAGAGATTACTGAAACTGGCAAAAAAGAAAATAGTAATTATTTAAATATCTTGGAAAGTCTTCAAGAGACCAAAGCTCGTAAGAAGGTTCTTGAAAATATGGAACAAGAGCATGCCGGTTTCTTTGAAGGTGCCAAAAATGTCCTAAATAATGAAAATAATCTGTCAGGAATTGTCGGAGCAGTAGCCGAATTGGTTTCGGTTCCTAAGGAATACCAATTGGCTATTGAAACGGTTGTTGGTAACCAGTTACAGTCAATTGTTACTGAAAATGAGACGGCTGCTAAAAAAGCAATTGCTTTTTTGAGACAGAGTCATGGTGGACGTGCGACTTTTCTACCTTTAAATATTATTCAACCACGAAATGTTTATACTAATGATTTGAACAAAGCAGAAATGGTCGCAGGTTTTGTTGGTGTCGCTAGTGAACTGGTGTCTTATGATAATAAGGTAGAAAACATTGTGAAGAATATTTTGGGAAATTTGTTGATTGCTCAAAATATTGATGTGGCTACAAAGATTTCATCTGCAGTTAATCGTAAATATCGTGTAGTTACATTGGATGGAAATGTTGTCAATGCTGGTGGATCAATGACTGGTGGTCAACAAAGACGAGTCAATTCAAGTATTCTAACTCGTAAGGATGAGTTGTCTTCGTTGACACAACAATTATCTAAGCAAGAATTGGCTATGGATCAAAAACAAAAGACAGTTCAAGAGTTACGTGAACAATTAGTTCAATTAAATACAGAAAAAAGTTCTATTGATAAGGAACTAGCTCAATTTAATTCTCAAAAAAGCCAATTGGAAAATCAAGTTTCCACTTCACAAAATGAAGAGAAGCATTTAAGCGAACGTTTGGATGTTATTAAGTATAATCTTTCTAAAAATGAGTCCGAGCAAAAAGAACTTGAAGATAATTTGGTCAAACAAGTAAAAAATGCCGAACAAATTAAAATAGATATCGAAAATACTCAAACTGAGATTGCTCAAAAGCAAAAAATGCTAACAGATTTTGATGCCGAACTTAGTTCTATTAATATTCAAGAACAGGATTTACAGACTAAATTAGCAGTTGTTAAAAATAATCACGCTAATGAGGTTAACCAGAATACTGAAATTAAAGACAACGTTAAGAGTATTGATAGTCAAATTTCTGATATTCAACAACAGTTAACTATTTTGGATTCAGAACGTGATCAGTTGAATATTAATAGTACTGAAGTTAAAAATCATATTGAACAGCTTAAAACTGAGGTTTCTGAGTTACAAAACGTTGTTGAAAGTTTAAAAAAAGAACGAGAAAAACAACAGGCTTTATCAAGTGAATTGAATGCAAAGGCACAACGTAATTTTGATTTGCAGAAGAACGCATCTGATCAGCAAGAAACGCTTGCGATTCAGAATACAAAGCTGTCTAATCAAATTGACGGCCGCTTGGATACTTTGTCTCAGGAGTATCAATTAACTTACGAAGCTTCTTTAAAGGTTCTTAATCAAGCTGACTACGATGCTGATGAATTACAAAAGGAAGCACGTTTGTTAAAAATGGGTATTGAAGAATTGGGAACAGTTAATCTTTCAGCCATTGAAGAGTACGATAAGGTGAAGGATAGATATGAGTTTTTGACACAGCAGCAGAATGATTTGTTACAAGCTAGGGCCCAATTGTTAGCTACAATGGCCGAGATGGACAAAGAGGTAACGACAAGATTTAAGAAAACTTTTGATGATGTTGCAAATGCCTTTGAAGACATTTTTCCTGAAATGTTTGCAGGTGGTCGTGCTAAATTGGTTCTAACTGATCCTGATGATTTATTGGAAACTGGAATTGAAATTATTGCTCAGCCACCAGGGAAGAAATTCCAACGGTTAAGTTTATTGTCTGGTGGTGAAAAGGCGCTGACTGCAATTACCTTGCTGTTTGCTATTATTAAAGTGAAACCCGTACCTTTCTGTATATTAGATGAGGTTGAAGCCTCATTAGATGACGCAAATGTATATCGTTTTGCAAACTATTTAAATCAATATGATGACAACACTGAGTTTATCGTTATTACTCACCGTAAGGGAACAATGATGAATGTGAACCGTTTGTATGGGGTCACAATGGAAGAATCAGGTGTTTCAAGAATGTTGTCCGTAAAAGTCAAAGAATAGGAGCTAACTATGGGATTATTTGATCGAATTAAAAAAGCTTTTACAGGTAAAGATGATTCTGAAGAAAAAGATTTAGAAAGTAAATCACAAGAAGAAACAACTCAAGAATCTGATAAAACCTCTGAAACAACTGAACAGACTGATGAAACTGATGTGCCAAAGAAATCAGATGAAGAAATTTCAGTCGAATCAAAGGTAGACGATAAAGATGAAGAACCAGTAGAAAATTCACAGGTTGATGAAATTTCAGAAGATACTGAATCTGATTCTTCTGATTTAAAACAAGCTGATGAAACTGAATTTACTGAACCCATTGAATCTTCACAAGGTGAACCAGTATCTGAGATTCCAGAGTCGCAACAAAATGAGACAGAAGATGAAAATTCTGTTGAAGAACCAATAACTGAGGAACCAGAATCAAAGGAACCAGAACCAGTTGATGAAGAAAATAATGAAGAATCAACTGAAGATTCGGAACCCAAAGATGATCTAAAAGAGTATGATGAAGGCTTGAAGAAGAGTCGTAATTCATTTGGAGCTCGTTTCAATCGATTCTTAGCTAACTTTAGAAGTGTTGATGAAGATTTTTTTGATGATTTGGAAGAATTATTAATTGAATCAGATGTTGGCTATGAGACTGCTATGCGTATTTCAGATGAATTACGTGAAGAAGTTAAGTTGGAAAATGCTAAGAAAAAATCAGATGTTTCTAATGTTATCGTTAAAAAATTAGTTGATATGTATGGTGAAGAGGGCAAAGAAGAAGATAATTCTTTGAAGTTTAGTACTGACAAGACACCAACTATTTTCTTATTTGTAGGTGTTAATGGTGCTGGTAAGACTACGACCGTAGGTAAATTGGCTCATCGTTACCAACAACAAGGCAAAAAAGTACTTTTGGCAGCCGCTGATACTTTTAGAGCTGGAGCAATTGAACAACTACAAGAATGGGGCAAACGTGATGGTGTTCCCGTTCAGGCAAGTAAAGCTCACACGGATCCAGCGTCAGTAGTATACGATGCAGTTGAGCGTGCAATTAAAGAAGAATTTGATGTTTTATTAGTTGATACAGCCGGACGTTTACAGAATAAAGAAGGGTTGATGCGTGAACTAGAGAAGATTAAACGTGTTATTACTCGTGAATTGCCTGATGCTCCACAAGAAGTATTATTGGTACTTGATGGATCAACCGGTCAAAATGCTTTAAGTCAAGCCAAACAATTTAACGAAACGACGAAGGTTTCTGGAATCGTTTTAACAAAACTTGATGGTAGTTCTCAAGGTGGTATTGTTCTGGCAATTAGAAATGAATTACATATACCAGTTAAATTAGTTGGTTTGGGTGAACAAATGGATGATCTTCGTGATTTTGATCCTGAGAAATTTATTTATGGTTTGTTTAAAGAACTGATTGTTGGAGCATCTAATAAATAGTTATGAATATAGATGAAACCACACGAGTTAATTTACTGTATAATTTTTATCATTCTTTACTAACTGAAAAGCAAAGTCGTTATTTAGATCTTTATTATGTTGAAGACTTTTCACTCAGTGAGATAGCTGAACAATTGAAAGTTTCAAGGCAAGCGGTTTTAGATAATTTGCATCGTTCAGTAAATTTGTTAGAATCATTTGAGAAAGAACTTAATTTGATTGAAAAGACACAAGAAATTGATGATATTGCTGAAAAACTTGATCGATTGGCTCAGACTAAATATACGGATGACAAAGAATTATTAGATTTGGTAAGAAGAATTTCTAAAATAAATGAAATGTAGGAGTAGAGTATGGCTTTTGAAGGATTAAGCGAGCGCTTGAATAAAGTTTTCTCTTCATTAAGAGGTAAAGGAAAACTTTCTGAAGAAGATGTCCGTAAGGTAATGCGTGAAGTACGTATGGCTTTACTTGAAGCTGATGTTAACTTCGATGTTGTAAAAACCTTCGTAAAAACGGTTAGAGAACGTGCTTTAGGTGCCGAGGTAATGGAGAGTTTGACTCCATCTCAACAGGTTGTCAAGATCGTTGATGAAGAATTAACTAAATTAATGGGACAAGAAGCAGTTCCATTGAATAAATCAAAGCATATACCAACAATAATCATGATGGTTGGTCTTCAAGGTGCTGGTAAGACTACCACAGCGGGTAAGTTAGCCAATCGTCTGAAGACAACTGAGAAAGCTCGACCATTGTTCATTGCTGGAGATGTTTATCGTCCTGCTGCGGTTGAGCAATTGAAGACTATTGGTCAACAATTAGATGTTCCTGTGTATGATGAGGGAACAGATAACGATCCAGTGGATATTGTTCGCAATGGATTAAAGGTTGCTGAAGAGAATAAGAATGATTATGTAATTATTGATACGGCTGGACGTTTGGAAATTGATGAACAATTGATGGAAGAATTAAACCGTATTAAAGATTTGGCTCATCCTGATGAAATTCTTTTCGTAGCTGATTCAATGACTGGTCAAGTTGCTGCTAAAGTAGCACAAGGTTTTGATGAACAACTTGATATTACTGGTGTTGTTCTAACTAAATTGGATGGTGATACCCGTGGTGGTGCAGCACTTTCAATTCGTTCAGTTACTGGTAAACCAATTAAATTCATCGGACAAGGTGAAAAGTTAGATCAATTAGACGTCTTCCATCCTGATCGTATGGCCAACCGTATTCTTGGTATGGGTGATATGTTGACCCTGATCGAAAAGGCACAGACCGATTACGATGAAAAGCAAGCCAAAGAAGTGGCTGAAAAGATTCGTGAAAACAGTTTTGATTTTAACGACTTTATCGATCAGATGGATCAAGTTCAAAAAATGGGGCCAATAGATGAAATCATGAAGATGATTCCTGGAATGGCTAATAATCCTCAATTAGCTAATATCAATATTGGTGAAAAGGATATTGCTCATTTGAAAGCAATTGTTTATTCAATGACACCCGCAGAGCGTGTAGATCCTGACTTGTTGAATCCATCACGTCGTAGAAGAATTGCTGCTGGTTCTGGACAGAGCGTTCAAAATGTCAATCGAATGATCAAACAGTTCAAGCAATCACGTGATATGATGAACAAAATGAGTAAGGGTAACATGGCTGGTATGGAACAACTAATGGGCAACGGTGTTCAAGGTCGATTAGGTAAAATGGCCATGAAATCAATGGTTCGTCGGACTAAAAAGAATAAGAAGAAACGTTTGAAGAAAATCAAACGTTTTAAGTCATAAAATCTAAATAAAAAAATAGGTGCTGTAAAGAAAAAAACTTTACAGCACCTATTTTTTTGTGTATACTAACAAAGTTAAGTATTTAGGAGGAAACAAATACATGTCAGTTAAAATTAGAATGAAACGTATGGGTAGTAAATTAAGACCATTTTATAGATTGGTTGTTGCAGATTCACGTTCACCACGTGATGGTCGCTTCATCGAACAAGTTGGTTACTACAACCCAATTTCACAACCAGAAGAAATCAAATTAGACGATGACAAGATCGTTGAATGGTTAAACAAAGGTGCACAACCTTCAGATACTGTTCGTCACTTGTTGAAACAACATGGAATTATGCAAAAGTTCCACGAAAGCAAATTCACAAAATAGTAATTTTTGATGGAGCCAGACATTATTTTGTCATGGTTCCATTTTTATTCACGGAGGAAAAATGACCGAAAAATTATATCGAGTTGGTACTATCGTTAATACTCATGGTATTAAAGGTGAACTGAGAATTATTCCTATTACTGATTTTCCAGAAGATCGCTTTAAAAGTGGTTCCAAGTTATATCTGAAAAATAAAAATCAGATTTTGGAATTTATAGTTGAGTCATCACGATCACACAAAAGTTTTATGCTTTTAAAATTTAAAGGGTACGATAATATCAACGATGTGGAGAAGTACGTTAAATCCGAATTGTTCGCTGATGGAGCTGAGGTTCCTGAGCTGAATGAAGGGGAATTTCTTTATAAGCAAATTATTGGTTTGACTGTCGTAGACAAAGATCTTGGTGAGGTTGGTAAAATTTCTGAAATCATAGAACTAGGCTCAAATGATGTTTGGGTTGTTAAGAGCCCTAAGTATCGAGAAATTTTATTACCTTATATTGATGATGTTATCAAAGAAGTAAATCTTGATGAAAAAATCGTTAAGGTTGAAATACCAGATGGGTTGATAGATTAATGGATATTACAATTTTAAGTATTTTTCCAAAGATGTTTCAGGCATTAGATGAATCTTTAATCGGCAAGGCTCAAGAAAAGAAACTTGTTAATATTGATATTGTTGATTTTCGTGATTTTACGACTAATAAGCAAAATCATGTGGATGATGCGCCTTATGGTGGCGGAGCTGGGATGTTATTACAGGCACAGCCAATTTATGATGCCATGGATTACGTTGAAAAAAAGAAGCCTGGAAAGAAAAGGGTTATTCTGCTTGACCCAGCAGGTAAAACTTTTAATACTAAATTGGCTCGTGATTTTGCTAAAGAAGATCAATTGGTTTTTATTTGTGGTCATTACGAAGGTTTTGATGAACGAGTTAAAGATTTGGTTACAGATGAGGTATCAATTGGTGACTATATTTTAACTGGTGGGGAATTACCAACAATGAGTATGATCGATGCTACTTTAAGATTTGTACCTGGTGTTCTAGGAAATTCATTTTCAGCTGAAGAAGAATCATTCTCTAATAATTTATTAGAATACCCTCAGTATTCCCGTCCAGCAGACTTTAGAGGCAAGAAAGTGCCTGAAGTATTAACTAGTGGTGATCATGAAAAAATTCGTATCTGGCGCTTAAAACAGGCTATTAAGAAGACTCTAGAACGTCGCCCGGATTTATTAAAGAATGCAGTATTAACTGAAGAAGAAAAGAAATTTTTACGGGAAATTAGTCAAAATAACTAGTTTACAATTTGTTTCAAATAAAGTATCATATTAAGAGTGTTTGAACGCACATATTAACGATATTCCGCTGTATGTCATAGATATATAAGAGTGTCGGCAGGGAGAAATTATTTATGAATAACTTAATTCAAGATATTACTAAAGAACAATTACGTTCTGATATTCCTGACTTCCGTAGTGGTGACACTGTTCGTGTACATGCTAAGGTTGTTGAAGGTAGTCGTGAACGTGTTCAATTATTCGAAGGTGTCGTAATCAAGAGACATGGCTCAGGAATCAGTGCTACATATACTGTTCGTAAGATGAGTAATGGTGTTGGTGTTGAAAGAACATTCCCATTGAACACACCTCGTGTAGAACAAGTCGAAGTTATCAGACATGGTCGTGTACGTCGTAGCAAACTTTACTATCTACGTGCTCGTACAGGTAAGGCTGCTCGTATTAAGGAACGTCGTCGCGACATCTAATTAATACATTTTAGGCACTTTAACTTAAAAAGGACTCTCATAAGAGAGTCCTTTTTTATCTATCTGTGAACCTGGAGTCAGAGAATAATTTTTCTGAAGCTAAACGATGTCGCTGATTTTTATCATAGTTAGCAACAAATAGACAAGAATAAAGAGAGTTCAAAACATATTCAATCGCCACTTGTGAAGCAAATGGGGATATTTTTAGATCTTTGCTTTCAAAATTGGCAACAGGTAAAATCAAGTCACTTAGTTTAGCAATTTCAGAATTGGCATCTGATGTAACTGTAATAATCTGACAACCATTCAAACGTAAGATTTTAGCAAGTTCAAAAGTAGTTTTACTACGTCCGCTATAGGAGATTAAAATAGTACAGTCGTTCTTAGTAAAATTAGCCGCTAAAAATTTACTTTCGTCTGAGAGTATTGGTAAATTAACCTGATAGTTAATTTTCATTAATTTATTCTGAAAACTTAAAGCTGAAATATAAGTGTCACCATAGGCAAAAAGGCCTATTTTTTTTGCCTGAGTAATTTCCCGTACAGCTTGTTCAAGGAGCTCATTGGTAAGTGATTGGCTGGTTTTATTTAATGAATCTTTCATTAATTTTAATATTCGCTGAGAAATTTCTTTGTTTGAATCATCTTCAGTGAAAGGAAAATCAGGATCAATTGTAGAGATATTATTATAATGTTGTTGTAATTCGGCTGATAATTTAATTTTGAAGTCTTTGTATCCTTTGAGACCAATTTTTCGACACAGACGAACGATTGTTGAGGTTGAAGTAAAAGTATCTGTGGCTAGTTTTTGAATGGATAAATTGATAACCTGTTCTTTATTTTTTAGAATAAATGAAGCTAACTCTTTCTCTGATCCATTGAAATTTTGAGTGGATGATAATTGATCAATAATAGTCATGATTTTCATTCCTTAATTAATTTGTAAAAATATTCCAAGTCTAATGTCCAAAAACTAAAAAAGATTGAAACATTTTTATTATTCATAGAATATCTAATTAATATTCATTGTAGCGTGTTTTAATAGACTTGCATACAAAGATAGGAGTGATCGGGATGAAATTAGCAATTATTGGCTCGGGAAAAATTGTTCAAGATTTTTTAACTATCACAAAGGATTTAAAAGATACGGAATTAACAGCGATTATTGGTACTGAAAGAAGTATTGATGTATTAAAACAATTACAAGCTGAGTATAAGATTGAATCAGTTTATACTGACTTTGGGGATGCTCTTGATAAAAGTGATTTTGATACGGTTTACGTTGCCGTTCCCAATTTTTTGCATTATGGTTTTGCTAAAAAAGCTTTGGAAAATGGTAAGAATGTTATCTCAGAAAAACCTTTTACGGTAAAGTATGAGGAATTTTTGGATTTAAAAAAGATAGCCATTGAAAAAAAGCTGATTTTAGTAGAGGCAATTACTAATCAATATTTACAAAATTATTTGGACTTAAAGGATAAATTATCACAAATAGGCGATATAAAATTAATTGAAAGTAATTATTCTCAGTATTCCTCACGTTATGATGCTTTTGAAGCAGGAAAGATTTTACCAGTTTTTGATCCTAAAAAAGGTGGTGGAGCCTTGATGGATTTGAATATTTATAACGTTCATTTTATAGTTGGCCTTTTGGGGAAACCTCAGTCAGTTTCATATTTACCGAACATTGAAAGAAATATAGATACGTCAGGTATCCTGTTGCTAGACTATGGCGTTTCTAAAGCGGTTGCTATCGGAGCCAAAGATTCAACCTCTCCAGTGGGTAAAACGATACTGCAAGGAAATAAGGGCTCAATTATTGTTAATGGACCAACTAATGAGATGCAATCTTTTGATATTTATGACAAGGATAAAAATTTATTAGAGAAAGTTGATCACAATCTATATCCACATCGGATGTATCAAGAATTTGTTGAATTTGAACGGATTGTTAAAGAAAATGATTTACAAACTGTTGCTCAGAAATTACAGCATAGCGAAGATGTCATGTGGGTTGTTAAAGAGGTTTTGGAATCATCGAAAATTAAATTGGGCTAAAAAGAACTAATTAGAAATTTGATTAATTCGCAATTAATAAAAAAGGGTTGGTTCAGTAACTATTGAAAAATAGCTGTTGAACCAATCCTTTTTTTCTAATAGGCTATAATTTGTTTTGATTTTATTTGTAAGCGCTTTTTAAAATGGTATGATGACGGTATTAGTTTTAAAAAGATTTTAGGATGGAATAACTATGAAACAAATTATTGTAATAGATGTTGGTGGGACTAGTATTAAATATGGTTTATGGAATGAGGATCAAAAAGAACTTAGCTCTAAAGGTAAAATTATTACTCCAGATAATTTGGAGAGTTTTTACAAAGTTTTGGAAACAATTGTTGTTAATTTTAAAGATGAACAAGTGGATGGGATAGGTTTGAGTATTCCTGGAGCTGTTGATCAAAAAGTTGGTGTAATCGGTGGAATCAGTGCTATTCCATATATCCATGATTTCCCCATTAGAAGTGCACTGGAAGAACGTCTCAAACTACCAGTTGCAATGGAAAATGATGCCAATTGCGCTGCGTTAGCGGAGCTTTCCTTAGGAGCAGCACAGGATTTAAAAAATATTATATTCATCGTCATTGGAACAGGTGTCGGTGGTGCAGTGGTTATTAATCGCCAACTTATTCATGGTAGTCATCATCTTGGTGGTGAGTTTGGTATGCTTTTAGGTCACAGCAACAAAAGACTTAGTCACTCAGGTACATCGGTTTGGATGGCCAGATATTACAATAAGAATCATGGGACCAGTATTAATGGCAAAGAGATTATTGAAATGGCTGAGAATGGTGACAGATCAGCAAAGGAATACACTGATACAATGTATTATAATTTAGCCAAGGCTATTTATAACTTACAATTCACTATCGATCCTGAGGCCATCATTATTGGTGGTGGAGTATCAGAAAATAAAATATTTCTCAAGAGCCTTAATCAGAATATAGCAGATTTAGTTGGGAAAGTTTCAGGCGTTAAGTTGATTCCAAAAATTATCCCAGCTAAATTTCATAATGATTCTAACTTGATTGGTGCAGCTTATAATTTCTATTATGATTAAAGCAATTGGTTGTAATAATCTAGGTAAAATTTATTTGTTATCGAAGTGATTTTGGTAATACTGGTATTTCTGGGTTCGGGTAAGCTCATTACATCTTGAGGTTTGAGGATATCCAAAACTGCCGCCTTGATAGTAAATCCATGAGTAACACAAATGATTTTTTCATTGGGATGTTGTTGATCCATATCGGATAAAAAACTATGGATACGATTAATAACATCATCAAACTTTTCACCGTGAGAGGCATATTTTACATAGATCGGTAATACATCATTTAGATTCTCATCATATGCATCTGGGTGAATACGGCGAAGATCGGAGTTTTTTTGACCATCCCATTCACCATATGAAATTTCTAATAATCGTTTGTCATAGCTGACAGGTAATTTAGAATCTTTATTCAAAATTTCGGTAGTTTGCTTAGTTCTTTCAAGGGGACTGCAAATAATACGATCAGCAAAAGAAATATCAAATTTCTTACCCAAATTTTGAACCTGATTTTGCCCATTTTGGTTGAGGTAGGTTATTTTAGAATTGATGATTCCCTGTTTCATTTTCATTACATTGGCAGTGGTTTGCCCATGTCGAATTAAATAAAATTCAGTCATAATTTCTCCTTTATTAAAAATATTATAAATATGATTGTACAATAAACAGTTGACATTTAAAAAAATAATGTTAAATTTATTTTAAGTTGATTGGAGGTATTTTAATATGAAGAAGATTACCATTAACATTTATACACTATCCTCCAAGTCTACATATTATACATGTAGGCTTATTAGTTAACGCGATAATCCTCATGTATGTAAATTGATTACATTTGTGGGGATCTCTAATATGATTAAAATCAAAACCCCACAGATGAATTAATTGTCTGTGGGGTTTTTTATTGAATTTTTTTGGAGGAATAAAATTTATGGAAGTTTATAATTTTGGTGCAGGTCCTGCGACTATGCCCAAGCAAGTGATTCAGCAAATAAGGAAAGATTTACCATCATATCAGGGTTCAGGCATGAGCATTATGGAGATTTCCCATCGTTCTAAAATATTTGAAGAAATCATTGGGACCGCTGAGAAAGATTTACGTGAATTATTGAAGATACCTAATAATTATCAGGTATTGTTTTTTCAAGGCGGATGTACTCAACAATTTACTGCGGCACCATTAAATTTGGGAAAAAAATATCATAGAATAGCCTTATTAGATAGTGGACATTGGGCAACAAGAGCCGGAATTGAAGCAAGATTAGTTGGAATGGATGTTGATGTTCTAGCATCGAGTAAAGAGAGCAATTATACCAAATTACCAATAATAAAAAAGAAACCTGCGGATACATATGATTATTTGCATATTACTACTAATAATACAATCGAAGGGACAGCATATTCTAAATTGCCAGATGTTGGTAAACTTACCTTGGTTGGGGATATGTCATCAAACTTTTTAGGACAACAGTATAATATCAATGATTTTGGAGAGGTTATGGCTGGAGCTCAGAAGAATTTAGGTATTGCTGGATTAACAATTGTGATTGTTCGAAATGATCTCCTGAGTAATAATGAAAATTTACCAAGTATGTTAGATTATCAAGTATTTGCAAAGAACAAATCAATGTTCAATACACCGCCAGTTTTTGCAATATATGTGGCTGGGTTGGTTTTGAAATGGGTAAAGAGCCAAGGCGGTTTAGTAGAAATGGAAAAAAGGAATCAAACAAAATCAAATTTATTATATGATTTTTTGGACCATTCAGAATTGTTCACGGCACCAGTGATTAAATCGGATCGATCGTTGACTAATGTTGTTTTTATTACAGGTAATCAAAAAGTTGATCAAGACCTTATTAGTCAGGCAGCCTCAAAAGGATTACTTAATATAAAAGGGCATCGATTAGTAGGTGGGATGCGAGCTAGTTTGTATAATTCAATGCCTTTAACTGGTGTAGAACGATTAGTAGATTTTTTAGAAAAGTTTGAAAAGAATCAAAGGGGGAGAAGCTGATGTATCAAGTAAAAACTTTCAATGCTAT
The DNA here is from genome assembly GCF_002872255.1 of Companilactobacillus nuruki. Classification (GTDB taxonomy): domain Bacteria; phylum Bacillota; class Bacilli; order Lactobacillales; family Lactobacillaceae; genus Companilactobacillus; species Companilactobacillus nuruki. The sequence goes on from NZ_NIPR01000003.1 coordinate 97,778, forward strand.
TGCTCAAAAAGGATTAGAAGAATTCGATGATGAGTTTCAAATAAATTGTAGTGATGATCCAGATGCGTATTTGATTCGTTCGGTTAACCTTTTAAAAAGTGATTTTCCGAAGAAATTAAAAACAATTGTACGGGCGGGGGCGGGAATCAATAATATTCCTATAGAATTAGTTACTAAGAAAGGTATAGCAGTTTTTAATACTCCCGGAAGTAACGCTAATGCAGTAAAGGAATTAATTGTCGCATTAATGATCGATATCTCTAGGAATATTTTTGAAGCGCATGACTACTCTATGGAAAATACTAAAGCAGATGTTTCTCAAAGAACTGAAAAAGATAAGACCAAATTTAATGGCAAAGAATTAATGGGTAAAAAAATTGCAGTAATTGGATTGGGTAACGTTGGATCTTTAGTGGCCAATGCTGCTTTAAATCTAGGCATGAAAGTAATTGGGTATGATCCATATTTGTCATCCGATGCTGCTTGGAGGATTAATAATAAAGTAAAGCGTGTGGATACGATCTATCAAGCATTGAGTGAAGCTGACATTGTTACTGTCCATGTTCCTAAAAATCAGGAAACGACTGATTTGATAAGTACAGAAGAAATAAAAAAGATGAAAAAAGGAGTAATATTATTCAATTATTCTCGAATGGGGATTGTTGATAATTATTCAGTAGTTAAAGCAGTAGATGAGAAAAAAATTAGTCATTATTGTACAGATTTTGGTGAACCATTAATTTCTAATAGAAAAGAGGTCACTATAACTCCGCATATTGGTGGTTCGACAATTGAGGCCGAATCAAAGGGAGCTATTCAAGGAGCAGACACAATTATTAATTATTTGAAATCAGGAGATACAATTCATTGTGCCAATCTTCCTAATATACAAATCCCCTTTGAAACTGCAAGGAGAATAACCATAATTCATCAGAATATTCCAAATATGGTTGGTCAATTCAGTACCAAAATTGCAAATTTGAATATAAATATTGAAAATATGTCAAATGCCGCTAAAAACCTTGTTGCATATACAATCATTGATGTTGCAGCTTTTAATGCTACTAAACAGAAGAAACTTTTGGAATCGATAAACGCTATCAATGGAGTTTATAAGGTTAGAATAATAAAGCATCAATGAATAAAAAAGACTGTATAGTAACTATCGAATAGCTATTATACAGTCTTTTGTTATTTGATTTTTAGAATATTTGTGAACGATATAATCCAACAACTTTTCCAAGAATTTCAACGTTATCTAAAATAATTGGGTCCATTGTATCGTTTTCTGGTTGTAAGCGGTAATGTCCATGTTCCTGATAAAATCTTTTACATGTAGCCTCAATATCTTCGGTCATAGCAATAATAATTTCACCATTGTTAGCGAAGTTTTGTTCATGAACAATAACATGATCACCGTCATATATTCCCGCGTTGATCATACTTTCGCCATGAATCTCTAGCATAAATAGTTCACCAGAATCACGATTTAAGTCAGGTGGAATAGGGAAATAGCCATCAGGATTTCTTTCAGCTGTAATAGGTTGGCCGGCAGCAACAGCACCGAGGATAGGAATTTGTTTTGATTTGATTCCAATAGAATTCAGACCTGCACCTGTAAGCTCGATAGCTCTAGGTTTAGTTGGGTCACGTTGGATGAAACCTTTTTTTTCGAGACGAGATAAATGACCATGAACCGTTGATGTGGAAGACAAATCTACAGCTTCGCAAATTTCCCTTACAGTTGGCGGATATCCATGTTCATCTAAATAATCATAAATGCATTGTAAAATTTGTGACTGTTTAGAGCCTTCAGCTTTTGACATTAGAACACCTCATTGTTAATATCTTAAATAGATTGTATCAAAATATGAATACAAGTTCAAACAAGTGTTCGATTGTATTGGGGGAAATTACGAAAATTATGAACGAACAAGAAAAATTACTCAAAAAGATTAACGAATTGGCACACAAAGCCAAGGATGGTACGATTACAAAGGAAGAAGAAGATCAACAAGCAGAGTTACGAAAAGAGTATTTGAAGAATTTCCGCGCAAGCTTTAAGTCACAAATCGAAATGATGAAGATTTATAATAAAGAAGGAAAAGAAGTTACTCCTGAAAAAGTTAGAGAAATTCAACGTAAAAAGGGATTACGTGACGATTAGTCTTTCAATTAGACGATTTTTTTTGTAATATTAATAGATGTATGGAAAGGGTGAACATAAATGGGTATAACAATAGCTGTTGGTATTATCGCCTTATTGGTTGGTTTAGTCGGCGGATTTTTTGCTGCTAGATGGTATATGAAGAAATATTTCCAAGACAATCCACCAATTAGTGCTGATATGATTAGACAAATGATGGCTCAAATGGGACAAAAACCATCACAAAAGAAACTTAATCAATTAATGAACACTATGAAGAATTCACAAAAGAATAATAAATAGTAGTCAAGTATTAAGCTAACTATATAACTAGACCTAGTAACCGGAAAGTGGTTACTAGGTCTTTTTTTGCTCAATTTATTTAATAAATTTATTTAATTTCAAAAAAAAATATTTTACTTAAATGCGAACTAATAACTTTATACTACTTAAAAATAACAATTTGTAAACGTTAAACACGAATAATTATCAAAAATAAATGTAAAAAATACGTATTTAGCATTGAAAGAAGTTTCGTAACTTGATAAACTTTGAGTACCAAAGCAAGAAGGGATGGAAATTTTTAATGAATGATGTAGCAGTAGTTATGGGTTCAACCTCTGATCTGAAAGTAATGCAAAGTACGATCAATACTTTGCAAGAGTTAGGAGTTAGTTTTGAAACTAAAGTGATTTCAGCGCATCGAACACCTCAAGAAATGCTAGATTTTGCTAAAAATGCTCATTCATCATTTAAAGTGATCATTGCCGGGGCTGGAGGTGCTGCACATCTTCCCGGAATGATTGCAGCTTCGACAGTGTTACCAGTTATCGGAGTTCCGGTTCCGTCAAAATATCTTAAGGGAATAGATTCCTTATTATCGATTGTACAAATGCCTGCAGGAGTTCCAGTAGCAACAGTTTCAATCGGTGAATCTGGAGCTAGAAATGCAGCTATCTTGGCTACAAAGATTTGTGCATTAAGTAATGATAAGTATCAAACTAATTTAGAAAACTTTAGAAAAGTAATGCATGACAAGTCGATAGAAAGCGGGAAAAATCTTGAATAAAGTATTGCTGCCTAAAAAAACAATTGGAATTATTGGTGGTGGACAATTAGGTCAAATGATGTCTGCTTCAGCTAAAGAAATGGGATATAAAGTAATTATTTTGGACCCGCAAGTTAATTGTTCAGCGGCACAGGTGTCTGATGATCAAATTGTTGCTGAGTATGATGATATTGAAAAATTAATTGAATTAGCCAAGAAATGTGACGTTTTGACTTATGAATTTGAGAACGTCGATGCCAATGCAATAAATGAAGTAAAAAAATACACTCAAGTTCCCCAAGGAATAAAGGCTTTAAGTGTTACCCAAAATAGAATTACTGAGAAAGATTTTATTGAATCTTGTGGTTTTGATACCGCTCCGCATGTTGTGATAGAAAATATCTTTGAATACCATCGTGGGGTAGAGAAAATAGGAACTCCAGTGATATTAAAAACAATTCGTGGAGGCTACGACGGTAAAGGACAAATTTTAATAAACGATCCTCAAAAAGTTTGTTATGCAGATATTGAAGAATTATTAGCACAGGGTCCTTGTATATTAGAAAAAAGAATCAATTTAAAAAAAGAGGTTTCGATAATTGTATCAGCCAACTCACGTCAAGAGATGACTGCTTTTCCAATAATTGAAAACATTCATCGTCATAATATCTTACATTTAAGTATTTGTCCGGCTGAATTAACTACCACGGTTCAAGAACAAATTTATAAAATCGGGGAGAAATTGGCTAAAGAATTAGCGTTAGTAGGAACAATGTGCATTGAATTTTTTGTTTCTGATAATAATGAAGTTTTTGTTAATGAAATCGCACCACGTCCACATAATTCGGGGCATTTAACAATCGAAGCATGTAATATTTCGCAATTTGATGCTCATATTTTGGGTATATGCAACTTAGCATTACCAAAAATTGAACTACTTAAACCCGCGATTATGGTTAACCTTTTAGGTCAACATTTAGAAAATTCTAAAGAAGAATTGATTAATCATGCTAATTGGCATTTTCATGATTATGGAAAAGATGAAATAAAAGAAAATCGCAAAATGGGACATATCACGATTTTAAGTGACGACTTGAAAGAGACTGTGAAACAAATAGAAAATAATTCAATTTGGGATGTGTAATTCATGAATAAGAAATTACTTTATACGGGTAAAGCAAAGGACGTTTATCAAACAGAAAAAACTGATGAAATCTTAATTGTTTATAAAGATCAAGCAACAGCCCTAAATGGAAAAAAGAAAGAAATTTTGCCCGGAAAAGGAAGTTTAGACTGTCAGATATCACAACTAGTTTTTGATTATTTAATACAAAATGATATTAATACTCATCTCATCAAAAACTTATCTGATCATGAACAATTGGTAAAAAAGACAGATGTATTTCCTTTAGAAGTTGTTTTAAGAAATATTGCTTCAGGAAGTTTTTCAAGAAAGTTTCAAGTGGAAGAGGGATTGGTATTAGAAAAACCAATTATTGAGTTCTATTACAAGAGCGATGCCTTAGATGATCCATTTATTAATGAATCACAAATTAAAGCTTTAAAAATTGCTGATGAAGATCAGCTTACTTATATCAAAAGGATGACATTAAGAATTAATGAACTTTTGAAACCTTTTTTTGAACAAGCAAATTTCGATCTAGTTGATTTCAAATTAGAGTTTGGTAGATATAAAGATGAAATTATTTTAGTAGATGAATTTTCACCAGACAATTGCCGACTTTGGGATAAGAATAGTCATCATTCAATGGATAAAGATGTTTTCCGTAAACATGAGGGTGATTTAGTTGAAACGTATCATATGGTTTTACAGCGATTAAAGAATAAATAGGAGAAAATCATGAAATTAGTAAAAGTGTATGTTACTTTAAAAAATTCAGTTTTAGATGCTCAGGGAGAAGCGATTAAATCGGCTATTAACACAATGGGTTACAGAAAATTGAATGATGTTCACATGGGAAAATATTTTGAATTGAATTTTGCAGATGATTATCAAGGACTAGAAGAAGACGTTGATAAAATTTGTGATGATCTTTTGGCAAACCCTAATATTGAAACCTACCGTTTTGAAATTATGGAGGACGCTTAGATGAAATTTGCAGTTGTGAATTTTCCAGGTTCCAATTGTGATATGGATTTATATTATGCCATTCGTGATGGAATTAATGAACAAGTAGAATTAGTTGATTATCGTGCCACTTCTTTAGATGGTTTTGACGGGGTCTTGATACCTGGGGGATTCTCATACGGAGATTATTTGAGAAGTGGAGCAATTGCGGTTCATGCTCCTATTGTCAAAGAAATTATTAGATTTGCGAATGATGGGAAAATTGTATTAGGAATTTGTAATGGCTTTCAAATTTTGACGGAATTGGGATTATTGCCAGGAGCTTTAGTTAGAAATGAAAAAGGACGATTTATCTGTGAGACTGTTGAATTGGAGGTAGTTAACACTCAGACTCCATTTACTAATGAATATCAGGCCAATGAGACTATAAAAGTTCCAGTAGCACATGGTGAGGGGCGTTACTATTGTGATAATGAAACATTATCCCAATTAGAAGAAAATGAACAAATTGTTTTTAGATATAAAAATAATATCAATGGAAGCGTTGCTTTGATTGCAGGGGTCACTAACAAGCAAAAAAACGTTTTAGGCATGATGCCACATCCAGAGCGTGCCCTCGAAGAAATAGTGGGTTCTAATGATGGATTGAATTTATTCCAATCAATAATTAATAATCAGGTAAGGGTGAATAATTAATGACTGAGCCAACAGCTAAGCAGATTAGGGAAGAGAAACTGTATCAACAGTGGGGCTTAACTGATTCAGAATACGAACTGATCAGCCAAAAAATTCTGAAGAGATTGCCTAACTATACTGAGACTGGTCTTTATTCAGTAATGTGGAGCGAACATTGTTCATATAAGAATTCTAAAAAAGTTTTGAGAAAGATGCCTAATAAGAGTAATCGCGTTATTGCAGGTCCAGGTGAGGATGCAGGAATTTTGGATATTGGCGATAATCAAGCAGTGGTTTTTAAAGCTGAAAGTCATAATCATCCATCAGCCGTAGAGCCATATCAAGGTGCTGCAACGGGCGTTGGTGGAATTATTAGAGATATTTTTTCAATGGGCGCACAACCAATTGCTTTATTGAATAGTTTAAAGTTTGGTCCTTTAAAAGATGGTAAGACAAAACATTTGGTTAATGAAGTGGTTGCAGGTATTGGTGGTTATGGAAATTGTATTGGTTTGCCAACGGTAGGTGGAGAGATTTCATTTGAAGATTGTTATGAACATAATCCGCTGGTCAATGCAATGTGTGTGGGATTATTGAACAATGTTGAATTTAAGCATGGGACCGCTAGTGGGACTGATAATTTAATTGTTTATGTTGGAGCTAAAACAGGACGTGACGGTATTCACGGTGCTACCTTTGCTTCGGATGAATTCACTGATACTAAGAATAAACAGCGCTCTGCCGTACAAGTGGGAAATCCCTTCATTGAGAAATTATTAATGGATGCTTGTGTAGAAATTATTGAAAAACATTCTGATTGGATTTTAGGGATTCAAGATATGGGAGCAGCTGGTTTAGTTTCGTCCACGGCAGAAATGGCATCAAAAGCCGGCAGTGGCTTAATTTTGAACCTTGATAATGTCCCACAACGTGAAATACAAATGACAGCCTATGAGATGATGCTCTCTGAATCCCAGGAAAGAATGGTTTTGTGTGTAAAACCACAGTTTGTTAATGATGTTTTAGAGTTTTTCAAAAGGTTTGAATTAGATGCGGTTGTGATTGGACGCGTAACAGATGATCAGCAATATAAAATCTATCAACACGAAAATCTAGTTACCGATATTCCTGTTGATAGTCTAACTGAACTAGTACCTGAATATGATCGCTTAGAAAAGAAACCAGCCAGGATTGAGGAACAAAAAGATTATCAATTTATTCCTCAGATAGATTCTTTAAAAAATACTTGGTTAACAATGCTAAGTCGACCTAATATTGCTAGTAAAAAATATTTCTATCAAACTTATGACTCACAGGTAAGGGCTAATACATTAGTTCGTCCTGGTAGTGATGCAGGTGTCGTAAGAATTCGTGGAACAAAAAAGGCTATCGCAATGACAAACGATAGCAATTCAAAATATGTTTATTTAAATCCTTATGTTGGTGGACAAATTGCAGTAATGGAAGCCGCTCGTAATATTGTTGCTAGTGGCGGTGAGCCAATTGGAATAACTGATTGTTTGAATTATGGTAATCCGGAGAATCCAGAAGCATTTTGGGAGTTGGATCAAAGCGTTGAAGGTATTGCCAGTGCTTGTGAGAAGCTTGATACGCCCGTTATTTCAGGAAATGTTTCATTATATAACGAATATAATGATGTTTCTATTTATCCTAGTCCAATGATTGGGATGGTAGGGCTAATCAGTGATATTGAGCAAGTTACAACTAGTTATTTCAAAGATGCTGGTGATTTGATTTATCTTATTGGTCAAACACAGGATGATTTCAATGGTTCTGAGATACAAATGGAACAATTGGGACAATTAAAGGGCGATTTACGCAGTTTAGATTTGGAAAAAGAAAAGTTACATCAAGATATTGTTAAATATGCAATTAAACAAGGATTACTAAAAAGTTGTCATGACTTATCAGAAGGTGGATTGGCAATAGCCCTATCTAAAGCGGCACTTGATAGCGGACTAGGCTTTGAAATTACAACAAGATTAAACTCCGCACAGATGTTCTCAGAAACACAATCTCGATTCTTAGTTACGGTTTCTCCTGACAAGCAAGAAGACTTTGAGAAATTAATTCAAGGGGAGTTTGAATTATTAGGCCAAGTGAGTGAAAATCCTGACTTTAAGGTAACAACTACTAATGAGATAGTCGTTATTGATGGTCAAGAAGCAGCAAATGATTGGATGGAGGCAATGGCATGTCTAATGAAGTGAGAAGTTTAAACGAAGAATGCGGTGTCTTTGGAGTCTGGGGAGCTGAAAATGCTAACTATCTAACTTATTTAGGATTACATAGTTTACAACATCGTGGGCAAGAAGGTGCAGGAATCGTTGCTAATGATGGTCAAAAGTTAAGAACCTATCGTAACTTGGGTCTATTAACTCAGGTATTTTCTAAACCGGAGTATCTTAATAGCCTAACGGGTAACTCAGCCATTGGTCATGTTCGTTATTCAACTGCTGGTGAGAATAAAATAGAAAATGTTCAACCACTACTATTTGATTTTACAGACAGTCAAATTGCTCTGGCACACAATGGAAATTTAACTAATGCAATTACTTTGAAAAGGGAACTAGAGGATAAAGGACATATTTTTAAATCCAGTTCCGATTCAGAAGTTTTGATACATCTGATTAAGATTTCTAATAAGAAAACATTAAAAGAAAAAATGATTGAGGCTTTAAATAAAATCCATGGTGGATTTGCCTATCTATTATTGACTAAAGATTCACTGATGGTTGCCTTGGATTCACATGGCTTTCGGCCTTTATCAATTGGGCGACTAAAGAATGGCGGTTATGTTGTGGCAAGTGAGACCTGCGCTTTAGATGCAGTAGGAGCAATTTTGGTCAAAAACGTTCAACCCGGTGAATTAATAACTATTTCTGATTTAGGGATGGTAGTTGATCAATGGACTAAAAAAACCAAATTAGCAATTTGTTCCATGGAATTTATTTATTTTGCTCGACCAGACTCTGACATTCTAGGAATCAATGTTCATTCAGCACGTAAAAGAATGGGTGCCAATTTAGCCAAAGAGTACGAAGTAACTGGGGATATTGTAGTTGGGGTTCCCAATTCTTCCTTATCTGCTGCTAGTGGTTATGCTGAAGAAAGCGGACTGCCATACGAAATGGGGTTGATCAAAAATCAATATATGGGTCGAGAATTTATTCAACCAACAAAAGAACTACGTGAAAAAAGTGTTCGTCAAAAATTAGCGGCTGTTAAGGGAGTCGTTTGTGGCAAGCGTGTCATTTTAGTCGATGATTCAATTGTTCGTGGTACAACCTGTGCCTACATAGTTCAATTGTTAAGAGATGCCGGTGCAATTGAGGTTCACCTGAGGATTGCTTCGCCGAGATTTATGCATCCTTGTTTTTATGGAATTGATATTCAAGAAAAAGATGAATTGATAGCGGCTCATAAGAGTATAGCGGAGATGAATCAAATCTTTGGTTCTGATTCTTTAGAATTTTTAAGTGAAGAAGGACTGATCGACGCGATAGGACTTGAGGCTGATGCACCATATTCTGGATTAGATATGTCCTACTTTAATGGAGATTATCCAACATATCTATATGATTATGAATCAAAAAAATAAGAGGTGAAAAGATGACCAATCCTTATCAAGAAGCTGGCGTTGATGTTGATTCAGGCTATAGAGTCTCTAAATTTATTAAACAAAATACTAATAATAAAAATATTGGAAATTTTGGTGGAATTTATGAAATCCCAGAAGGATATAAAAATCCAGTTTTAGTATCAGGTAATGATGGTGTGGGAACCAAATTGTTATTAACAACTGAAGCCCAAAAATGGGATACGATTGGAATTGACTGTGTAGCTATGTGTGTCAACGATATTTTAGCTCAAGGAGCAATTCCTCAATATTTTTTGGATTATATTTCAACTGGAAAAATTGATGAAAAGATTGAAGAGATACTTATTGGTGTGATCGAGGGGTGTAATCAGGCTAATGTTGATCTAATTGGGGGCGAGACAGCTGAAATGCCGGGTGTATATGGTAATGATGATTATGATATTGCTGGTTTCTCAGTTGGTATTTGTGAGAAAAACAATTTATTCAAAAAGAATGATTTGAAATCAGGCGACGTGTTGATTGGATTGAAATCAAACGGAATTCATTCAAATGGATTTTCACTAGTAAGAAAGATTTTTTTTCAAGATCATGATTTCTCTATTAACAGTACCTTGAAAGAATTTCCAGATATGTCATTAGGAGAGTTATTGCTAACACCAACAAAAATTTATGTTTCCGATATAGTACCCCTGTTGGAAAAGAAATTGGTTAAAGGAATTTCTCATATCACAGGTGGAGGATTCTTCGAAAATATTCCAAGAATGTTGCCTGATGAATTGATGGCCGAAATAAATGTAGATATTTGGCCTGATCTACCCATATTTAACGTTTTACAAAAATATGGACAAATCTCAACTTTGGATATGTATCACATTTTCAATATGGGTATTGGAATGATAATAGCTGTTGATAAATCTGATGAGATCAAGGTTTTAGATTTATTAAATGAAACTGAGACAACAGCTTATACAATTGGTGAATTGAAATTAAGAGAGACAGCCAGTTTGAACTTGAAAGGGGATCAGCTATGCGAGTAGCTATTTTTGCCTCAGGCAGTGGTAGTAATTTTGAAGCAATTGCTAGGTCAAAGGAATTAAGCGAAGCTGGTTTGGAAATAGAGTTGTTAGTTTGTGATCAAAAGGATGCTCAAGTTATTAAAAGGGCACAGAAACTGAAGATACCAGTCTTTATTAACCAATTGACAGATTTTCCTGATAGAGGGACTTATGAACAAGCAATTATTGAGAAATTAAAACCCTTAAAAATTGAATATATTTTATTAGCAGGATATATGCGAGTAGTAACCGAGGTTTTGTTGTCTGAATATACTAATCGAATAATCAATATCCATCCATCACTTTTACCAAAGTATTCAGGACTAGATGCTATAAAACGTGCTTATGAAGCAAATGATGAAGTAACTGGAGTAACGATTCATTATATTGACGAAGGGGTAGATACAGGTCCAATTATTAAACAATCTAAGGTAATTCGTTTAAAAAGTGATACTGAATCAAATTTAGAAGATAGAATTCATCAAACCGAACACCAAATGTATCGACAAGTAGTACTGGACTTATTAAATAAAAATAATGGGGTAGTTGAATAATGAAGAGAGCATTGATCAGTGTTTCCGATAAAACGGGAGTTGTAGAATTTGCTAAGGGGTTGATTGCTAATGATTTTGAAATCATTTCAACCGGCGGAACATATAAAAAGTTACAAGAAAACGATGTTAGGGTAACTGAAATAGATGAGATTACTAAATTTCCAGAGATCCTTGATGGACGTGTTAAAACCTTACATCCAATGGTTCATGCTGGATTGCTGGCCAAACGTGATGATTCAGAACATATGAAGACTCTGGAAAAATTGAATATTCAAACAATTGACTTGGTATGTGTTAACTTGTATCCATTTAAAGAGACTATCTCAAAGGAGAATGTAACACCAGATCAGGCCATTGAACAAATTGATATTGGTGGACCATCAATGATTCGATCAGCGTCTAAGAATTTTAAAAGTGTTTATGTTGTGATCGATGCAAATGATTATCAAACAGTTTTGCAAAGCATTGAATCAAATGAGGATGATACAATTTTAAGACGCCGTTTAGCGGCAAAGGCATTTCGCCATACAGCAGAATATGATAGTATAATTGCCCATTATTTAACGGATCTCAATGGGGATGAATTCCCAGATGTTGAGGTTTTAGGTTATGATTACCACCAAAATTTAAGATATGGTGAAAATTCCCATCAAAAAGCTGCCTTCTATAAGAGTGCTATGCCTACAGAGTATTCAATTGCCTCAGCTAAACAATTACATGGTAAGGAACTCTCGTTCAATAATATTAAAGATGCTGATGCAGCTTTAAGAATCGTAGCAGACTTTGATCAACCATGTGTCGCTGCTTTGAAGCATATGAATCCGTGTGGTGTTGGAGTTGATGATCAATCTATTTATCAAGCCTGGCGTAAAGCTTATACTGCTGACACTATGTCGATTTTTGGTGGAATAGTGGCGCTAAATCGTGAAGTAACCAAAGAAATTGCTGAGGAAATGCATAAGATTTTCCTAGAAATCGTAATTGCACCTAGTTTTACTGCCGAAGCCTTAGAAATATTAGAAACTAAAAAAAATATTCGTCTATTAACACTTGATTTTTCAAAATCTCAAGATGCTGAAAAGTATGAATATATTTCAGTAATGGGTGGCCTACTAGTCCAAGAAAGAGATACAACAGTTGATCAAGTGTCTGAATTTAAAGTTGTAACTGAAAAAGTTCCAACGGCCGAAGAAATGAAAGCTTTATTATTTGGTCAGAAGATTGTTAAGCATGTTAAGAGTAATGCCATTACGATCACGACCACTGATAAAACACTTGGAATTGGTGCTGGTCAAATGAATCGAATTGGTTCAGTGAAGATTGCAATTGAACAAGAAGAACAGGCTGATAATCACGAGCCATTAATTATGGCTTCTGATGCATTCTTCCCAATGGACGATTGTGTTGAATATGCCGCAGAACATGGAATTACAGCAATTATTCAACCTGGTGGATCGATTAAAGATCAGGATTCAATTGTTATGGCTAATAAATATGGCATAGCTATGGTCTTTACAGGTAGAAGACACTTCAAACATTAGAAAAAGGAGTCTTTTGATGAAAATACTTGTTGTCGGTTCAGGCGCACGTGAAGATGCAATTTGTCAATCGTTGTTAAAGAATCCAAATAATGTAGTCTTCTGCGCACCAGGAAATGATGGAATGAAATTAAATGGTATAAAAACAATCTCAATTGATGAAGATGAGTTTGATCATTTAGCAAGTTTTGCTGAAACCAATGCTATTGATTACACAATCGTTGGGCCAGAAGAGCCGTTGGTAAATGGAATTGGTGATTTTTTTAAGAGAAAAAAATTACCTATTTTTGGGCCTATAAAAGAAGGTGCCCAAATTGAAGGCTCAAAAGTATTTACTAAGAAAATAATGAGATCGGCTCATATACCAACAGCTAATTATCAGAAGTTTACAAAATTGGAACAAGCTGAAAAGTATTTGGAGAAAGTTGATTTTCCAATTGTTATAAAAGCGGACGGGTTGGCTGCTGGTAAAGGCGTCTACATTTCACCTGATAGAACAGATGCCTTGATGAAGGTAAAATCTCTTCTAGAAAACCATAAGTTTAATACTAAGAAAATAATCATTGAAGAATACCTTGAAGGTGAAGAATTTTCCCTAATGGCTTTTGTGGATCATAAAAGGTTTTATCCGATGCCATTGGCTCAAGATTATAAAAAGATTTTTGATGGCGATGAGGGATTAAATACTGGCGGTATGGGGGCTGTTTGTCCAGTAGAAAATATTTCACTTGAGATAGAAGAAAAAGCTATTGAGACTGTTCTTGAGCCCTTTGTTAAAGAAATACATCATCAAGGTATCAAATATACAGGTATCCTTTATGCTGGTTTGATTTTAACTAAAAAGGGAATCAAGGTTATTGAATTCAATGCTCGGTTTGGAGATCCTGAAACTGAGGTTGTGTTGCCAAGACTGAAATCTGATTTGTCAGAAGTTCTCTGGTCAATGATTAATCATAAAAAAGTAAATTTAAAATGGCAAAAGACAGGATTAAATTTAGGAGTATTTGCTGTTAGTCAAGGCTATCCTGTAAAATCCATCTTTGGTGAATTGGGTTCGAGTGATGAGTTTAAAAACTGTCCATTATCTATTAATTATGCAGGTGTTCGAAAAGAGAACCATCAACTAATTAGTAATGGTGGTCGACTATATTTAATGAAGACTAAAGCAAAATCTTTAGCGGAGGCTCAGCAACAAATCTATTTCAACTTGGATAAAATGAAGCAAGATAATATTTTTTATCGACGAGATATTGGTAAAAATTCAATTTAAAAAAATAGAGATAAAACTTTCTAAGATTTTATATCCTAAGAAAGTTTTGTCTCTATTTTTGTGTTATATAATAATTAGTGTTTCTTTTTAGGCGGAATATATTCAAAACTAGGATCAATTTCTCTATCAACTGTTTTCCAAGCTTCTTCCATATCATCGTTGACTTGTTTAGTTTGTTTTTCATCTAGTTTAGCTTTGAAATCAAAGTCAATTTCTGGTCCGATACCAACAGTGATTTTTTGATGGCGCATCAATCCACCAAAGGTTAAGGGACCTTGGTAGACAAAGGGCACTAGAGGTGCTTTTGAAAGTTTAGCAATCAATGAAGCCCCGCCCTTTAGTTCTTCTGAATAACGTGTTCCAGAAGGAAACATTATTAAAACTCTATCTTCTTTCTTCAAGGCCTTAACAGGAGTTTTTATGGCTGAAGGACCGGGGTGAACTCGATCAACAGGAAAAGCATGTGCGTGAACTAAAATAAATCTTAAAATTGGATTTTTGAAGAGCTCTTTTTTAGCCATAAAAGTAGCTTCTCGTGGTGATATTACTAGAGCAAAGAAAATTGGCTCCCACCAAGTTCTATGAGGGGCAACCAATATGTATGGCTTGTCGGGTAAATTTTCCTTACCAACTACGTCATATCGCCCGTTTAGTAGAAATACTAAACCTCTTACTAAAACACGAATAACTTTATAAAACATAAAAATATCAATCTCCCAAAAATAATTTTCACTTAAATAAAATACCACAAAGTAGGTGTCACATGTCGAATAATTCTCAAGATGTTATTTCTAACAGTGGAATAATCATCAATCAAGATAAAAGTCTTTATTCTTTCAATCTAGATACTATTTTACTCTATAATTTTGCTAAACCTTCAAAAAAAGGTAAAGTTGTTGATTTATGTGCCGGAAATGGAGCAATCGGTTTATCTTTGGCGTCAAAAACTAATGCTCAAATTTATTTAATTGAAATACAAAAGGAGTTGGCAAAGTTATCACAAAAAAGTATTGACGATAATAATCTTTCTGACCAAGTTCATTCAATTAATGACGATTTAAAGAATATCCAATCCCATTTGGCCCACGATACAATTGACACAATTGTTTGTAATCCACCATATTTTAAAGTTTCTAATCAAACTATTATTAAGGAGAACCCAGTTTTAGCAATTGCACGCCATGAATTAAAAGCCAACTTGGTTGATATAATATCTACTATTAAGATATTGCTGAAAGAAAACTCGCACGTTTTTATGGTCTATCGTCCGGAACGATTAAGCGAACTTTTAACGGTGATGACACAACAAAAGATACAACCAAAACGGATGCGTTTTGTCCGGTCGACCTCAAAAAAGGAGGCTAACTTGGTTTTGATCGATGCTATTAAGACTGTAAAGGAAGCTGCATTAAGAATAGAACCAGATTTAGTAATATATAACGATCAGCATCAGTTAAGTAAAGAGGCGAGTTTAATAATCAATGGAAAGTAATAAATATTATGTTTATATGCTTCTGTGTAGAGACCAAACATTTTATACAGGAACTAGTAATAATGTAGAAAAAAGAGTTGCAACGCATAATGCGGGTAAGGGCGCAAAGTATACAAAAATTAGGCGTCCTGTGAAATTAATGTATAGTGAAGAACTCGAAAATAAGTCACAAGCCTTAAAAAGAGAAATAGCTATAAAAAAACTTTCACGACAACAAAAAGTCTCATTATTAAAAAGTCATGGAATAAATTGGAGAGATTACTTGATTTAATGAAGATTATCCCATATAATGTTTATCTGTATTGAATACACACACTTAACGATTTGATTGATGGTGCGCGCGAGCGTTTCAGTCAGACATGACTTAAGTGGAGGTAAAAACCAGGAGGAACTTTTTATGTCAGTTATTTCTATGAAACAATTGCTTGAAGCCGGTGTACATTTTGGACACCAAACAAGACGTTGGAACCCTAAGATGGCTCCATTTATCTTTACACAAAGAAATGGTATTTATATCATTGATTTACAAAAGACTGTACGCATGATCGATGATGCATACAACTATATGAAGGCTGTTGCCGGTGATGATGGTATTTTCTTATTTGTCGGTACAAAGAAGCAAGCCCAAGACGCTGTTGCTGAAGAAGCTACACGTGCAGGTCAATACTATGTTAACCATCGTTGGTTAGGTGGTACTTTGACTAACTGGAACACAATCCAAAAACGTATCAAGAGATTAAAGGAAATCAAGGCTATGTCTACTGATGGTACCTTTGATCGTCTACCTAAGAAGGAAGTTGCTTTGCTAACAAAGCAACAAGCTAAGTTAGAGAAATTCCTTGGTGGTATCGAAGATATGCCAAGAATTCCTGATGTTATGTTTATCGTTGATCCACATAAAGAAAACATTGCTGTTAACGAAGCTAAGAAACTTAACATTCCTATCGTAGCTATGGTTGATACAAATACAGATCCAGACCCTATCGATGTTATTATTCCTTCAAATGATGATGCTATTCGTGCCGTACGTTTGATTACTGCTAAGATGGCTGACGCTATTGTTGAAGGTAAACAAGGTGAAGAAGCTGTTTCAGATGCTGATTTTGCTGATAACAAAGATGAGAATAAAGAAGCTGCTGATGACAAATCAATCGAAGATTTGGCAAATGCAACAAACAACTCAGATAACAAATAATTAAAAATATAATATCCGTAAAATAGAGCCATCTTACGTAGATGACTCTATTTATACGACTGGAGGATTTACGAATGGCTAAAATTACTGCTGCTCAAGTTAAAGAATTACGTGATAAGACAAGCGTTGGTATGATGGATGCTAAGAAGGCATTGGTTTCTGCTGATGGTGATATGGACAAAGCTGTTGATTTACTTCGTGAAAAGGGTATTGCAAAAGCTGCCAAGAAGAGTGGAAACATTGCTGCTGAAGGTTTAGCACATATCGAAATTTCAGGTAACAAGGCTGCTATTATCGAAGTTAACTCAGAAACTGATTTTGTTTCATCAAATGACAAGTTTATCAAACTTGTAAATGATGTTGCTAAGGCAATCGTTGAAAACGAACCTAAGACAATGGACGAAGCAATGGAACTTAAACTTGATGATGGTACAATTAATGAAGCTATCACTGGTTTAACAGCCGTTATCGGTGAAAAGATCAGTTTGAGACGTTTCCAAGTTCTTGATAAGACTGATTCACAAGTATTTGGCTCATACCTACACAATGGTGGTTTGATTGGTGCTATCGTTACTCTTGAGGGTTCTGATGAAGAAGCTGCTAAAGATGTTGCTATGCACGTTGCAGCTATCAATCCTAGATATATGGATCGCGATCAAGTTCCTGCTGATGTTTTGGAACATGAAAAGGCTATCTTTACTGAAGAAACAAAAGCTGAAGGTAAACCTGAAAAGATTATTCCAAGAATCGTTGAAGGCCGTGTAAACAAGTACTTGTCAGAAATTAGTTTGGCTGATCAAGAATTTGTTAAAGATTCAGATATGACTGTTCAACAATTTGTTGAATCAAAGAATAGTAAGTTAGTATCATTCGTCCGCTTTGAGGTTGGCGAAGGTATTGAAAAGAAACAAGAAGACTTTGCTGAAGAAGTAAAGAATCAAATGAATAACTAATACTTATCATTTTTGAGAAAGGTCGCTTAATTCAATTTTTTGAATTAAACGACCTTTTCTTTATATAAAGGGTTGTATAGTAACGAATTTTATTTAAAAATAGTGTTTAGATAATTTTAGTGTATCGAATATGTTAAAATGTTTAGTAGCAAAATTAAAGGAGAGTACTTATGCCTGATATCAAGTATAAAAGAATAATTTTAAAAGTTTCTGGTGAAGCTTTAGCTGGAGAAAAAGGATTTGGAATTAATCCACCTGTTATTAAGAAAATTGCAGAACAAATCAAGAGTGTGCATGATTTAGGTGTACAAGTTGCCATTGTTTGTGGTGGTGGTAATATTTGGCGTGGTGAAACTGGTGCCGAAATGGGTATGGATCGTGCTCAAGCCGATTATATGGGTATGATGGCTACAGTTATGAACGGATTGGCTTTACAAGATGGATTGGAACATATCGGAGTGCCAACTCGTGTTCAAACATCAATCGAAATGCGCCAAGTTGCTGAACCTTATATTAGAAGAAAGGCTGTTAGACATCTTGAAAAGGGCCGTGTAGTTATTTTTGCTGGTGGTACAGGTAATCCATACTTCTCAACAGATACTACATCAGTGCTTCGTGCTGCTGAAATTGAAGCAGATGTTATCTTAATGGCCAAGAATAACGTTGATGGCGTATACTCAGCTGATCCTAAGAAGGATCCAAATGCTAAGAAATATGACGAATTATCACAACTTGATATTATCAATAAGAACCTCGGTGTGATGGATACAACTGCTTCATCATTGTCAATGGATAATAATATTCCATTGATTGTCTTTAATTTGAATGAACCAGAGAACATTAAGAAAGTTGTTCAAGGCGAAAATATTGGAACAATTATAAAGGGTGGTAATGATGACAAATAAAGCTATTTCTAAAGCACAAGAAAATATGAAGAAATCTATCGAAGTATTGAATCGTGAATTAGGTAATATTCGTGCTGGTAAGGCCAATGCTTCAATTTTAAGTAATGTTATGGTTTCTTACTATGGAAGTGATGTTCCATTGAATCAGGTTGCTTCAATCAATATTCCTGAAGCACGTGTTTTATTGATTACACCTTATGACAAATCATCATTAGATGATATTGAACATGCATTAAATTCATCTGATCTTGGTTTGAACCCAGCCAATGATGGTAATGTCATTCGCTTGGTTATCCCGCAGCTTACTGGTGAGCGTAGACAAGAGATTGCTAAACAAGTGGGTAAAGAGGCCGAGGGTGGACGAATCGCTGTTAGAAACGTCCGTCGTGAAGCTATGGATGATTTGAAGAAGCAATTAAAGGCTAATGATGTCACTGAGGATGAATTTCATAATCTTGAAAAAGATGTTCAAAAAGTAACAGATAATGCTATTGCTGATATTGATAAGTTAGCTGCAGCCAAGGAAAAGGAAATTACTGAAGGCTAAGATGGCAGACAATATTAAAGAACAATTAGATCCAGAAATGTCAATTCCAAAACATGTTGCCATTATTATGGACGGAAATGGTCGTTGGGCTAAGAAAAAAGGTCAACCTCGAATTGCTGGACATAAAGAGGGCATGAATAATGTTAAAACAATTGCAACGGCTGCTAGTCATTTGGGTGTCAAAGTATTAAGTCTTTATGCTTTTTCAACTGAAAACTGGAGCCGCCCAAGTAAAGAAGTTAATTTTTTGATGCGATTGCCAGTTGATTTTTTTGGAACATTTATGCCAGATCTAATTAAGGAAAACATTAAAGTAATGGTAACTGGATTTACAGACCATTTACCAGATAGAACTAGAAAAGTAGTTTTAAAAGCAGTTGAGGACACAAAGGATAATACTGGGATGATCCTCAATTTTGCTTTTAACTATGGTAGTCGTGCCGAAATTGTAAATGCTGCTAAAAGTTTGGCAATCGACGCAGTTCATGGTTCAATAGATCCAAAAGAAATTGATGATACTGTATTTTCTGATCATTTGTTGACAAGTCAGTTAGGAAATCTGGCTGATCCCGATCTTTTGATTAGAACGAGTGGAGAAGAGCGAATTTCCAATTTTATGTTATGGCAATTAGCTTATTCAGAGATGATTTTTGATAAGACTTATTGGCCAGACTATTCTGTTGATAATTTGATTGAGGATATTAAGGAATTTGATCGAAGAGATCGTCGCTTTGGATCTGTTTAGTTAGTTTGGGGGAAAATTATGAGACAACGTGTAATCACTGCCGTTATAGCATTAGCAATCTTTATTCCCATATTGCTTGCCGGTGGAATTTGGTTAGAAATAGCTGCAGCTGCATTAGCTGCAGTTGGTGTATTTGAAGTGTATATCATGCGTAAGAGAATTATTGTGTCAATGGATTTCTTAGTGACAATCCTTGGTACTTTGGCCTTAGTGGTTCCAAACGGCTTTTATAGAGGATGGTTCCCTAAGAGCTTCTCACGTTTGGATTTATTTTATGTATTTTCGATAATCTTGTTAGTTATAACAGTTTTGACAAAGAATAAATTTAATTTTGAAGATGCTGGTGTTTCTGTGGTGTCAATGCTTTATATTGGAACTGGTTTTCATTATTTAGCCGCTGTTAGAAATTCAGCTCCAGGATTAGGCCTTTTAATGTATGCCTTAATTGTCGTTTGGTCGACAGATATTTTTGCTTATACATTTGGTAGAAAGATTGGTAAACATAAATTATGGCCAGCAATTAGTCCTAATAAGACTTGGGAGGGCACTATAGCTGGTATTATTATGGCTTTGATTCTCTCAGGTATTTATATGTATTTTGTTCCACAAGAGTATTCAATGACGACTATGTTGATGATTGCTTTTGTACTTTCTATCATGGGACAAATGGGAGATTTGATTGAATCGGCTTATAAGAGATTCTATAAAGTAAAAGATTCAGGTAATATTCTACCTGGACATGGTGGTATATTAGATAGATTCGATAGTATGTTGATTGTACTACCTTTGTTACACATTTTTGGTTTAGTATAAACAGCCTGTGGAGGTTAAAATGACCGCGATAATTACATTTATAATTGTTTTTGGTATCTTAGTAATTGTTCATGAATTTGGACACTATTATGCCGCAAAAAAATCTGGGATCTTAGTTCGGGAGTTTTCTGTTGGAATGGGTCCTAAAATTGTGGCGTATAGAAGGAATCATACGACATATACACTAAGGTTATTACCGTTAGGTGGATATGTACGAATGGCTGGTGCTCAAGAGGATGATTCTGAGATTCAACCAGGAACTATGTCATCATTAGTATTGAATGATGACAATAAAGTAACGAAGATAATAACTTCTAGTAAAGTTTATGATGCAAACGCGGTTCCAGTTCAAATCTCAAAGGCTGATCTTGTGGATGATCTAGTAATTGAAGGATACGAAAATGGTGATGAAACCGTTACTAAAAAGTATTCCGTTGATCATGATGCGACAATTGTTGAAGAAGATGGAACTGAAGTACAGATTGCACCTAGAGATGTACAGCTACAATCAGTTTCAGTCTGGAAACGAATGATTACAAACTTTGCTGGACCATTTAATAACTTTGTCTTAGCAATTTTGGCTGCAATTTTGGCTGCTTTTATGATGGGTGCTGTTGGTACAGGATCAAATCAATTAGGGAATGTTGAGAAGAATTCGGTTGCCCAAAAAGCAGGTTTAAAAGCCAATGACAAGATTTTGAGTATCAATGGAGAAAAGACAAATTCTTGGACAGAGTTATCAGAGAATATTCAAAATAATCCTAATAAGAAAATCACTTTAAAAGTACAATCAGGAAAAAAGATTGAACAAATCAAATTAACTCCGAAAGCAGTTAAATCATCAGGTCAAAGTTATGGGATGATTGGAATTATGCAACAAACCGATTCCAGTGTTATGGCTAAGATTAAGTATGGATTTACATATAGCTGGAGTACATCTTTAACTATTTTTCACGCGTTAGGTAAGATGGTTTCGGGTGGATTCAATATTAATCAATTATCAGGACCCGTAGGTATTTATTCTATGACATCTAAAGTGGCTTCAACTGGCTTGATTAATATTATTTTCTTTACATCAATGTTATCAATGAATTTGGGAATAGTTAATTTGATACCTATTCCAGCACTAGATGGCGGTAAAATCTTATTGAATATTATTGAAGCAATTAGAAGAAAACCAATTCCTGAGCAATATGAGAATGTTATTACTTTGATAGGTGTAGGGATTTTAGTTTTATTAATGATCGCTGTTACGTGGAATGATATCCAGCGCTTCTTTATAAAATAGGGGGATAAGTGAACTTGAAACAATCAAAATTATATATTCCAACATTAAAACAAACTCCTTCAGATGCTGAAGCTATTAGTCATCAGTTGATGTTGAGAGCAGGTTACATTAGACAGGTTTCAGCCGGAATGTACGCATATTTACCATTGGCTTGGTCAGTGATTCGCAAGCTAGAAGATGTAATGCGTAAAGAAATGGAAAAAATTGATGCAGTCGAGATGCAGATGCCAGCAATTTTACCAGCTGATTTATGGAAAGAGAGTGGCCGTTACGAAACATACGGTGATAATCTTTTTAAATTAAAGGATCGTCATGAAAGAGAGTTTGTTTTAGGACCTACTCATGAAGAAACATTTACCAGTGTGGTAAAAGAAGGATTAAACAGTTATAAGAAATTACCACTGGTTTTGTATCAAATGCAAATGAAGTATCGTGATGAAGATCGTCCACGTTATGGTTTGCTTCGGGGTCGTGAATTCTTGATGAAAGATGCTTATTCTTTTACTGCTAATAAAGAACAATTAGATGTTATTTTTAATCAAATGGAACAAGCATATCGTAATATCTTTGATATTTGCGGATTGAATTATCGATCAATTATTGGTGATGCTGGTGCTATGGGTGGTACTGATTCGAAGGAATTCTCTGCTATTGCACCTATTGGTGAAGATACAATCGCCTATTCTGATGAATCTGATTATTCGGCTAACTTGGAAATGGCAGCAAGTAAAATGTCAGAGAATCCTCAAGAGGATAAAAAAGAACTTGAAGAAGTTGATACACCAAACGTACATACAATTGATACTTTGGCCGACTTGCTTAAAGTTGATGCTGCTAGAATTATGAAAGCCGTAGCTTATATGGCTGATGATGAACCTGTTTTGGTTATGATTCGTGGCGACTATGAAGCCAATGATGTTAAAATTAAAAATTATTTAGGTGCAGATTTCTTACGTGAGGCTACTCCAGAAGAGGTCACTGATGTCTTTCATAGTGTTCCTGGATTTATTGGTCCTAAAGGAATCGATGAAAAAGTCAAGGTCCTTTATGATAGTTCTTTAGTTGGATTAATTAATTTTGTTGTTGGCCCTAATAAAGCTGACAGACATTTCATTAACGCAAATTTTGAAGATATAACAGATGAAACTCCTGAGTTTAGAGACTTCCGTGTCATCAAAGAAGGAGAGGTTTCTCCTGATGGACATGGGCATATCAAATTTACTCGTGGTATTGAAATCGGACATATTTTCAAATTAGGTACTAAATTCTCTAAGGCATTAGGAGCTAATTTCCTAGATGAGAATGGTAAATCTAATCCTTTGATTATGGGTTGTTATGGTATTGGTATTTCAAGATTGCTTTCAGCTATCATTGAACAACATAGTGATGAAAACGGAATTATCTGGCCAGCACAATTGGCACCTTATCAAATCCACGTGGTTCCAATTAAATATAACAATGACGTTCAAGGTAAACTTAGTGATGAAATTGTTGAATTATTACAAGATGAAGGCTATGATGTATTGCTTGACGATCGTAAAGAACGTCCTGGTGTAAAATTTGCAGACTCTGACCTAATTGGTATTCCAATTAGAATCACTGTTGGTAAAAAGGCAGCAGATGAAATTGTTGAACTGAAGATTAGAAGTACTGGTGAAACAATTGAAGTAAGTAAGGACGAATTAGTAAATTCAGTAAAAATATTGCTTAAGAATCAGTAATGAGGCTTAGGCCTTTTTTTATTTTTGAAGGGTAGAATATGTCGGATACAAAACAACTTTTTGAAATTTTAATTAAGCAGATTAAATTAGATTCTTTGTTGGAATCAAATGATTCATTCGTTGATGGAAAATTGAACAAATTGGAAGTTCATAAAAATAGTAAACGTTGGACTTTTTACTTTGAATTTTCTAACGTTTTACCATTTAAGGAATTTTTGGTTTTTGTACAAGCTTTGCAGGCGACTTTTAAAGATATTGCTACAGTTAATTTTGAAATTAGTACCACGAATGCAGAATTGACTGAGAGGGATATTAAAGAGTATTGGAATTATGTTTTAAATGACTGCAATGTAGATTCACCAATGGTAATAGATAAGATTAGTCAAACTCCTCCCCATATGGAGAATGGACAAGTCTTTTTAGACGTTTCCAATAGTTTTATGGCTGATTTCGTTGATGGAAAATTAATCAATGGGTTACAGTCAGAATATAGTAGTTTGGGATTTCCCGATTTTAAAATCAGAACGAATATTGATGAAAACAAATCTCAAGAAAAAGAATTGGCTATGAAAGCGGCTAATGCCGAAAAGGCCAAACAGTATCAAGCAAAGGCCAAAGAAATTACAGAGCAAAAGGTTAATAAACCTGTTGCAAATGTTTCAAAAGTTGGTCGTAAGATTCCTGATGATCAAGAGATTACTCAAATGGTTGATATTATTGAAGAAGACCGGGGCAAAGTAGTTGAAGGTTATGTATTTGATCTGGAAGTTCGTAAATTAAAATCAGGTCGTTCATTGTTGATTATGAAAGTAACTGATTATACTTCATCGTTTAGTATTAAGAAATTTTCTAATGGTGAAGATGATGAGAATTTCTTCAATAATTCAATTGATACGGGTGCTTGGATTCGAGTTCGTGGTAGTATCCAAGAGGATAATTTCTCTAGAGAACTTGTCATTATGGCTCAAGATATCAATATTATTAAACATGCAAGTCGACAAGATACTGCTGAAGATGATAATAAGCGAATTGAATTACATGCCCATACTAATATGAGTCAGATGGATGCTATTCCAAGTGCAACTGATTTGATCAAACGTGCCAGTGATTGGGGACAAAAGGGGATTGCAATTACTGACCATCGAGCTTTGCAGGCCTTTCCAGAAGCATATAGTGCTGGAAAAAAATATGGTGTCAAAATAGCTTATGGTGTCGAAGTTGATTTGGTTGACGAAGGTAATCCCATTGCTTTTAATTTAAGGGATCAAGAATTAGCAGGTTCAGAATATGTGATTTTCGATACTGAAACAACTGGATTGTCCGCGGTTTATGATTCAATTATCGAAATTGGTGCCACTAAGATGAAAAATGGTGAGGTAATTGATCGATTTGATAAATTTATTAACCCTGGCCATCCACTATCTGAAATAACAACCAATTTAACAAGTATTACGACGGATATGGTTAAAGATGCTCCAGATGAAACTGTTATTATCGGAGAGTTCATGGACTTTATTGGCGATGATATTCTAGTTGGACATAATGTTACATTTGATATGGGATTTATGAATGCTGCTTTGACTAGGATGGGTCGTAATCGTTTATCTATGCCTGTTATTGATACATTGGAAATGTCGCGAACACTACATTCTGAGTATCGTAATCATAAGCTAGATTCTTTAGCCAAACGTTATAATATTGTTTTAGAACATCATCACCGTGCTGATTCTGATGCTGAGACAACTGGTTATTTGATGTATAAGTTATTTGATGAATTGGAAGATAAGTTTGGTACAACTAATGTTGAGAATTTAAATGACAATATTGGTGGTGAGGAAGCTTATAAACAGGCCCGTCCAAGCCATGCGATTTTGTTGGCTAAGACGCAAGCTGGTTTGAAGAATTTATTTAAAATCGTTTCTTATTCGATGATTAATTATTATTATCGAACAGCTCGTGTCCCAAGAAGACTGCTTAATAAGTATCGTGAAGGAATAATTGTTGGCTCCGCCTGTGAAAATGGCGAAGTCTTTACAAGTATGATGCAAAAGGGGTATGACGATACTCGTGAGTTGGCACAATACTATGACTATCTTGAGGTCATGCCACGTTCACTTTATCAACATTTGATCGATATTAAGATCATTAAAGATGAGGATGCCTTAAAAGAGATTCTTAAGAACATTGTTAAGTTAGGTAAAGAATTGAATAAGCCTGTTGTTGCAACAGGAGACGTTCACTATCTTGATCCACATGACAAGGTTTATCGAGATATTGTTATCAAAGCAGTCAAAAGCAATGCTTTGGCACGTCGTCCAGAATTACCAGATGTACAATTCAGAACTACTAATGAAATGTTTGATGAGTTTGATTATATGGATCAGACAACTGAACAAGAAATTATTGTCGATAATCCTAAAAAGATTATGGATTCAATTGATGAGATATCTCCAGTTAAAGACAAACTCTATACACCTAAAATGGAGGGTGCCGAAGAAGAAATGCGAACCCTTTCAATGGATAAGGCACATGAGTTATATGGTGACCCACTACCGGAAATTGTTCAGCATCGATTGGATCGTGAGTTAAAGAGTATTATCGGTAATGGATTCTCAGTTATTTATTTAATTGCTCAACGTTTAGTTTTCAAGTCAAATAAAGATGGATATTTAGTTGGCTCCCGTGGTTCGGTTGGTTCTAGTTTTGCTGCAACTATGATTGGTATTACTGAATGTAATCCATTGCCCCCACACTATCGTTGTCCAAATTGTAAGTATTCTGAATTTTATACTAAGGGTGAATATGGATCTGGTTATGATCTACCTGATAAAGAATGTCCTAAGTGTGGTACTGAATTAGATAAAGATGGACAGGATATTCCTTTTGAAACTTTCTTAGGTTTTAAAGGTGATAAAGTACCTGATATTGATTTGAACTTCTCTGGAGATTACCAACCAATAGCTCATAATTATACAAAAGTGCTTTTTGGTGAGGACCATGTATTCCGTGCTGGTACTATTGGTACAATTGCTGATCGAACAGCTTTTGGTTATGTAAAAAATTATCAAGAACTAACTGGTAAAAACTTACGTAATGCTGAAGTAGAACGTTTAGCAATGGGCTCAACTGGAGTTAAACGTACTACAGGTCAACATCCGGCTGGTATTATTGTAGTTCCTGACGATATGGATATTTTTGACTTTACGCCGATTCAATATCCAGCTGATGATCAAACAGCTCTGTGGAAGACAACTCACTTTGATTTTCATTCGATTCATGATAATATTTTAAAACTTGATATTCTGGGACATGATGATCCTACGATGATTCGTATGTTGCAAGATTTGTCAGGAATCGACCCTCAAACAATTCCGGTCAAAGATCCGGGCGTGATGGAGTTGTTTAGAAGTACTGATTCGTTAGGCGTTAAGCCAGAACAAATCTTTTCAAAAACTGGTACGCTTGGTGTTCCAGAATTTGGTACTCGTTTTGTACGAGGGATGTTAGAAAAGACCCATCCAACTACTTTTGCTGAGTTATTACAAATTTCAGGATTATCACATGGTACCGATGTTTGGTTAGGTAATGCCGAGGAATTGATTGATAAGGGTGTTGTTACTTTAAAGGATGTTATCGGTTGTCGTGATAATATCATGATGGATTTGATCCACTATGGAATGGATTCACAGATGGCCTTTCAAATTATGGAACACGTACGTAAGGGAAGAGGTATTCCTGATGATTGGAAACAAGCAATGAAAGATGCTGATGTTCCTGATTGGTATATTGATTCTTGTTTAAAGATCAAGTATATGTTCCCTAAGGCTCATGCGACGGCCTATATTATTATGGCTTTAAGAATTGCTTATTTTAAAGTTCATTACCCGCTTTACTATTACAGTGCTTATTTTTCAGTCAGAGCTGATGATTTTGATTTGGTGGCCATGGCAAGTGGAAAAGATGCTGTAAAGGCATCCATGAAAGAAATTAACGATAAAGGTATGGACGCTTCTACTAAGGAAAAGAATTTATTGACTGTTTTGGAGCTCGCAAATGAATGCTTGGAAAGAGGCTTCAAGATTAAAATGGTCGATATTGAAAAGTCTGATGCGTTTGAATTCAAAATTATTGATGATAAAACACTTCTAGCTCCGTTTAATGCTATTCCTGGTTTGGGAGATAACGTTGCTAAGCAGATCATTGCAGCACGTGAAGAACAGCCATTTCTATCAAAACAAGATCTAGGTACTCGTGGTAAAGTTTCTAAAACAGTTATTGAATATATGACGGAGAATCATGTTTTAGATGGAATGCCGGACGAAAATCAATTGTCATTGTTTTAGTACTAATCGTTATAAGTTGCTTTAATAATAAATATATGTTAAATTAACTACTAGTTAATTATTGATTAATGAGTGAGCAGAGATGCTCACTCTTTTTATTGCCGATTACTTTGGAGGAATGTCCTTGGATACAAAAGTTGAAGAATTAAAAGCCATTTTATTGCCGATTCTAGAAAAACATGATTTCTTTCTTGTTGATCTAGAATTTGTTCACGAACGTGGAGATTGGTATTTAAGAGTTTATGCTGATAAAAAGGGTGGAATCACAATTGATGATTGTGCTGTTATCAGTGAAGAATATGGAGAGAAATTGGATGAATTGAATCCAATTGATCCAGCATACTACCTTGAAGTGTCTTCTCCTGGTGCCGAACGTCCATTAAAGAATGATGAAAGTCTTTCAAATAGTGTTGGCGAGTACGTGCATGCTTCTCTATATCAAAAACAAGATGGTCAAAAAGCTTTTGAAGGAACTATGACTGAAGTAACCGATACAAAGATAACTTTGATGGTTAAAATTAAGAATTTAAAGAAACAAGTAGAGATTAGTCGCGACAATATTGCTAAGATTCGACTTGCAATCGAATTCTAAGGAGAAAATCATGAGTAAAGAAATGGTTGAAGCCCTTGATGCGCTTGAAAGCGAAAAGGGAATAAAAAAAGAATATGTTATTGAATCATTAGAGGCGGCTCTGGTTGCAGCATATAAAAGAAATTATAATCAAGCTCAAAACGTAGATGTTGAATTTGACGCTAAAAAGGGTAATATACATGTTTATGCAGTTAAAGAGGTCGTTGAAGATGTTGTTGATGACCGTCTTGAGGTAAGTCTTGAAGATGCTCAAAAGAAGAGTAAAGGTTATGAAATTGGCGATCATATCAAAGATGAAGTAACTCCAAAAGATTTTGGACGAATTGCTGCTCAGACTGCTAAGCAAGTTATTATGCAACGTGTTCGTGAAGCTGAGCGGGATATCATTTATAATGAGTATAGCCAATATGAACATGAAATCATTCAGGGAACAGTTGAACGTAGTGATAGCAGATACGTATACATCACTTATGGACGTATTGAAACTGTGATGCCAAAATCTGATCAAATGCCTGGCGAGACATATAATTCTCGTGATAGAGTTCGAGTTTTTGTAACTAAGGTTGAGAATGCTACTAAGGGTCCTCAGGTCTTTGTTTCTAGAACTGATCCAGGTTTAGTTAAAAGATTATTTGAACAAGAGGTTCCAGAAATATATGATGGAACAGTAGAAATTGTTTCAATTGCACGTGAAGCTGGTGATCGTACTAAGATTGCAGTTAAGTCTGATAACCCTGACGTTGATCCCGTTGGTACATGTGTTGGACCCAAAGGGGCTAGAGTTCAAGCTGTAGTTGATGAATTGAATGGTGAAAATATCGATGTTGTTCCATATGTCGATGATCCTGTTGATTTTATTGCTAACGCGTTGAACCCAGCTGAAGTCATTGCTGTTCAATTTGATGAAAGAGATCCTAAACAATGTATCGTAATTGTTCCTGATTATCATTTGTCATTAGCAATTGGTAAGAAGGGTCAGAATGCTCGTCTAGCTGCTAAGTTAACTGGTTATAAGATTGATATTAAACCTGAATCACAAGTTGAATTTGTTGATGATAATGACCAAGATGTTGATATTAATGATGTTGAAAACGGCAAAATCGATATTGATAAAACTAGAGAAAATGCTGCTAATGCTGATGATGCACAGAATCCAGCTGCAGATGATCCCGATCTTGATGATGAAGCAACTGATACAACAGATTCAGAAAATTAAAAAGGGGTGATGGATTTGGCAACTCGTAAGATACCGATGCGTAAAGATATTTTGACAAATAAGATGTATCCAAAAAGAGAGATGGTAAGAATTGTCAAAGATAAAGAAGGCAATATTTCAATTGATCCTACCGGAAAGAAGCCTGGTCGTGGTGCCTATGTAGGTCTGGATCCTGAAGCCGTTAAAGAAGCCAAGTCAAAGAAATCTTTAGAGAAGGTCTTCTCACATGCAGTTCCAGAGACTTTTTATGATGAGTTATTTGATTTTGTTGATCATCAGAAAGCTAGAATGGATCTCTTTGGAGATTTAGGTAAAAAACATTAATGAATAATGCTTTTTTGAATCTTTTAGGTCTTGCAGTTAGAGCAAGAAAAGTTATTAGTGGAACTGAGTTAACTATCAATGGAGTTCGCAGTAGCGAGGTTAAGTTGGTAATTATGGCAAGTGATTGTAGCAATCGGACAAAAAAAGATTTGCACAATAAGGCAAGTTATTATAATGTACCTGTGGTAGATACATTAAATAGTTCTGAAATAAAAACGGCTATTGGAAAAGACAGAAAAGTTATGGGAATAACAGATCTTGGATTTGCTAAAAGGTTAGAAGAAATTATGGACAATTAAGGAGAGTGATAGGATGGTCAAAAAAAGAATTTATACTATTGCAAAAGAAAATAGTGTTGAGAATCAAGTAGTACTCGATGCCGCAGCTAAATTAGGTATTGATGTTAAGAACCATATGTCATCAGTGGATGAAAGTGCAGAAAAGAAAATTGTAGGTAGTTTGAAAGGTGGAAAACCAGCCGCAAAGCCAGTTCAACACAAGCCAGCTACTCAACAATCAACACAACCAAAAACTGGTGAAAAACATGAAAGTAGTAATCACAATTCCGGTGAGCATAAGACTAAGATTAAGATTACTGCTGTAAGAAGAGATGCTAATAAGGGTAAGGGTCATTTTGACCATCGTAACAACAATCACACATCCAACAGTAATCGTCCAAACAGCAATAACAATAATCACCGTCCTAATACTGGTAGTACTACTACTAACAGCAATAGTAACAACAGTAATAACCGCAACACACAATCACGTGTTAACAATAATCGCACTAACGATAATAGAAGCAACAATAACAATAATCGTAATGCACAATCACGTGATAATCGAAACAACCGTAATAACAGAAATAATCGTGATCGTTCAACTGTGCAAGGACAAGCTCCACGTCCAAGACAAAGTGCTGGTAATAAGTATCTAGATCAATTTAAGACAAATATTGCTGATGCAAGTCATATTCCTAGTCATCCAACTAGAAGTAATAATAATCGTCCTAATAACAATCGCACTAATAGTAGCGATAATGCTCATAAGAACAATCACCGTCCTAATAGTAATAGTGAAAACAATAGTCGCTATAACAACAGAAATAATAACAACAACCATAATACTAATAACCGTAATACTAACAACAATAGTCAAAACAGAAGACCAAACACTTCTACAGCAGCTAAAGCTAAGGAAGCACCAAAGTCAACTGTAGCTAATACTAATGTTCCAAAGCCAGAATATAAGAAGGCAAAACCAACTAATAATAATCGTGACTTTGGTCATAAGCAAAATCTTGCTAATCCATTTGGTAGTCGTAAGAAGAAGAAGGATCGCAAGCGTCAACAACGTCAACGTAACAATAATGAGCCTAAGAAAGTTATGCCACAAAGAAAAGATCGTCCATTACCAGAAACACTTGTTTATTCAGTTGGTATGAATGCTCAAGATATTGGTAAATTGATTCATAGAGAACCAGCTGAAATTGTTAAGAAACTCTTCATGCTTGGTATTATGATTAATCAAAACAAGTCATTGGACAAAGATACCATTGAATTGTTAGCAACTGACTATGGCATTAACGCTGAAGAAAAAGTTCAAGAAGATGTCGCTGATATTGACAAATATTTTGATGCTGAAGTAAACACGAGTGAAAATCTAGTAACACGTCCACCAGTTGTTACTATCATGGGACATGTTGATCATGGTAAGACTACTTTACTTGATCATTTAAGACATACTCATGTTACTGAAGGCGAAGCCGGTGGTATTACACAACATATTGGTGCTTATCAAGTACGTCTTAAGGATCGTTTGATTACGTTCTTAGATACTCCGGGACATGCTGCCTTTACAAATATGCGTGCTCGTGGTGCTGATATTACTGATATCGTTATTTTAGTTGTTGCAGCTGATGATGGTGTTATGCCACAGACAATTGAAGCTATCAACCATGCTAAAGCCGCAAATGATCCAATCATTGTAGCAATTAACAAGATCGATAAGCCAGGTGCCAACCCTCAACATGTTACTGAAGAATTGATGAAGTATGATCTTGTACCTGAAAGCTATGGTGGAGATACTATTTTTGTTAATATTTCTGCTAAAGTCGGTACAAACATCGATGAATTATTGGAAATGATCTTACTAGAAGCTGATGTTTTGGAATTGAAAGCAAATCCTAAACAAAAGGCTATTGGTACAGTTATCGAAGCCAAGTTGGATAAGGGTCGTGGACCAGTTGCATCACTATTGGTACAACAAGGTACATTACATGTTGGTGATCCAATCGTTGTTGGTAATACTTTTGGTCGTGTTAGAACCATGACTAATTACAATGGTAAAGAAATTAAAAAGGCTACACCTTCAGAACCAGTGGAGGTTACTGGGTTGAATGATGTTCCAGAATCAGCTGATAAGTTCGTTGTCTTTGATGATGAAAAGACAGCTCGTGCAGCCGGTGAAGAACGTGCTAGTCGTGCTCTTCAAAAGGAACGTCAGAATACTAATCCTGTCACTCTTGATAACTTATTTGAAACAATGAAAGAAGGAGAACTTAAACAAGTCGACGTTATTATTAAAGCCGATGTTCAAGGTTCTGCCGAAGCCATTGCTGGAAGTTTGAAGAAGATTGATGTTGAAGGTGTTCGTGTCAATATTATTCATCAAGCCGTTGGTGCTATTACTGAAAGTGATGTTAATTTAGCTGCTGCAAGTAATGCTATTATCATTGGATTTAATGTTCGTCCAACAGCTCAGGCTAAGATTCAAGCTAAGGATGAAAGTGTTGATATCCGTCTCCACAGAGTTATTTACAAGGCCATTGATGAGATTGAAGCTGCTATGAAGGGTATGCTTGAACCAGTTTATCAAGAAAAGGTTATTGGTAACTTGACAGTTCGTGAAACATATAATGTTTCTAAGATTGGTACCATTGCCGGTTGTTATGTAAATAGTGGTAAGATTCAACGTGATAGTGGCGTAAGACTTATCAGAGACGGTATTGTTATCACTGAAGGTAAACTTGCTTCACTTAAACGTTTCAAAGACGATGTTAAGGAAGTTGGTTCAGGATTCGAATGTGGTATCACAATCGAAAACTACAATGATATTAAAATCGGCGATGAAGTCGAAGCATATATTATGGAAGAGGTTCCAGTTAAATAAATTCCTTAAAAATAAAGTTAGGATATCAAGGGATATCTTAGCTTTATTTTTTTTGAATTGATTTGTATCAAAGCACTGATATATCGTAAGCACCTAATAACCGACCGTCTATGATTTAGGCGGAATTCGAATTATGATT
>NZ_NIPR01000030.1 GCF_002872255.1 Companilactobacillus nuruki
TCATAGACGGTCAGTTATTAGGTGCTTACGATATATTAACAACAATAATTAGAACAAAAAAAGAGCCCGCTTATGCGAACTCTTTTTTTTGTTACTTTGATTACTTGTTCAAGTATTCATCAACAAGTTTTTTGTTATCTTCATTAGTGATTGACTCGTTAACAGCACGATCAGCTAATGTAGCTAAGTCTTTAGTACTCAACTTCTTCATCAAACTTCTTACACGAAGAACTGATGTAGCACTCATTGAATATTCATCAAGACCCATGCTCAATAGCAATGGAACCATAGTGTTGTCACCAGCAGCTTCACCACACATACCAGCCCACTTGCCTTCTTTATGAGCTGATTCAATAACATGCTTGATCAATCTCAAAATTGAAGGGTTGTATGGTTGATATAGGTATGAAACGTGTTCATTACCACGATCAGCAGCCATTGTATATTGAATCAAATCGTTTGTACCAATACTGAAGAAGTCTACTTCTTTAGCAAATTGGTCAGCAAGAACAGCAGCCGCTGGAACTTCCATCATCATTCCTAATTGAATGTTGTCAGAAACTTCAACACCATCTTTGACTAAGTTAGCCTTCTCTTCTTCAAAGACCTTCTTAGCATCTCTAAACTCTTGCAATGTACCGATCATTGGGAACATGATACGTAATTGACCAAAAGCAGATGCACGTAGCAAAGCTCTTAGTTGAGTTCTAAAGATTTCCTGTCTATCCAAACTGATACGGATAGCACGATAACCTAAGAATGGGTTCATTTCTTCTGGTAGTGGCAAGTATGGTAAATGCTTGTCTCCACCGATATCCATTGTACGAACAACAACTGGCTTGCCATTCATACCTTCAAGAACCTTCTTGTAAGCCTTGAATTGATCATCTTCAGATGGAAGACTTTCTGATTGCATGTACAAGAATTCTGTACGATACAAACCGATACCTTCAGCACCATTGTCAACAACACCTTGAAGATCATCTGGAGTACCGATATTAGCTGCAATATCAAAGTGTTTGCCATCGGCTGTAACTGATGGTTCATTCTTTAATTTTTCCCACTCTGCTTTTTCGTCAGCAAAGTTCTTAGCTAATTCTTCATAATGTTTAACATCCTCATCAGAAGGATCAACAATAGCTGCACCGTTTAAACCATCAACGATGACCTTATCTCCATCTCTAACATCAGATGTGATTGTATCAGTACCAACAACAGCTGGTAGTTCTAGTGAACGGGCCATAATAGCTGAGTGAGCTGTACGACCACCGATATCAGTAACAAATCCCTTAACGAAGCTGTTCAATTGAGCAGTATCACTAGGTGTCAAATCGTGAGCAACAATAACGACATCATGGTCGATCAATGCTGGGTTTGGAAGTGAAACGCCTAGTAAGTGAGCCATAACACGCTTTGTAACATCGCGTACATCAGCGGCTCTTTCTTGCATATAAGGGTTATCTGTCATTCCTTCAAAAATAGCGATAAAGTTCTCTGAGACATCGTGTAATGCTTGTTCGGCATTGATGTTCTTATCTTTAACTTCTTGTTCAACTGCACCTGTAAATTCTGGATCAGCCAAAATCATCTTGTGAGCATCAAAGACTTGAGCTTCCTCTTCACCTAGAGATTCTTTAGCGATATCTCTGATCTTTGTTAGTTCATCATCTGATGTTGAAATAGCATCCTTAAGACGACCGACTTCTACATCAGCATCTGAAATACTTTTCTTTGTGAAAGACAAATCTGGTTGAACTAAAAGGTATGCTTCTGCAGTAGCGATACCATCACTGGCTGCAATTCCTTTAATAGTTTTAACCATTATTCTGCCAAACCTTCTTTTGTCATTGTGTCTGCAATAGCTGCAACTGCATCAGCAGCGTCATCACCATCAGCAGTAATTGTAACGTCAGCACCTTGGCCAACACCAAGTGACATAACACCCATGATTGACTTCAAGTTTACTGATTTACCTGAAAATTCGATATTGATATCTGAGCTAAACTTACTTGCTGTTTGTACCAACATAGTAGCTGGACGTGCGTGGATTCCTGTTTCTGCAATAATGTGAAAATCTTTCTTTTCCATAATAAATACCTCACCATATAATTATAAAATTCTGTAGTAATACTACAAATATTCACTAATTAATTTACCATTATCTTTGAATTTTCACAAGGGGCATGCCTAAAAAAAGTTGAGATAAGTCAACTGTGATAAGCCGTTTAACGCTTACAACACTAGAGCCTGAAAGCGTTTATATTATCAATCTTTTTCATAGAACATTGAAATAAATATTTTTTCTACTATTGAAATAATAAATTTCAGTTTTTTTAAGACTTAGCACTTGCATTAGTTGAGTGCTAATTATATACTACCGTTGTATCCTGTGATTAAGGAAAGGTGGGGTGCGAATGTTATGTCAGAATTGTCAAAAGAATGAAGCAACCATTCATTTGTATACAAGTGTTAATGGTCAACGGACGGAAATCAATCTCTGCCAAGACTGTTATCAAAAATTAAGAAATCAAGCTAACGAAGGTATGAATAATATGGCACAAAATCCAAACGGTGGATTTTCTAGTTTTGAAGACTTGTTCAACGCCTTAAACGGTGGACAACAACCTAATGCTTTCGAGCAACAAGGTCCCCAAACACAAACAGGTAACGGCGGTGGAAACGGTCGTAAACCTCGTGGTAACGGAGTCTTAGATCAATATGGTGTCGATCTTACCGCCCTTGCTAAAAAGGGTCAAATCGATCCCGTTATTGGCCGTGACAAGGAAATTAATCGAGTAATTGAAATATTAAATAGAAGAACTAAGAATAATCCAGTTTTAATTGGTGAAGCTGGTGTTGGTAAAACAGCCGTTGTTGAAGGTCTTGCTCAAAAGATCGTTGATGGTGACGTACCTGAGAAATTACAAAATAAACGTGTTGTACGTTTAGATGTTGTTTCTCTAGTACAAGGTACCGGCGTTCGTGGTCAATTTGAACAAAGAATGCAACAATTAATCAATGAACTCCAAAAGAACAAAGATATCATTCTTTTCATTGATGAGATTCATGAAATCGTCGGTGCTGGAAACGCTGAAGGTGGTATGGATGCTGGCAATGTATTGAAGCCTGCCCTAGCCCGTGGCGAACTACAATTAGTTGGTGCAACTACTTTAAATGAATATCGTACTATTGAAAAGGATTCTGCACTTGAACGTCGTTTACAGCCAGTTCAAGTAAATGAACCAACAGTTGATGAAACTATCCAAA
The DNA here is from genome assembly GCF_002872255.1 of Companilactobacillus nuruki. Classification (GTDB taxonomy): domain Bacteria; phylum Bacillota; class Bacilli; order Lactobacillales; family Lactobacillaceae; genus Companilactobacillus; species Companilactobacillus nuruki. Next base: position 3,268 of record NZ_NIPR01000030.1, read on the forward strand.
TTTTAAAGGGTCTACAACCTAAATACGAAGATTACCATCATGTTAAGTACTCTAATGAAGCTATCCAAGCTGCCGCTGAATTATCAGCTCGTTATATTCAGGATAGATTCTTACCTGACAAGGCCATTGACTTACTTGATGAAGCTGGTTCTAAGAAGAACTTGCAAATCAATCACGTTGACATGGCTGACTTAGATAATAAGATTTCTGATGCTGAGGTCCAAAAGCAAGCCGCCCTACGTAATGAAGACTACGAAAAAGCTGCTTACTATCGTGACCAAGTTACTAAATTTCAAAATATGAAAGACAGCAGTAAAGATGAACCTGCCGGTCAAAATATTGTAACCGACAAGGAAATCGAAAAAATCATTGAAGAGAAGACTAATATTCCTGTTGGCGAACTTCAATCAAATGAGCAAGCTCAATTGAAGAACTTGGATTCTGATTTGAAGAGTCATATTATTGGTCAAGATAAAGCTGTTAGCGATGTTGCCAAGGCTATTCGTCGTAATCGTGTTGGTTTCAATAAATCAGGCCGCCCAATTGGTTCCTTCCTATTTGTAGGACCTACTGGTGTTGGTAAAACTGAACTTGCTAAACAACTAGCTCGTGAACTATTCGGTTCTGAGGATTCAATGATTCGATTCGATATGTCCGAGTACATGGAGAAACATTCAGTTTCTAAATTGATCGGTTCACCTCCAGGGTATGTTGGATATGAAGAAGCTGGTCAATTGACTGAACAAGTTCGTCGTAATCCATATAGTTTGATCTTGTTAGATGAAATTGAAAAGGCTCATCCTGATGTTATGCATATGTTCTTGCAAATTCTTGATGATGGTCGTTTGACTGATTCTCAAGGTAGAACTGTTAGTTTCAAAGATACTATTATTATCATGACCTCAAATGCTGGCCAAGGTATCCAAGAAGCTAATGTTGGTTTTGGTGCTACAGCAAACGGAACTACCAATTCAGTTATGAATCGTTTATCAGAGTTCTTTAAACCTGAATTCTTAAATAGATTTGATGGTATCGTCGAGTTTAATTCATTAACTAAGAATAATCTATTGAAGATTGTTGACCTAATGTTAACTGATACTAATAAGATGATTGCCGATCAAGGTTTAAGTATTCATGTTACTAAAGATGCTAAAGACAAATTAGTTGATTTAGGATTCAACCCTAAGATGGGTGCTCGTCCACTTCGTCGTGTGATTGAAGAACAAATTGAAGACAAAGTTGCCGACTACTTCTTGGATCATCCTAAGGATAAAGAACTTGAAGCTCATCTCGACAAAGGTGAAATTAAAATTTCTAAGTATAGTGCACCTGATACCGAAGAAAAATAGTGGTGCTTAAAAAGAGCAGATCATCATTTGATGACCTGCTCTTTTGCTATATTATTAATCATCATCTACCTTAACAACTTTTCCCGTTTCGGCATTAATGATTATTTCTCTATCTTTAACACTAACCTCCCATATATTAGTACCATGTTCTTTCTCTAGTTTAAATTCACTCCCTTGTCCACCATTAGTTTCTTTCTCAGCTATTTGAGCAGCTTTTTTTAAACTAATCACTTTATCAATATCTAACTTTTTTGTTTTGACTTCATTAAGATCATCTTCATCTACAGGTTCTTCAGACTTTTGTTTGATTTTTTTATTAACAGCATTAATGTTTAATTGATATTCAGTCGTATCATCGGCACCTTCAATAATGTATAGCGGCTTGCCCATTTCTTCCTTCAATTCAACAGATAAAACGTTTATACCCGGAAATTTCTTTTCATAGACATCAACAGCCTCATTTACAGTAACCTTAACCTCATCTTTTAATCCCTTTGACGTTGAAGATCTATTAGAATTACTAGATTGCTTTCCCATAGAGCAACCTGCTACTATTCCTCCTGCGACAATAACAATGCTCACTATTAGTAAGAATTTTTTCATAAAAGTCACCCCCAAATTAATATGTAATAATTATATTTGATTAAAGTGATTTTTACCAAAATTACAATCTAAATACTATCTTCAATTGTCCAGTTCAACGTTGTTTTATATGTCCCACTTGCATTCCATTTAGATTCTAAAAACAATAATATTCCATTGTTCTCATCCCAACCAATTGAATATAATTCTTCATCTGCACCAGATTCAGCAACCACTGTATCATTTTCAAATAAATCTTGATATTTACCATTGTCATAAAATCTTAATCTTCCTGCAAGTACATCTCCATTGTCATTTTTCAACTCATCAGTTTGAGAAACTCTAACTTTCAAAGGCAATTTATAACGACGCATATCTTCAACTTCCATTATATTATTTGGTAAATTCAGTTCGTCCTGTCTCTTAATGGTTTGACCTGATCCAAGTGTATTAATCGTTCCATAATCAATATCACGAACCTTATTGATTTCAATACTACCAGTCGTATAATTCAAAGTTTCGCTTTGTCCAACTTTTTGATAACTGTCATTGTCATCATCTTTACCTTGAATATATGGAACACTTGCAAATGATTCTCTTTTAGTGATTCCTGATACCTTAGTAGTTACCTCAATATTATGTACTTGATTTATTTTGAAAATCAAATTAGGAATAGACAAATCCAAACTATCAGTTACGTCATTATCAGTTAATTTATAGTCTGTCGTTTCAGCCCCATCGATCTTTACACTACTGACACCGGTTCCTTTTTTCAACGGCAAAGTATAAGTGCTATCCTTCAAAGTTCCACTAGTACTAATATTGGTTAATGTATTATGATAAGTGATCGTATCTCCATTATTTACACCAAAAAGTATTGTATCCGTATTAGTTCCATCATCAAAATCATCATCAGTTAAAGTATTATTAATCTCAAGATTGGGACCACCATCAGGGATTACATATAAGTAAGCTAATCCTGTAGTATATGAATAACTTTTTCCAGCAATTTTTACAGTAATAATTGCTTGAAAAGACGTTCCGTCATCATTAAGTGTTGTCTTTGGCGTTGTATAAGACAATGCTTTAGGATCAAGGTCTAATTGAACTTTATGATGAGTTATTGGATCTTCCTTAAACCATCTAACAGTATAATTGTTTTCATCATCTTCATCTAGATCGCCAACATTTCCTCGTAAGCTAAATGTTGCTGTTTTTCCAGCTTTAACCGTTTGATCTTCCAAGCCCTCACCAATAAGGATTTCCGTACTACCAGAAATATCGGGTCCAATTGGATTATTCACCGTTGCTGTTACTGTAACTGTTCCCTTACGACGAGCGGTATTAGCTGTAATCAACCCAGTATTAGGATCAATTGTAGCCAAATTGGTATTATCAACACTCCATGTTACATCACCCGTAGCATTTTCGGGTGTTACTTTAGCTCTAGCATACGTAGTATTAGATACAATATTATCTTGAGCTGATGAATTATAAAGATAATCATCATCTGTTGTAACGTCAACCTTCGTAGCATCAGTTGGTTCTGGTATAGCATGTACTGTTGCAACTTTGGAATAGATTTCAGTAGATGTAATCAACAATCCTTTCCAATAGGTTTCTTGCTGGTAATATGTTGTTCCTACTGCGGTCGGTTTAACAGCTAAATTTTGTTTTTCACCGCCATCTGCTTTTGATACTTTGGACCAAGTTTTACCATCGGTTGACTTGAACCATTGATAATTTTTTCCATGTAAAGGTGCTAATAAAGTTATTGCAAATGAACGTGCTTGATCTGTATAAAGGGTTTTAGATTGATCCACTACCACATAATTAGTATCAGCCGGTTGTAGAGCATACCCTGAAGTCAACCAAATGCCCAAAAATTTTCTAACATCACCTGTGGGTTTTTTATATGGAGTAACTTCAGTAGTCTCAACTTCTTCTGCACTGACATCCCTATAATGTTGATTAAATAATAAGGCAGATAATATGGAAAAAAATATCACTACTAATAACCAGCGTTTTTTGAATTTACTCATCATGTAACCCCTTTCTTCTAAATTAGCATAGTAATAATATCATGACTTCCATTACTGAATAATCCATTTTATGGAAATTTATTTTTAAAATAATGGATAAATTTATAAACGTAATCATTTGACATTATTTATAATTAATGAATTTATTTATAGAAAGAAGTTAAAGTTTAAAATTTTCTTTACTCTTTATTAGTTTTCCTTTAAATATCTTTAAGATAGCTATATAAAGGAAATTTAAGTTATTTTTTCATGTTAGAATTACACTAATTTAACGTTAGAAGGGAATATTATGGGAAAGAAGACAAGCAAACGCTTTTCCCATAACGGGGAAAGAACTATGGAAAACGATGTACTCTCACCTAAAGTAAAAAAAATAGCTCGCGATGATGTCCTAATCAAGATTCACTACGTTGATTCTTTAGGTAAAGACATCGCCCAATCTAAAACTATCAAGGGACATTACCTAGATAAATTGGATATTCCTTGGCAAGAGATCCCAGGATATGTATTATCTTCAGTTACTAATTTTCAACAGACATTCATCCCTAATCCTGACGGGATCTATCTTGTCTATGCTAACCAATTATCAGCTCCAGTTATTGTTTATCATCGCAATACTGATGGTAATTTAATTTCTGATCCAGAGTATCTAGTCGGTGAATTAAATTGTGAATATGACACTAAGCCTTTAGAAGAAGCCAATCACTTTTTGATTAGATCTCCCAAAAAGGCTCGTGGCCAATTTACTCAACATGTTCAAGAACAAGAATATATTTACAATGTATTACCAATAAAAGAGTATAAAATTACCAAAAATCTTTTCGTAGAAACTGCCGCTGATATCAACGCATACAGCCAGCCTTTAAACAAAGTTCCACTCGAAAAGACACTACCCTATGGAACAACTTGGAAAGTATATCGAGCTGTTCAAGAAATCTATAGCAATACAATTTGGTACAATTTAGGCGGCAATACTTGGGTACCAAGTACTGAAAGTATTGTTACAGAAACGATCAACCAAGTCTCATCGCGTCAGGAGATGCTGAACAGTCCCCTTGCGGAAACAGCAAGTAATATTAGTTACACTTACTCTGTGATTGATAGTATGGATATTAATCGTTCTGTCAAAATCCTTTATTATAAAGATCAAAATATCACTGCTTGGAAGACTCCTTATGGTGATATGGATAACCAACGCTATCGTGGAGGACAATCGGTTCTTGTTAATAAAATTGTTCAATTAGATAATTACAGTGTTTGGGCAGAATTAAAAGATGGATACTATATTGAAAGCAAATACTTGAATCTTTAAAAAGAGTTGTTAAGGCCATGATATACATGGATTTTAACAACTTTTTTATTTTGAAAAATGTTATAATGTAAGCGTATACAAATATTGCTGGAGTCAGGTCAAAAGACACTTTGTTCAGCTTCAAGGGAGAGATTACTATGCAAAAACAAGAAACTAAAACAGAGGAATTAATTGGTCTGGTTATTATCTATATTTTCGCTTTCGTTGCAGTATTTTTAGGAATCTTTGCTCTTTATTTCCATTTCACTAGTAACTTATCTGTCGCTTGGTTAATCAAATTATTATTTGTTGACCTCAGTTTAATGATTGTAGCTATCTTAAAACCTTTATTCGATATCACTTTAGATTTTATCCATGATGTTATGATAAATAAATAATTCTTAATTTGAATATTAATACAAACAATTTTATTAATTGCACTCTGATTAGTAACATTGTTTTTTTGCATTTAAAATAAATTAGTATATTATATATGTTATAAATGACATATGTTACATATAACATATATAAAGGAGCCACTATGAATTATTGGTTATTAACTATTACCTTTTTAAGTGTAAATCTAGATTTTTTCTTTATGCTATTATTCCTATTGAAAAAATATAAACTATCAAACGTTCTACTGGGATATTTGATTGGAATCATTATTCTATTGACTGCCAGTTTTACTATTGGAAAAATCCTAGCAACCCTTTTACCGGAATGGACTCTTGGCATTCTTGGAATCTTGCCTATTTATTTAGCTTTCCATGACAATGACGATGATCATTCTAAAAAAACAACCCACCATTCAGATACTGTGACCGTACTAATCACTTATCTATCTGTTTGTGCGGGTTGTAATTTATCGATTTTTTTACCTGTTCTCGCTAACGAATCCAACATCGACTTTTTGATAACTTTAGTATTTATAAGCGTTTTAACTATTATCATAGTTTTTATAATCAAATTGATAGCAAACATTCATCTTGTTTCCATTATTATGAAAAATTATGGTGAAAAATTAATGAAATTTTGTTACGTTTTAATTGGATTATATGTTTTTTGGGATAGTGGTTTAATTTCACATTTGCTAGCAATTATTTAATAATCAGAAAAGGGACTTAAAAAATAATGAATAAGATCGTACAAGTTCAACCAATTGATGATAGACATTTAATTGAATCCGAAAGGATCTTTAAACTATTGAGTAATCCCAATCGATTACAAATGCTGAAACTTCTGGAAAATAATACCTTAAATGTGAACGAAATTGGTCAAAAATTAAATCTCGAACAATCAGTCGTTTCCCATCAATTATCAATTTTAAAACAGCATCAATTGGTAAGTTCCCAAAAAAAAGGAAAGTTTAATTATTATCGCTTAGATGATCCCCATATTTTGGATGTGATCAATGAAATGCTTGAACACGCCGATCATGTTATTCGTGGTAAAAAACATGGTGAATAATTTTTACAAAACACTCCCTAAGGCAAAAACTACTGGAATAGTGATCAAACTTAAAATAGTCGACAAGCTCATCAATGAGATTGCTGGTGCAGTATCTCCATCAACTTGCAAAGTAAATAATACCACTAACCCGGCAACTGGACAGGCGGCCATTACTATCGTCGTATAAAAAGCAATTCCGTTCACTCCCAATAATTTTAATAAAACAATTCCAATAATTGGAAAAATTAAGTTACGCAACAAAATAGTTAAACCGATTTCTTTATTTAACATATTTCGACTAAATTTGATATTTGCTAGACTATTACCAATAACTATCATTGATAATGGTGTATTGATCGAACCAACATATTTAATTACCTGATTAGGTATACTTGGTATTTTAATAGCAAACATAAAGAAGATAATTCCCAAAAATATAGCAATAATATTAGGATTTAAAATAACTTGACGCCAGTCAGTTTTTTCTACGGTACCATTATTGTTATCTTTAAAAAGAGAGACTCCTTGAGTCCAACTAAAAATATTGAACGCTGCTAAGGAAACAACTGCAAAGAAGACCCCCTCCGATCCAAATAAAGAACTAGTCAATGGAATTCCCATAAACCCAGCATTGGAATAAATACTTCCATATTGAGTTATACGGCGTAAATTCTGATTTTTTAAACGTCCAAAAATAAATCTGGCAATAATAATTTCAACAATATACAACAGAAAAACTCCAACAACCGCTAATAAAAACTGTTTAATCCGACTGCTTGAGTATTGTTGTTCAAAAGCATTAATAATTAAGCATGGCGATACAATATACAATAAAACATTTGTTAAATCACTTGATGTCTGCGAATGCATGAATTCTAATTTATTAATTAAAACCCCTATTAACATTAAACAAAACATCAAAATTATTTGGTTAATCAACTGTCCAATATTCATACAATATTTACCCCTTAGTTAATATATTATACAAATAATTTATGCCAAAAAGAAGACAGTACTTCTTAACATGTTTATCCCAAACTAAAAATAGTCTGTATGACATCAATTGTGTTTAAAGAACAAGTTGATGTCATACAGACTATTTATTTGACCACCCAAAACTATTTTAAGCTTAAATTCGTCGACGACTGGTTGCAGGAAAGCCCAACTGCTCACGATACTTAGCAACGGTTCTTCTCGCAATTTGTAGGCCATCAGAATTTAACATCTCTGAAATCTTTTGATCACTCAATGGTTTAGACTTATCTTCACCATTCAAAATGTTTTTGATTTTGGCTTTAACTTGATCCACGGATTGATCTTCACCAACAGTAACCTTACTACGGCGAGAGAAGAACTCTTTCAACTCAAAAATACCAAAATCAGTTTGAATATACTTTCCATTAATAGTACGGCTAACAGTTGATTCACTCATTTGTAATTTTTGAGCAACATCACGAATTAATAATGGTTCTAAGGCTTGTGTCTCTTGCATGAAGAACTTATATTGTGCTTTAACAATACATCTACCAATAATTGAGACCGTTTCAATTCGGCGCTGTAAATTATATTCCAGAGTCTTGTATTGGTTATATTTACTGCGAATATATTGATTAACCTCATCATCAGTAGACTTGGTCAAACGATCATAAGTTTCTTCAGCAAAAATCAATTGTGGTTGACCATACTTAGTGATTGAAAGTGTTAACTTGTCATTATTCTTTTTAACTTGTAATTCGGGTACAACATACTGTTCATTTTGAGACGTATATCTTTGACCTGGGTTCGCTGACAATGACTGAATAAAATTGACATCCTCTTGCAATTCAGCATTAGACAACTTCAAAGCCCTTTTTAGTTTCTTCCATTCATGACGGGTAAACAATTCAAAATTATCGCTTAGCATCGACATAATAGACTTATTAGCATTATCTGCTTCAGCCTGTAAGTATAGACACTCCTGTAAGTCTTTGGCTCCAATCCCAGGAGGATCTAATTGATGCAATAAAGTTTTAGCATCAAGTAACATAATTGGAGTTATGTCCTCACCTAGTTCATTAAATATTTCCTCATCCGTTAACGTTAAGTAACCATTTGGATCTAATTGTTCAATCAAATATACTACCAAATCTCGTAATGGTGTCTTACGCATTGTTAATTGTACTTGATCTAATAAATATTCAAATAATGATTGTTGATCATCTTTAATTTGATAAGATGCGCCCTCTCCACTATCAACAAACGGCATATCCAAATTTACATGAACATCAAATAATGGATTTTCTAAACTTTGTTCACTTAAATAATCTGCTAAATCAATCGCATCTGATTGTAGAATCAAAATTGATTGTCGCATCCCTTGTGTTAAAGACAACCCTTGAACTTGTTTTTGATTTAAATTCTGCTTAAGTTCCATCAGGTTCCCTCCCTTCTATTTATTAGTAATAATATAGTTTTTTAAAAGCGCTATCATCATACCAACTAATATAATGATAGCGCTTTTTTATTGATTTGTATTTATTCTAAAAAAATTATTTATTCAGTTTCCTAGGCACCGCTATAAATGAACTTAATCCACTAGTATTTAGGCGAATTAAACGGTCACGAAATTCCCTTTTATCAATACTGACTTTGCCACTGTTATAAAGTCGAAACATCATCAAAGTATTGCGAGTTAAAAAACTAGCACAGGTATAAGCATCCAAGTCTGACAAAATAAATTCTTCTTGGAGCCCTTTAGCAAAGCCCTCCGTAACCTTAGACTCTACCTTTTTAGAAAGAAAGCCATACTCGTCTGAGGTCATCATAAATGTATAAAAATCACGTGATTGTTCAAAAAAATCAAATACACTATCAAAAATATATCCTGGTTTTGATAATGTCTCTTTAAGTGGTTTACCTGTGATAATATTTATCAATTTTTCAGAAATCTCATCAACAATCGTATTTGAAAAATCATCAATTGAATCGTAGTGTAGATAAAATGTCTTCCGATTGATTCCCGCCATATCAGTCAATTTTTTGACGGTAATGCTGTGATAGCTAGTAGTTCTAGTTAGTTTTCTAAATGCCAATTGTAAAGCAGTGTTTGTTTTTTGAACTCGAAGATCAACTTTTTTCATAATAATTTACCTTTTTTCATATAATTAAAGATAATACACACATTGTGTATTTATGTTGTGGTAATCAAACATCAATGCCGTTATTATTTAAGCCACAGTTGAGTATTATTTTTGCATAAACTATAACATATTTTCAAAGGGGTAAAACAATGATTAAAGAAGAATGGAAATATTTAATAAAGCACAAGTTAATGTTAATTGTGTTTGCGGTTATGATCTTTATTCCTTCAATCTATTCTGTGACTTTCCTTAAATCAATGTGGAATCCTTACGGAGAATTAAAGAATCTTCCAGTTGCAGTAGTAAACCATGATCAAAGTACTACCTATCAAGGCACTAAATTAAAAGTTGGACAAGATCTAACTAAGAACCTAAAGAAATCTACCGCAATGGATTTCCAAGTTATCACGACTAAGGGAGCAAAAAAAGGCCTAAAGAATGGTAAATATTATATGGTAATTACCATCCCTGAAAATTTTTCTAAAAACGCCACAACCTTATTAAATAAAAATCCTAAAAAAATGATACTTCATTATGAAACAAGTGCTGGACATAACTTTACCGCTTCCAAGATGACCGCATCGGCCGCTCAAAAAGTTGCACAATCAGTTTCAAATCAAGTTACCAAAACATATTCAAAAACTATGTTTAAATCTATCAAACAGCTATCAAATGGAATGTCTACTGCCGCTAAAGGAAGTAGTAAATTGGCCACTGGCGGTTCAGAATTAAAAAGCGCTAATCAGCAAATTACCACCGGTCTGAATACTCTAGCAAATAGCTCTTTAACATTTAAGGACGGTTCTGAAACCTTAAGCCAAGGATTAAATCAATATATTTTAGGCGTTGATCAGATCTCCAATGGTGCCAATACTCTAAGCAATGGCCTCAATCAATTAAATGATAAATCATCTGCTCTGACTAGTGGTGTCGGTCAATTAAAAACCGGAAGCGACTCACTAAATTCTGGCATAAACGCTTATACCACAGGTGTTAGTTCATTAAATAATGCTGCTAATTCGCTTAATACAGGGACCACCTCATTAAGTTCAGGCACTCAACAACTAGCAAGTAATTCAAATAATTTAAATACTGGTATGGGAGAACTATATTCCGTCAGTCAAGAGTTAACTACTAATCTTCAAAAAGTTAGCTCTGGTCTTTCAAGCAATACCGAGCAACTTAATAATTCAATTACTAATATGAAATCACAACTGACAAATAATAATAATAGTCAATCCAATACTCTAAAAAAAGATTTAACTGATTTACAAAAAGCTATCTCTGATCAAAATAATGGCAATCAAAATACCGCTAATAAGATTAGCCAAGTAGCGGATCAACAAGGTTTATCCACTGATCAAAAACAAGCAATTTTAAATGCATTAAATACATCTAACAATGATTCTTTAAATAAGGCCACAACTGTATTAAGTGATGATTTAAACAACCTAATAAGTAGTCAATCATCATTAAATTCACAAATTGATGGTCTCCAAACCTCACTCACAGAATCTCAAAATAATTTATCCACAGTTATTGCACAACTGGTCGATGGTTCAAAACAACTAACCACGCAATTGGGTAATGTAAATACCGGGATGAATCAGCTCAATTCTGGTATCAGTACTATCAACAGCAATACTAACAAATTAGCACAAGGAACAGCAGAGTTAAGTAATGGAACTAATCAACTAACTAACAATTCAGCAAGATTAAACAGTGGTTCCCAGGCTCTAAATTCAGGAATCAGTTCAATGAACTCACAAATACCTAGCTTAACTTCTGGAGTTAATCAATTAGCAACCGGCGCCAACGCGCTTAATTCAGGAATCAACCAGTTGGTTACCAATGGCTCTAAATTAACCACCGGTTCAAGTCAACTAACAAGTGGAGCTATCCAGATTGCTACTGGTTCACAAAGGCTGGCTGATGGTTCAAATCTGATGGATTCAGGGATTACTCAAATAATTGATGGCAACCAAGCTTTAACTAAAAATCTTGCCTCTGGTGCTAAAAAGTCTAGTATCAAAGCAACTAATTTAACTTATAACCAAATTGCTAAACCAACAACAACTAAGCATAAAGAACGTGACACTGCACCGAACAATGGTACTGGTATGGCACCATACATGATTTCTGTTTCACTTTTTGTTGGCGCCCTAGCTTTCAACTTGATGTTTGATAGCTATACTCCTCGTAAATTTCCTAAGACTGGATTTGCATGGTGGGCAAGTAAAGCAACTGTTTCTGGTATTTTTGTTGTTGGTGAAGCTCTTGCCATCTTCTTATTGCTTTGCTCAATCGACGGCTTAGCACCTGTACATCCCTTCTCTACTTTCATTATGTTGCTTTTGACTGGATTAACCTTTATGTCTATCGTTCACTGGTTAAATTTGGTACTTGGAAAAATTGGCGCCTTCTTCAGTATGATTCTATTAGTATTTCAACTAGGTGGATCAGCTGGGACATATCCAATTCAACTTTCTAATAACTTTTTTCAGGCCATCCATCCTTGGTTGCCAATGTCATACACCGTTAACGGATTGCGAGAAACATTGATGATCGGTGATTCTGCTACTCCTGAAATGATGATTCTTTTAGGCATATCTTTAATATTCTCTTGCCTCAGCATTTTTTTCTTTATCAGAAGGAAATCTCATCTAAATCAAATAGATTTTACTGAAGAAAATGCCGAAAATTCTATCGTTTAATCAGTTTTTATATACATAAAGTAATAAAAGATTCATTTAATTTACATGAAAATAATTCCGAAATATACTCGATTCGTAATTGAGGTATCCATTGTCTCAATCTCTCAAAACTACACAATGGAGATATTAAAGATGAAAAATAAAAAACTATTACTTTTAATATCCATGATCGGATTATTCTTCACGTTCTTTATGATTTCCAATACCCAGATTGCTATGGCAGCCTCTTCACCGCCAGGAACACAATTAACCTCTAATAGTGCCTCTCCAGTTGCTAAAAAAGAGATACCCATTACTGGATTGACTAGTTCTGAAGCCACGGTGACAAATATGTCAGGTCAAGTTGTAAAACCTTCAGATGAATTATTCAGTTGGGATAACTTTCACGTTGATTACAACTGGTCACTACCTGACGGGATTCAAATTGAAAACGGTGATACCACCACATTTGAACTCCCTAGTGGTTTGGTTTCTAATGGGAATTTATCCTTCCCTATTTATGATAACGATGGTCAAGAGATCGGTACAGCCACGATTGAGAATGGTTCATCTAGCGGCACCATTACCTTCAATAACAGTCTTTCCAATACAGATACTAACCGCAAAGGCACATTGACCCTAGTTTCCAAGGGTACAAGTACTGGAAATGGAGTTGATGGTTCTAATTGGATGTTTAATAAAATCGGTTGGGTTTCAGGCTACGATAATAATGGATTACCTAATGAAGTTACTTGGAACGTGGCCTTTAATCCTAACCTACATCAACTTAACAATGTAGTCATTACCGATACCCTAGGCCCCAATCAAGAGTACATTTCTGGTTCACTGACTGCAAATGCCGGTCACTATGAATCCGGTAGTTTTATTAATGACGCTGGACAATTGCAGCCAATCGTCACAACTGATGGCAGTAAGGTCATCATCAGCTTCCCAGGTAAAGTCACTACTGCAGTTGATATTTATTATCGAGTAAAATTAACTGATACTACCAACGGAACCAATATTTGGAGTAATCATGCCACTATGGGTTCTAGCGACGGCAATTATACCGTCAATGCGGATACATCTTGGGGTGGTTCAGGAACTGGTACTGGTGATATAAAAACTGGTTCAGTTACTTTAACAAAAATCGATGCCACAACTCAAAAAAAGCTTGAAGGAGCCATTTTTGAACTAACTGACAGTACTGGTAAAATCATTACAGATAATATCAGGACCGATCAAAATGGTACCCTTTCAATTAATGATCTTCCCTTTGGGGACTATGTACTCACCGAGGTCATCGCTCCAGATGGATATCAATTAAATGATTCTCCAATCAAGTTTTCTATTCCCAATAATGGCAACTCCAACGCCACCTTAACCCAAGAAGATACCGGAAAACTTGGTGCCGTTGTATTAAAAAAGCTAGATTCTATCAATAATAACTTGATTGCCGGAACAACTTTCAATCTGCTCGACAATACTGGGAATATTATAAAATCTGGACTTGTTACTGATTTAAATGGTGAAATATCTGTATCCGACCTACCTGCCGGCAATTATTCCTTTGTTGAAACACATCCAGCAGCTGGATACATTATTAACGATACTCCAATAGATTTTACCGTTGTTGCTGGGGAAACTACTCCAGTAACTTTAGACAAATTCAACGTTGCAAAACCGGTAGCACCATCAGTCGGTAGTGTAACTTTAACAAAATATGACGTTGAAAATGACAAAGTATTACCTAGGGCCACCTATGAATTATTTGATAACAATGACAAATTAATTCAGTCAAACTTAGTAACTGATAAAAATGGTCAAATCATACTTAATGATTTAGTTCCTGGCAATTATTACCTAGTTGAGGTATCTAGTCCCGATGGTTTTGAAATTAGCATTAAAAAACTACACTTCACCATTATTGCAGGTGAAGATGTCGCAATACTTGGCAAAGACCGCCCCGAAACAGACATTCCGACTGAGCCACCTTTAACACCAGATGAACCAAGCGAAACCGATTCTGGTTCAGTTATCCTTACCAAGTTAGATGCAGCAACAAATTCGGTCATTCCTGGTACCGTCTTCGACTTATTCGATAGTAGTGGCAAAACTATTGCCAAAGATTTAACAACAAACGATAAGGGGCAAATTGCCATCGATAATTTATTCCCCGGCAAATATACTCTTGTAGAAAAGAAACCTGCTGCTGGTTATACTTCTAATAAAGCACCTATCGAGTTCACTGTTTCTATTGATAAAAATACTAATGTAAAAGTACTCGATAAAAAGAAGCCTAAACCACCAGTAACTGGACCTGCTAACCCTACCGAACCAAGTAAACCTGTTCCACCTACTAATCCTCTGCCACCAGTTGGTCCTACTGAACCAGGAAAACCTGTTCCACCTACTAATCCTCTACCACCAGCCGGTCCTACTGAACCAGGAAAACCTGTTCCACCTACTAATCCTCTACCACCAGTCGGTCCTATCGAACCAAGTAAACCTGTTCTACCAGTTAACCCTATTCAGCCCGAGACACCAATTCCATCCTATCCCGGAGCTCCTGGTACTGATCAAGTTTCATCACCAAATACTCACAACAACGAACTATCAAATAGTTCTAACCCTCAAATCTATCATCAATACAAGAACCCTCTGCCACAGACCGGAAACAGCTTTAATTTATTTTTGGTACTAAGCGGTTTGTTCCTTGCATTGTTTATCATTTTGAAACATCTGATCAAAAAAGTTTAACTAAAAATCTTCCTAAGTTTTTCATTACAAAATTAGGAAGGTTTTTTTATATACAGAATGGCTACACAATATTCACGACTTCAAAAAAAATATAAGTTATCATTTACTTTGAAAACAGGAAATTAATAAAATCTTGTTATCCACGATTAATAATCTTCATCATTTATTTAATACAAGGAGATACAAATATGAAATATATTCAAAAGACTCTCTTATTTGTTTCACTATTAAGTATTGATATTAGCGTGGCAAGTTTCTCTAGTCCTATCTTAGTCGATGCGGCAACTGAATCATCAAGTAAAAAAAACGAGTTTCCAAAAGATTTAAAAACCGACAAAATCTACTACAAAGTCGGCAAAAATAAATTTATAAAGGCCACCGACATAAAACTTGATAATAATAATACTGAAGGTCCCTCTGGTTCACATATGACCTATACATCCGAGTCAATTATGGATCAAGATTTTACCATAGAGATCACCTCTTCAAAGGCCCATTTCTATAACAAAGAAGGTCAAAAATTACATAAAGTGGAACAAGGAACGGTTTATTCCATGGGCGATCAATATAGCTTTGGAAAACATTCTTATTATCAAATCTCTGAAGATAAACTTGTTGCCTTAGACGATGGACTTTAAAAGATGATCAAAACTTGGACATCAAAAATATATATTTACATCTGCAATACGGCTAAAAATAATCTTTTCAGAGCAAAACAAATGGAGACCTAGTA
>NZ_NIPR01000031.1 GCF_002872255.1 Companilactobacillus nuruki
CCGACGTTCATGTTGAAGTAGTGGTTATGCTGTATGAGCACCTTTTTTCAGATGTCAGCCCCCACTTGTGGGCAGGTTACCCTCGTGTTACTCGCCCGTCCGCCACTCACCAAGGTCCAAATCCAGGAGCAAGCTCCAATCAATGGTTTGGTTCGTTCGACTTGCATGTATTAGGCATGCCGCCAGCGTTCGTCCTGAGCCAGGATCAAACTCTCATATTAAAAGTTTGTGACTCATAAAAAAATTATACTAGCGAATTGACTTCGTTGTAAAACCAACAAAATGTTGGCCTACACAAAATAGTGTTAAAACTTTGTTCAGTTTTCAAAGGTCTACCAGCTGATTAAGCGCTTACGCTCATCAGCGACTTAATTATTTTATCAAGGAGACAAGTTGATGTCAAGAACTTTTTAAAATAATTTTTCTAAGATTTTAATGAAAATATTCATTAAAATCTTAGCTGTTAACTCGACGAGTTAACTTAATTATCATAACAAGTTCAAAACACATTGTCAAGAACTTATTTAAAATAATTATTTCAACAATTTAGCAAAATCATCGCTAAACCGTTGCTGTCGTTGACTTGTCGTGACAACAGGTAATATCTTACCGTTAATGGTAAACCAATGCAAGTACTTTTTCATATTTTTTTGAAAATAGTTAATTTTCTTTTATCTTTTCAATATCTAGAACCTTATCAATCCAATCACTACTATAAAAATCCTCCTCATGGGTTACGAGAATTATTGATCCATCATAGTTTCTAAGCCCTTTGCGGAGGGCTGCCTTACTTTCATCATCCAAATGGTTTGTTGGTTCATCCATAAATAGAAAGTTAGTATTATCAAACATCAAATCACCAATTTTAACCTTGGTCTGTTCTCCACCTGACAATGATCGCAATGGGGACATGATTTGCTGATTAGTTAAACCTGTTCTTGCAAGAACTCGTCTAACCTCTTTGCCATCCCTATCTGGATGTTCATTACTTATATAATGAAATGGCGTCTCCATATTATTCTTCCATACTAAATCTTGTTTAAAATAACCTATCTTAACCGTCTCTGAAAAATCAAAGTTACCATCTATTGGTTTAAGGATTCCCAAAAGGGTCTTTATCAAAGTAGACTTACCAATTCCGTTAAACCCTTTAATAACCATCTTTTCGCCACTAACAATCGAAAAATTCAAAGCTTTATCAAACAAAGCCTTACCATCATAGCCTACTTTTAGATCATTGACCTCTAATAGCATCCTTGAGCTAGGTACCTCAATATATGGGAATCCAAAGCTTGCAGCAGTCTTGTTCCCTGGTGGAGTCAAGACATCCATATGAGCCAATTGCTTCTCTCTACTCTTAGCACTTTTAGAACGTGAACCAGCCTTAAACTTTCTAATATAAGCTTTTGTCTTAGAAATTTGATCCTGCTGTTTAACATATGCCTTCATATAGGTCTCTTTATTAGCAGCCTTTTGTTTAAGCGCTTGTTTAAGTGAACCTGTATATTTGGTTATCTTACCAAATTCAAAATCAGCTACACAGTTAATGATACGATCCAAGAAATTGTAATCATGAGAAATAACAATAAAAGCGCCATCAAAGTTATTCAAATAATCAGCTAACCAATCTATATGGTTAGTATCCAAGTAATTAGTTGGCTCATCCAGCAAAATCATATCTGGTTTCTCAAGCAAAATTTTAGCCAGAATTATCTTTGATCTTTGTCCACCACTTAACTTGGAAACATCATGGTCATATCCAATTGCATCTAGTCCCAATCCAGTTGCTACTTGTTGAATCTTAGTATCCAATTCGTAGAAATCGTTGGCATCCAAGATTTCTTGTAACTTTCCAGCCTTTTCAAGATCCTCATCTGAAGGATTATTCATGTAAATCTCGTTTAATTTGTCACTTGTTTCATATAATTTTGTAAATGCTGTTTTTAAATACTCATAAATCGACATCCCTGCAGCCAATTTGGCTTGTTGATCCAAATAACCAATGGTCAAATGCTTCTTCCAAGATATCTTTCCTTC
Organism: Companilactobacillus nuruki; assembly: GCF_002872255.1. Classification (GTDB taxonomy): domain Bacteria; phylum Bacillota; class Bacilli; order Lactobacillales; family Lactobacillaceae; genus Companilactobacillus; species Companilactobacillus nuruki. The sequence goes on from NZ_NIPR01000031.1 coordinate 2,038, forward strand.
ATCAGCTTCCAATTGACCAGTCAAAATTTTGATAAAAGTTGATTTACCAACACCGTTCTGACCAATTATGCCCAAATGATCCTCTTTATTTACTTGTAAATCGGCTGAATCATACAATTTTTTATCCAAAAATTGCTGGGTTAAGCCATGTACTTCTAAAACACTCATATTTTTCTCCTTTTATAACATAAGAAAAGACTGAAACTATTGTCTCAGCCTTCATTCAAATTCTTATTCAGACGTTTGATTTCTTGTGAAGATTGTATAGTTTTGATTTTGGTTCTCACTCTTAAAGGAAAAACCATTATCTTCATTCAATGTATTTAATCTTGTTTCTTCATTATCTAACTCTTCTTCAGATAAACCTAATTGTTTACGCAATTTATTAGATGCTCTTTGCAATTCCTTAGTTGGAATAACCTCATAAGACGAACCATTAATCATTGAACCATAACCTTGAACGTGATCTGATCCAATACTCTTGGCTGCTCCACGATAATTAAGGAACATCGACTGCATATCATTAAAACTCAAGTTAGTTGTCATTGAACTAGAAATACTATCCAATACTTTTTGATAATGCGTAAATGTCTTGGCACTTGCCGCACTCTTGATAATCGCAGTAATAACTTGACGCTGTCTTAACTGTCGTCCATAGTCTCCCTGCGGATCTTCATAACGCATTCTAGAATAATCTAGCGCTTGTTTACCATTTAAATGCATTTTACCTTTCTTAAAGTGAGATTCTTTTTCACCTGTATCACCATAAGAAAAACTAAATGGTACATCAACATCAACACCACCAACAGCGTTAACAATTTGTTTCAATGAATTAAAGTCAACCTTAACATAATAGTCAATAGGTATGTTCAAAAATTTCTCAGTCGTTGCAACGGCACTATTCTCGTTACCGATGTTATAGGCTGAATTGATTTTTTGGATCTTCTTAGTATTGTTAGTACTGCTCTTCCAAATTTGAGCCATACTGTCACGTGGAACTGACATCATTGTTGTCTTGTTAGTCTTAGGATTAACCGTTACAACGATCATAGTATCTGAATTACCACGATAATCTGTTTCTGTATCTCTGACTCCATTATCAGTTGTATCGACACCTAATAAAAGAATAGATACTGGTTTTTTATCACTGATTCTAGTTGAAACAGTTTTTCCATCCAAAGCTTTATAAGTCTTACCCAATGAATTTTGAGCTTGAGCGTAGATTCTAAAACCATATGCCCCCATAACGAAGATCATTACTAAAAACACTAATCCAATAATCTTCAAAAATGGACGTTTGATATTACCATTGTTAGAAGCTAAGGCACTGTTCCTAGATCTTTGCCTGTGCTCTCTAGACATGTTCTTATTGTTATTATCCATAAATAAACTCCGATTAATTTGCTATCTACAATTCAAGACAAATACCATCTATATTATATAGTAGATAGAATGCAATTATACAGCTTAATTCTAAGGAATTAAAATTTTCTTTTTAAGTCTGTATGTTTAAATTATAAATTTTTGATAGCAACTGTCAATTTTACCCAAAAATATTTACTAAAATATAACAACCATTATATGTAAAAAACTATCTCATTATTTAAGAGTTTTAATTGTATATTTCCTGTATAATCTCCTTCGTAGGAGGATTTTTATAATGTCAGATGTAACTACTAATGCCAAGACATTCAGATGGTGGAATATTGCCCTCTTAGGTTTTACCACTGTTTGGGGTCTTAACAACGTTATTAACAACTTTGCCAATCAAGGTTTAGCTGTTGTAACGTCGTGGATTTTAATTATGGTTCTATATTTTGTCCCATACACTTTAATGGTTGGACAATTAGGATCAGCATTCCAAGAAGCTGGTGGTGGTGTCAGTTCTTGGGTAAAGGCACTTTCTAATAATAGGTTAGCTTATTTTGCAGCTTGGACTTATTGGGTTGTGCATGTTCCTTATCTTGCTCAAAAACCACAGATCATAATGGTTAGTTTGAGCTGGCTGTTTAAGGGAAATGGTTCATTCATCAAAACCGCATCCCCTCTTGTAGTTCAAGGCGCTAGTTTGATTATCTTTTTAGCCTTTGTTTTATTAGCCAGCAGGGGGACTAACATTCTGAATAATTTGGGTAGTATTGCTGGTATCGCAATGTTTACTATGTCAATGTTATTCATTATTCTTGGAGTCAGCGCTCCATTTATCACTCATGTACAAATCGCTACACCAAACATGACTGATATTCACACATATATACCGAAATTCGATTTTCAATACTTTACGACAATTTCAATGCTAGTCTTTGCCGTTGGTGGTTCAGAAAAAATCTCACCATATGTTAACAAAACCAAAAACGCTTCTAAAGAGTTCCCACTAGGTATGATTATCCTGGCTGTCATGGTTGCTGTTTCAGCTATCATGGGATCATTTGCTATTGGTATGATTGTTAATTCTAATCATATACCAGCCGACCTTATGGCTAACGGTGCTTACCAAGCGTTCCAATTCTTAGGAAATAGTTTCCATGTTGGTAATTTATTTGTCTGGGCTTTTGCTATTACTAATACAATTGCTTCAGCTGCCGCTCTTGCTATTTCAATTGATGCGCCATTACGTATGCTTTTAGGAGATGCTGATAAGAAATTTATTCCTAAGGCTCTTTTGAAGAAAAACAAACGTGGCATTGCTATCAATGGTTACAAGATGACGGCCATTCTTGTTTCGATCCTTATCGTTGTTCCAGCTCTTGGTATCAGCGGTATGAACGACTTATACAACTGGTTATTAAACCTTAATTCAATTGTTATGCCTATGCGTTATCTTTGGGTATTCTTAGCATATATGATGCTAACTAAACAATTAGATAAATATAAATCAGATTATATGTTTGTTAAAAATCGATATGTTGGTTTTGGCTTTGGACTCTGGGCTTTCTTCCTAACTGCTTTTGCATGTATTCTAGGTATGGTTCCTAAGATGAACATGGCTCAAAATCCATCGTCATGGTGGTTCCAACTAGCCCTTAATATCATTACACCTATTGTTTTTATCGCTTTAGGATTGATTTTACCTGCCATCGCTAAACGTACTAATAAAGATGAATTAGATAAAATCTAAATTATTATCTCTGCACAGATAATATAATAGAAAAAATAAAAATAGTCTGTATTGACGTCAACTGACGAATCAATACAGACTATTTTTTTGACCAACTAAAACCAAAATATACGATCGTTATCTTTAATTATCATCATTACTAGAGCTAGTTGATGACGATGAACTAGTTGTTGTATTACCATTAGCATCAATCTTTATATCTGGTACACTCCCACCATAACTTCTGATCTCATTCATAATATCAATCAATTTTTGTTTCTGATCTTCTTTATCAGAATCATCATTTTTATAAGCACTCTTCACCTTTTGCAATTGTGTATTGTACTGCGGCATCAATTTATCAACCATTGCTTGACGTTTTTGTTCCCGTTGGGTCTCAATTGACTCTTTTTCAGATTCATATTTAGCAATCTTCTTATTATCTTTGGCTGCTTGGAACATAGCCTGACTCATATTTAAATCTTTTTGTAATCCCAAAATCTGTTTATTGAATCGGTTTTTAGCACTCTGACGTTTAACATTTGCATTAAGATATCGGATTTTTTGTAATTCACTTAGTTTCTTATCATATTGAGACTCTTTAGTAATTGGATTTTCATTATACTTATCAATTGCCTTTTCAACCTTATCTTCTCGGCTAAATTCTTCCTTCTTAGTTAAATGATAAATAATTCGGTAATCAAGATTATAAAGTCGATTAGTATTCTTTTCTTCTTGATCAGAGTTATATTTAGAAAAATCATTATCGATTATATCTTGAATGCTTGGCTTCTCGCTAGTCTTATTAACGGTTAAATTACTACCATTAACAGTGATAGTGCTTGGCTTCTTAAAGTCCTTTTCTTTTTCCTTGGTATAATCGACTAAATACTCGCCTTCAGCTTTAAAAGCCTGCATGGTTAGAGCATCTTCACTAGCTGTTAAGGTAGATGGTTGATCATTCCCAGTCCAGTTAGCAATCGTAAAATTAGGTGTCATCCCTACAAAATAAGAATCCTTAGTATCATCAGTTGTACCAGTTTTACCAGCCAGATATTTATAATTATCCAAAGCAGCAGCCTTACCCAACCCATCTGTAATGACAGATTGCATTGTATTGACCATCATGTAGCTGGCATTTTTGGTATAAACACGCTTTTGCATATGTGTATTTTGATAAATATAACGACCATTATCATTATCATAAATACTACTTAAATTACTTGGATGAACAAAATTGCCACCACGTGAAAAGGAACTATAAGCCGAAGCCATTTCTGTAGTGGTAGTTCCCTTGTTAAATGAACCAATAGCCAAACGAGGATCAGTCTTTTGGGTTGGATCTAGACCAGAGAACTCCATCTTTACTAAGTCATCATAATAAGTGTGTTTGGTATCTGAAGCAGCAAGTTTATAAGCCACTGTATTAATAGAATTTTCCAAAGCATGTCTAACAGTTGTTTGACCAGTATAACCACTGTACCAGTTATGAACAACTGGAGTTCCAACAGCTGAATCAATTACCGTACTCTGTGGCAAATATCCTCTTTCAAAAGCCGGTGCATAAGCCACAATTGGCTTAGCAGTCGAACCAGGTTGACGATACCCTGTTATTGCTCGGTTATTTTGATCTCCATCAGTTGTTCGACCACCAATTATAGCTATCACATCCCCTGTTTTGTTATCAATTACTGTACTAGCAACTTGAGGGGCCAGTTTACCATTGGCATCGCGGCCTGTGTAGGATTTATAAACATTATTAACCAAATCTTCTACCTTATTTTGAACACTCATATCTATAGTTGTTCGAATCGAATAGCCACCATCCATCAATTGACCACGAGCACGATCGGCCGCCTGTTGATAACGGACTCCATAAGCTTTTTGTTCGGCCTCATTTTTAAAATCATACTGCATTGAAAACCCAGATGATTTCATCAATTCTTCAGTCGCATTAAAAACAGCATAATTTAAAGCATAATTATTCGAAACGTCGTTATCATACTTACGTTCATTGACTTTCAAGTCTAAAGGACGCTTTCTAGCCGTTTGATAAGTCTTTTTGGAGATCAATCCCCGTTGATAAAAGATATAAAGAATCATGTTGCGGCGTTTCACAGTTCGTTCTGGATATGCAACGGGATCATAGTAAACTGGATTATTAGGTATACCAACTAGAACAGCTAGTTTATCAATTGATAAATCTTTTTGATTCTCAGAAAAATAATAATCTGAAGCAGAACTGAATCCATAAGAACCGTGTCCCATATAAACATCATTAATATAAAATTCCAAAATTTGTTTCTTAGTAAACTTCTTCTCAAGTTGCTGTGCAATTACCATTTCTTTTAACTTACGATTCAGATTCTGAGATTGATCTTGCAAAACAACATTCTTAACCAACTGTTGAGTTAAAGTGGAACCACCTTCAGTTCGGCGATGCAATACAGTTGAAATAACTGAACGCATAATCCCGTACAAATCAACCCCATGGTGAATATAAAAGCGTTGATCCTCAACATCTACTAATCCCTGACTGATCTTAGGATTGATTTCATTTATCGATGTATAATTCGAACTGGATTGTGAAAGCTTTTTTAACACTTTACCGTTACGATCATATATAACGGTTGAATTTTTGGGATGAAAGTCTGATTTCTTCAAACCCTGACTATATGAATAGCCATCAGCAATAGTATTTCTGATTTCATAACCATACTTCCACCAAAATGTTCCTATACCCAAAACAATTAAAATTATTATTGTTAGGAGTACCCAGGGCCATTTTTTTCTTTTCTTTGTTAACCTATGTTCCATTTTTTTACGCATAATTAGCCCCTAATTGACATAGAATGTTATTCCAGAAGATACTTGTGACATCAAATTAGACAAGTCTGATGAACTAATTTGCATACCATTGTTATAACTAGTGCCTCCGGCATAGATGAATCCTAGTGTTGATCCGTCACTAAAGTAAATTGAACTATTCAAAGCCGAATTATTCTTAAACCAGAAGACCGGAGTAGCTGAACTGAAATCAGCCGTTGTATTATCTGGATCAGCGACATTTAATGCACTCAATGAACTATCAGTCGCATTAGCAACGTATTGTCCAAAATTACTATTGCTACTATCAGTTATGATTGCATCATTCGAATTGGCATTAACCAATTTTTTAACTGTATACTTGCCGGAACTAACTTGTGAGTTAGTGACATTAGCATAACCATTTTCTGCTACATACTTCCCACTTACTCTAGTCATCAAGGCTAAAGTATTCTTACTTGAATTATAATAAAGAACATTCTTATCAGTAATCCCAGCTTGAGTAAGTGCATCAGAAGCTCCCGTTGTAGAATTTAAACTAGAAACAATATCAACATTTGCCGGTATGTATTTCTCAGTCAGAGGTGAATTCTTTAAGGCCTCTAATTCCTTCTTAACTGCCTCTACTCGCGAACTTTCTCCTTGATGATTTGAAAAATACTGATCCATTTTAGATACTGCTTCAGACCAACGTTTCTTTACAGTCTTGTTCTTGATCAATTTGTAATAAGTATTGACCATTGATATCTTTTCAAAACTTAAACTACTGTTATCAGTATTGAAAGCATCCCAAGTCTTACTAAAGTATTTATCGGCATCTTGAGTCTGCTCATACCAAATCTGAACTGTATCAAGTTTGTTTCTTTGTTTCTGATAAACATCCTGATTCTTTTCCTTTAGAAGTAACTTATCAAGGTCATTAATCTTATCACTGGTAACATCATCACGATAATTACTTTTTCCATCATAAAGACTCTCAACCATCTTTGTTCGATTCTTACGAGCTTGAATATAATTTTCCAACTGATTATATTTTTGAACATTACTTTTAGAGATGATATAACCATCACTAACGTTAATTACTTTACCAATAAAATCTAGTGAACGATAATTAAGATCCGTTTTTAAAACCTCTAGTTCTTTATCCTGATATTGACTAGATATTTTAGATGTTACAACTGCATTGACGACACCAAGCGAAAGCATAATGAAGAAAATGACGGCGGTAATAACGCCAACAACACCGGCACCCAACATTAAATAATGTTCTGATTTCGTTCTAGTCTTTAAATCTTTCTTATCTTTCATAATTTTCCCCAAATATCTAGTTCATCTTGTTATTATTATAGTAAATTATCCTGCAAATAAAGGGTGGAAATTTTGAAAAAATTAAACAAAAAATATATTAAATGGATCATTATTCTACTTTTGTTAGTAATAATCGTTTCCTCATATGCCCTTAATCTTGGCAAAATTAAAGATAAAACCGTAAACGGCATTGCTTCTCTAACAATTCCTTTTTCATTGATCGTTAATCCTAAGAATATTGATGAAGACATCGCCCCTAAGGCTATTAAACTTGGCAACAGTGACATGGAAAAAGACAAACAGCAAGCTCTGAGTTTAATAAGTACAATCAATGATGACTATGATAATACAAAAGAATTATCATTTTTGTCTAATGATCAAGAAAAATCTTTATTAAAAAGAGTCAATGAAAAACCTCATCGTTATATTGCTAAAATGACATTATTGAATTTTGGTAAAGATATTCATGGAAAATACATTACTATCAGTTGTAATCGTTATGATGACACTAAAACTATTGTTAGTTATCGTTATCGCCTATATTATAAAGATGATACTATCAGATCTGCCAAATACCTTGGAGTTAGATCTAACAAATATCCACCAAAGTTTATTATTAATAATATTGCAATCGGTAAGCCTGGTACAGATCAAGCTAAGGCCTTCATTCAACGTTTAAAGACTGCTATTATCAATTCAAACCTAACGGCTACAAATGCCAGTGAGCCAGGTAATTTTAACCAAATTTCGATTAACTTAGGGCTAAATCCTGACAAGAGTAATACTGGTTTATATCAATTGGCCAAAAACTCCAATTCACGAGTCAGCAATTCTAGTATTGTCGGTTATCAAATCTCTGATGTTCCTCGTTATACTAGAGTATATATTAAACAACTCAGTAAAAATAATACTTACTATTACACATTAACTTTCAGCCGCAACAGTGGTCGTTTCATCAATTTTCAAAATGGTATTATCGGAACTGATAAACAAAACTAAGTTTCTCCTTAAATTCCAGGTAGACCTTAAGTCTAAATAATTCTATTCTGATTTTTCAAATATTCAAAAATAGCCTGTATTGACATCAACTATGTTTTTTCAACATGGTTAATAATCAGTACAGACTATTTATTTTGATCAATTAAAATTATTTCAATAACAAAGCATACAACAGCTATCTCTGGAACAAAATAAGTTTAAATAAAAATGACTTTTCAGAAAACTAATTATTCATTTTTTAGAATTATTAACTAAAATACTGTCAATAATATCTTTCAAAGTCACTTGAGACATACTTTTTTCAGCATCAGATTGAATCTTTTGATAAACTCCTGTCAAAGTTTCTTGAATATTGCCACCAACAATACATTTTAGATTTGTTTTCTCATCAACATGCAACAAATTCTGATTATCCTCAATTGCACGATAGATGTTCAACAAACTTATTTCGTCTGCTGGTCGAGCAAGTTTTGGTGCCACTACTCCTGGTTGACTAACCAACAAACCGGCTTTACTCAATCGCGACATCATCCTTCTTACTAAACTAGGATTAGATTCAATACTACTGGCAATTGCTGCACTAGATAAGTCACCATCCTTGCAGATTTCAACGTAAGCGAGGATATGTACTCCATCACTCAACTTATTAGAATATTTCATAGTTAGCTCCTATCTTTTACCATCATAAAGTATTTTCAGAGCTGAAATAATTATTTATTAATTACTAATTTGACCGCTTGTTTAATTGGTATTAAATCGTGTCCTAAGACATCTGATAAATCAGTAGTGTCTTCAGCCAATTGGTTATCACTGATCAAATCTTGAATAGAAACAATTATCTCAATTGTCTGTTCATCCATACCAGCTTCTTTTAAGCTCTTCCTATACTCTTCATCACTTAATGATAATACCTTAACATTACCCACTGCCTCAGCCAAATCAGCATATGATCTACTTGGTCCCGCAAATTCGTAAACATCTTTAGGACTTTCTGTTACTAAAACTTTAACTGCGGCTTCTGAATATTCATCCTCTAGGGCCCAACCGACTTTACCAGTAGCTGAGTAAACAAAAGGTTGTCCATTAGCGGCGCCTTTTAAAGTAGCTGTTTCATTTTCTAAGTACCAATTATTTCGCAAAAATGAATACTTCATACCTGATTCAATAATTAATTTCTCGGTTGCCTTATGATCAGTTGCTAATGGTGCCGTGGCAATATTTGCATGTGGGAAACTAGTATAGGCAATATAGTTAACTCCAGCATTTTTAGCAGCCAAAACAATATTTTTGTGTTGCGTTAATCTAGATACTGGACCACCTGGCTGTGAAGATACGAATAATAATTTATCAACACCTTGTAAAGATTCTTGTAATTGTTCAGGCTTGTTATAATCAGTTGCTCTAACCTCAACACCTTCAGGAACAATCTCTTTGGCACGCTCTACATTACGGGCTAATGCAACAATATCACTTGGAGACACTAATTTAACTAATTCTTTAAGTGCATTTCGACCAAAGTGACCAGTTGCACCTGTTACAGCATATTTTGTCATAAAAAATCCTCTTTTCTTTGATGTTACTTTATAATTAACTTGTTATTTAAATAATAACATCATTGAAAATTTATACAAGAATTTTGTTTAATAAAAAAGCTCATCTAACAATCCATTACGTGGATGGCTTAGATGAGCTTAGTTATTTAATAATTATTTTTTCCAAACATCATTTACTTCAATTGTTTGTTCTCTATCAGGACCAACAGAAACTGTAGCATATTCAACGCCTAATTGATCTTTTACAAAATCAAGATAATTTCTAGCTGCCTGTGGCAATTCTTCGATACTCTTAGCTTGAGTCATATCTTCTGTCCAACCTGGGAAAGTTTTATAAACTGGCTTGCATTTAGCCAAAATATTTAAATTAGCTGGATATTCGTCAATAATCTTGCCATTCAAATCATAACCCGTGCAGACTTTAATTTCCTTCAATCCTGTTAGAACATCAAGACAATTAAGCGAAAGATGAGTTACACCAGAAACATTACATGAATGTTTTAGAACAACTAAATCTAACCAACCAACACGACGTGGACGATGTGTAACTGTTCCGTACTCATGACCCGCTTCACGAAGGAAGTCTCCTGTATCATTAAGTTGTTCTGTTGGGAAAGGACCAGCACCAACACGTGATGTATAAGCCTTAACCACACCAATAACATTATCAATTAAAGGGGCACCAATACCGGCACCAGTTGTTACACCACCAGCAGGATTAGATGAGGTTACATATGGGTAAGTACCATGATCAATATCAAGCATGATACCTTGTGCACCCTCAAAAAGTACATTTTTACCATTTTTCAATTCTTTATTTAAATATGCAGATGTGTCAATGACACGATCCTTAAGGTCTTGACCAATTTGATAATACTTATCAAAAATATCATCAAAATTCATTGGTTGTGCCCCATAGATCTTTGTGAATAGCTCATTTTTTTGCTTAAGATTAGCAGTTAGTAATTCTTTGAATAAATCCTTATCAAGAATATCGGCCATTCTTATACCAATACGTGAAGCCTTGTCAGTATAAGCTGGTCCGATTCCACGATTAGTTGTTCCAACTTTAGAATCACCCTTAGCAGCCTCTTGAAGCTTGTCTAACTCAATATGGTAAGGAAGAATCAACTGTGCACGATTAGAAATCTTCAAGTTAGTTGTATCAACGCCCTGTTCATGTAAACGGCCTAACTCTTCTTGAAGAGATTCAAGGTTCAAAACGACCCCATTACCAATAACACTAGTTTTATCTGAATATAAAATACCTGATGGAACAGATCTTAGTTTATAAACTTGATTATCAATATTCAAGGTATGTCCAGCATTATCTCCACCTTGGTAACGTGCAATAATGTTAGCTTCACCACTGAAATAATCGGTAATCTTTCCCTTACCTTCATCGCCCCATTGAGTACCTACTACAACAACTGTTGTCATATTTCTTCTACACCTACACTATTTAATTTTCTGGAATTGTCGCTATCGATGAAAACTTATTATAAGATTTCACGAACAATAACTTAGCTGTACCACGAGGTCCTGAACGGTTTTTACTGATGATGACTTCGACCTCACCAACATTTTGATCCTCTGAATCTTCAGGTTCCTCATTACCACCACCATTATTGTCATCGCCATCTTCATCACGATAATAATCATCACGATAAAGAAAGGCAACAATATCAGCATCCTGTTCAATTGAACCAGATTCACGGATATCTGACAACATTGGTCTTTTATCCTGACGGGCTTCAACCCCACGGGAAAGCTGTGATAACGCGATTATAGGAACATGAAGTTCTTTTGCTAATTTTTTCAAATTACGTGAAATAACTGAAACTTCTTGTTGTCTGTTTTCTTGTCCTGTACCTTCAATCAATTGTAAATAATCGATGATAACTAAATCTAAATGTCCACTTTCTTTTAATAATCGACGACATTTGGATCTGATTTCAGCCATTTTAATACCAGGAGTATCGTCAATGTAAACATTAGTCCTAGACAAACTACCCATGGCAACGACCAAATTATTCCATTGTCCTTCGTCTAATTTACCAGTTCGCAAAGCATTAGCATCAATACTACCTTCTGAACAAAGCATACGATTAACTAGTGACTCTGCACCCATTTCCAAACTGAAAATAGCCACAGTTGCATTAGACTTAGTGGCTGCATTTTGAGCTAGATTTAAAGCAAAAGCAGTTTTACCAACACCAGGACGAGCAGCCAGAATAATTAATTCATCTTTGTGCAAACCAGTAGTCATATCATCTAGTTCTTTATAACCAGTTGAAAGGCCAGTAACATCACTATCTTGATCATACAATTTGTCAATTTCTTCAAGAGAAGATTTAACAACATCAGAGATTCTTCGAAAGCCCTTATGATTACGGTTTTCAGAAACATCCATAATCTCTTTTTCTGACAAATCAATGATACTATCAACATCGTCATCTTCTTCAAAACTGCGGGTCACGATGCTTGTTGCAGCATTGATAAGTCGGCGAAGCGTTGATTTATTTTTAACAATTTTTGCATAATAGGTTGTATTAGCAGCCGTAGGTACAGCACTTGCTAACTCAGCAAGATAACTTACGCCACCAATATCTTCAATTTGATTTAACCGATCAAGTTCATTCTGAACTGTCACAACATCAACAGGTTCTTCTTCATCGTTTAAATTCATCATAGCTTGGAATACCAGTTGATTAGCATGTTGATAGAAATCTTCTGCTTCTACATATTCCATCGCTTCAATTAAAGCATCCTGACTTAGAAAAACCGCTCCTAATACAGCTTGCTCAGCATCCTTATCATTGGGCGGAATTCTTGTGGTTATATCGTTATTCATTTATATCCTACTTCTTTTCAGCAACGTGAACTCTGATTGTGGCTTCTACGCCATCGAACAACTTAACTGGGACATTGATATATCCTAATGATTTAACGCCGTCAGAAAGCACCATTTTATGCTTATCAACCTTGATTTCATATTGCTTATTAAGTTCTTCAGCAATCTTTTTAGTTGTTACAGATCCAAACAATCGACCATCAGTACCAGCCTTAGCTAAAATCTCGACAACAGTTTTGTCATCTTCAATCTTTGTTTTTAGAACTTTGGCTTCTTCTTTTTCTGCTTCATAATCTTTAGCTTCGCGATTTTGTTCAGCTTTTAATTTGGCTACATTAGCATTGGTTGCCTCAATAGCCTTTTTATTCTTAATAAGGAAGTTTTGAGCGTATCCATCAGCAACGTTCTTTAGCTCTCCTTTTTTACCTTTACCTCTAACATCTTCTAGGAAAATAACTTTCATAATATATGATCCTCCTCTTAGCTCTTCTTATTAGAATCAGCCAAAACATCAACTAATTGATTTTTAACATCTTCCACCGTTGAATCTGAAATTTGAGTTGCAGCGTCAGACAAATGTCCACCACCACCAAGTTTCTCCATAATGACCTGAACATTAACATTTCCCAAACTACGTGCCGAAATTCCTATTCGGCCATCGGGACGTTTGCTAATTACAAATGAGGCTTCAACATTATCTAATGATAACAATGTATCAGCTGCTTGGGCAACAATAACTGGATCATAAGTTTTGTCTTCTTCACCAAAACATACTGCCATATTACCGCTAACCATTGTAATTGTTTCAATTAAATGACTCTTTTGAATAAATGAATCAATATTCTCTTTCAAAACATTTTGAATGACTGTCTCATCAGCACCAACTGATCTTAAATAACTTGCAGCATCAAATGTTCTTGTACCAGTCCTAAGTGAGAATGACTTAGTATCAACTGTAATTCCTGCCAACAAGGCCGTAGCCTCAATTTTTTCAATAGCTTTTTTATTCTTTGGTTGATACTCCAACATTTCAGTAATTAATTCACTGGTTGAAGAAGCATAAGGTTCAATATAAATCAGCATTGGATTCTCAGGGAATTCCTCACCACGTCTATGGTGATCGATAACAACAACTTTATTATTATCACCATTGAATAAATCTGGATTAATAGAAATACTTTGCTTAGAATGATCCACCATTACAATCAATGTTCTTGGCGTTTTAATAGCAATTGATTCTTCTGATGAAATAATATCTTTTTTGATCTCTGGATCTTCATCAATCATACCTAGAAGTCGACTAACATCTGAATGTAGTGACTTGTTATCAATCACAACTTTACATGGCGTATTATTCATCATAGCAATTCTTCTAATACCTAATGAAGAACCCAAAACATCCATATCGGGATGTGAGTGGCCCATTACAAGAACCTGATCACTATCTTTCAATAGTTCTTGCAAAGCCTCACTAATCATCCTGGCACGAACTCGTGTTCTCTTTTCCATTGGATCGGTATTGCCACCATAAAATCGTGCCTTTTCACCAATCTCCTTAACGACAACTTGATCTCCACCACGACCAAGGGCCAAATTAAGGTTCTTTTGTGCCTCATCATTTAACTTATGTAGATCATCAACACCATAAGAGAAACCCATACTTAAGGTTAAAGGAACGTTTTGTTGAGATGTATATTCTCGAATGACATCCAAGATCTTAAAACCATTCTTTTCCATATCAAAAATTCGACCTGTATAAGCCATGATAAAGAAATGATCATCATCAATTCGTTTTAAAAACATTTGTTGTTTTGAAGCCCAATTGGATAATTCATTAGTTATATAATTGTCCAAATTTGATACATCACGATCACTCATTGACTGAGTGATTTCTGCATAATTGTCCAAGTAAACTTGACCAATTACTGAACGATTACCCTCATAACGTTTCTCAATTTCGGAGTAATGCGTTATGTTCAACAAATAAATGACTTTTAATTCTGTTTGAACTTGTACCAAATAGTACTTGTCATCTATCTGAATCGTTTTATCACCAGAATATTCTTCAGCATCAATCAAGTCCGAAAGTTCCGATGAAATATCTCCAACTTTCATACTATTTGATGGGTTAAAGCCGGTTTCCTCAACAAAGGAAGGATTCACCCATTGAACCATCTTATCAGCATCATATAAAAGGATGCCTAATGGATACTCTACAAAACTATTATCCGTTCCTCTATCAATCCGATATTGTAAGTTATTAGTGTACTTACCTGCTTTTTCACCTAAAAGTAAAAACAAATAAACAAATAGGATTAGCGAGATAATTATTAAAACAGCCTGAATGTAACCGGCTACAGAGCCGTGAATCAAACCGACTATTAATATTGATAATAGCATTACAATCAAAGAGACTGCCGTAAGTTGAGTCGAATGATCAACTCGCGAAAGGAAGAATTTCAGATTAGATTTTATCTTTTTCATATTAGTCCCCTCTTAGATATACCCCTTAATTTTATCACAGCCTACTTCTTCTTTCCGAATAATATTAACCGGAAACCATGATCAAATTTTTACATCTAAAAGATAATTTACCATTAGATTTTTGTGTTACACAGAAAATTAGAGTTTAAAAAAAGACCACTCTCAAAAGTGGTCTTTTTACAAAAAATTAGTCTTCAGCGACGAATGGTAATAGAGCCATAATTCTTGCTCTCTTAATAGCTACAGTAAGCTTACGTTGGTTCTTAGCACTTGTACCTGTAACACGTCTTGGTAAGATCTTACCACGTTCTGAGATAAATCTCTTAAGTAATTCTGTGTCTTTATAATCGATGTATTCGATATGATTAGCAGCGATGAAGTCAACTTTACGTCTTCTACGTCCGCCTCTTCTTTGTTGGGCCATTATTAATTGCTCCCTTCTATATTAAAATGGTAAATCATCATCAGAAATGTCAATCTGTTTGCCATCAGCAAATGGATCGCCATTATTATTGTTAGAATTGTTAGATTGGTTATTATTATTGTTGTTATTGGTACTATTACTATTGTTGCTGTAATTGCTATTGTTACCAGAATTATTCCCGTAACTATTGCCATTACCGCTATTATTGCCAAATGAAGGCTGATTTGATTGGTTTGAATTATTATAGCCGGATGTTTGATTTGAAGAGTTTCCACTACCGGAATTTCTTCTTTCACTTTCAGCACGAGATTCTAGTAACGAGAAGTTATCGACATTAACGTCTGTTCTATAAACTCTTTGACCTTGTTGATTTTCATAAGAACTTGTTTGAATACGTCCTTCGACACCAACTAAAGATCCCTTATTAGTGAAATTAGCAAAATTCTCGGCGGCTTTTCTCCAAATAATACAATTGATAAAATCGGCTTCGCGTTCACCTTGTGCATTTGTAAATGTACGATTTACGGCAACCGTAAAGTTTGCAACCGCTGCTCCATTGGCAGTGTATCGCAATTCAGGATCACGTGTCAGGCGTCCAACTAAAACTACTCGATTAATCATTTATCTGCCTCCTAATTGTTTCACGTGAAACAAGACTAGTCTTCGCGTCTAACGATCATGTGACGAAGAATGTTATCTTCAATCTTTGAAAGACGGTCAAATTCGTTGATTGCTTCATCGTTTTCAGCATCTACATTGATAATATGGTAGATACCTTCTTTGTAATTAGCAATTTCATATGCTAAACGTTTCTTTTCCCAGTCTTTTGAGTCGATTACTTTGGCGCCGTTGTCAGTAAGGATCTTATCGAAACGATCGATCAATACCTTCTTTGCGTCTTCTTCCATATCAGGTTTAATGATATATGTGATTTCGTAATGTGCTTCAGCCATGACTGTACACCTCCTTATGGTCTAATGGTTCCTTGCGGAACAAGGAGCATAAATTAACTTCATTTTATACTCACGAAATATAAGTCTATCATAGAATAACTCCAATTGCTAGGTCTAATTTAACTAAAAAAAATCGTTTTTGCCTGACACGCATCCTTAAAGGATACATATCTAAAATACGCAAAAACGATTCATTAATTTTAATCAGTTGTATCTGTTTCTGGAGATTCATTATTATCTACTTCCGAGTCATCATCATCTTCAGAATCATCAGCAATTTTAGCCATTGTTGAAACGATTGAATCATCATCAACCTTGATCAGTCTGACACCTAGTGTGGCACGACCTGTTTGTGAAACGCTTTGTACGTCAAAACGAATCATAACACCTTTATCAGTGATCAACATAATATCTTCATCGCCATCAACAACTGTCAAACCAGCAATTGGTCCATTTTTCTCAGTAACGTTAGCAGTCTTAATACCTTTACCACCACGTCCTTTGATTGGATATTCGGTAACAGCTGTTCTCTTACCATATCCTTTTTCTGAGATCGTCAAAATTTCTTGGCTAGCTTCAGCTATTGAAGAACCTACTACATAATCTTCCTCACGTAGCTTAATACCACGAACACCAGCAGCTGTTCTTCCCATTGGACGAACATCACCTTCTCTAAATGTTACGGCATAGCCTTTGTGTGTTCCGATAATAATAACTTTATCACCATCAGTTAGAAAGACGTTATTTAGTTCATCCTCATCTTTAAGGGTGATTGCACGTAAGCCAGAATGTCTAATATTAGCAAAATCTGTGACTGGTGTACGTTTTACGGTTCCATATTTAGTTACAAAGAACAAATATGAATTGTCAGGATCAACATCCCTATCAACATTGATGACCGTTTCAATTTTTTCACCTTTTTCAATATTCAAAAGGTTAATAACTGGAATACCTTTGGCTGTACGACCATATTCAGGTACCTCATAGCCCTTGATACGATAAACTTTACCCGCATTAGTAAAGAATAGGAGACGATCATGCGTTGATGTATAAATCATTTGTTCAATGAAATCATCATCATGGATTCCCATTCCTTGAACACCACGGCCACCACGGTTTTGAACACGGAATTCATCTGCTGATAAACGTTTGATGTAACCATTATGTGTTAAGACAATTAAGATATTCTCTTCTTCGATCAGATCTTCATCTTCGATATTAGCAACTTCACTAGCACGAATTTCAGTTCTTCTGTCATCGCCGAATTTATCTTGTATATCAAGCAATTCATCATAAATGATCTTATCAACACGTTCAGGTTTAGCCAAAATATCCTCATAATCAGCAATCTTAACTAATAATTCTTGATATTCAGCTTCAACTTTTTCACGTTCCAAACCTGTCAAACGAACCAAACGCATATCCAAGATAGCTTGTGATTGTTTATCAGATAATTTGTAACTATCCATTAAAGTTTGTTTAGCAATGGCTGAGGTCTCGGAGCTACGGATGATCTTGATAATTTCATCAATATGATCCAAAGCGATTCTTAAACCTTCGAGAATATGAGCGCGCGCTTTAGCACGTCTTAATTCAAATTCGGTTCTACGTCTAATAACAACTTCCTGATGCTTTAAGTACTCAACCAAAATACCTTTTAGTGAAAACACTTTAGGTGTCTTACCAACGATAGCAACCATGTTGATACCATAAGAAATTTGTAATTGAGTCAATTTATAAAGATTGTTTAAAACAACTGAAGCAGACATATCACGACGAATATCGATAACGATACGCATACCTTCACGATCAGATTCATCGTTTAGATCAGTGATACCCTCAAGTTTCTTTTCACGAGCTAGTTCCGCAATTCTTTCCACAAGACGGGCCTTATTAACCATGTATGGCAATTCAGTAACGATAATTTGCTCAGCGCCACTCTTCTTTGTCACCACATCGACTTTAGCACGCAAAATAATTGTGCCTTTACCTTCTTCATAAGCCTTTCTGATACCAGAACGGCCCATGATAATACCACCTGTTGGGAAATCAGGACCAGGGATAACTTTCATCAAGTCAGCCACCGTTGCATCTTTATTTCTCATCAAAATATGTAAGGCATCAATAACCTCTTTTAGGTTATGTGATGGAATATTAGTTGTCATACCAACGGCAATACCGGTAGCTCCATTAACTAACAAGTTAGGGAAACGTGCTGGTAGAACCATTGGTTCTTTTTCTTCGCCATCATAGTTAGGAACTAAATCAACAGTATCTTTGTTGATATCACGCAACATTTCAACAGCCATTTTGCTCATTCTAGCTTCGGTATAACGCATGGCAGCAGGTGGATCACCATCAATTGAACCAAAGTTTCCGTGTCCATCAACTAATGGGTAACGATAACTAAAATCCTGTGCCATTCTAACCATTGATTCATAAATAGCTGAGTCCCCATGGGGGTGATACTTACCCATGATATCCCCAACGAAACGAGCACTCTTTTTATAAGGCTTGTCAGGTGTAACACCTAACTCATTCATACCATAAAGAATACGGCGATGAACTGGTTTTAGACCATCACGTACGTCAGGTAAAGCACGTGACACGATAACACTAGCAGCGTAGTCAACGAAGGAATTCTTCATGACTTCTGTCAAGTTAACATTTTCTATTCTATGATCTGC
This sequence comes from Companilactobacillus nuruki, assembly GCF_002872255.1. Taxonomy (GTDB): domain Bacteria; phylum Bacillota; class Bacilli; order Lactobacillales; family Lactobacillaceae; genus Companilactobacillus; species Companilactobacillus nuruki. Next base: position 21,223 of record NZ_NIPR01000031.1, read on the forward strand.
CATTTGCCATCCTCCTAGTAATCTACTTCTGCATAACGTGCATTTGCTTCAATGAACTCTCTTCTAGGTTCAACTCTATCGCCCATCAACATGGAGAAAATTTCATTAGCCTCAATAGCATCGTCGAGGTTAACTCGGTCTAATCTTCTCTTATCAGGGTCCATAGTTGTCTCCCACAATTGATCAGCATCCATTTCACCAAGACCCTTATAACGTTGAATCTTTGGTTCTGGCTTTGGTGGTAACTGTTCAACGAAGTCATCTTTTTCTTTATCAGTATCAAAGTATCTCATCATCTTACCTTGACGTACTTGATACAAAGGTGGCTTAGCGATATAAACATATCCTGCATCAACAACTGGACGCATATATCTATAAAGTAAAGTTAAAAGTAAAGTCCTAATATGGGCACCATCGACATCGGCATCAGTCATAATAATAACTTTATGATACCTAGCTTTAGAAATATCAAAATCTTCACCGAAACCTGTTCCCATAGCAGTAAATAATGTTCTAATTTCTTCATTAGCCAAAATTTTATCCATTGAGGCTTTTTCAACATTCAAGATTTTACCTCTAATAGGTAAAATTGCTTGAGTCAAACGTGAACGTCCGGTTTTAGCGGAACCACCAGCAGAATCACCCTCGACAATAAATAATTCAGAAATTGCAGGATCTTTACTAGCGTTGTCAGCCAACTTACCAGGTAAATTACTGATTTCCAAACCATTTTGTTTTCTAGTAACCTCACGTGCACGTTTAGCGGCTAAACGTGCCTTAGTAGCTAATGAACCCTTTTCAACGATCTTTTTAGCTACATCTGGATTTTCCATCAAGAATTTGTTGAAGTGTTCGCTGAATAGACGATCGGTAATAGTTCTAGCATCACTATTACCAAGTTTAGTCTTAGTTTGACCTTCAAATTGTGGATCTGGATGCTTGATAGAAACAACTGCTGTCATTCCTTCACGAACATCTTCACCGGACAACTTTTCAGTATCTTTTAATAGTTTATTTTTATGAGCGTAGTCGTTAATAACACGCGTCAAAGCGGTCTTAAATCCAACTTCGTGAGTACCACCTTCATACGTATGAATGTTATTAGCAAAGGTCATCAAATTAGTATGGTATTCATCGGTATATTGCAAAGAAACCTCAACCGTAATCCCATCTTGGAATCCTTCAAGATAAATTGGTTCATCAAAAAGAACCTCCTTATCTTTATCCATAAATTCGACGTAACTCTTTATACCGCCTTCATAATGGAAAACCAACTTTTCAGCAGTATCTGCTCTTTTATCAGTGAAGGTTAATTTGAGACCCTTATTTAAGAAAGCCAGCTCACGAATTCTAGTGGTTAAAACCTTATCATCGTAAACGGTCGTTTCTGTAAAGATATCAGGATCTGGAACAAAATGAACTTTTGTACCATGATCGAATTCTTCCGCATCACCTAAAATATGCATCGGATGAGCAACTTTACCACGTTTGAAGTCAATTCCGTAACGCTTTCCAGCACGAACAACCTCAACATCAAGTTCAGTACTCAAGGCATTAACAACAGAAGCACCAACACCATGCAAACCACCAGATACTTTGTATCCGCCTCCGCCGAATTTACCACCAGCATGCAAAATTGTATAAACTGTTTCAAGTGCGGGTTTTCCAGTTTTCTTTTGAATGTCAATTGGAATACCACGACCATCATCAGTAACTGTAATGGAGTTATCAGGCTCAACAGTGACCTCGATTTTAGTAGCGAAACCAGCTAGAGCTTCATCAATACCATTATCAATAATTTCCCAAACAAGATGATGTAAACCTTGTTTACTTGTAGAGCCGATATACATACCGGGACGTTTACGAACAGCCTCTAGTCCTTCAAGAACTTGAATTTGACTCGCGTCATATTCTTCGACTTTTTCTTCTTTCTTTTCCAGCTCAGCTTTTCTGTCTTCAGCCATTAAATCTCCTCCTGTTGAACTTTGCCATTACTAATATTTAATATATTAGGGTTCTTAACTAATTGTGGATCAACGTCATCAATTGAGGTCGTTGTAATGAAAGTTTGAATTCCTTTTTTAATCGACGACAACAAATGAGTCTGACGCTTATGATCAAGTTCTGATAACACATCATCCAGTAAAAGAATTGGATAATCGCCAACAGTATCCTTGATCAACTCCACTTCGGCTAATTTTAAACTTAACGCCACTGAACGTTGTTGACCTTGTGATCCAAAATCTTGAACGTTCTTTTCATTGACCATGAATTTAATATCATCACGGTGAGGCCCTAAAAGAGTTACACCACGTTGAATTTCTTTTTGATAATTCTTTTTGAAATTTTCTTTGAAAATATCATAGATATTTTCAGCAGTTTTTCCATCAGTGTTGAAAAAAGTACTGTAAACAATTTCCAATTTTTCATGATCTTCAGTAATATTTGCATGAATTTTTTCAATATGTTCCTGCAACTTTTGAATATACTGCAATCGCGAAAAAACAACTTCAGCACAATATGCCGAGAATTGATCCGATAAAACATCTAAATAAATCATATCCTTCGTTTGTCGATGCTGAAGCTTTTTTAAATATGCGTTACGTTGTTTCAAGACTGATCGAAATTGACTCATTGTCTTCAAATATTGTGACGACATTTGTCCAAATTCCATATCAATAAACTTGCGACGAATCCCTGGATTTCCTTTAACAATGGAAAGATCCTCTGGAGAAAAAAGAACAACATTTAAATTACCAATATAACTGGATAATTTACGTTGTTCTAAATTATTCAATTTGGCTTTTTTTCCAGACCTACTAATGACCAAATCCAATTTCAATCGACTGGAATTATCTTTGATCACAGTTCCTGAGATTCTTGCAAAGTCACTATTCCACTTAATAAAATCCTTGTCATTTGATGTTCGATGGCTTCTTGTTAAAGCTAAAAAATACATAGCCTCTAATAAATTGGTCTTGCCTTGAGCATTCTCTCCCAAAAAAACATTGATTCCGGGTGAAAAATTAACATCTAAGGATTCATAATTTCGGTAATTTTGAAGCTTTAGTTCTTTTACAAACATTTATTCAATTTCAAATGTCTGATCACCAACAACCACAACGTCCCCAGTTCTTAATTTCTTACCACGACGATCTTCAGGATTGCCATTAAGAAGGACTGAATTTTCTCTCAAGAACCATTTAGCTTGACCACCAGTTTCAATAACACCAGTATCCTTTAAAAGTTGACCTAAAGTAATAAATTCAGTTTCTAGCTTAATTTTTTCAGACATTGTTAACACCCTATTTATTAGATTTATCCATTAATGACATAATAATATTATAGTTGTTTTCACAATAAAAAACAACTTAGAACGAAATATCAGGCGATTTGAGCAATTTTTCAAATAATAAGTATCCACCCACTAAAATCACTAAAAAAAAGTCCCTAAGCGAATTTATGGCCTTTAAATCTATGAAGTTAAAAAAAATAGACCGAACCGAAAGTTCAGTCTATTTTTACTATTTCACATTAAAATGTTCGTACCGGAGTAATAAGTTGTACAAAATTATCACGATCTTCTACTGGTCTTAAAGTAAATGGATGTAATGGTGATGTAAAACTCATTTCAATTGTTGTGTTAGATCCGAATGATCTTAAAGCATCTTTCAAGTAATCAGGATTAAATGAAATTTCCAAATCGTCACCCTCAAGATTTTCGAAATCAAGTACTTCTTCAACCGTACCGACTTCTGGAGAGTTCCCATATAGGGTAGCCTTTTTGTCCACAGCCTTGATCTCTAATTTAATAACATTATTTCTACTTTCATGAGAAAGTAATGACGCACGTTCAACTGAGGCTAATAGATTTGATGAATCAAATGTCAAACGAGTACTTGATTCGTCTGGAATTAGGCGATCAGTTTCTGGATAACGTCCATCAAGCAATCTTGAATAGAACATAATGTTATCAAAACTGAATAAGACTTGGTTTTCAGAAATTGACATTGAAATTTCTTTGACTGAATCACTGATGGTTCTAACCAATTCAGTCAAACTTTTACCAGGAATAATTAAATTATAATCTTCATCACTAGTTATATTGATTTTTCTTTGTGAAAGACGATGACTATCAGTAGCGACAGCGGCTAATCCTTCACTGTTGATTAAAAAGTTAACACCAGTTAAAACAGGACGACTTTCTTGAGTAGAGACGGCAATAACAGTTTGATTTACAACCTCTTTAAAAACATCTGTTGGTAAAACTAATTGGTTATCAGTTTCAACATCAGGAAGATGAGGATAATTTACAGCATCTAGTCCATTGATTGTAAATTCTGAAACCCCTGACTTAATCAAAGTTTGGTTGTTGTCTAATACTTCAAGTTCAAAATTGTCGCCAGGAAGTTTTTTAATAATTTCGTTAAAGAATCTAGCAGGTAAAACGATTGAACCAGTGCTTTCAATTTTTAGATCATTATCAGAATCTTCTTTAGAAATGAATGATGTGATAGAAATATCTGAATTACTACCAGTAATTGTTAAGCCTGATTCAGAAAGATCCAACTTCATACCCGTTAAAATCGGAATGGTTGTTTTCGTTGAGATAGCTCTTTGAACGTTACTCGTTTGATTTATGAACTTTGATCGATCAATAGAAAATTTCATAGGTAACTCCTTTTTTTAAGTAATTAATAAAAAAATAGTAGTAGTAGTAGGTACTGTTGAAACTGTGGAAAACTTACTGAAGCATTGAGTTTATTTGAAAAAAAGATGTTATTAACAGCTGTGGAAAACTTTGGGAAAACTCAAAAGTTATAAACATGTTAATTTCTGAGGTCATCTTTCAGCTCATTAACTGAACGTTTTAAATCGACATCTTTAATAAGTAACTCGGATATTTTATCACACGAATGCATAACTGTCGTATGATCTTTCCCGCCAAATTCCATACCAATTTGTGGAAGCGATCTGTCTGTCATTTCTCGTGACAAATACATTGCGATTTGTCTTGGTACAACAATTGATTTAACACGTTTCTTTCCTTTTAGATCTTGAACGGAAACATGGTAATATTTAGCAACTTTACTTTGAATCTTAGCAATAGAAAGTCCCTTTTTATCATTAGATAGTTTGAAGACTTTTAAAGCATCGGCAGCAACGGCTTTAGTGATATCGGTATTTTTAGTTGTTGAATAGGCTTGAACTCGAATCAAAGCACCCTCAAGCTCACGAACATTAGTATCAATTTGAGCGGCAATATAAGATAAAGTATCATTGGGAATTTCCAGATGCTCAGCTTTGGCCTTGTTTCTTAGAATGGCAATTCTTGTTTCCAAATCTGGTGCAGTAATATCAGCCGACAAACCACTTGTAAATCTGGAGACCAATCTAGCCTGTAACTTAGGGATTTCGTTAGGTAGACGATCAGATGTCATTACAATTTGTTTGCCATTTTCATACAATTCATTAAATGTATGGAAAAATTCTTCTTGTGTTCCCTCTTTTTCGGCAAAAAATTGAATATCATCTATTAATAGTAAATCGACGTTTCGATATTCTTGACGAAAATCATCTTGAGATTTTGTCTGGATAGAGTTAATGAAATCGTTGGCAAAAGTCTCACTAGTAACGTATTTGACTTTTGCAAGTGGGTCTAATTTGATCATTTGGTGTCCGATGGCCTGCATCAAATGAGTTTTTCCTAATCCAACACCTCCATAAATGAAGAGTGGATTGTATACACCACCTGGATCTTCTGCAGCAGCTAAAGCAGCGGCATGGGCCATTTGATTGCCACCCCCAACGATGAAGGTTGAAAAAGTATATTTTGGATTTAAATGTGAATTATGAAAAACATGTTTTGGTTGGACTGATTCAGTTTCTTGTTCAACTTGGGGAGCTATTTCTGGCTCCTCTTTTTTATTGTTGTCTTCAACATTTTCAATAATTGGGTTAAGTTCAATACCATTTAGTTCATATGAATAAATAACAATTTTTTCGGTATAGTTTCGTTCCCAATAATCTTTATGCAATTTTGTGGGGACTGAAATATAAATGTTATTACCATCTATATATAATGGATGAGCACTTTCAACCCAAGTTGAATAACTAACTGAAGTTAATTGAGAACGTAATTTGTTGGTAAAGTAGTCCCAAAACTTGGTTAATTCTGGATCAGTTGAGTTATGTATGTTTTGCAATAAATTCCCCCCAATCTGTAGTTGTGGATAATTTTTTTCCCTAAAATGACAGAGTATAGTTTATCATTCTATTAACTAGTTTTCCACAGAACACATGTTTAAATTAACTAGAATTTAAAGTAATTAACAAGTGTTATTTCAAGAATACACAACCTTGTGGAAAATTAGAGACAGTATAGTTTATTAACATGGTTATCCACAATTAACAGCCGTGTAAAAGCTTAATTGACAGCTGTTACATACAAAAAACAAGAAATTGACAAAAACTGTGGAAAACTAAAACACAGTAAAAATTATATGGGAAAACTTTGTTTAAAGTCTTGTGGATAAAAAAAGTTGTCAAATACGTTCACAAATTATCCACAATTCAAATTGCGAAAAATTAATTAAAAAAATCTTGCATTAATAGGAAATTTGTTATTTAAAAAATTGGCATAACATGATATTATAGATGAGCAATTGTCTGAAGAAGTGAAGTATTTTAATATAAAGAAGAGTCAGGAGGTTTACTGATGACTACAAAGAGAACATATCAACCTAAGAAGCGTCACCGTGAACGCGTCCATGGTTTCATGAAGAGAATGAGTACAAGTAATGGTCGCAAGGTTCTAGCAAGACGTCGCAAAAAGGGTCGTAAAGTATTATCAGCTTAGTTTTGAAGGATCACTAAACATTTTGGTGGTCTTTTTTTATTACAAAACGAGAGTAGTCTGGTGACATATGAGAAAAAGCTATCGAATAAAAAAAGAAAATGAGTTTCAATATGTCTATTCCAATGGACAATCCGTTGCTAATCGTAATTTTGTCCTATATACAATGCCTAAAGAAACTCAAAAGCATTGGCGAGTGGGATTGTCAGTTGGAAAGAAAGTTTCACATACGGCAGTCGGGCGTAATCGTATTAAAAGATACGTTCGCCAATCGTTATTAGAGTTGAAACCTGAAATTCCTGCTGAATTAGACTTTTTAATTATTGCAAGGAAACCTGCAGTAAATTTAGATATGTTTGAAACAAAGAAAAATATTGTACATTTATTGAAATTAGGTAAAGTATTAAATTAGGGTCGAAAATTATAATAATTAAATAGGTGTAAACGTGAATAAAAAAAGCTTAAAGAAATACATAGGTATAGCACTGTTACTTAGTGTTGTCTTGGTTTTAGCTGGATGTTCAAACCTAAACGAACCGATTACAAGCCACAGTACTGGATTTTGGGATCACTACGTTATTTATAGTTTCTCAAGATTTATTCTTTGGTTAGCCTCACTTGTCGGTAATAGTTATGGTTGGGCGATCATCATCTTCACACTGATCATTAGAATTATTTTGTTGCCACTTAACTGGTTCCAGATCAGAAGCATGAATAAACAAATGAAGATTCAGCCACAAATGCAGGCTCTTCAAAAGAAATATTCTGCTAAGGATGTTGATACACAACAAAAATTAAGAGAAGAAACGCAAAAGTTATATAGTGAAGCAGGAGTTAATCCGGTCGCTGGATGTTTACCATTAGTAGTTCAATTGCCGGTTATGTTTGGTTTGTATCAAGCCATTTATAAGACAACGCAATTGCGTGATGGTAGTTTCTTGTGGATGCAGCTTGGTAAGGCTGATCCGTATTATATTATGGCTATCTTAGCTGCAGTATTTACTTTCTTAAGTACATACATTTCTAGCTATTCACAACCAACACAGAACGCCACAACAAAGATTATGACTTGGGTCATGCCAATATTTATCTTCGTACCAGCATTGACATTCCCATCAGCCATCACTATTTATTGGGTAATTACTAATGCATTCCAAGTTCTTCAGACATTGGCTTTCCAAAATCCTTTCAAGTATCGTCGCGAACGTCGTGAAGAAGCGGAAGCAGAGAAAGAAAAAGAACGTCGACTTAGAAAAGCTAAGAAACGTGTTTACAAAAATCGTAAATAATTGACATTTCTTAAATTACCATTTAAGATGTTTTAGAATTGTTAATAGATTTTATATATAGAAAAGTAGTCAAGGTGCTTTTCCGTCAATATGGCGGATTATGCACTTTTTTTATGCTCAAAAATAAGAAGGGAGTTTATTTATGCCTAGTGCAGTAACCGAATATGATACGATAGCAGCCATTTCAACGCCTCCTGGGGAAGGAGCCATCTCCATTGTTAGATTATCTGGAGATCAGGCTGTAACGGTCGCTAAGAGAATTTTTAAAGGTAAAGATTTGGCAAAGGTAGCCAGCCATACAATTAATTATGGACATATTATCGATCCATCTGATGGATCTTTAGTTGATGAGGTAATGGTTTCAGTTATGCGTGCCCCAAAAACCTTTACCAGAGAGGACGTCATCGAAATAAATACCCATGGGGGTATAGTTGCGACGAATAAAGTCCTGCAACTTTTGTTAGGTTATGGCGCTCGAATGGCCGAACCAGGTGAATTTACTAAGCGTGCTTTTTTAAATGGTCGAATTGATTTGACCCAGGCAGAATCAGTAATGGATCTAATTCGTGCTAAAACTGATAAGGCAATGCAGGTAGCTGTTAATCAACTGGATGGAAACTTACATCATTTGATTTCTAATTTGAGACAAGAGATTTTGGATTCGTTGGCTCAGGTTGAAGTTAATATTGATTATCCAGAATATGATACTGATCAAATGACTACAAATTTATTACTAGAAAAAGCTCGAACGGTTAGTACTCGAATCGATGAGTTATTGAAGACAGCTGATAGCGGTGAAATTTTGCAACATGGTTTGGCAACAGCAATTGTCGGTAAACCCAATGTGGGAAAGTCTAGTCTTTTGAACCGTCTATTGGATGAAGAAAAGGCTATCGTAACAGACGTTGCGGGAACTACTCGTGATGTTGTTGAACAATACGTCAATATAGATGGGGTGCCTTTGAAGTTGATCGATACTGCCGGTATTCGTGATACAGAAGATAAAGTCGAGAAAATTGGGGTTGAGCGCTCTAAGAAGGCTTTGGCTGGTGCCGATTTAGTGATTCTAGTTTTGGACTCAAGCCGCGAGCTAGAAGATGATGATATAGAGCTCTTAGACGCAACTGTAGATAAGAAGAGAATCGTTATCTTTAATAAGAATGATTTAATGCCCGTTATAACGCCTGAGTCAGTCGTTCAATTAAACCCTGACGACGTTATCTTGAGAACATCAGCTATTAAAAATGATGGTATTGAAACAATTAAACAAACAATTGGTAAAATATTTAATTCGGGAATTGAAGATAGCAGTAGTAATGTCATCATCACTAGTGCTAGACAAGCTGGATTGCTTCGTAAAGCTAAAAATAGCCTCAATGATGTAATTTCAGGAATTGAAGCAGGAATGCCTATTGATTTGGTTCAAATTGATATGACTGCTTGCTGGGACACTCTAGGAGAAATTACTGGAGAAAGTTATCAAGACGAATTAATAACACAATTATTCTCACAATTTTGTTTAGGAAAATAGGTATAAATAAAAATGGAAATTAAGGAATTTGATTCAGAAACTTATGATGTTATCGTTGTAGGTGCTGGTCATGCGGGTTCAGAAGCAGCATTAGCCGCCGCTCGTATGGGCCAAAAGACATTATTGGTTACAATTAATCTTGATATGGTAGCCTTCATGCCATGTAATCCATCTGTCGGTGGACCAGCTAAGGGAATTGTAGTCAGAGAAATTGATGCTTTAGGTGGTGAAATGGGCCGAAACATTGATAAAACATATATTCAAATGAGAATGTTAAATACTGGTAAGGGACCTGCTGTTCGTGCACTTCGTGCCCAAGCTGATAAAAATATGTATCATCGTGTTATGAAAGATACTTTAGAAAATGAGCCTAACTTAACTCTCCGCCAAGGAATGGCAGAAAAATTGATTGTCGAAGACGGTGTCTGCAAAGGAATAGTTACCGCAACAGGTGCCAAATATCATGCAAAATCAGTTGTTTTAACGGCTGGAACGTCTTCGCGAGGCAAGATCATTATCGGTGAGTTAATGTACTCATCAGGTCCTAATAATAGTATTCCTTCAATTAAGTTATCTGAAGACCTTGAAAAGCATGGATTCAAACTAACTCGTTTCAAGACTGGTACTCCACCACGTATTAACAAGAACACGATCAATTTTGATCAAACAATCGAACAACCTGGCGATAAAGAACCAAATCACTTTTCATTTGAGACGCCGGATTCAAGCTACTTGCAACATCAAATTTCTTGTTGGATGACATATACAAATGCTGAGACACATAAGATCATTCGTGAAAATCTTGATCGTGCACCAATGTTTTCTGGGGTTATTAAGGGTGTAGGTCCTAGATATTGTCCATCTATTGAAGATAAAGTAGTTCGATTTGCCGATAAACCAAGACATCAAATTTTCCTTGAACCTGAAGGAAAAGATACACAAGAGTATTACGTTGGGGACTTTTCAACATCGATGCCAGAAGAAATTCAATTGAAGATGTTGCATTCTGTTGCAGGATTGGAAAATGCCAAGCTAATGCGTCCTGGTTATGCCATCGAATATGACGTTATTGAACCATGGCAATTGAAGTCTAATCTGGAAACTAAAGTTGTTAAAAATCTATTCACTGCTGGTCAAATGAATGGAACCTCTGGTTATGAGGAAGCAGCTGGGCAAGGAATAATGGCTGGAATCAACGCTGCTCTACGTGCAGAAGGAAAAGATCCATTTGTTCTTCGTCGCGATGAGGCATATATCGGTGTTTTGATTGATGATTTAGTAACCAAGGGTACTAATGAACCATATCGTCTACTAACTAGTCGTGCGGAATATCGTTTGATTTTGCGTCATGATAATGCTGATTTACGTTTGACCGATTATGGATATAAGTTGGGTTTGATTAATGATGACCGTTATAACGGATTTAAAGAAAAACGTCAAACAATCGAAATGGAATTAAATCGTCTTTCACGTAAGATGATTACACCAAAGATGGCTCTGCCATTCTTAAAAGCTCATGATTTAAAACCTCTCAAAGATGGTATTTTGGCAGATCATTTCTTAAGAAGACCGGAAGTTCATTATTCAGATATCATTGATATGATTGGCGAAGCCAATTATCCAGTTGATAATCGTGTTGCTGAACAAGTTGAGATTGCTACTAAGTATGATGGTTACATTAAGAAGGAACAGATGCGAATTGAGCGTTTGAAGAAAATGGAATCAAAGAAGATTCCTGAACGTATCGATTATACAAAAATTGACAGTTTAGCTACAGAAGCAGTTCAAAAGTTGACTAAGATTAATCCAACAACAATAGCTCAAGCTAGTCGTATCAGTGGGGTTAATCCTGCCGATATTGGAATTTTGAGTGTTTATATTGAACAAGGTAAGATAGCTAAAGTACCAGTGGAATAAACTAATATAGTCCTGAAAAGGGCTATTTTTTTTTTGCATAAATTTGGTATTAAAAATTACGGTCAGATGATAAGCTAAGTTCGTTAAATTATATATAGGCGGATTGAGGAATGAAAAAGAGAATTTTTATTATCGTTATAGCGTTACTAATGTGCTTTACGATATCAGGATGTAACTCTGATAAAACTAAACTTGCTATTTCTAGAAACGTTACAAGTTCAAAATTTGAAAAGAATATTATTAGACCTTTTGCTAAAAAAAATAATAGTGATATTAATCTATTAACAGATGATAAAAATGCAGATATTATTGAGTTATCTCAACTTGATGCCGCAAAAGAGAATAAAGCTGGGCGCTTTAAAAAATTGGACTATAAGAGGATAGCCAATTTTAAATATTTATCAAATGAGCAACAAAAATTGGCTAAAGAAACTAATAGTGTGCCACTCTCTATGGAAAGGTTGAGTATGGTTTATGATTCTAGAAGAATTGGTCCACCTTATTTTTTTTATGATTTATGGAACCAAGAGCAAGTCAAAAGTATTGCTCTGCCAGATATTACTACTAAGTTTGGTCCAGCTATAATTTATTTAGGAAATGATTATGATCATTACCGAAGTACTAGCTCTTATGTAAGTGATGAGGTTGAAAATCATGGTCAAGACAGTTTTAGGGCGTTACGAGAGTTAGAAGCATATACAAGAATTTATAAAAATCAAACTGAATTAATTAATTTATTTGAAAAGAAACAAATAAATGTCGCAGTTGTTGGCACTTCAACTGCAGAAAAATTGATACAAAGAATGCCTTATTTAAGAGTAACTGATGGGCATCAAATTACTAACACTGTAGTATATCAGATGGCCGCTGTTTCTAAAGATAGTAAGAATATAGAGTTAAGTTATAAGTATTTAAATTATCTATTGAGTAAAAATATTCAGAAAAAAATGAATAGTTTAGAAAGTGTATCGGATAACTTGTCGGTAGAAGTAAAAAATAAGGAATTAATCGTTACAACGATGAACTCTAATTTAGTTTTGGATGAATTGGGTGGTTGGAAAAAAGAATGGGATCAAATATTTTATTAAAATTTGAAAAGACCCCTGTCGCTTTGCGACAGGGGTCTTTAATAAACCTACCAAGGTAGAATCGAATATTTCCGCCCGTTTATCATTTGATAAATAGAGTCGATTTAAATAATGTTATAATCCCATTAGATTAGAAGGGGGAAATCATGACAATTAGACATAAAGACTATATTCCGGATAATATTGAAGTTACAGGGGCCAATGCCAACAATCTTAAGAATATTGATGTTGATATTCCGCTTAATTCTTTTGTTGCCATAACGGGTGTATCAGGTTCAGGAAAATCTTCTTTAGCGATGGATACAATTTACGCTGAAGGTGCCAGAAAATACTTGAATGCCTTGTCTACTTATACACGCCGAAGGATAACTCAAATGGGACGCTCTGATGTTAAGGGGATTAAAAATTTACCTTCAACGATTGCTTTACGGCAAAGACCAGTAGTCCCTAGTGTCCGCTCAACAGTTGGGACTATGACCGAGAGTTTGAATATTCTTCGGTTAATGTATTCACGTTTGGCTTCAATTGTTTGTCCTAATGGACATCGAATACAGCCAACTTTGAAAATATCTGAAGTTATGGATTTACCAACCTCAGATGAAGCCATGGGTCAGATGATTTGTCCAGTTTGCGGAATCAAATTCATGGCATTTAGTGCTGAAGATTTTGCTTTTAATTCTGAAGGGGCATGTCCAACTTGCCAGGGAACTGGTTTCTTGAAAGAGATAGAATTAAAAAAGATTATTCCTGATGAAGAACTTTCAATTAATGATGGGGCAGTAAAATCTTGGAATTTACCAGGGCGAACACTTCAAAAGGACATTATCAAAGAATTGGGCGTTAGAACTGATGTCCCTTTTAAGGATTTGACTGATAAAGAAAAAGAAATTGTTATCAATGGTAAAGAACAAAAAAAGGAAATTTTAGTGCCTACCAAAACAGGTCGTTCTTTTAGATTGAATGCTTTATATGAGAATGCTATTACGGCGGTCAAAAACAGTTTAAAGAGTACTAAAAATGAGAACACTTTGACGCGTCTGGAAAGATTTTATACCGAAAGAACCTGTCCAGATTGTCATGGCAGTCGCTTTAATCCTAAATTGTTTACTAACGAACTAGTAGGGAAGAATATTGCTGAGGTAAGTCAATTTACAATTTCTGAACTACAAAATTTTTGTCATGACATAATGAATTGGTTACCAGCCGATATGAAAGTCTTGGGGAAAAATCTTACAACAGAATTGTTAGATCTCTTAGCACCTATTATTGATTTAGGGCTAAATTATTTATCAATTTCTCGAGCAGGTAATACTTTATCAACTGGAGAACTTCAACGGATTCAATTGGCTAGGACTATTCGGAATCAAATGACCGGAGTTCTATATGTTTTGGATGAACCGAGTGTTGGTCTACATCCAGCCAATGTGGATGGGCTAATCAAAATTTTACGAGAATTAGTTCAATTGGGAAATTCATTAATAGTTGTTGACCATGATACTAGTATTATTTCGGCGGCCGATTATGTAATTGAAATTGGACCAGATTCGGGTCTTGATGGTGGAAGGGTTATCACTCAGGGAACCGTTAAACAAATTGAAGAACATTCTGATTCGGTTATTCAGCCTTATTTAACTGGTAAAGCTGATATTATTAAACATAAGCAAAATATTCCCTTTAAAAAGGGATCAATTAAAATTGAGATTTCTGACCGTTATAACATTCATAATATGACAGCTAAGTTCAGTAAAGAATCGCTCAATGTAGTTTCAGGAATGTCTGGGTCGGGCAAAACGACTTTGATTTTTGATAGTTTATTACCAGCACTAAACGATAAAATTAATGGAGAAAGATTACCGCAATTTGTAAAATTAATTGATACAGGGGATATAAAGAATATCGTTAAGGTTGACTCTGTTCCAATTGGAAAAAATGTTCGTTCGACCGTCGGTACTTATACTAAAATCTTGGATCATTTAAGAAAATTATTTGCTCAAACACCTAAAGCCAAGGAAAAAAATTTCACCCCAACCTATTTTTCATATAATAATAAACAAGGTGCATGTCCTAATTGTGGCGGAACTGGAGTAATAACCTTGGATATTCAATATTTACCAGATATGGTACAAACTTGTCCAGACTGTCTTGGCAATCGTTATAGAAAAGAAATTTTAGATATTACCTGGAGAGGGAAGAATATTGCTGAAATATTGGCTATGTCTGTCAAGGAAGCTGATAAATTCTTTGAAGGAGTTCCGCAGGTAAAGAATATTTTAGATGTGTTGATCAGTATCGGGCTGGGTTACTTAAAACTTGGTGAAAGTACTCCGACTTTATCTGGTGGTGAGGCTCAACGAATGAAACTGGTCACTTATATGAAGAAGAGTCAAAAGAATCAATTATTCGTTTTTGATGAGCCAAGTGTTGGACTACACCCCAAGGATGTGGGCGTTTTGCTCGATGTGTTCAACAAACTTTTGAAACGTCATGCAACAATTATTGTTATTGAGCATGATCTTGATATTATTGCTAATGCTGATTATATTAATGATTTAGGTCCCGAAGGTGGAGTAAACGGTGGTAAAATTGTTGCAACAGGTACTCCGAAAACGGTTGCAGATAACCCCGCCAGTTTAACGGGCAAGTATCTTAAAGAACATCTGCAATTGTTTAACAAATATTAACCTGAGGTGATAGGTATGGAAAAAATTGGTGTGATTGGACTAGGCAATATAGCTCAAAAGGCTTATTTGCCAGTTATGGCAACATTACAAAACGAATATGAATGGCATTTAACGACACGTAATGAGTCAAAGGGAATAATGTTAGAACAGAAATACGGGTTTAAACATTTCCATCAAACTCTTGATGAATTAATAGCTGAAAAACCACTTGCTGTTTTTGTTCATACACCTACCCAAACCCATTTTGAAATTATCAGTCAATTATTAGAGTCTGGAATCAATGTTTATGTTGATAAGCCAATTTCAGAAGAGTTGTCAGAAGTGAAAGAACTTTATAAGTTAGCAAAGGAAAAACATCTTTTATTGACCTGCGGTTTTAATCGCCGATTTGCGCCATTTAATCAGGAATTAAAAAGTATTCCTGATAAAAGAACAATTATCTCTGAAAAGATTCGAGAAAATTCACCACAGCCAACTAAATTTGCTATCTTTGATTTAATGATTCATTCAGTTGATACAGCAGTTTATTTAATGGATGAGAGAATAAAAAAGGTTGATAATTTTCTTGTGACTGATTCAGATAATTTAGAACAAGGTTATATCACTTTAATGGGTAAAAAAACACAAGTTCAGATTATTACTAATATGGTTGGTGGAAGTAATTTAGAATTATCAACGGTTCAGGGAATAGATACTAGGAAAACTGTTACTAATTTAGGATTATTACAAACATATAAAACTGGATCGACAATTCAAAAATCTCGCCCTGATTGGGAAAACACTTTGGTAACTAGGGGATTTGACCCCATTATAAGAGCCTTTCTGGAAGCCGTATCTGTCAATGGTGATAATCCGGTGAGTCCAGAGTCTTCTATTTTGAGTCATAAGTTATGTTTTGATCTTGTTAACTCTATCTCAGAGTAAATACAATATCTTGTGGCAAACATATGTATTTATACAATATGTTCCATGTGGAACAATTAAATAAAAAAGCTGAATCCAGTAAGCTTTCAGCCCTTTTACTTTGGAAACGGATACTTAAAATAAAATTGACTTATTAGGTGTTATCATGCGATACTACATGTGGTGCCAAACCGAGGTAAGGGTACGTGGTTGGCGCGCAAGCGTTTGGAAAATCACCGCACCTTACCACTGAGTCCTGCAGATGTGCAGGACTCTTTTTTTGTCTCATTATGATAATTCATAAGGCTATAAAGTACTTTATTATTGCTTTGAATTTTTAAAAATCTATTTTTTTTAATAGTAAATTTAAGCTAAATATTATGAATCAGAAAGTCCACAAGAAAATGTCTTGTGGACTTTTTTGTTTATAAAACAGATATTTAAAGATTAAAATTTTCAAAAATCACAACATCTTTCGCTGAAACAATAAAAAATTAGAATTAAATATATCTAATTATCTACCATTGTAAATAGACTAAATAATTTAATTTAAAAAATTAAATTATTTAATAAAATCACTCTATAAAATGGGCAAAGATTCATTTGCTGATGAAATATCAATATAACTAACGTCCTTAAAATAGAAAAACCCAAAATTATTTATAATAAATCAAAAATATAATTCTACATTTAATTAGAAAAAAATTAGAAAATACATAGTTGCCAAATTGCCAAGAGCTTTAAATAGATAAACTATTTAAAATGATGATACTATGATTGTAGTTAAGAATACCTATTTTAAAGGGACTATGCCACTTTATTTGAAAAAGGAAAATTGTATCACTAGATAACTTTTCTTTTTATTAAAGAAGATTTATTTCTAATAAAAATCATATTTAATCTAATTTTTTAAAAATTGATTGTAGGGAAACTATCTAAGCTAATATATTGACTTTATCCAATATATATATCACTAAGAATTGAATATTTGTCTGCTTTTAATCTAACGATAAAATCTGAATCAAATTTAAGGAAAAACAAAGATGAAATATTAATAGCTAGGTCAATATTTAATGGCATTCTGGTTAAAAATCAAAAGGGCTTGCTAATACATAAAGCAATTTTTGAATCAAGGGCTTAAGGTATCGGTTTTCAATCGGTTATTTTTGAGAGATTAAAAAGGGGGGAGAGAACTTTGAAACTAAGAAAAGTATTATTTTTAATACCTATACTCGTATTTCTTTTTAGTTTTCCTACCAATGTAGTGAAAGCGAGTGTTAATAAAGAGAATGACACTGCAATTGAAGAAAAGAGCAATGCAAACAAGATAGTTAACGATAATGTTGTTAAATCATTCTCTAGTACGGGGCTTGCTGATGCATCTTCGCTATACTCGGAACCTGAGATATCTTCAGAAGATACGGTACATGTTAAGACTGCGGATGAATTTATAGATGCAATTTATAATAATGATGACGGCAGTGTAACATTTAATAATCGAGGTGGAGCACAAACCGTATCGCATATCCATAAGATAGTTTTAGATAATAATATAAATTTACATGATTCGAAAAAATATAGCAGCATTGTAAATGAAAGTGCTAATTATTACTATCTTTCTGTAAATCATGGAACCTTAGTTATCGATGGTGCTGGATATAACTTAGATATGAGAAGAACCGATATTGCGCTAGTTTCAGGGATGAAGAATCAGAACTGGACCTTTGAAAATATTGTAATTGAAGGTTCTTCATATTATGGTCCTGTAAGTGTGAATTCTTCAGATACGACTCTAAATTATAGCAATATGACTTATTATGGTTCTCAATTAATATGGAGTTCAGGAGTTCAAAATTCCAAAGTTAATATATATGGCAATTGTAACGTACACTCTTTGTATCAATATCAATCATATCCAGCATCTAATCCCGATGGTCAGACTGTTTTGTGTGATAGCAGTGGAAATCAACAAAATATGCAGACAGGTGATTTGGAATTTCATGCGGGATCAAAGTATTATGGTGAAACCTACAATGGTACTTGTTTGGAGCTTTACGGTGGAGTAACAATGGATGAAAATTCTAGTGTTGAGTTACATCCCCATGGTACTAGTGCTGAGAATTCACCGGATTCTGGCTCAGGGTATGGACTGTATTTTTTAAATAATGGTTACTATAAGCCATCATTGAACTTTTTGGATAATACTACGATGGATATTTATTGTGATAATGGGAATTTAACGGGCCCACCTAAACCAGGAAGTGTTGCAACCAAAGATATGGTTCCGAATAATCCAAACGAGATCTCCCCAGCTATTTATGCAAATGGGAAACCAACATTATCAATGAATAGTAAAAAAAGTAGTCTTAATATAATTGAATCTGGAGCTATTCATAGTAATCGTCCAGTAGCAACTTTCCAAGGAATTACTGCTAATATATCTAATTCTTCTACATTTTCCGTAAGCGTCAAAAATCCTGGAACATATAATCCAGGAAGTGGTGTTGTTTATATTGGTAATAACAGTAACGTCAATATTGGTGAAAACGGTGGCTTTGAAGTGCAATCGGATGCCTTAGTGGGCGGATATCTTATGTTTATACCACAAGCAAGTTTTAATGTAACAAGACCACGAAGTTTTTTATTAGACAATGGTGGTGGTACGAAGAATCGAATATTATACATGAATGATAGTCAGTATATTAATGCTCAAGATATAATCGCTTCAGCAAATGGTTATTCTTATAATGGTGATACTCAGATAGCTTTTGATAATATTCCTTTGCATAAAATGTTTCTTGCTAACACTGGTGGTAGTTATTTCTCTTATCAAAAGATCAGAACATTTGGTAGATATAAGGATCTGTATAATATAAATCAACAATTATTAAGTGCGACAGATAGCTCCAAAAATTACACTAGGGAATTTAATAGGCTTCAATTTACTAAATCTCCCAATCCAACAATTTCTATGACTAAGAGATACACTGACAAGAATGATCCTAAATTGACTGGTAATATTAAGGATGATGATGGAAATGT
Source organism: Companilactobacillus nuruki (assembly GCF_002872255.1). Lineage (GTDB taxonomy): Bacteria > Bacillota > Bacilli > Lactobacillales > Lactobacillaceae > Companilactobacillus > Companilactobacillus nuruki. Next base: position 40,530 of record NZ_NIPR01000031.1, read on the forward strand.
TCTTGCTGGTGCTTATATCAGAATATATTTGGATGATGACAAGAACAATAGTGATAAATATATATCACCAACGGCGTCTGCTACACTTTCAGATGACGATGTTGCTAATATAATTAATTCTAAAACTATTTTAACTAGTGCATCGAAAAGTGACATCCCAGCTACTGGAACGGGAGCAGGGACGAGTTTTGCAAAGAATACAATAAAAACTAGCGATTTTACCAGTGCGGCTAGTGGTTCTAGTGAATATAATCAATTTGATAAATATTTAAATGCCAATGGTTCTTTAAGTACTGCATTTAATGGTATATCAACTGTTTCTGAAAGTTATCCATATATAGCAATAACTGATGCTAACGGTAATTTTAGTTTCAATGTTCCAGATTCGGTTTGGGATAGGATAGGGTCTGAGTATAAGATTTTGGATGTTGTTGCTTCATACAATGGCGGTGACAGTGCAGTTAAGCAAGTAATGCTAAATAATAGACCGGATCTAAGTATTAGTAACGGTATGCAAAATTTAACTTATGCAAATTCTAATGTAGATGAGAATAATTTGAAATATGTTTATCAGGGTTCAGCTTTGAAAGATGGAGACATTTTACAGTTTAATAATAATCTTGATAATAACTCATCTAGTGTACCTATAAGTGGCTTTACTTATATTCAACCAGTGCCTAGTTCAATGGATACCAGTACATTACAAATATCTTATGATGGTGGCAAGACCTTCAGTTCGCTTACATCTGACAAATATAAAGTGACGGATACTAATTATCTCGATACAAGTGGAGGTAGTACTGTAGGTTATAAAAATATATGCTTGAATGGGATTTCCTTGAATACAAGTTCGAATATGAATCTGTCTATAAAAGGTACTCTACGAAACAAAGATGGCACATTCAGTAACGATAAAGTAAGCTTTTTACCATATATCTTGGATGGTAATTTGGATTCGAGTAGCGATAATTATTATTCATACTCTCCAGCTAAGGGAAAAGTTGATACAATATCATACGCATCAGGTGATGACTTTAACTTTATTCCTAAGGATATAACTTTTGGCAATATTCCATCTTACAAGGAAGGGTGGATATCTGGTAAAAGTATTGATCCAGATAATCTAGGCCTTCAAGTCGAAGATAATCGAAGAGAAAAAACCAATTTGAAGATTTTTGTTAGCCAAGAGAATAATCATTTTACTAATGTTGATAATCCTGGTTATGGATTTGAAAATGATCTGATGTTTAAGGATGGCAATACAATGCATAATTTGAATCAAGGTCCATATCAAATTATTGATAGTAGTAATCCTCAAAATATTTATTGGAATAACAATCGCAAGATTATGATGGATATGAATTTAAAAGGTCAACCTAAAGGAAGATACACGACTGGGTTGACGTGGAGCATGACAGATAGTCTATAAAAAACACCCTTAGTTTTATACCAAGACTAAGGGTGTTTTTTTTCGATTTTTATTTAATGACGAAGATGCTTATCTACATCCCCAGCTAATAATTCGTAAGCACCTAATAACCGACCGTCTATGATTTAGGCGGAATTCGAATTATGATTATCTCATCAAACATATTGGTGAGGTATTTTTTTATGGAAAATCAACCTGAAATCGTGAAGGTCAATGTCCCTAAGGCTTTAAGCGAAGCTAAGCCATCAGTTACCAAGAG
>NZ_NIPR01000032.1 GCF_002872255.1 Companilactobacillus nuruki
CAGTTATTAGGTGCTTACGGTAAAATAGTTTAGTATATAAATTAATATATCTAGTTTAATATTTTTTTGAAACACCTGGCGTGTTACAATATCATGTATGGTTTTAAGATAATTAATAACATAAATATCAAGAAGGTTGGATAATGAATAAAGAGGATTCAAGATACTACGAAGAAGTGGTAGCCAAGAAAAGAATGTTTGGTGGAAAGATTTTTGATGTTGATGTTGAACAAGTAGTTTTACCTAATGGTATTCCTGATATTAGAGAGGTAGTTTTACATCATGGTGCTGTTGCTATTATTCCATTTACTGATGATAATAAAATGATTTTTGTCAGACAATGGCGGACACCTTTAGATCAAGAAACTTTGGAAATTCCCGCCGGTAAAATTGACCCAGATGAAGGCGATGATTTAAAAGAAGTCGCAATACGTGAGATGGATGAGGAATTAGGTTTAACTACTGATAAATTAGAAAAGGTTACAGAGTTCTTTGCTAGTCCAGGTTATTCTAATGAAAAGTTGACTGTATTTAAAGCCACTAATTTAAAGAAAGTAGAGTTCAAACGGCCCCTTGATCCAGATGAATTTCTGAATGTGGAAACATTGACTTTAGATGAAGCCAAAGAACAAATTAAGACTGGCGTAATCTGTGATTCTAAGACTATTTATGCAATTACCTATTGGGAATTATTGCAGGCAAAGGAAAAATAGATGTTTTCAAAGATAAAAGACTTTTATAATTCAAAGTTTAAGAAAACAGATCAACCCCAGACAGTGGTGCGGGCAGATCAAATTGAGCAACAACAGCAGCGAATTCGCGAACAAGAACGTCTTCGTGCTGAAGAAGAATATAAGCAACAACATCCGGAACAAATAATTCAAGAAAATTTGCAGTCTTTTGAAAATAAGACAAATAAATTGAAAAAGAAATTAAATATTGCAATTATAACTGTATTCGGCCTGGTTGTTCTGGTTTTTCTAATATTGTTTTATATATAACAAATTAAAGAGGAGTTAAAGTATGAAGATTGGCGTAATTGTTCCTATGGAAGAAGAAATAAAATTAATGAAGGAATCATTGACTGATGTAACTAATGAGTCAGTTGCTGGTGTTGAACTTACAAGCGGTAAATATAAGAATCATGAAGTATATCTCGCCCAAAGTGGTATTGGTAAGGTTCAAGCAGGGATGACCACGACAATTATTAATGAACGTTACCAACCAGATTTTATCGTTAATACAGGTTCAGCTGGTGGTATCGGCGAAGGATTGCATATTGGTGATGTAGTTATCTCTGAAAAAATGGCCTATCATGATGTCGATGCAACTGGATTTGGATATAAAGTTGGTCAGTTGCCTCAACAAGAATTATATTTCAATGCTAATTCAGACTATGTGAAAGCAATTGCTGCGGCTGCTAAAAGAACCGGTTTGACATCAAAAACTGGTTTAATTGTAACTGGAGACCAATTTGTTGACTCTAAAGAAAAAATTGCTACAATTAAAAAGTCGTTCCCAGATGCTTTGGCAGCTGAGATGGAGGGTGCAGCTGTGGCTCAAGTCTGTACTCAATTCAATATACCATTTGTTGTTATTCGTTCAATGAGTGATGTTGGAGACGAAAATGCTAGTGTAAACTTTGACGAATTTGTTTTACAAGCCGGACGCAAATCAGTAATTATGTTATTGAACTTTTTAGACCAAGAATAGAGGGGATTTATTGTGGCATTTATTTATTTAGATAATGCTGCCACTACACCAATGGCTACACCTGTAGTCGATGTGATTAGTGATCAAATGGCAAATAATTTTGGTAATGCATCTGCTACCAATTTTTTTGGACGCCAAGCTCGTAAAGTGCTGGATGAAAGTCGCCATGTTATCGCGCAAAGTATCAATGCTAAAGATTCAGAAATAGTCTTTACCAGTGGTGGTACTGAAAGTGATAATACAGCGGTAATTGAAACAGCATTATCTAGACAAAAATTAGGTAAGCATATCATAACGACAGCAATCGAACATGAAGCAATTCTTAAACCGATGGCTTATCTTGAATCATTAGGTTTTGAAATAACATATCTAAAGCCTAATGCTCGTGGAGAAGTCAGCGTTGAACAGGTTAAAAATGCTCTTCGAGATGATACTATTTTGGTATCAATTATGTATGGAAATAATGAGGTTGGATCAATGAATCCAATTGAGGAAATTGGTGAACTCTTAAAAGATCATCAAGCCTTCTTCCATACAGATGCAGTCCAAGCTTATGGTATGGAAAGTATTGATGTTAAAAAACAACACATTGATATGTTATCGACATCAGCTCATAAAATTAATGGGCCTAAATTTATTGGTTTTCTTTATATAAATGATGAGATTCATATACCATCATTTATTAAAGGTGGCGATCAAGAAACCAAACGTCGTGCCGGAACGGAAAATGTTCCTGCGATTGCTGGTTTTGCAAAAGCTGTAGAACTGATAACTCCGGAAGAAAAGCAACGAAGACAAACTCGTTATTTTGGATTTAAACAAACAATCCAAAAGATCCTTAAAGAAAATGAGATTGAGTTTGAAATAAATGGACCCACAGATATTCATGCCTTGAATCATGTGATGAATTTATATTTGCCAGGTATTGATCGAGGAGTTTTGTTAACTCGTCTTGATTTAGAAGGATTTGCCATTTCAGGTGGTTCGGCATGTACTGCGGGTAGTTTGGAACCTTCACATGTTTTGATAGCAATGTTTGGTGAAGATAGTCCTAAAATTCAAGATTCAGTTCGAATTAGCTTTGGTAAAGATAATACTGAAGAAGAGATTGTTAAGTTTACTAATAAATTAGTTGAAATCGTTTGTGACTTGACTAATTAGTAAATGTTATTCAGACTTATATATAATTAGTAAAAAATTTATTATAAGGGATGATTAAAATGGATAAACGACAAGCTCAAGTACAAGGGGATCAAGAAGTTTATGAACTTAATCCTGATGTAAAAAAATATTCACTTATGGATGCGGGTTTTCAGGAAACAAACAAAGGTAGTTTTCGTTTGGAACATCCGATCAATGGATCGTCTCCATATGCTGCTAGATATTATTTGCGTGCAACTGTCGATAAAAATTTGGAAAGTCTCAAATTAGCGATTACTGACAAAAGTGGTATGCATAATATAAATATGTTTAAGATCAAAGACACTGAGGCAGAAGTCAGTGATTATAGATATTTAATGGAATTTTTAAAAGAAAAAAATGTATTAGTAAAATAAATGAGGTTTTCAAATGGATAATAAGAAGAAGCGTGTTGTAGTAGGTATGAGTGGAGGCGTTGATTCGTCAGTTAGTGCACTTCTTTTGAAACAACAAGGCTATGAGGTTATTGGAGTTTTCATGAAGAACTGGGATGACTCTGATGATTCAGGTGTATGTACTGCTACAGAGGATTATGAAGATGTTGCTAAGGTTGCCAACAAGATTGGTATTCCTTATTACTCTGTTAATTTTGAAAAGGAATATTGGGACCGTGTTTTTGAATATTTCTTGGCAGAGTATCGTAAGGGTAGAACTCCTAACCCTGATGTCATGTGTAACAAAGAGGTTAAATTTAAGGCTTTCTTAGATTATGCTAATAAGCTAAACGCTGACTATATTGCTATGGGCCATTATGCACAGTCATTCCGTGACGATAATGGTGTAGTTCACTTGTTGCGTGGTGGCGATGCTAATAAGGATCAAACTTATTTCTTGAGTACAGTACAACAAGATCAACTCCAAAAAGCATTGTTCCCAATTGGTGGTATGCAAAAATCAGAGGTTCGTCGAATTGCTGAGGAGGCAGGACTTGCTACTGCTAAGAAGAAGGACTCAACTGGTGTTTGTTTCATCGGTGAGAGAAACTTTCGTAAGTTTTTAAGTGAATTTTTACCTGCACAAGCTGGTACTATGATGACACCTGACGGTGAGGTTAAGGGTCAACATTCAGGTCTTATGTACTACACAATTGGTCAAAGACAAGGTTTAGGTATTGGTGGTAATGGTAAGTCAAACGAGCCTTGGTTTGTTGTTGGTAAGGATATGTCTAAGAACATTCTTTATGTAGATCAAGGTTATGACAACCCAAGATTATATGCTGACCATTTGGATGCATCTGATTTGTCATTTATTACAGGTTTGGATTATGGTGATACTTTCCATGCCACAGCTAAGTTTAGATATCGTCAACAAGATACTGGCGTGACTGTCCATGTTTTAGGCGATGGTAAGGTCAATGTTGAGTTTGATAATCCAGTTCGTGCTATTACACCAGGACAAGAGGTTGTGTTTTATGATGGCGAGGAGTGTCTGGGTGGAGCAACAATTGATGCTGCTTACATGGCTGAAAAGAAGTTACAATACATTTAATCAATAATTTTTAAATGAAATGTCGACGATTCTCAATTGAGAATTGTTGGCATTTTTAATTTATCAGAATATTTTCTGCAAAGTTAGGTGTGAACTTGAAAAAACTTACCAAAAAACCGATAATTATACTAACTAACTTGGTAAGGTGAATAAAATGGAATTGTATTTTGTCAGACACGGAAAAACTGAATGGAACTTAGAAGGAAAATATCAAGGTGGACATGGCGATTCACCATTGTTGCCAGAAAGTTTACATGATATTAGCTTATTGGCTAAAAGATTAGAAGATACAGAAATCGATCACGTTTATGCTAGCCCATTACCCAGAGCCAAAACAACGGCAGAGACTCTCATTAAAGATTTACATCGGGAGATACCATTTACAGTTGTAAGGGATTTGCGTGAATTTGATTTGGGAATTATGGAAGGACGTAAATTCTCTGAATTAGAAAAGGAAATTCCTGAAGTTATTTATGCTTTTAGACATCAACCATCTGACTATGATTATGATTTAATTCGAGGAGAATCATTTGAAAAAGTTGCTGAACGAACCACTAAGGCTGTACAAAAGATTGTTGATGAAAATAATGGACAAGGTAGCATAGTAATTGTTAGTCATGGGGCAGCTTTGGTAACTATGATCCAGTCATTGTTAGGTACTAAAGTAGCAGATATTAGAAAAAATGGTGGTCTGTCAAATACAAGCTTAACTCACTTAAGATATGAAAATGGTGAATATAAATTAATTAAATGGAATGAAACAGGATATTTGAACAAAAAATTGGAGAGTTCAGATACAATTTGAGGTATTAAATGAACAAACAAGCAGAAAAAATGTTTAGTCAGGGCGATAAGGAAAAAGCAATTAAGCTACTTGTGGCTGATTTGAACAAGAATCCAAAACAATTACCAGAAATTTTACAATTATCAACTTATTTAGTTCAAGCAGGCGACTTGGAACAAGCTGAAGAATTATTGGCAAGATCTTTGGAAATGTTTAAAGATAATCAGGATTTACTTTATAATTTAGGAAATATTTATTATTTAGCCGATGAATTTGATAAGGCTAATCAAATTTTTCAAAGACTAGTTGATGATAATTATGCATTTGAAGCCTATTTTATGATGGCAAAAACACTTAACCAACAAGGCAAAAAACAATTAGCAATTATGTATGCCTTAACAGCAACGGAAAAAGCACCAAGTGATTTGCAAGCCAATGAATTATTAGCTGATTTATTGCTCGCTAACGGTAATTTCAATGAGTCACTAGGGTTTTATAAAATTGCTAATAAAATTAATCCACAGGCTAAATATTACTTTAATATGGCCTTATGTGCTATGAACTTAAAAGAGGATTATCAAAATTATTTGGATAAGTCTAAGAAATTGGATGAACAGTATTATTTAAAGAATGAAAAGAAATTAGCTGATCTACAAGAATTCATTAAACAAGGAGAAAGTAATGACGGAGACTGAGAAACCATATTTCATTGGCACCGTTAAAGCTATCTTTTTTGAGAATCCTGAAAATCTTTATAAGATATTTACTATTAAAGTAAAAAAGACGAATACAGATTGGGATGCTGGTGATATTGTTGTTACTGGCAGTTTTGGTGAAATTTCTGAAGAGGAAGAATATCGATTTGAAGGTAAAATTGTTGATCATCCTAAATATGGCAAACAATTCCAAGCCACTACTTATAAAAGAACCATGCCTAGTGGACGAAAGGAACTGATCAGTTTTTTTTCAAGTGATGAGTTCCCCGGCATTGGTAAGAAAAAAGCTACTCAGATTGTTGATAAATTAGGTGATAATGCTATTGATAAGATTCTTCAAGATCCAAGTGCATTGGACTTTTTGAAGCTTGGGGAAGAGAAAACTCAGGCAATGATAGAACAGATCTCTAGTAATCATTTAGCCGAGCAAGCATTGTTCCAATTGAATAATTATGGATTTGGAACAACCCTCAGCGCTAGGATTTATCAAAAATATGGTGCACAAACTCTGGAAAAAATAACGGAAGATCCTTATCGATTAGTAGTTGATGTCAAAGGAGTTGGATTTAAAAGAGCTGATGAATTGGCTCAAAGATTGGGCATTACAGGTGATGATCCCAGAAGAATTAAAGGTGCGCTGATTCAAATGGTAAGTTCAGTTGTTAATGAAACTGGCGATACCTATGTAGATGGTGACTTGTTAATCAAAAGAGTTTCAGGTGCATTGAGGTTTAATGCAGATGATGAAATGATGAAAAAACTGGTCGAGGGTTTACGTAATTTAGTTAAGGATGGCATTTTAACTGTCGAAGATGGCCATGTTTATGAAAAAGGAATGTCCGACAATGAATGGTCAATTGCCCAATCTTTAAAGATGATTACGGATAGCTTTAAGGGAACACCATGGTCTAAAAAAGATCTTAAACGCGAGTTAAAACAAATTGAAACAGATTTCAAGGTTCAATATGATGATTCTCAAGTACGTGCAATTGAACAATCATTACTGAATCCAGTTTTTCTATTGACTGGAGGTCCTGGTACTGGGAAAACAACAATTATTAATGCTATAGTTGCTGCCTATGCCCATTTGAATGACATGCCTTTAGACCCAGATGATGATAGTTATGCAATTGCACTAGCTGCACCTACAGGGCGGGCATCAAAACATATGTCTGAATCAACTGGATTACCAGCAATGACGATTCATCGACTGCTAGGATTGACTGGGACTGAAGATGATGAGTTTGCTGAGCCAAGCTTAGATTGTAAATTGTTGATCATTGATGAAATGTCCATGGTTGATACTAAATTGTTTAAAGTTTTGATTGATGCAGTTCAACCTGGAACCCAAGTTGTTTTGGTAGGTGATCAGGATCAATTGCCATCAGTTGGACCAGGACAGGTTTTCTCCGATTTGATTCATAGTCAAGTTTTTCCCACTACTATGCTAAAAAATATTCATCGTCAGGACGAAAAATCAACTATTATTCAGTTAGCTCATGACATCAATGAAGGTATTATTGTTGATGGTATTTTTCAAAATAAGGCTGATCGGAGCTTCATTGGTTGTACCAGTCGTGATGTTCCCGAGGTTTTGTCGCAGATTATTCAAAAATCAGGCGATCGTGGCTTCGATATCTCTGATGTGCAGGTTTTGGCACCAATGTATCGAGGGCAGGCAGGAATTGATAATTTAAACTTTGTGATTCAAGACGTTGTTAATCCAATGAAACCGAAACGAAAAGAAGTCTCGGTGGGAAATGTTAAATATCGTATTAATGATAAAGTAGTTTATTTAGTCAATACACCTGAAGAACAAGTTTTTAATGGGGAGATTGGTAAGATAATTGGTATTATTCTTGCTAAAGAGAATACGGATCATGTTGATAAATTAGTAATTGATTTTGACGGTAATGAGGTTACATTAGATCGTAAAGATTGGGTCAATGTAACTTTGGCTTATTGTACGTCAATACATAAATCTCAGGGTTCGGAATTCGAAATGGTTATTTTGCCATTGGTTAATGAAGAATCACGGATGTTAAGAAGAAATCTTTTGTATACGGCAGTTACTCGAGCAAAGAGGTTATTGATCATGGTTGGGGACAGATCTGCTTTTGAAAGGTCAATAAAGGATCAATCTAGTGAACGTCAAACTACGTTAAAAGAACGGATATTTGTTACATTTAAAATTAAAACTAATGTTACCGAAGCTGATGAAGATTCAGTTGAAGAAGAACCGAAAGAATATCATTTGACTATGGATATGGTTATGAATAATTCCATTAATCCAATGATTGGAATGGATGATATTATTCCAAGTGATTTTATCGAAAAAAAAGAAGCCTAGATTAATTTCTAGACTTCTTTTTTATTGGCAACCAAAATGGATGACTAGCAACTACAAAGTTGAGATCAAAGTAAGCACCTAATAACCGAC
>NZ_NIPR01000033.1 GCF_002872255.1 Companilactobacillus nuruki
CGTCTTCGTCGGTAGCGTCAGATGTGGATAATAGACATGTTATTAGGTGCTTACAACTTGACACGTGTTGATACTAAATCTTCCACGTTATTGCCTCTTTTCGTAAAAAAAAACCATGACAATTCACTTTGTCATAGCCTATCTCTTACTTATTACTCTACTATTTTAAAAAAATTATTGCTAGAACAATACGAAAAAATCATGAAGAATGTTCTTTCTTAAATCCTAAGCAGATATAAGGGAAAATTCTATTTCACCAATTGTCCTTTTTTATAAACTTGTTTATCCACCTGCGCAACCGCCTTAATATTTTCTAGAGGATTATCATCTAAAACTAAGAAATCAGCCACTTTATCAAGCTCTAGGCTTCCATAGTTATCAGTAATACCTAACAATTCGGCTGCATACTGTGTTGTTCCCAAAAGTGCCTGATATGGCTTGACACCAAGTTGGGTTATTAATTCCAATTCATCTGTTGTTCCAGTTTCAAAACTGTTAAATGGGGTTCCCGCATCTGTTCCTACTACAACTTTTACGCCTTTCTTCAGAGCCATTCCAATATTTTTAAAGAAATCTTTTTTAACTAGATCATTCTTTTTAATCATATAGTCAGGAATCTTACCAATTCCATATTTATCAATACCAGCACATGCATTCAAAGTGGGTACTAAATATACATTATTTTCTTTCATAAAGTCCGCTTGTTTTTCATCAACATAGATACCATGTTCAATAGAGTCAACACCAGCATCTAAAGAAATTTGGATTCCATTATTTCCCTGTGCATGAGATGCTACGGTCATATGTTTAGTATGAGCTTCCTCAACAGCTGTATGAATTTCTGCTTGGGTTAATTCCGTATCATCCACTTGATCTGTGGAAGACATAACGCCACCAGTTGCCATAACCTTAATATTTTTAGCACCTCGTTTAAATTCCTGACGAACGGACTTACGCATTTCATCTGGTGAATCAACTAAATGTCCCCAAGTGACCTCGCCATTGAGTCCTTCCTTAAAGTCACCATGACCGCCTGTCATAGTCATTGGACGACCTGATGGCACAATCTCAGTACCTCCCAATCGTCCAGACTCTTGTAATTTTCTCAACGTGATATCGACATCAAATGGACAGCCACAATCTCTAATATAAGTAACACCTGCATGTAATAAAGTATTTAAATTTTTCAATGCCGTAAAAGTTACTTCTGTTTCAGATAAATATTCCAATTTATTAGTAATTGGATTCATCATGATATGGGTATGCGCATTGATCAATCCCGGCATTATATATTTATTTTTTAAATCTACTTTTTCATTATTATCGTCCGGAACTCCGATTCCCTTAGCAATTATTTTTCCATTGTCACCAACTGTCAAATAACTATTCTTATAAATCTTGTCTTCAATTCCATTGAATAAATTCAAATTGATAAACGTCTTTGTCATTTTTTAAAAACTCCTTCTAAAATTCCTTTACACCTTTTTTGTATACGGATTTATCAACTTGTTGAATGGCTTTCACATCTGCCACAGGATCACTATCCAAAACTAGGAAATCTGCAAATTTTCCTTCTTTTATAGTTCCGTATTCATCGTCAATCCCCATTAATTCAGCACTATTCAAAGAGGCTTTCAGTGCCTGTTCATTAGTTACTCCTACTTGATTCATTAATTCAAATTCTTTCGTAGCATCCTTGAAGCCATTGAATGGAGTCCCTGCATCTGTCCCAAATGTTAATTTAACTCCAGCCTTAGCAGCTGCTCCAATTCGAGCATAAAATTCTTTAATAAATGAATTTGCTTTATCCAACATATATTGAGGCAGCTTACCTTGACCATATTCAGGAATTGTATAGGCAGCAATTAACGTTGGTGTTAGATAAGTACCTTTTTCCAACATCAGATTAATATCTTCATCAGTAATGTAAGAACCATGTTCAACTGAATCAACGCCAGCAACGATAGCATTATGAATTCCGTTAGCTCCTTCAGCATGGGCTGCAACAGTCATATGTTTAGAATGTGCCTCTTCAACGGCTGTCTTAATTTCTTCAACTGTTAACTCGGTATCATCAATTTGATCAGTGGCTGACATAACACCACCAGTTGCCATAACCTTAATATTTTTAGCACCTAATTTAAATTCACGACGCACGGCCTTACGCATTTCATCTGGTGAATCAACCAAATTGCCCCAAGTTGTTTCACCATCCAACCCTTCGGTAAAGTCTCCATGACCACCAGTAATACTCATTGGTCGACCTGATGGCATAATTTCAGTTCCACCTAATTGACCAGCTTCTTGCAAACGTCGTAGTTTAATATCAACATCAAATGCACAACCACAATCTCTAACATAAGTTACCCCCGCCTTTAGTAAATCTTTTAAATTATTCAAAGCTGTAAATGTAACTTCCGCTTCAGACAAATACTCTAATTTATTACTAATTGGATCCATCATGATATGGGTATGCGCATTAACCAGGCCCGGCATCACATATTTATTTTTTAAATCAACTGTATTCTCAGTTTTGGGAGCATCATTAAACCCTAACTTAATAATCTTTCCAGATTCGTTATCTACAATAAACCAAGCATTTTTTTGAATCTTAGTTTTATTGCCATCAAATAGATTAAAGTTTTTATATAAAGTTTGTGCCATAGTAATGCCTCCTGAATTTATTGATCAAATTCTAAGATTTATTCTAATTTTTGTCAATGATAAATTAAAATATTTTAAATTTTAATAAATTAAGAAACATTATATCCTATAAGTAGTTCTGTTGAAATTAAACTTTTATCCTGAAATCAAATTTGACACTATAATTAAAAAAGAATAAGTTTATTTCTAATATTTCTTTAATCTTGTTATTTAGGAGGACAAGTTTATGAATTATCTTATTGCTTTTACTATTGTTATGGTATTTATGTTAATTGGTGATTGGGTATCCGCCGCCACCAAGGCCTTTATCCCGTCTATTTTTATTACCGCCGTATGTTTTGTGATCGGCTTTTGGACAATCTTGCCCAAAGATATTGTCTCGCAAGCTTCCTTTAATACTCAATTTATCGGAATTGGTATTTCCTTATTGCTTGTTCACTTAGGTACTTTAATGAATTTACGAGAACTACTCGACCAATGGAAAGCTGTCTGTATTGCTTTATTGGGAGTCTGTGGAACATTAATTTTTACTTTAATTGTTGGAACTCTTATTTTTGATTGGCATACAGTTGTTGCTGCTATTCCCCCTCTAACTGGTGGTTTAGTCGCCGCATTACTGATGACTAACGGCCTTAAAGCTGCTGGAATTACAACATTAGTTGCCCTACCCGTTTCTATGTACATTATGCATTCAATGATTGGTTACCCCTTAACATCATTTTTACTCAGAAAAGAAGGTCATCGTTTAGTTAATAAATACCAAAATGAAAAAGACGATCCAAACTCTGATGTTTCTAAAATGATCCATCAAGAACGAATTGAAAACGAAAAGAAGAAACCCATTTTTAATCTTCCTAACCAATATCAAACACCAGTCTTTATTATTGTTAAAGTTGCTTTAGTAGCATTATTAAGTAACTGGGTTGCCGGACTAATGAATGGTGTTATCAATGCTAATGTTATTTGTTTGATTTTCGGAGTTATCGCACATCAATTAGGTTTCTTGGAAGACAATGCTTTAGATAAAGCCAAGGTTTTTAATTGGCTGATGTATGGACTTTTGGCTTATGTATTTTCACAATTAAGTCTAACCACACCTAAAGTTATTGGTGGAATCATCATCCAAATTTTAGTTCTTATTATTCTTGGAATCATTGGTATGTTCATTGCTTCTTTCTTACTTGCCAGACCATTTGGGATGACTAAAAATATGGCATTTGCTTGTTCATTAACTGCATTATTTGGTTTCCCAGCTGATTTTATTTTAACTACCGAGGTTTGTCATAGTGTTGCTTCGAACGACGATGAAGAGGCTTATTTGACCGCCAATATTTTACCTAAAATGTTAGTTGGTGGTTTTGCAACTGTTTCGGTTGCTTCAGTAATCATCGCTTCAATCTTTTTAAAATTACTTTAATTTAATATCAATTCAAAAAGGCTAGTTCAGAAACCGACATTTGAACTAGCCTTTTTGAATTGATAATATTTTATCTAATACTAATATACTTTGATGCCTTTTTTATAAACTGATTTATTTTCTTGTTGTACGGCTTTGATATTTTTTAGTGGGTTTTCATCAAGTACTAAAAAGTCAGCTATTTTCCCTTCTGTTAATGAACCATATTTATCATCTATTCGTAATAAATGGGAACTATTTTTAGTTGCCGATAATAAAGCTTCAGCGTTAGTTGCACCAACATTGGTTAATAATTCTAATTCTTTAGGAATATCACTAAAAGTATTGAATGGTGTTCCGGCATCTGTGCCAAAAGAAATAGGTACACCAGCTTTGGTTGCAACTTTCATACGAGCATAAAATTTTTCCATGAATCCTTTAGCTTTATCAACCATATACTCTGGTAACTTTCCAGTACCATAAGTGGGTATTGAATATGTTGCTATTATTGTCGGGGTGATATAAATGTTTTTTTCCTTAATCAATTCAATATCTTCATCACTAATCAAGCAACCATGCTCAATTGAATCAACCCCAGCCATAATTGCTCTATGTATTCCTGCAGTTCCTTCAGCATGAGCTGCTACTGTCATATGCTTGGTATGAGCTTCTTCGACAGCAACTTGTATCTCTTCTTTTGAAAACTCGACATCATCAATCTGATCGGTAGCCGACATTACACCACCAGTTACCATCAATTTAATATTTTTAACCCCTCTTTTAAACTCTTTGCGAACTGCTTGACGCATCTCGTCAGGCGAGTTAACAATATTACCCCAAGTTGTTTCGCCATCAATACCTTCAACAAAATCAGCGTGTCCGCCAGTTATGCTCATTGGTCGACCTGATGGCACAATCTCTGTTCCACCTAATTTATCTTCTTCTTGAAGTTTATGCAATTTTACATCGACATCAAATGCGCATCCACAATCTCTAATATAAGTAACTCCAGCTTTTAAAGCTTTTTTTAGATTCTCTAATGCTACAAAAGTAACCTCAGTTTCTGATAAGTACTCCAATTTATTACCAATTGGTTCCATCATTAAATGAACATGTGAGTTGATCAACCCAGGCATAACAAATTTATTTTTTAAATCGATTGTATTTTTAACATTAGGTGCATCACCAAAACCAAGTTTAATAATCTTTTCATTATCAATGATAAACCAAGCATTTGGTTGTATTCGAGGATCTTTTCCATCAAACAAATTAAAATTTTTATATAAAGTTTGCATTGCAGACCACTCCTCTCAGAGCTAATATGCCATGAGTTTAAAATCTATTTATTCTATTGTCAAAACTAAACAATTAATTTATAGACCAATATACTTATTGTCTGATTAGGGCTTTATACATTGATTAAATCATCAAAACATCATAAATTTTGCAATAAGAAACTAGAACTTATTTTTTATCTGGGAGGCTCAGTACATGACTTATCTTCTATCATTTACTATTGTTATGATCTTTATGTTAATTGGTGAGTGGATATCCGCTGCAACGAAAGCGTTCGTTCCTTCGATTTTCATTACTGCTGTACTCTTTGCAATTGGATTCTGGACCATTCTTCCTAAAAATATTGTTGCCCAAGCATCATACACACCTCAATTTGTCGGTGTTGCTATGTCGCTTTTATTGGTACAAATGGGCAGTTTAATGAATCTGAAGGAATTATTCAATCAATGGAAGGCTGTTTGTATCGCTTTACTGGGAGTCTGTGGAACTTTGATCTTCACTTTAGTAATTGGATCACTCTTTTTCAATTGGAAAACAGTGGTCGCAGCTGTTCCTCCATTAACTGGTGGCATCGTTGCTGCGTTATTAATGACCAATGGTCTCAAGTCTGCAGGAATCACGACTCTTGTTGCCTTACCGGTTTCAATGTTTATTATGCATTCAATGATTGGTTACCCCTTGACCGCTATTCTGCTTAGAAAAGAGGGCAAGCGTCTATCCATAAAATATCATCAGGAAAAAGATAACCCAAATTCTGATGTTTCTAAACTAATTAGACAGCATAAAATTTCTGAGGACTCACAAAAACCTTTTCTTAACTTGCCACCGCAATTTCAAACACCAATTTTTATTATTGCCCGTGTTGCCATTGTTGCTCTCCTAGCCAACTGGATAGGACTTTTATTACATGGTGTCATCAATGCCAATGTTATTTGTTTAATCTTCGGTGTAATTGCTCATCAATTTGGTTTCATAGAGACAAACGCCTTAGATAAAGCCAAAATTTTTAATTGGTTAATGTACGGTTTGTTAGCATATATTTTTGCTCAATTAAGCCTAACCACTCCAGCAATTATTGGAAAAATAATCATTCAAATTGTTGTATTAATTCTTTTGGGGATTTCTGGAATGTTCATTGCTTCATTTCTACTTGCTAAACCATTTGGTTTCAGTCGTGAAATGGCCTTTGCCTGCTCATTAACCGCTCTCTTTGGTTTCCCAGCTGATTTTATTCTTACAACTGAAATCTGTCGAACTGTTGCTAAGGACAGTGATGAAGAGGCCTACTTGACTGAAAATATTCTACCTAAAATGTTGGTTGGTGGCTTCGCTACAGTGTCCGTAGCTTCTGTTATTATTGCCTCAATTTTCTTAAAATTGCTTTAAATTAAATTCATTACAAAAAAGGTTCTAGTAATAATCAAAATCCGATTATCACTAGAACCTTTTATATTAAAACATAACTATTTTTATTGTTGATTAGGATTTAAAGTACTTAACAATTGTTCATAAGCCGTTTCATACTTTTGAACATCGCCAGCACCCATGAAGATCATCACAGTATCGTGATAATCCAATAATGGTGACAAATCATCAAGTGTTAGAACATTTCCACCTTTACTGATTTTATCGCCTAAATCTTTACTTGTTATATCACCATGAGCTTCACGAATTGAACCGAAGATATTAGTCAAGTAAACCTCATCAGCCAAATCAAGTGATTTAGCAAAATCATCCATCAAAGCTAAGGTTCTCGTATAAGTATGTGGTTGGAATACAGCAACAATTTTCTTATCAGGGTATTTTTGTCTAGCAGCATCAATTGTTGCCTTAATTTCTTGTGGATGGTGAGCATAATCATCGATGATAACTTGATCAGCAACTTTCTTTTCACTGAAACGTCTCTTAACACCACTAAATGTTTGTAATTCACGATTGATCAAAGCATGGTCTAGTTTTTCCATATGACCAACACCAATAACAGCTAGTGAGTTCAAGACATTATGTTCACCGAACAATGGAACTTGGAAGTTACCAATATTTTCACCATTAATAGATACATCAAAAGATGATCCCTTAACAGTTCTCTTAATATTAGTTGCACGAATGTAATCTGACTCATTTAATCCATAGGTATAAATTGGGGCATCTGCCTGAATCTTCTTGGCATGTGCATCTTCACCCCAAATGAAAATACCCTTCTTAGTCTTTCTAGCTTCTGATTCAAAAGCATCGACAACATCATCAATCCCACCGAAGAAATAATCTGGATGATCAAAATCAATATTAGTAATGATCAAATAATCTGGTGAGTAGGCCAAGAAATGACGACGATATTCATCTGCTTCAAAAACAAAGAATTTGGCATCTTTGATACCCTTACCAGTACCATCGCCGATTAAATATGACGTTTTAGCAATTCCACTCAATGTATGTGCTAAAAGTCCAGTCGTACTTGTTTTACCATGTGACCCAGCAATACCGATTGATGTATAATCATTGACCAATTTACCCACTAGTTCTGGATAAGTAATTACTGGTAAGTGCATATCATTAGCTTTTTTTATTTCTACTTGATCATCATTAAAGGCATTTCCTTTAACAATTGTTAAACCCTCATGAATATTCTTTTCATCAAAGGGTAGAATTTTAATTCCTGCTTGTTCAAGTCCACGTTGAGTAAATGTATATTTATCAATATCTGAACCTTGAATTTCATATCCTAAATCTTTCAAGATGAGTGCTAAAGCACTCATTCCTGTTCCTTTAATTCCAACAAAATGATAGACTGTCTTTTCCATAATAACTCCTAATCGAACAAATTCTTTGCTGCTTCAAAATCAAAAGCTTGACCAGCTTTGCCACTCTCAAGCACTAAAATACCACGTTTTTGTGGTGCATTAGGAATAGCAAGTTCTCTAGCTGAACAAATCATCCCATAGCTATCAACACCACGCAAAGCACCAGGCCAAATCTCCGTTCCTGTAGGCATTACCGCTCCTGGTAACGCAACAACAACTAATTGTCCTTGTTCAATATTGGGTGCTCCACAAACGATTTGAACTGGTTTATCGAATCCAACATCAGTTTGAGTAATGTGTAGATGGTCTGAATCAGGATGAGCTTTGATCTCGTCAACATGTCCTATTACAAACTTAGGACTATTGTCAGTTTCTAATTCATCAGAAAAGCCTGCTTTGACAATTGCAGCATTTAAAATACTTACTTGCTCGTCATCAAGAAATACTTGACCTGAGTTATCTTGGATACCTAGTTCCTTACCTAGGCCAAAGAAATTAAAACCGATAACTGCATCGTTATCTTCATTGAAGATACGTACAACATTATCCTTTTGGATAGTTTCTTGTGTTTTGACATCTTCTGCTGTCTCAACAATTAAAACGTCCCCTAAAACATCTGGATTATAAAAGCTTAATAGCAAGTTCTTTCCCTCACTTGATTAATTATTTGTTAATTACACTGTTAATAAAGGTCTCAACTTCTTCTTTAGTTTTTCGATCTTTATTTACTAGTCTACCAATTTCTTTTCCATTTTCAATAACAACAAAGCTAGGGATACCCATAATTCCTAATTCTTGAGCAATTTCCATATTATCGTCACGGTTGAAACTGATCCAATTAAAGTCTGAATATTCTTGTTCTAGTTCTGGCAATTTAGGTTCGATGAATTTGCAATCTGGGCACCAGTCAGCGTGCCAAAACATAATATGTTTGCCTGCTTTTGTAACTTCGTGCCAATCTTTTACACCATAATCTTCAAATGTTTTCATAATATTCACCTCATAAATAAGATACTTTTTATTTGTTAAACGGTCAATTAAGTGATCTTGAGCATTTTAATGTTATATAATAGTGGTAATATATCAGTAAATCAAAATCAAGGAGTGATTTTTATGAGTAAAAAAGGTATCGGTTCATTAATCGTTGCTGGTACTGTACTCGCTGCTAGTGCGGCTGCTACAGTCTTAGTAAAACACCATCTAGATAGCGAGAAAATAATTGATAAGGTTAAGTCCGTTTTGGGCGAAGATAGTAAGGTAATTGGATCATGGGTTGAACCATTCTACCAGAGAGTAGACGTCAACGGACGTTCAACTTGGGGAATCGTAGGTGGAGTTACAACAATGGACGAATTCGATGTTGCTCAATATCACTTCATCGCTGATGCCATTACCGGTGAGCTTTTAAACATTAAAAAGGTACAATAAACAATCTTTAACTATTTTTTAAATTGGGCTTTCAGGTAATTTATCCTGAAGCCTTTTTTTGAGAATTTTTCTTCATACTCAGTTTCGATATTATCTTGATTTAATGCTAAATCATTATGGAGATCTAGGGAAATCTCATCAAATTTCATCCCATAATTGTTCATGCTAATCAAAGAATATTCGAATAATCCCTGATTGTCAGTCTTAAAACGCAAATAACCATCGTCTTTTAAAATATATTGATATTGTTTCAGAAATGATTTATACGTCAAACGTCTCTTTTCATGGCGTGTTTTGGGCCATGGATCTGAGAAGTTTAAATAAACTCCATCAATTTCATTTTCGGCAAAATATTCCGATAAATCAGCACCGTTTGCTAATAAAAGTTGCAAGTTGGGTAGTTTTAACTCGACTTGCTTTTTTAGTACCAAAGCAATCGCACCCTCTTGGACCTCCATAGCAATATAATTATTTTGAGGATTTTGTTTAGCCAATTCAGTAATAAATCTTCCCTTACCTGAACCAACTTCAATAAACAAAGGTTGTCTTTTTTCAAAACGATCTTGCCATTTTCCTTGCATATTTTCTGGTTGAATAGCAATTAGGTCAAGATTGTCATTGATCATTTCCTTAGCCCAAGGTTTGTTTCTTAATCGCATAAATATTAATACTCTCCATTAATCTAGATATTTTTTTAATTGTCTTGGCATATAGAAATAGTTTACAAATATCAAAACAGCCAATCCCGCTACGATGATGATCAAACTATTCATACTCAAGCCAAATTTATAAACAATTGCTAACGCACTAATAAACCACTGAATTGACAAAATTATTGTACTCAATTTAGTGAAGTCTGAAATTTTAGTTTTTCCTTCAATTGGATAAAGTCGTTGCATAAGATTTTGCATAACCTCTTTAAAGTAAGGTTTCAATTGAAAACCTACCAAGTAAATAAATAGCATCTCTACTATTAATGAAATATAAAAGTTATCAATTAAAACCAACATAATCGCTTGAATAACAGTTAATCTTAAAAATAAACCAATGTATTCATTGTTTCTAACAAAACCACGTGCAAATAAATATAAATACGTATTGTTAGAGACCGGTTTAATTGGTTTAAATAAACCATCCAACCACTTACGACGTTTGATTTTACTGTTAACTCCGGGTACATCAGTAAATAAATTATAGAAACGTTTAATTCTAAACATTCTTTGATTTTCAGTCTCAATTGCAAAGTCCCATTGTAATTGACCACTGTTTTCCAATTTCTTCGACTGATTATTTAAGAATAAATAGTAGATCACTGCAATAACAATCATTGTCCAACTAAATAAATAGGTCGAAACAATCAGAGAAATCACCAACAATACATTAGATACTATCCGCATACTGACATTGCCTAATTTAGCTTGGTTATAAATTTCCATCAAATTTATATTTAAAGAACCTAATTTGTAAATTATTAAACCAACAGCAATAACTACAATATCAACAATTCTTAATCCAGCTCCTCTAGAAGAAAAAGCTGATAATAAGAAATTTACTAAAGCTACTGTTACGATTGGCATAAAGCTGCTATATCTTTTAGCAGCTTTAAAATATTTATAGAATTCTTTTTCCTTTACCAATAGAAAAGTACTGTCCGGATCTTCCAATAAGGTTGCAACTCCACCTATCTGAATTGTAAGAAATAACAATAATATGACAATTGGTTTGCCAAACACTAATTGATGATGAATTGTACCCAAAAGATTAGAATACCAGAACCCCAAGGCTCCTATCAAGACAATAAAGGCTAAAACAAAATTGTCATTGAAAATCAATCTCAGATACTTAAATTGATTAAGCTGATGTCTTCTTAATCGTTCATTCCATAGCTTTAACATTAGAGATCCTCATTTGACATCTTAATATAGATATCATCCAAATTAGAATCTTCTCGCATACCGAAATTAGCCTTTAGTTGATCAAGTGTTCCATCAGCCCTTACTTGACCATGATTAATCAAAACAAATTTATCAGCATGATCCTGAACAGTGGCTAAAACGTGAGTAGACATCAAAACTGAACAGCCCGCTTTTTTCTTAGACTCAACAATATTTAATAAATCATTTACAGCCAATGGATCAAGTCCGGTAAATGGCTCATCAATAATGAACAAACTTGCATCTGTCATAAAGGCACATACAATCATTACTTTTTGTTTCATACCCTTTGAAAAGTTCTGAGGAAACCAATCCAATTTGTTATCTAGACGAAATATCTTTAATAATTCATTAGCATTTTTCCAAGTTTTATCATGGTCAAGATCATAAGCCATTATAGTCATCTCAATGTGTTCTCTTAATGTCAATTCAGGATAAAGAATTGGCATCTCGGGAACATATGCAATCTTTTTACGATATTTCTCAACATCATCATGTAAGCTTACACCATCAATTAAAATTTGACCGCCACGCGGATTAAGTAAGCCAATAATGTGTTTTATCGTCGTTGATTTACCAGCACCGTTCAAACCAATCAAACCTACGACCTGACCACTTTCAACTGTAAATGTTTCTTTCTTTAAAACTGATACTTGACCGTATCCTCCGGTCAGTTCTTTTACTTCTAACGTCATGGATTAAACCACCTATTATCTGTTTTTAATAATGTTATTATGATAGCATTGTAATAAATATAATGCTGTTTTTGAAAGGAGATTTTTACATGGATGATTGTATCTTTTGCAAAATAATTAATAATGAAATTCCTAGTACTACAATCTACGAGGACGATGATATCAAAGCTTTCTTTGATATTTCCCAAGTAACACCTGGACATACTCTTGTCGTTCCTAAAAAGCATGTTCAAGATATTTTTGCTTATGATGAGGATTTGGCACAACGTGTTTTCAAGAAAGTTCCTATGATCGCTCGTGCAATTAAAGCATCGAACCCAGATATTATCGGTATGAACATCTGCCAAAACAATGGTGAAATTGCCTATCAAAGCGTCATGCATTCACACATTCATTTAGTACCTCGTTATTCTAAAGATGATGATTTTTCAATGCACTGGGGAGATAATACTGGTTTAGCAAGTAATGATGAATTACAAGCCCGTGCGAATAAAATCAAACAAAACTTGGAGGATTAAGATGAAATTTTTTACTGGATTCGTAGTCGGAACAATTTCTGGTATTGCTATTAATATTTTGCAATCTGATACTACACCTAACCTCAATGATACCAAGTTATTTCGCAATATAAAAGATTTTAAGGATATATTAGCAGATTTACAAAAAAATGCCTCAGTTGTTCCGGAGGTTTTATCTGGAATTCAAAATGATATAGCAGACTATTCTCAGAGCATCAAACCTGATGTTGAGGAACTTCAAAGTTCAATTGCAGATATGCAGTCAACTATTGATGAATTCAACAATAAATAGTGCCAATTATGAATTTTTTGTGATTTTTTCCTAAAATGGCAAACTATTAGCTTTAATTTATGGTAGTCTTTTCAATTGTAGACATATTAATTAAGGATGTGTAAAGATGAATAAACGATTAACTAAGTGGATCTTAGCTATTGCTGGTCTATTTATGGTAACAGTTGTTGCCGGTTGTTCTGGTAACAAGACCGTTGCTACTCTTAAAGGTGGCAGAATTACCCAAGAAGAATACTACAAAGAAATGAAGAGTTCTTCATCCGGTAAACAAACACTTCAAACCATGATTATTTCTAAGGCCCTTGAGGACCAATATGGTAAGGATGTATCAACAAAGCAAGTAGATAAGGAATACAACAAATATAAGAACCAATACGGTTCATCATTCAGTTCTATTCTTCAACAAAATGGTATGACAACCGCTCAATTCAAGAAGAACATTCGTACTAACCTTCTTACAAAAGTTGCTTTGAAGAAGAACAAGACAATTACAAACGCTCAACTTAAAAAAGAATGGAAGAGCTACCAACCTAAGATTCAAGTTGCACAAATTCTCGTAAGCAAAAAAGCTACTGCCGAAGAAGTTATTACAAAACTTCAAAACGGTGAAGATTTTGCTAAGTTAGCTAAAGAATATTCAACTGATTCAGCTACAAAGAACAAGGGTGGTAAGATGGCTGCCTTTGATAACGATAGTACAAGTATCGATACCGACTTTAAGACAGCTGCATATAAACTAGATAAGGTTGGAGATTATACATCAACACCTGTTAAGACTAGTTATGGTTACAGTGTTATTCAACTTGTTAAGAAACCTTCTAAGGGTAAGATGAGCGATCACACTGCTGAACTTAAATCTAAGATTTACGCTTCATGGATGCAAGATTCTACTGTTATGCAAAGCGTAGTTTCTAAGGTATTAAAGAAAGCTGATGTATCTATTAAAGATAGTGACTTGAAAGATGTTCTATCAGGTTATGTATCATCATCTTCTTCATCTAAAAAATAACTAAGATAAAAATAACGTTGGTAAATTACTAACGTTATTTTTTCTTAATTATCAGAAATATTCTTTAATAAAGTTATACATAAAACAAAATAATCTCTATAATTAAGTAGGGTGTTGCCAAGTTGTATATTGACAATATTCTACTTATTTTTTTTAGGTTCAAAAACTTCTATCAACTGATCTGAATATTTTAAACAATTTTTACTTTAATTTAGTTTTATAAAGTTATTCTTTTCCCAATGAATTTATTTAAGCTTGTGCTAGTCTCAAACACGGGTATCATGAGAATGAAACACCTTATCATAAAGTTACAATTAAGGAGGAATTTATTATGGATAACAAATCAGTTAAAGATCCATTAGTATATCGACGTATTTTACTAACTGTTGATGAAGACGACAATGAATCCACTACTCGTGCCTTTCGTTTTGCCATAACTTTGGCACATGATTATGATGCTGTCTTGGGCATTGTTTCAGTTATGGAGAGCGAAGATATTAATATCTTTGATTCTCTCACTCCATCAAAAATCAAGGAAAAGCGTGACGAGTTAAAAAAGGTCGTAAGCAATTATGTCGATACTGCTGAAGAAAATGGTCTCAGAAGGGTTGAACCTCTTGCCTATGAAGGTGGCGACGTTGATGACGTCATCCTAGAGCGTGTAATTCCCGACTTTAAACCGGACCTAATAGTTACTGGAGCGGATACCCAATTTCCACATTCCAAAATTGCTGGTGCGATTGGCCCCCGTTTGGCCAAAAGAGCTGATGTTTCAGTAATTGTTGTCCGCTAATGGAATTACACCGTAGGATAAAATCTACGAAAAGAGGTCATGTCATTGAAACAAAAAAATGAAAAAGAACATGAAGGAAAGTTTATTGAAAGTACTGGCAAACAACGGAAAAGCCTTGATGAAATCAATGGTTCAATCGATGTACCGGATAATGCTGGGTATTTTAAGACTCTCCTTGCCTACACGGGCCCTGGAGCTTTAATTGCGGTTGGATATATGGATCCTGGTAACTGGATAACCTCTATTGGTGGTGGTGCTCAATTCAAGTACACCCTACTAAGTGTCGTTTTGCTATCTAGTTTAATTGCCATGTTACTACAAGCGATGTCAGCTAGATTAGGAATTGTTACCGGGCGTGATTTGGCTCAATTGACAAGGGATCGAACTTCTAAAGTTGGTGGCTTTGTCCTTTGGGTTATCACTGAATTAGCTATTATGGCAACTGATGTAGCCGAAATCATTGGTTCAGGTATTGCACTTGAATTATTATTTGGTTTTCCACTAATAGTTGGTATTACCATCACTGCTTTTGATGTTTTAATTTTATTATTCTTAATGAAACTTGGTTTTCATAAAATCGAAGCTATTGTTGCTACATTGGTAGCTGTTATTCTCTTTGTCTTTGCGTATGAGGTATTTTTATCTAAGCCGGATGCTCTAGGAGTTCTAAGCGGTTATGTCCCTAGAGCTAAGATTTTAACTAATCAGCCAATGCTTTACTTAGCCTTAGGTATCGTTGGTGCTACTGTTATGCCCCATGACCTATATCTTGGATCATCAATTTCTCAAACCCGTAAATATGATATTGAGGACCCCGCTTCTGTTAAAAAGACAATTCGTTTTACAATCGCTGATTCTAATATCCAATTAACTTTAGCTTTTGTTGTTAACAGTTTACTATTGATTTTGGGAGCTGCTCTTTTCTATGGCACTAACAGCGATTTGGGTCGATTTGTTGATTTATTTAACGCTTTAAGTAATTCTAAAATTGTTGGAGCAATTGCCAGTCCTGTTTTAAGTATGCTATTTGCAATTGCTTTATTGGCCTCTGGTCAAAGCTCAACCATTACTGGTACATTGGCTGGACAATTGATTATGGAAGGGTTCATCCATTTGAAGATGCCACTCTGGGCTCAACGTCTTCTAACACGTTTATTTTCAATTGTACCAGTCTTGATTTTTGCCATTTACTTCCATGGTAATGAGGCCAAGATTGAAGGACTATTAACCTTCTCACAAGTGTTCTTATCAGTAGCTTTACCATTTGCCATGATTCCATTAATTATCTTTACTAGTGATAAGAAACTTATGGGACAATTTGTGAATAAAACTTGGGTCAAATACCTATCTTGGATTGTTGCTGTAATTTTGGTTATTTTAAACATCCAGCTAATTTGGACAACAATACAGCCTATGCTCTAAAATCCAATTTAAATATTTGTTTCATTTAATCAAAATAAGGACCACAACTCAACTTTGAGCTGTGGTCCTTATTTTTAACTATGTTTGTAAAACGCACGATTATCAAGGCCAAAAATTCTTTCTGAAAATTTGCCATCCTCTGTCTTCTTTAAAGCCTTAGTTATCATATTAATTGACGCATCCATCATATCAATATTGTGTAAAACTTCTGCTTCTAATATTTTGGGACGTTCAGGCGAACCATATTCTAATAATCCATGGTGCGAAAGTATCATATGCCTCAAAAGAATCATATCTTCACTATCTAAATTAATATCAAGTTGTTGTGCCGCTTTAACAATTTCTTCGTCAATAATTGTAATATGACCTAACATATTACCTTCAAAGGTATATTCAATATCTAAACTGCCAGTAAGTTCAATAATTTTACCAAAATCATGCAAACAAGCTCCTGCAATCAAAAGTGCACGATTGATCTGTGAGTATTGATCAGAAATACTTTCAGCCATTCTCACCATACTCAAGGTATGAAAAGCTAAACCACCTTGAAAATCATGATGATTAGTTTTAGCGGCTGCACTAGTAAAAAATTGATCATGGTACTTTTTAAACAAATATCTAACAATTCTATTCCATGAACCATTAGTAATTTGTAAAAATACATCATCAAATTCTGCTTCCATATCTTTTTGTTTCATAGGTGCAGTTTGAACAAATTGTGACATGTCAACCGTTTCAGTATCCAATAAACCGAGACGAGTAATATTGATCTGTGGCTTACCTTGATATAGATCCCTACGCCCCTCAAGCTGAACTACTGCTCCTACATGAAACTTTTTGGCATCTTCTTCACTGGCATCCCAATACTTACCTGGAATTTGACCAGATTTATCTTCGAAAACTAATGACAAAAAATTTTTGCCATTTTTGGCAAGTCGAAAGTCGGAACGCTTGATAATAACTTCCAAACTCATATTCTCGCCATTATTAAAATCAACTATATGTTTAGGCACTAACTACGTCCTCCAATTTCATAATATGATCATCAGGTACATTAGGTTCATTGGCAGTTACATAAATAACTTGATTATTCTGTGCGATCTTTTGAACCAATTTAAAAACATTCTCTGTTCGAGAACTATCAAAATCAACAAAGGCATCATCAATCAAAATTGGTAGTTTAACTAAATCAGCAATCTCCGTTACAAAAGCCAATCGTAAAGAAATATACAATTGAATCGTAGTTGCTTTCGATAATTCATGCACATCAAAGCGATTCTTTTTAGCACTTGTAACAATAATTCCACTTTTACTAAAATCAATTTTGACATAATTATGATTCGTCAACAAATCAAAATATTGTGTAGCTTTGTCAATCATCTTGGGATAGCGATTTTTTGTTGCATTATTCAACATATTGCGAATCCATTGGCTAGCTAATTTTTTGGATAACCACTCATCGTAATTATCAATAATATCCGCTTCATTTTGAGCTAATTCTTCAACCATATGTTGATAGCGATTGTTATCCATAATCTGCTGCATTTGCTCTTTTAAAGAACCCATTTGTCGACTTAATTCATTATTCTTATCCGCTAACTGATTTTTGATATTAGCTGCCTTAGTAAGCTCCTTAGTCAATTGACTATAATCAGAGTATTTCTTTAGCTCCGATAAATCATTTCCCAAAAAATCTTTATCCTGTTTAATTTGAGTAATAACTTTTTTATTTTCAATTTGTTGAGTACGCATTTGAATAAATGAATTCATATTAACCACTTGGTACTTTTGTAGAACTGCAAATATTTCTTTATTTAATTCACGTAAGCGACGATTTTTTTCGTCAGCAATTTTTTGAGTTTCGGCTTGATTTTGTTGAGCTAAGTCTGCCTTTGCCCTAATTTGATCCAAACGTATGAAGTATTTTTCAATTTGTTCATTATAATTGTCATCTTTATATGACTCATCTAAAACATCCAATTCAATCAGAATCTTACGCCATTTATTAAGATCAACCTCAATTGCTTTAATACCATCGATTAAGCTATTTTGAGTTGTATGAAAGTTATCTAAGGATATTACTGTACTTTGCAAATTCAAAATAGTTTCCGGATTTAGATTTCCATAGCCTTTTTGTTGTAAAAAAGCATAACCATTTACATCATTCTTAGTCTTTCCAGAATAGTTTTGATACCAATACCATATGGCACCCGCAATCGCCACGAGTGCAAATAATATCCTTAGTGGACTAATTACAAAAGCCAAAACTATTGATATTGCCACGATAATCAATGGTAAATTATTAATCTTAG
Organism: Companilactobacillus nuruki; assembly: GCF_002872255.1. GTDB lineage: Bacteria > Bacillota > Bacilli > Lactobacillales > Lactobacillaceae > Companilactobacillus > Companilactobacillus nuruki. Next base: position 18,561 of record NZ_NIPR01000033.1, read on the forward strand.
GGCTTGGTTTTGCCAGTGCTTCTATCTCTTCACTTGTTAATGGAACCATCTCTTCAGATAATTCAGGATGATTTTTAAATAATTGATCTACTTGAGTATCCACTTTTAATAGTTTGGAATTCATATCATCACGATGAAATTGTAAATTTTGTAACTCAAACTTCTGATTCCTAACATAATCCAATCGTGTCTGATTAGTTCGGTAATTATTAAGTATTTGTTTCTCAACATTATCTAACTCAGAAATTTTATTAGCAGTAGGGGTTTCTTTGAGCGTACTTAGCTCCTGATTAGCCTTCAGCACACTTTCCCAATCTTCGTCAGAGATCACTTGTCTTTCATCAGTTTGACTACCAGTTTGTTGTAATTGTTCATACCGTAGCCATTTTTTTTCGAGATTACGAAGGTTATTTTCCTTCTCAGTCGCCTGATTCAACAGTAATTCATTATCAGAAAAATTTTTCTCGGTTTGATCAAGCTGATTTTTAACACGTTGATAAGCAGCTTGCTGATTCTCGATTTCAGCTTTTTCTTCCAATAACTTATCTTGTCTTTTTAGATTGACAACTAAAGGTTGTTTTTGACCACGTTGTTTATAAATATCTTCTGCCTCATGATTCAGTTGTTCCGCGGTTTGAAGCCATTCTTTACTACCAACTGCCCCAACTGACATAACCTCATTTTCCAATTGCTTTTCGTCAAGACTATAAATTGACAAAATACTTCTATCATCGAAAATATGAGTGTTTTCAAAATCATCTTTTGTAAAATTGCCAATTATCTCTGATAACAATGTCTTTGGAACTTGTTGTTCATCATGGAAAAGAGTTACCTCACCATCGCCTTTACCATCAATCCTCTTTACTGTCCAAATACTTTGATCATCCGACTTAAAAACTAATTCACCACCATAGCGACTGCTATTCTTAGGTTTATATTGTAAAAATTTATTTTCGCCACGAGCTGAAGCGAATCCAAAGAGAATGCTTTGAATGAAATTCAGCAAAGTGGTCTTACCGGCTTCATTGGAACCAACAATAACTTGATAATCTTGCTCAAAGTTAAATTCTTGGTCAATCCATTTACCAAAACCGTATATGTTTGCTTTAACTAATTTCACGATTACTCTCCAGTGTATTTTTGATTAATTGTATTTCTTGTCAATTTTATTATATGCTCTAAAAACTCTGGATCATTAATATGATTACGAATAATTGCCGATGAATATAACTTATTATCCAAATCCTTAATATCATCTAGATTAATTGTTTGTTTTTCAGCCTGATCCCAATACTTCTGATCGATTTTCGACAATTGAGGATTGTCATTATACTGAAGGTATATTTTATAAAGTCGGCCAGTTGTTTCAATTTCTGAAAAATGTTGAATGATCTCATTTCGATCAATTGTTTTAATAATATCTGATCCAAGATTTTGAGCATCATTAATAGTTAAAGTTATTAAACTATTAGGTTGATCCAATTTATCCATGATCTCGGTAATCAAGGAATCCAATGTATCTGTTGTTTTAGCAGTTATTTTCTCTTGAATCCACGTATAACAACTGCTCTGCACAAACTTCATATGTGTTACCTTATTCTCGACCGAAACGATATAGAATCCCTTAGGAGTCGTTTCATTTTGATTACGACCTTGAATATCACCTGGATAAACAATCATCGGTGCTTGATGAAGGACTTGTCTTTTATGGATATGACCTAATGCCCAGTAATCATAACCCTTATCCAACAGGTCATTGATTCGGAAGGGCGCATAATTATCGTCGCCAACCCCTGCATGCAATAAACCGATTTGATAATCAAAGTCCCCTCTCAAAGGATAATTCTCTATCATCCGATTATTTATATGTTGCTGATAATAACTAAAACCAGTTATCCCAACTTTCAGTCCATCACGAGTAGTTAACGCCTGAGTTGATACATTTTGACCAAATATTTTAACATTCTTTGGAAAATCGATTACAGAAAAATTATTACGGTAATAATCATGATTACCATAAATCATATAAACTTTAATATTTTCCTGATCTAATTTTTCAAATTCTTTTTTCAAAAACATTTGTGCCTTTAAAGAACTATCAGTGTCATCAAAAATATCCCCTGCTAAGATAACAAAATCGACTTGCTCAGAAATAGCCGTAGCAAATAATTTTTCTGCTGCTAAATAAGTTGATTCTTTTAATCTCTTTTGAAGAGTCTTAGAAAAACTACTAATACCAATAAAAGGCGTATCTAAATGTAAATCAGCTGCATGCAAAAACTTCATTCTTTTCCTCCAGTAAAAGAAAAGGACTTAAGCAAATTACTTAAGCCCTAAGTCCTTATTATTTATCTTGATAAATTTCTGCGATAGGCTTTGAAATGATTTTGTTCAATTCATCCATCATTGAATTCATCTTTTGCTCTTTTTCCATTAAGTTTTGGATTTCACTGTAATTTGAAAGTTGATCTGTTAATTCACGCATGGCTTTAATGTCATCATCTGTAATTTCTTGACCTTGCATTTGCTTTTGTTGTAATTCAAATTGTTTATTTTGAACCTTATCAAAAAGTTTATAAGCCAAATCATTAGCTTTGACAGCTTCAAAAGCAAGCTTTAGATCAGCAACTTCAGTTGTCTTTCTTAAGTCTTGTTCAAGTTGATTGGCGCTATCGTAAATGTTCATATAGTCCTCCTATTGACCAAAAAAGTTCTTAATATCATTATACCATTCTGTAGCCTTATCTTTAACGTTATTTACACCATCTTGAATAGATTTAGTAATATCATTGCTACCTGTATCAGTATCGTCATCTTGAGCTAATTTTGCTGCATCCTTAACACCAAAACTAGTCTCTTTAGTATCCGGCAAAATATTTCCCATTTCATTTTTAAAGAGTGCTGACAAACCGTCTTCACTTGCACCAGGCAAGAAATGGTTTTGATCAGTTTTATCAAAACCGATCCAACTAGCAACAACTACATCAGGTGTATAACCTATCATCCATTGATCCTTAGTTCCAGCATAACCGTATGACCTAGGAACCTCAGTACTACCAGTTTTACCTGCAATTTGATAACCCGATGGTTTAGCGTTTTTACCTGTACCTTCATTATAAACACCAAGCATCATACTAGTCATCTCTTTAGCAGTATTTTTGCTGATAATTTGTTTAGTGGAAGCATTGGTATTATTAACAATAACCGTTCCAGTTGAATCAACAATTTTGGTAATGAAATGTGTATCCGCCAATTTACCTTCATTAGCAAAAGCCGTATAAGCACGAGCCATTTGCATTGGTGATACACCTGTTTCCAAGCCACCTAAAGCTAGGGCCAAATTTTGATCATTCTTATGAACCTTGATACCAAAATTCTCAACTGAGTTCACGCCCTTTTTAACACCAATTTTATCCAATAAGGCCACAGCGGGAACATTTTCACTCTGATACAAGGCTTTATACATCGGAATAGTTTCTGAATATAGGCCATCAGCATTCGTTGGCGTATATTTATTTTTACCAAAACTAGTAACCTCATTTGGCAAATCAGAATCATAACTATAACCATTTTCAATTGCCGGTGTATAAACAGCCAATGGCTTAATCGTAGAGCCTGGTTGTCTTGTCATCTGTGTGGCACGATTGAATCCTCTAAAGGTATGTTCGCCACGTCCACCAATAACAGCCAAAACCCCACCATTTTTAGGATCAACAGCAATTGAAGCACCTTGAACTTTAGTGCCATCAGCAGAATTCGATGGGAAAAGATAGTTCGTTTCAAATGATGTTTGCATTGAGCTTTGCACCTTTTGATCTAAAGTCGTATAAATTTTATACCCTTTATTTAAAATATCGTCTTCTTTGAGACCATATTTATTAACAGCTTCATCAATAACGGCATCGAAGAAATAAGGATATTTATACGAACTGGCGGTTTCATAATTGTCATTCAAATTAATTGCAGTATTCTTATAATAAGACGCTTGAGATGCAGTTAATTTCTTATTTTGAACCATTAAATCCAAAACTAGATTACGACGGGATGTTGAATTATCCATACTATCAATTGGATTATAAGCATTAGGTGCTTTCAATATCCCTGCTAAAACAGCTGCCTCGGCAGGATTTAATTCTGAAGCATTTTTACCAAAATACTTTTCAGAAGCATCCTGAACTCCCCAAACACCATTTCCAAAATAAGCATTATTTAAATACATCGTAATAATTTCTTTTTTTGAATAAACTTTATTTATTTCAATTGATAAGAATAGCTCCTCTCCTTTTCTGGAAAGAGTTTGCTTTTGAGTTAAAAGAGAATTCTTAGCCAATTGCTGTGTCAAAGTACTACCACCACCGGAAATCCCATGATGAATCAAATATCCCAAGGCGGCTCTAGCATAGCCTTTGATACTAAATCCAGGATTGGTCCAAAATGTTCTATCCTCAGTTGAGGTTACAGCATTTTGAATATTCTTAGAAATCTTATTGTAGCTAACATAAGTCCCTTTATTAGCATATAATTGACCTGCATCATCACCATCTCGATCCATGATCGAGGTTTTAGTTTGCAATGATGATTGCAAATCTTCAACATTTGCTGTTTTTGCTTTATAGGTCCAGTAACTACTCAAAACTAAAATAATAGTTAAAATTATTAGGATCAACCAACGTGTAAATTGGAACCTGTGCCAATATTTCTTTATAAAAGACCAAGCAACTAGTAATTTGGGCTTTAACCAAGTCCAAAAACCATTGTTATTATTCATTGTTTAAATACCTCTGTATAAGAACAAATTTTATCACATTATCGGACAATTTTATAAGTTAGTCCGAATCTTTAAGGAGTTATGATATTTATGTATCAAAAAATCATCACCTATCATCCCGATAGTAATGAAATCTTAACCATTCGAGATTTATTAAAAAAGTGGCTAATTCCCAAAAAATGGCAACATCTTTTACGAATTCAAAGAGATATTTTAATCAATGATCATTATCAACCATTCAATACTATCGTAAAAAATAATGACATCATTACCCTAAATTTTAATTTTCCACCACGATCTGAACAACATTATCTACCTGGTAGTGATGATATTGATGTTGTTTTTGAGGATGACGATATCTTGGTTGTCAATAAAACGGCTGGTAAAAAGACTCACCCCAATTTAAAGACCGAAAGTGATTCCTTGATGAACGACGTCGAAACCTATTTAAAAAATAGGCATCCTTACATGGTCCATCGAATTGATATGGAAACATCTGGATTAGTTCTAATATCTAAAACTCCTTACTTAGTTCCAATCTTCAATCGTCAACTTAGTAGTAAAACTTTACAAAGAGAATATCTTGCTGTCGTGAAATTAAACTCTCCTATCCCTGAAAAGGGCACAATTGATCTACCTATAGGTCAAGATTCAAAAGATGTTCGTAAAAGAAAGGTTATGCCTGATGGTTTATCTGCCATTACAAAATACCAAGTTTTAGAAAAGAATTTTCAATATGCCTTAGTAAAACTTAATTTATTAACCGGAAGAACCCATCAGTTAAGAGTTCACTTAGCTTATAATGGCTGGCCAATAGTTAACGATCCTTTATATAACAATGAACCTAAGAATGGTAACCTATTATTATTCGCTCACAAATTGACTTTTCGTCAACCATTTTCAAATAACTTACAAATAATAGAGGCAAAACCTTCCAAAAATATGTATAATTTAATATGTGCTTATTTAAAAGCAACCAAAAAGCTCACCTAATCCCGACAATTAGGTGAGCTCTTCTTTTATATTCAGAAAGAAGTTTTAGGAGTGATTTTTTTACTCTTTCTGATTTACTGTAATTAAAATACTGACATAACTAACTTAATAATCGCCCCGACAGCAATTAAGAAAATATACGTTACGGAGAATTTACTTACAGCTTTGATGACCAAAGGATACGTTTTGGTTTTAACCTGTTCCTTCAGATAAGGACGAAGATCGTCCCAAATATTTGGATAAAGTAGCACAGTTAACAGTGTAATGTAAGGTACTACTTTCATTAAAGCTAAGATGGGAACTAGCAGGAAGGCTAAAGCCCAACTAGCTTTAAATAAACTCAAAGCATTGGCTTTTCCTACTTTACTAACCAATGTATAACGACCATTTTTGAGATCTGCTTCTAAATCACAAGTACCATTACTCAACTCTGCACAAAAGAATGCAAAAGTATTAGGTAAACTTACTAAGATTACTGAAATGGCTGTGGAAGAATCAAACTTAGCTGTTCCCGCTAGCCCTAGATAGGAGTAGGCTATTGGAATCAGTTGGCTTATGGCAATAGCTACCGCTGCTTCTCCAAACATTGTGGAGTTCAGCGGCTTTGGACCACTTGAATATAACAAACCAATTGCTACGCCAACGACCCCGATCGCTAACGTTATCCAACCAGTTTGATAAATAAGAAATGCTCCAATTACTAATGGAAAAATGGCCAAACCGTACATCCATTTTTTAACTATTGCCAATGATTCGCGATTAATACCAATGGTACTAATTTTTTCACGGTATTCCTGACTAGTTGAGTTCTTATAATCCATGTAGTTATTATGAAAGTTAATAAACAAATGGATAAAGAAAACTGCTATGAAGCCTAAAATACCATATAGAAGATTAAATGTTCCGTAATTCAAATATGTAAAAGCTATTGCAAGTAACAGCCATGCCAAATCAAGTGTGGTTGTTTTTATTTCTGATAGTTCGCTAAAAAGTTTTCTATCCAAAATTCAATTCACCTTACATTTCTTCTGGAGCTTTGACACCTAGTAATGCTAATGACATTTGAAGTACGATTGAAACTGACTTAACTAAAGCTAATCTAGCTTTTAATCCTTCATCTTCGGCCAAGATCTTACTATGTGCATAATATTGATTAAAACTCTTTGCAAGTTTTAGAACATATTTAGCAACAACTGATGGTTCATATTCTGATGCTGCACGATCAACCACGTTAGGGAAATCTTGAAGTAATTTAATCGTATCCCACGCTTCTTCATCGGTTACAGCTAAATCATCAACATTATAATCAACTGCACCAGCCTTTCTAAGAATACTCAAGGCACGAGCGTTTGTATATTGAACATAAGGGCCAGTTTCACCTTCAAAACGAACGACCTCTTCCAAATTGAAGTCAAAACTATCACGACGATCATTCTTCAAATCATGGAAAACAACGGCGCCGACACCAACTGCTTCAGCAACTGCATCTTTGTTTTTTAAATCTGGATTCTTCTCTTCAATTTGTTTCTTAGCTAGATCAACTGCATCGTTTAAGACATTGTCTAGTAAAATAACATTACCCTTGCGAGTTGAAAGCTTCTTACCCCCAGTTGTGATCAAACCAAACGGAATATAAACAATATCATCGGCCCAATCATAACCCATCTTCTTAAGAACAATCTTCAACTTTGTAAAGTGCTCGGCTTGTTCTGAGCCAACTACATAAAGTGATTTTACAAAATCAAAAGTATCTTTACGATATTTAGCCGCTGCTAAATCACGGGTAATATATAGTGTTGCTCCATCCGTCTTTTTAATTAGTGCTGGTGAAAGATCATATTCTGATAAATCAACGATCTCAGCGCCACGGCTTTCCTTTAAAAGTCCCTTTTCTTCAAGGGTATCAACAATAGCATCCATTTTATCGTTATAGAATGATTCACCTGTAAAATGATCAAACTGAACATCCAAGCGATCATAGATTGTTTGGAATTCTTTTAGAGATAATTCCTTGAACCATGACCAAAGATCAAGTGCCTCTTTGTCGCCATCTTCCATTTTCTTAAACCAAGCACGAGCTTCATCATCTAGCTCTGGTTTTTCCTCAGCTTCTTTATGGAAACGAACATAATATTTCAATAAGTTATTGATTGGATCAGCTTCAACTTCTTCTTCTGATCCCCACATCTTATAACCGACAATTAATTTACCAAATTGAGTACCCCAATCGCCTAAATGATTGATCTTAACTGGTTGATAATTTAATTTTTTAATTATTTTAGCAATGGAATTTCCAATAACAGTTGAACGCAAGTGTCCCATTGACATTGGTTTAGCAATGTTAGGAGATGACATATCGATTGGAACGTTACGTCCCTTACCTTCATCAGCGTTACCATACTCATTTTTCTTTGTTAAAACTTCATGTAAAACATTATTTGAGAATTCTTTCTTATCTAGGAAGAAGTTGATATAAGCTCCAGTATTAACAACCTTCTCAAAATCAGCAGTTTCGATTTTTCCAACCAAGTCTTCAGCAATCATGTTAGGTGCCTTGTGCATTGTCTTTGCCAAAATGAAAGTTGGAAATGCGTAGTCACCTAAATCAGATGTCTTAGGTTTTTCGATTAATTTTGTGATTTGTTCCTCAGTAATTTCTTCTGGTAAAACTTTAACTAGTGCATCTACTACTTGTTGTTTAAAATCCATATTTTCCTCCTTATAGATAAAAAAAACGCCTCTAACAATACAATCCTGTATTGAAAGAGACGAGATTTCCCGCGGTACCACTCTAATTGATTAATATCCACTCATTAATTGAATTATTTAAATTTAATAAGAAAGGTGCGACTTAATCTTAGATATGGTCAACTCTCACCAAAACATGACCTCGCTTTAAATCCGACGATTAATTATTCCTTCTTTTGCATGAGTATGATAGCACATAAAATCACCAATAACAATAATTATTTATGAATAACTGTTCCTTTATCACCCGCAATAATCGCTTTTACATCATCTAAAGCTCCGATTACAGCCGATTTCCCAGTTGACCTTACAAAAGCCACCGCTGCTTCTAATTTAGGTCTCATGCTTCCCTTAGCAAATTCATCATTATCAATATGTTTTTGAATTTCATCAGCAGTCACATCAAAAATCTCTTCTTGATCGGGCTTGCCGAAATTATAATAAACTCCACTTACAGAGGTCAAAATAATTAGCTGATCAGCATCTACTAATTGTGCGATTTTGGACGCACTAAAATCTTTATCGATCACGGCCTCTTTACCAATTAATCTATCGCCTTCTTGCACGACGGGAATACCGCCGCCACCAGCAACAATTGGAATAATGCCGGCTTGCGATACTGTCTCAATCACCGGATATTCATTGATCTTAATTGGCTTTGGAGAAGGAACTACACGTCTATAACCCCGTCCAGAATCCTCAACGATCGTCCAATCTGGATGAGCTTTCTCTACTTCAGAGACCTCTTTTTCTTCATAAAACGGACCTATTGGCTTAGTAGGACTTTCAAAGGCTGGGTCATCTTTATCAACAATTGTTTGTGTAATCAAAGTAACTACTTGTTTATTGATTTTATTTTTTAATAAAGTTTCTTGCATAGAATTTTGGAACCAATATCCGATACTTCCTTCAGTCATGGCACCACATGTATCGAGTGGCAAAGCAGGATTTTTTTTACTGTCAGCTGCCGCTTGTTGCAACAATAAATTACCAACTTGGGGACCATTTCCGTGAGTAATAATAAGATCTTTATCATTTTTTACAAACTCAACTAATGATTCACAAGTTTTCATTACAGCGGCTTGTTGAGCCTTGGCACTGGCATCAGTACTTAAAATCGCATTACCACCTAGTGCGACAACAATTCTTTCTTTTGTCATAATCATTCTCCTAAAACTTCTTTTTTACAAACAAGTGTGGTCGGGTTCACTTGTGATTTACCTTTAAATAAAAAAGACCAACCTTTTACGGTTAGCCCTTCTTGTAGTTAAACCTTAGGAATAAATAGATTACCTAGAGTGGCTGCCATAATAGCTTTAATGGAGTGCATTCTATTTTCAGCTTCTTCAAATTGACGAGCATATTTACTCCTAAATACCTCATCAGTTACTTCCATTTCGCTGATGCCATATTTAGCTTTAATATTTTGACCATACTTAGTATTAGTGTCATGGAAAGCAGGTAGACAATGCATAAAAATAATTTGATCATCTGGTTGACCAGTTTTTTTGATCATATCCATATTTACTTGATATGGCTTTAATAGTTTGATTCTTTCATCCCACTGATCTTCTTCACCCATCGATACCCACACATCAGTATAGATAACATTTGTTCCTTTAACACCTTCATCAATATTGCTGGTAATCATAAATTTACTACCAGACTTATCAGCATATTTTTGAGCTGTATCAATCACACTTTGATCAGGGAACAATTCTTTAGGAGCAACGATATGAATATTTACCCCTAACATTGAACCAGTTACTAGGAAACTATTAGCCATATTGTTACGACCATCTCCCACAAAGGTCAACGTCTTGCCCTTGATTTCACCAAAGGTCTCTTTCATAGTCATGAAGTCAGCTAACATTTGTGTTGGATGCCATTCGTCAGTCAATCCATTCCAAACTGGGACTCCAGAATATTTGGCTAAATCCTCCACAGCTTTTTGAGAGAAACCACGAAATTCAATCGCATCAAACATGCTTCCTAGAACACGTCCAGTATCTTCAACACTTTCCTTATTACCTAGTTGAATATCATTTGCTCCCAAAAATTCTGGATGAGCGCCTAAGTCAATCGCTGCAGTAGTAAATGCTGAACGTGTACGTGTAGAAGTCTTTTCAAAAAGTAATGCGATATTCTTACCTTCTAAGTAATGGTGTGGAATACCCTTTTTCTTTAATGCCTTTAGATGAATGGAAAAATCAATCAAATATTCTAATTCTTCCGGCGTATAATCTTTTTCTGCTAAAAGACTTCTGCCTTGAAATACTGAGTTTTCTTTACCTGTATAATCCAAAATAATTCCTCCTAGAATGAGAATTAGGCTTAGTTTAGCACAATTTATTTAATTTAATTAAAATTATTTTAAATCTTCACGGACTAGTGGCATACTCATACAGCGTGGACCTCCACGGCCACGTGACAATTCACTTGAGACTGTTTCCAAAACTTTTAATCCATGTTGTCTTAGAATTTCATTAGAAACGTAGTTTCTGTCATAAGTTACTACGACTCCTGGAGCAATTGCCAAAGTATTAGAACCATCATTCCATTGTTCTCTAGGAGCAATAATAGGATCTCCATTGCCAGTTGGAATTAAGTCTAGTTCACTAAGACCTAATTCTTTTTTTAGAACTGCTTTAAGATCTTGATTATGCTCATATGTCAATTCACCATCTTTTCCAGGATGAATGGTCCATGTATCAATCTCTCCACCCTTTCCAAGAATTCCGGGATGAACGGTGAATTGATCATAATTAATCATTGTAAAAACTGTATCCAAGTGCATCATTGCATGATTATGAGGAATCTTAATAGCGATAACTGTATCATAATTGCTATCTTTGAATAAATTTCTAGAAATATCTTCAATAGCAGTTGCTGATGTTCTTTGTGAAACCCCAATTGCTAATACATGATCGCTTAGAACCAGCTCATCTCCTCCTTCAATTCGATGAGTGTGATCTCTATTACGCCATACGTGAAGGCCTTTATTAGCAAATCTAGGGTGATAATCGATAATTGTTTCCATAAACATTGATTCACGTTGTCTAGCTGCAAAGGTCATATGATTAATACTTAATCCATCACCAATTGCTGCGGCCGGATCTCTTGTGAAATACAAGTTTGGCATAGGGTCCATATAAAACGGATAATCAGAATCCTCTGCGGCACTGACTAAGTCTGTCGGGATAAAATCAATGTCGTCTTTTCGGATACCGATCATTAATTGATTTACCAAGGACTTGCTATCAAGAGTCATTAAAAACTCTTTCAAAGCATCATGATCTGCACCCTTGGCATAATCTGATTCGCGAAGCATTTTTTCTACAAACGTCTCTTTGATGTTTCCAGCATCAATTGCTTCAGCAGCCAAATCATCAAGATATAGAACCTCAGTTCCATTATCTTTCAAAATTTGAGCAAAGTTATCGTGCTCTTTTTGAGCCATTGGCAAGTATGGGATATCATCGAACAATAGTCGGGGCATTGTGTCGGGTGTAATGTTTTCCACTTCATGTCCAGGTCGTTTCAACATTACTACATCCAATTTACCAATTTCTGAAGTAACATGGATCGGTTTTGTCATAAAATCACTCCCTCTTTTAATTCCGTTACCAATACTCACTATATCTGAGAGAGAATTTTTTTGCAAGCGGTTGCAATGAAAGCCATTTTAAAGTTTAGATATTCTTCATTTATTTAATAAATTCTTTTAAGTTAAGTTTTCTTGAGAAATTCAATTCCTTTTCTAATTCAAATTTTATTGACTAAATGGCTTTGAAAAATCATATCAATCTTAAAATTTCAAAAAAAAATAAGCGGTTCATCCGCTTATTTTTTTACTATTTACCGTTCTTTTGAACAGACTTGATTGCTTCTTTGTGTGTACCATTGTATAGCTTCCACTTCTTATTGTCAGAAGTCTTGATGGTTGTTTTACCAACCTTAACGAATTTCCAATCAAAGTCAGGTTCCTTAATAATTCTAAATCCATCAATCTTGAATTTCTTAGGATCCTTCTTATCAAGAACTATCTTGGCCTTCTTAAAGTCAGTGATAACTTTCTTTGATCCATTCTTGCTTACACGAACAAATTGAACGGTCTTGTTATCCTTACCTGTGAAGAATGTGATATATTCGTCCTTATTATCAGAACCAACACCAACATAAACTTGATTCTTGATTTCAGCCTTTGTAATTTTCTTAGCTGAATGTTGTTCAGCCTGTTGACTGCTTGAATTAGAACAACCAGTGGCAACAGCAGCGAAGCCACCCATTAATGAAACAGCGGCCATAATAGTAACCAATGTTTTTTTCATTATAATCTTCTCCTTGATGCAATTTATTGATTGAAATGCATTGTTACTTTGATTTTATGGTAATGAAAACTAAAAATCAATTTATATTGTAAATTCCAAAGGTTTTTTTAAACAATCTTTATCTTTTCTAAGTTATTTATTGTATAATAATAGAGTTATGAAATGCGAACTTAGTTTAATGGTAAAATGCCAGCTTCCCAAGCTAGTGTCGCGAGTTCGATTCTCGTAGTTCGCTTTATAGAGTTTTATAAGTTACGGTGTGTTATGAAACACCATTAAATCAGCGCTTTGGTTTTTAAAAATTTCAATTTATTACAGATAATTACGAAAAAGTGAGCTATGAGTGTGTCACAAAAAAATAGTGAGAACGTAAATTCTAAACGCTAGTCTTAATTGACTAGCGTTTTTTTTATAAAGAATCTCATAATTACACAATAGTGACAAAAGACCATGTTAATAAAAGTTAAGAATCATGAAACATTGAAAAAACATATCAAAAAAGAATATGACAGTTAAACTCGAAATTAACAAACCGACCAAGTGGTATCAATGGATGATAATAATATTATCTATCATAGGAATGACTTATTTGGTGACTAAATAAAAAAAATAACACCATCAAGTATTTTGTTTATATCGTATTGACATTCTTTTTAACAACAGGAACAATAAGAATTTGGTTATTATCAATCGTTAATTTAATTACGGTATTTTCAACCATCCATGACTTTAAAAACATCTAAATCAAGTAAAAAATACCCACATCAACGAAGATGTGGGTATTGCTTTATTCATCACTCTTTTTGTTAATCTTTTTAGCAACTTTATCAACCATTTCATCAGCCTTATCTTTCACTTGGCCAACTTTTTCTTGAACCTTACCCTTTAGTTCCTTCTTATCGTCATCTGTTGCCTTACCAACGGTTTGATTTGTTTTACCTTTAATAATATCTTTTTTGCTATCAACACTCATAATAAAACTCCTCTCTTTTTGTTTATACATTAATCTTAACAACTTGAGAAATTAACAGCAACATATTAGCTTTTTGCCCCTATTAAATTATTTATTCCATTTTTAAATATCATTTCAAAAGAATCATCTAATTCATTAATAGCCATTTGAGAATTGCTCATCCAGAATTTCATTAGGTTCGATATACTAACTGATAAATATTCAATTAACAATTCTACTTGTCTATCATTCAATTGATTGTATTTTGACTTTTTATTAATCACACACATCCCTTTAACAGTTAGAAAATTCATTAACCGATCACCAAAACCAGAAACATCATTCTGATTTAATAAAACATTTACTGTTTTTTTATACTTATCAACTGTTTTTAATACTTTTAACATTCCATTCTCAGATTCATCAATTGAAGCTTCTAACGCTACAAATATATTATTTTCGATTGTTTGCAAAATTGAATATTGATTGATGTAATATCGATAGAATATTGTTCTAGTAACTGAACTGTTATTAATTATTTCTGTTACTGTAATTTGTTCTATGCTTTTCACTTGCAGCAAGTTTAACAGCACATTTTGAATTTTCTCTTGTATATTCATTAGTCCCCCAACTTAATTCGATTTGAATAGTGACCCTATTGTCCATTAAGTTTTGTAGTGATTCAATCGGCTTTTTGAATTAAAATAAATTTAATTAAATTTATTTTTTATAATATTATTATTGACATTCGTACCAATCTGCAATATATTTGGATCATCAAATTGTTAGGAGAATTATTATGAAAACATTATCTCTAAACATCGTAAATATTCGTTGGCAAAGCCGCTAGTTCAGATTGCTCCGATTCGGATGCAATCTGTTTGGGATTGTATCCGTGTCGGCTTATAAAAAACGAATTCTAAAGCCCGCATGGAAATTTAACTAATTGACCATGTGGGCTTCTTATATCTAAGGACAATCCCACTTTATGGAATTGTCCTTTTTATTTGGGGGAAATTTATGATGAAAAATACAAAAAAACTATATATGACAATAGCTGGTCTCATCGGATTAGCTGTGATTCTAATTGGAACATATTTCTATACTGGACGTACTAACTCACAACAAGCGAAAGCAATTCCTAAAGTTGGCGTCCTGCAACTGATGTCACATCCCGCCTTAGATCAAATCAATAAGGGAATTGATGATACTTTAAAGAAAAATGGTTACATAGATGGAAAGACTGTCCATATTGAATTTCAAAATGCCCAGGGAGACCAAAGTAACCTCAGAACTATTAGTAAAAAGTTTGTTCAGGATAACGTTGATGTTGCAGTTGGAATTGCAACTCCTGCTGTTCAGTCATTGATGAACGCTACCAAAACAACCCCTATAATTCTAGGAGGAATCTCTAATCCCGTTGGTTCAGGTTTAATTAAAAGTGAAAAACGCCCTGGTGGTAACGTTACAGGAGTTGCTGGTACATCACCGCTCAAAGACCAGTTGACTTTAATGGAGCAAGTAATTCCCAATCTTAAAACAATAGGAATTATCTATACTTCAGACGACTCACCAGCTGCTTCTCAAGTACAAGAAATGAAAAACCTAGCACAAAAAGATGGTATAGACGTTAAAATTTCAACAATCAGTGGTATCAACGATTTACAACAAGTTGCTACAGATTTATCCAATAAAGTTCAAACTATTTATGTACCTACTGACAATACAGTTGCTTCTGGCATGAAATTATTATCATCTATTGCAGCTAAAAAGAATATTGCTGTTTTCCCTGGTGCCACGACAATGGTCAAGGACGGCGGATTAGCAACAAATGGTATTAGTCAATATGAATTAGGTGTTAAAACTGGTGAACATGTCGTCAGAGTTCTTCAAGGTAAGGAAAATACCGCTACAACACCAGTTACCAATGTTAATAAAGGTCATATTATGTTAAATGAAAAGATGGCAAAAAAATTACATATTAAATTTCCAAATTACCTAATTCAAAAAGCAAAAAAGGATGGACAAATCATCAAATAAAAAAAGTTTATCTAACGGCCCTAATGGCTATTAGATAAACTTTTTAATTAGAAATAATATTTCTTATTTTAATTTAAATTGTCTTCAACTTATTGACAGCTTCTTCAATTGTTTTACCATCAGCAAAAACATGAGTGTTTTTATCTTCAACAGTAAACAACTGAGACTTTGTATTTAGTTCTACACGATATTTCATTTGTTTACCTCCCCATTAATTATTTCTTTTTATCTGCTCAACGGATAATAAATGAAATTATATTCTTTATTTATTAAAATGCAAACCCTTTCTTTTTAATATTTTGATTCTAAATTATCTTTTATGGTGGCAAAAAAATTGGGTTACAGATATAATGAACACAGTTAATAAGGAGAAGATGCAAAATGAAGAATATGTCCAAAAAAGAATATCCGTCGTGGTACCCTCATAAACGAGGGCATAACACAGTAGAATTTAATAAACCAGATAAATGGTACGAATGGTCGGCCATTCTGGATGTTATCTTTTTTGCGATTTTTTTACTTATAATAAATCATTAATAAAAAGGTAAGCACCTAATAACTGACCGTATTGAAAAATAAAAAATCATCCGTACTCTCATTTGAGAATGCGGATGATTTTGTGTGTTCATTTATGCGGCGATTTTTTGATTATCTTCGTTAGTCGTTTTCAATCGTGATGATTTAAAGTTCCACGGTAAATAGG
>NZ_NIPR01000034.1 GCF_002872255.1 Companilactobacillus nuruki
AATACCAGAGGAACTAGAAGCCTATTTACCGTGGAACTTTAAATCATCACGATTGAAAACGACTAACGAAGATAATCAAAAAATCGCCGCATAAATGAACACACAAAATCATCCGCATTCTCAAATGAGAGTACGGATGATTTTTTATTTTTCAATACGGTCAGTTATTAGGTGCTTACTAATTATCCATGCCATGGTTCATTGTTAACGCCGTCTGGTCCAGAAACTTTTTCAAATGTTCCAGTGAGGTTGCCATTAACGTCATAGAAATTACCATTTGATCTAACAACCACTACTGTAGGATTGGGAGTGTTTTTTAGATAAACGTGATATCCATCTGACTGAACAGTAACATTAAATGAACCAGGATCTGCTTCTCCCATTGAGTGAGCTACTAAACTAACAGCTTGTTGTGAATTAGAGATTACTGGTTGTGCTTGAGTCTGTTGATTTGAAGCAGCTTGTCCTTGAGTTTGATTAGATTGTGTTGAAGTTCCTGTTGTTTGTTGAGTACTCTGACCAATAGAGTTGGTACTTTGAGATGTACTTTGTTGTTGGCTTGTGGAATTATCGGCATCTTTTTGATTGGACTTGCTATCGCTTTTAGAACTTTTTTGTTTGCTAGTTTTTTTGGATTTGCTACTCTTATTAGATTTCTTAGCAGATTCGGTCTTGGTCGATGAGTCTTTTGATTCTGTTGAATTCTGATTTGATGAGCAAGCGGCTAATGATGTTAGTAGAACAGCCGACACCATGATTCCCCCGATGGTACTTAAAAACTTATTTTTCATGATAATTCAATTCCTTTAGCATATTTTTTGTAGCAAGAAAACAAAACCGGTTACATAAATCACTCCCTATGAAATTCCCAAACTCAGTATTCATGTAGAATTTTAGCAAGATTTTATTAATAAATAAAGAATTTTAAAGATAATTTAATAACTATTAGAAAATCTAGTTTGAGTTGAAATGCTAATAAGTCTGCATGAAATAGAATTTGTATTTCTTTTGTAATGTTATTGTAACACAATTGTAATATTTTGAAATAGTATTATTTAAAAACCATACTAATTTCTATGTTCATTTTATTCAATATGCCCTCTATAAAAGGGTTTGGTCGTAAAATATACTTTTTTAATCATTAACGTATTGATGCGAATTTCATAGTTGTTATTTTGATATAATTTGAGATAGATTAATTATAAATATAATTAAGCGGGTGATATTTTTGGCTGTAACAATAATAGTTCAGGGATTTGTATTTCTTATGAATGCAAAAATCATGTTGAGTGAATTCAGATTGAAATGGGTCGATTTATTTATGGTTTTTGTTAATGTACCAATTGTCATATTGTTAACGAATATCAATCAGGCAGTATCTATTCTAGTTAGTGTATTTTTGAATTTATTTTATCTTTTTTTATTAACTTCAAACGTCAAAAAATCACTGGTATTGGAAGCGTTGATTTATGTAATAAACTTAACGGCCGATCATCTTTCAGATATAATTTTGAGATTGTCGCATTTTAATATTCCTTATATAGTTAGCTTTATTATGATTCAGGCATTATTTATGCCGATTTTGTACCTTATTGTCAGAAATAATAAAGAATCAGAGTTTGAAAATTTGGTTGGGATTTCAAAATTAGAAACGTCTCTGTCTGTACTCATATTAATTGTTTTTGGAATACTCATGACTTTTACAGAAATTCTTTCAGGAAATAAATTAGATAATTTGATTTATAATTTGTTGATTTTAGTAATGGCCTCTTTAATATTGTTAGTTATTCATTTTTCACGAATAAAGGATTTAGAAAAGAACTTTGATTTGCAAAAAAAGGAATTACAAATTAAAAATAATAATCGTTATATTCATGAAATGGAAAAACATTACAATGAATTAAGAAAATTTAGACATGATTATCAAAACACGTTGCTCTCTCTGGATGAGTATATTAGAACTGATGATATACAAGGATTGAAGAAATATTACAATGCAGAGATTAAGCCAATATCTTCAAAAATGGGGCAGGAAAAGTATAAACTTGAGGATATAAGTAAGGTTGGCAACAAGGAGTTAAAGAGTATTTTCTTCAATAAACTATATTCTGCTCAATTGGAGGGGATCAATGTATCGTTCGAATCAAAAAATGAAATAAAGAACTTTCATACAGATACATTAGATTTGGCCGTTGCTATGGGAATTATTTTAGATAACGCAATTGAAGAGACGAAGGAACAAGACCATGGGGTAATTCAAGTAGGTATTATTGATGTCGATACCGAGATTATGATTATTGTTCAGAATTCAGTACGTGATAATGAGTTACCTGTATGGAAAATGAAAAGGGCTGGTTTTTCTACAAAGGGAGCAAGTCGAGGTATGGGTTTAAGCAACCTTACTGAAATAATAAACAGAAATAAGAATCTAATGCTAGAAACCATGAAAGTAAACAATAATTTCTTGCAGAAGATTACCATTGAAGTAGGTGATATCAAGGATGATTGATATATTTGTCTGTGAGGACAACTATAAGCAACTAAATGAAATAGTCAGTTATATTAACAATTATGTATTAATAGAAAATCTTGATATGGAATTAAAATTAGCGACAAGTGATCCTTACAGAATTTTGAATTATTTGGAAAAAAATGATACTGAAAAGAGTCTCTATTTTCTCGATATTGGTTTATCGTCAGATATTGATGGGATTGAATTGGCAAAAAAAATCCGTAAAAATGACTTTGACAGTAAAATAGTGTTTATAACTACACATTCAGAAATGGTGTTTTTAACTTTTAAGTATCAAATTGAAGCCTTAGATTACATCTTAAAAGACTTTCCTGATGAAATTCAGGGGAAAGTAACCAGGGCGATTGATCTATGTAATGAACAATTTCAAAAAAAGGAATCAAAAAGTGAAGAATATTATCAAATTAAAACAGGTGATCAATTGAAGTCTGTTAAAATATCGGATATTTTATTCTTTGAGAGTTCACCAGTGCCACATAAAGTGATCGTCCATTTGATGAATGGTCAATTTGAGTTTTATAACACGATGAAGGAAATTGAATCTGAGAATGAAAAGTTTTTCAGATGTCACAAATCGTATGTTGTGAATGTTGATAATGTTGAATCGATCAATAGGCAAACTAGGAAAATTACCATGTCAGATGGGGAAATTATTTTTAGTTCTGTACTGGGCTGCCGTACTTTAGTTAAAATGAAAAATAATAATTAATAAAAATCACTCATGAATCTTATTGGGATTCATGAGTGACTTTTTATTTAGATAGATATTTTTCAAATGGTATAGTTTTTCCCCATTAGGTTTTTGTTGATTTTTTAAGTGACTTTTTTGTTAAACATAATTAATTATTTTTTTATATTAATCAAATGATAATAAACGAAGTAAACAATAGATAAAAATACGGTAATTGAAAATAACCAACCAAAGGCACCCTGTGGTTTATTGTAGGCAATAATAGGAGTCAGATACCACCAGCCACGAGTTGAACTAATAATTACAAAAATAGAAATTGTTAAAATCCAAAGTAATAGTAAAACTAATCTACAAATCCCTCGCATAGTTATACCTCCAGTAAACAATGATATATCTCAAGCATAATTCAAAAAATATTTAGTACAATGAAAAATCAAATAGATTCTAAAAATATTTTGATTCTAACATGATTATGATGAATAATATGTCTTTTATGATTAAATCAAGTGATTTTTTAATTGGAGTGATTTAATTGAAAAAGTGAGCATTAAAATTGATGCTATCTTTACAAAAAGGAATGTTAATTAATGAAAAAATTATTAGTATTGGTGGAACCACATTTTCATGCAGAACAATATGCGGATATATCAATTTCTAAAGAAAAGGATTTTTTAGTTTTAAAACGTGAAGGTGGCCCAAGTTCAGAAGAATATGAAGATGTTTTAATGGTTGATTTGAATAATCCTTCCAAAGCAGCTACAGAATTAAAACATTATATGCAGTTAAATGATTTTGAATTGTCAGGCATTATTTCTGCTAGTGAGTCGGTGAGATCTTTTGCCAATAACTTAGGGAGAAACGTTTTTGAGAATTATAATTCTTTTTATAAGAATTCAACTACTAGAAATAGTTATGTAATATATAGAAGACCCAATCTGAAAAATTTAACTTAGTAAACTCGATTGCTTGTATATCAACATTCGCAACCACTTTTGCCCGTGCCAGTTGCGCAAGTATAGGTTAACTTTTGCGTAATATTAGTACCTAATTGCTAGGTTGTTTAGTGATTAATTGTTATTATCGGGATAAAGAAAGGCGGTGGATGTCATGAAAAATCAATTTAGCCAACAGCTAGTAAAAATTAGACGTCAACGCAATTTATCTCAAGATCAGTTAGCTAGCCAGTTATTCGTTTCAAGACAGGCGATATCTAAATGGGAACAGGGAGAAACAACCCCCGATTTGAAAACCTTAGTTCAATTAACTGAAATTTTAGATGTTGATTTGAATGAACTGGTATTTGGTGGGACTAATCATGCAAAAAAAAATAATTATTCAGACGAAAAGAAGCATTCACAGTATAGACCTATGAACTTCTGGGAATTTTTGGCCCGCTATTGGTGGGTCTTGATAGCTTTGATGGCTTCAATTGCTGGAATTTTTTTTAATCGTTAGATATTCTAAAAGAAGATTAGCATTATTCGACTTTCTAGATAATCTCTTTAATGATAATATTTTTATATATTTTTGATTAAGAAGGGATAGTTTATGAAAAAAATTGCAGTTTATTGTGGTGCATCTGAAGGAAACGACGATGTATATAAAGAATCAATGATTCAACTGGGTGAATATTTAGCAAAGAATAATTTGGAATTAGTATATGGCGGTGGTGGCGTTGGTCTTATGGGACTATTAGCTAATACTGTATTGGATAATGGAGGAATCGTCCATGGTATCATGCCTAAGGAATTAATGGATCGAGGTGCCTCTTTAAATAGATTGAAAGATTTAAAAGTTGTAGATAATATGAGTGTTCGTAAAAAGATGATGCTTGAGGAAGCTGATGGCTGCATTGCTTTACCAGGTGGACCGGGGACCCTAGAAGAAATTGTTGAAGCATTTTCCTGGGCAAGACTAGGCGATAATAATAGTCCATGTGTTTTCTATAATATTTCAGGATACTACGAACCTATGAAATCAATGTTTGATAGTATGGTTAGTAAAGAATTTCTAACTAGCAATGATCGAGAAAAACTGCTTTTCTCAGACTCTTTGGAAGAAATATTTCGATTTATGGATAGCTATATTCCTCCTAAGATTCGTCAGTATAATTAAAGTGACATATTAGTTCGGATATGAACTACTACAGTGATAAAATATAAAATTATCAATTTTTAAAATTCATATAAAAATATCCTCAATCTAAAAGAAGACTGAGGATATTTTTTATTCAAAAGATTAAAAATTATATAGATAAATCAATAATGCTATTTTTCTTGATTTTTATTAAAAATTCGTTTTTCATCCGTGTTACGTTTTTGTTACTTCGTTGTAATAATTAATTAATATTATCTAAATACCCCTACAATAATAATCGTTGCAGACTAATAAAGGGGAGAATGGGTTAATGATTTTTAATAAAAGGGTTGTAGCTTTAATAACTACAACGGTATCTCTGGGGGCACTTTTTTTCTGTGCTACTAATGTTGATGCCGCTAGAATGGACATGGTCGATGTTTCTAATAACAATGGTGAAATGACGATCGATAATTTTAAAGATATGCATGATAATTATGGAGTGAAAGCAGCGGTTACTAAAATTAGTGAAGGCGGATCTTTCAAGGATGCCTATGCTGCTGGAGATATTAAGGCAGCTCAAGCGGCGGGATTATATATCAATGGCTATCATTATGCTAGATATAGTACAGTTGCTCAAGCAATTTCTGAAGCTGACTTTGCTGCTCAAACTGCTAAAGATGATGGCTTACCCGTTGGAGCTGTTTTGGCTGCTGATGTGGAAAGTTCAGAACAATCTGCTAACTCTAAGGATCAAAATAATGCTAATAATACGGCCTTTATGAATGAAGTCGCTAAATATGGTTATCGTTCTGATATTTATACGATGGGTTCTTGGTTAGGTACCAAGATGGACGTTAATAAAGGGTGGATTGCTGCATATCCATATGATGCTACCGATAAAAATTGGTATCCGAATGCACATGGTTGGCAATGGACTAGTGGTTATAATTTTGATGGTAGCTATGGAAACTTTGATGTTTCCCAGTTGTATGATGGCTTTTTTACCAGTTATGAGGCACCACAAGGCTACAACAATAGTGTAACGACAAATAGTAATATTGAAGATAGCTCAAGTAATAATATTAGCGTGATTAATGTTAATAATACTACGGGTTCTTATGTACCCGTTATGAGTATGCAATCTGATGGTAGTGTTAAACCAGTATCAAACCGTGCATTAGCTAATAATACACCATGGCAAACTGATCAAGTTAAGGAAGTAAACGGCATCACTTATCATCGAGTTGCTACTAATGAATGGGTAGATTCTAAATATATTGTTGGGTAGTAAATGATTTGTGAAATATTAAAGAGAAAGGTGATATATGTTAGTTTTAAAAACAATTATTGCCCTTATCGTTTTTGCTTTAGGACTTTTTAGTTATCTTGAGGGCATTTCACAGTTACATAAAAAAGAAATTAAAAGTAATGAATATCAAGTATGGTTTTATCAACTAGAAATTAATTTAAAAAAGAGATTTCCAGAGCAAGATGGTAGATTAAATTTATTGAATAAGGTAACGGTTGTTCTTAATTTTCTTTTGATTATTTCTTTGGGAATCTTTGTGTCCGGAATTTATATCATTAATAAAACGCCTGATGTTTCGCTTATTATTTGGGGAATGTGGTCTGGATTGATATTAATGATTATGTCATTAATATTCCGTAATCAATATTATCGTCTATATAAGAAGACGATTGATTGTTATTTGAATAGTACATTTGATGAAAGTATTAGTATCTCTTCGTATTTAAAGGTATTATTTCAAAACTTGATTGGTCGTCAAACAATGTTTGCATCAGGTATTTTGATTGTGGGAGCATTATTGTTTTATTTATA
Source organism: Companilactobacillus nuruki (assembly GCF_002872255.1). GTDB lineage: Bacteria > Bacillota > Bacilli > Lactobacillales > Lactobacillaceae > Companilactobacillus > Companilactobacillus nuruki. The sequence goes on from NZ_NIPR01000034.1 coordinate 7,144, forward strand.
TACGTTTTTATCACTATAAAAAGGGGAATATGATTATGAACAAAAGGAAACTTTCATTAGTTTCGATGTTGTTAACAACATTAGGGATTTTATTGCTTATATCTAACACTAATACCGTCAAAGCTGAATCAATCAATGATTATATTATCAATAATAAGGTTCAGCCAGCCGCAATTCAAAATCGGGAGGGTACTTTTGGTGTTTGGAGTGGTTACGAAAATGGTGTCGGTAAACCAGAAGGTGTTGTTATTCATGAAACTGCTATGGATAATACAGATGCTGAAACTTTAGTTGCTTCTTTTAATAATATTTGGAAACAACAGAGTGTGTATGTTCACGCTTTTGTTGATGACAAGGAAATTATTAATATCCACAACACTGATTATATTGTTTGGGGAGCTGGTGCTACTGCCAATAGTAAATTTATTCAAGTAGAACTATGTCGTGTACCAAGTGGGGATTATGATAAATTTACAAAGTCGATTGTAAATCAGGCCTATTATGCTGCTTCAAAATTACTTCAATATAATTTACCAGATACTCCTGGAGTGACAGTAATGTCTCATCACCAGACATCATTGAAATGGAAACAGACAGATCATGTTGATCCAGATACTTATTTCCCAACATGGGGCTATAGTATGGATCAAATGAATGATTTGATCAGTTACTTCTATAATAACTTGAAGAATACAGGCTATGCATATGGTACTAATGAAACTGGAAATAGTAATGGCGTTGATGATAAAGCAGTTATCAAAACAAAGAATACTAATGGTAATTTTGCTCCGTTAGTTGCCTTCAATGATGATGGCAGTGTAACTAATATTAATAACCGTGGTTTAGGAAATGATACTTTCTGGCAAACTGATCAAACTAGAGATCTTAATGGAGTAACATATCATCGTGTTGCTACTAATGAATGGGTAGATTCACAATACATTGTTGGGTAAGTAAATTACGTAAAATTTGTGTAAAAATTAAAAATTGCTACAACTGAGAATTTCGTTTTCTGATATATTCAAAGCGTATCTTAACAAGGTATAAATAAATCTCTTTAAGGAGAATCCTTTATGGTATCGCTATATCAGTTTAACGATAAAGAGATATGTAAAGAACTATTGCTTAATCAAAGTATATCATTATTATATCGATTTGAATCGTTCGAGGTAGATAGCAAAATTATCGCAATTTTGGATATTTCTAATTATGGTATTTCTTCTGGTAATTCCCTTATCATCCATGAGAAATTTGGGGTTTTCTTTGATATAAGGACAACCAAGGAATTAATCAATGAATTTTACAAGTTGAATGGAATAGGATTCGCAATGTCTAAGGCTATATATGCTTTGTTCAATTTTAGACATTATATGCCATTTGTTTTTGCATATGTCAGTTATATGCCAATGACCGGTGGAAGTAGAAATAGTTCGGATTGGGTAGGGTTACATTATATTGAGACCTATTACCAAGATAATAAATCGGCATATTTTACTACGGTACATGGTTATAAAATAAAATTGAATTTTCCACATGGTAATTTAGAAAATCGAATTCATGATGTCTGCATGATAAGTGAGAAGTCAGTTAGTCTCTGCAAGATTCTTTTGCAAGGAGGAATGATGGATTTGAATCCTCCGAGTAATACAGGGATGGTTCGTAAGCATGAGAATTGTAAGTGTAATAAACATCAATCATTGATACAGAATACACTTAAAGTAGATGAGACTACCGACCGAATAATAGATTATATATTAATACATTTAGAGATAGAGAATTTGGAAGCAAAAGAACTAATGAAGCTTTATAGATATAATTTGAACAAATTAAAAAGATTACACTGAAGTGAAGAAGAGAGTGCCTTGATTAGGTACTCTCTTTTTTTGTCGAGAAAATAAAATGCAATTAAGTCACTGGTTCTAGTTCAACTTAGCAATTAATATTACATTCAAAAGTTGATTATATTAGTAATTGCACAAGCGCTTGTGAGTAAAATGGAAGGAAACTCACAATATGAATTTAGAACCAGGTTTTCAACATGCTTTAAAAAATCAAAAATTGATTCATGGGGTATTAAAGAGGGTACATATTTTTAATACAAGAAGTGATTACGAGGATTATTTTCAAGAAGCCATGATCATATATGCAGAAACATATGTAAATTATTGTCAAAAGGAAGACGATTTGTCTAAGGTAAACCCATTCATTTTTCAAAAACTTACATGGAGGTTAACTGACATATTACGTCAAGAAAAGAAGTATTATGATATTCATTCTCTAGAGAAGTTTGATTTTCAAAGGGTTCCTGAAGAGCAAATATGCGTCGATTTAGGGTTCATAGACTTCTCTGAATTGTCGGAGTTTGAATTAATTTTATTGCAGGAACATTTCATCGAAAATGTATCTTTAGTAATATTGGCGAAGCGTTATAACCATACCTCAAGAGCTTTAAGATACCGTCGTAGCAAGCTTTTGAAAAAGTTGGAGCAAATGAGCGTTATCTGAATTTTACCATCTCATTACAGGTTTATTACTTTCGTTAAAAATGTAAAAAAACTTGTTATAATTTATAACGTTAAGGAAATTAACGGCGGGAAGGAAATATTAAAATGGTATCTAAAAAGAAAATTATGACTAGTGTTGCAACATCTGTTGCACTTGCTAGTATAGGGTTTACTACAGTGGGACAAGTAGCTCCACAATTGGGCAGCAATGTTCAAACAACAAAAGCTGCTACATCAGCAATCAATGACTATATCAATAACAACAATATCCAACCAGTTTCAATAACTAACGAAGAGGGAACATTTAGTTATTGGAATGGTTACGAAAACGGTGTTGGTAAGCCAGAAGGTGTTGTTATTCATGAAACTGCTACACCAGGGGCTACAGCTCGAAACGAAGTAACATATTTCAATCGTGAATGGTCAAACATCTATACATATGTTCATGCCTTTGTTGATAATAACGAGATCATAAATATTAAGAATACTGATTATACCGTTTGGGGTGCTGGTCCAACTGCTAACGCTAAGTTTGTTCAAGTTGAATTGTGTGAAGTAAGTTCAACTGATGCATTTGCTAGATCAGTTGCTAACCAAGCTTATTACACAGCTTCAAAACTTGTTCAATATAACTTGCCATTCACACCAGGCGTTACAGTTATGTCACATAATGATGTATCTAAAAAATGGGGTGAAACAACACATACTGACCCAGTTGGCTACTTTGCTAAATGGGGTTACAGCATGGATCAATTCTATGATCTAGTTGGTAAGTATTACAATCAATTGAAGGGAACAACTAATGGTGGTTCCGATTCAGGTAATTCAACTGATAATGGTAATGTCATCAACGTTGCTAATTCTAATGGTTCATTCGTTCCACTGGTAGCCTTCCAGGATGATGGTAGTGTTAAGAATGTTTCAAATCGTGGTTTAGCTAATAACACTCCGTGGTATACTGACCAAGTTAAATCATATAATGGTGTTGAGTATCATCGTGTAGCTACAAACGAATGGGTAGATGCTAGTTATATTAAATAGTTTCAAATTTAATAACAGATTATTATAAAAGACGCACTGAAAAGTGGGTCTTTTTTTGCTATCATTATTCAATAACAAGTATTGGTATAGTTGTATAATTGTTGTAAAGAAAGGCTTAAGATATGGGAAAAAAATTCTATGTTGTATTAAGTATGCTGTTTATTTTTGCCTTAGTTTTGGTGGGATGCAAGCCCAAAGAGACCTCAAGCGTAGTGTCATCTGATAAAACGTGGTATTTATATCAGGATCAAGGGGAAAATGATACAGTTTCAATTAAATTTTTGAAAGATCAACGAGCTGAAATTAAAGACATTACGACAATTGATGGTAAAGTTGGGATTAATCGTTTCAATAATCAATTCGATAATCCACAATACGTTTTAAACCGTGATGGCAAAACAATTACATTTAAAACCGCTAAGAATAACCTAGTTCTGAAGATTATAAAAAACTATCATGAGAATGTATATGGTAAACATATGAAGGGCTATTATGTTCAATCAGGTGGTCAGACTTATAAATTTGCTTATATAACCAAGCGTGATAGCAAATCCAATATTAGCAAGTCATTGAAGAAAAAGTCGCAATCAATAGCATATAATCAGCTGTTTGATCATATTATCAATGTTGATAGTAATACAACGCCGTTAACCGATAATGATAACCTGATTGGCAACTTTTATTTTTCAACGATTATTAATTATCGAAGAACAGATGGTAATCTAACGATAAATCAAAATGGAACTTACCAGATGACTTTAACTGAACATTCTGCTCAAAAATTATCAGATGAAACTGATAGTAAAGTGGTAATGACGACGCTGGTGGAAAGTGGCAATGTCCAGAACTTGTATGGCAAAATGTACTTAACACCTAAGAATCTAGTCACAATTGATTATTATTACCATGGACAAAATCAGGATCGTTTATTACCTAAAAGTGTTAACTTGAAGGTTGATTCTAAGGCCACTGGCAATCAGATAGGTCGGGCCAAGATTAGGATTGAAGCCGATGGAGATCAATTATATCTATATTCTAGTGACTATACGGTTAGAGTTAAAGATGGTCAAACAAATACGAAGGCTAATCTTTTAACCAAAACAGACACTACACAAACGAACTTAAAAGATGCTATAACTCAAACGAAAGATTATTATGATAAATATCAGGATAATCCTTTAACATCTAATGCTGATTTGATGCAATTAGTTGCTGCAATTTCAGATAATCATAATAAAAAAATTGGTAGTATAGGGGTTAATTTTGGTGATCAATATGGAACCAATTTGCAACCAAGCGATTATCAAGGTATTAGTGTTAATGGAAGCCAGCAGCCAGCTATGCAATATATCTTTTTGGTTTCACCCTCGTCTTATTCGGAAAATGGGCCTGCTGTAACAACAACCAAGGGGAAGTTTCTTATCTATGGGTCTTTGGACAATAAGCTATTCTTGTTAAAACAGCCAGATAAGGATTCAACAACGGTAACTTGGACTATGGTGAAGGACTTTCCATTAAACGTACCAGAATTAAAATTTACTTTGAATTAGATTTTGGAGGAAGATATGAATTTTTTATTGATGGCCATAAGTACTGTCATTGAATTATTAATGATTTTCAAAACAAGGTATGTCTATAGCCGTCATCCAATCTTTGCGATAGTGCTATCTATTTTGACCATTTTAGGATTTCCTTTACTATCGCTGATTGTTTCAAATTGGATTATTAGAGCCTATATTTTTAATTTTGGAGTAGTGAATTTATTATTTTTAATAATCATGTTGATATATATGTATCAAATTGGTTATTATCTTAAGAAAATAAAACCAGTTAACAAACCTGATTTCTTAGTAGTGCTGGGAAATAAATGTATAGGTCACCGTGTAACGCCAATATTAATGGAAAGATTAGATGAATCGGTTAAAATTTATCAAAGTTTGGACGTCAAACCGGTAGTGATTGTTAGTTGTGGTAGAGGAAAAAATGGACAAACTGCTGAATCAATATTGATGAAGGAATATTTACTTGGACAAGGGATTCCTGAGAATATGATTGTTGTGGAAAATAAGTCCATTAATACAATTCAAAATCTAGAATTTTCTTCTATTAAGATTCATGATCTTTGGAAGAAAGATAGGTTTCCTAGGGTTATCATAGTAACAAGTGATTATCATATTCCTAGAGCTAAATTACATGCTAGAAGATTAGGGCTAAAAGTGAGATTTGCTGCTGCAAGTACTATTAAAATGTTAAAGTGGCCAGCGATGTTTCGTGAGTTTACAGCAATTATCTGGTACCATCGGTATACAGTCTATAGTATTTTAGGGATAGCTATATTGTTTTCAATAAGTATGTGTATGTGAGGAGCGTTATATGAGTTTGTACGATAAGTTTGTCGAGAATAAACGATTAAGAAGATTCGTCTTACTACTGCTAGTAATTGCTGTATTTTATTTGTTTCGTAGTATGATGAGTCTTTTCTTATTGACGTTTACGTTTACCTTTTTGTCAGTTCAGTTAGTTAGGGCGGTGCAGAGAAAATTACCCAGGATTAAATCTATTTGGGTAATAGCACCAGTTTATTTGATAATTATCGCTTTATTGGTTTTTGTCATCACTAACTATGTACCACAGTTGATCAGTCAGACGGTAAAGATGTTTAATTCACTCCAAAGGTTCTATGAAAGTAAAGAAGTACGTTCAAATCCTTATTTAAATGTGGTTTATAATTATTTACAGCAGATCAACTTGGATAATCAAATCAAGGCAGCCATTACACAAGTTGTCAATTATATTAGTAGTGTAGGCGCAGTTGGATTTAATATTGTTATTTCCTTCTTATTGAGTTTCTTTTACACCAGTCAAGTTGAGCAAATGAATGCGTTTGGTCGTCAATTCTTGGATAGTAAATATAGTTGGTTGTTTTCTGATTTGTTTTATTACGGCAAGAAATTTGTTAATACCTTCGGCGTTGTTTTGGAAGCACAGTTGATGATTGCTGTTGTTAATACTACTTTAACAACTATTACTTTAATTTTTATGAAAATGCCAGGAATAATTGCTTTAGCAGTTATGGTCTTTATTCTTTCTCTGATTCCAGTTGCTGGTGTAATTATTTCATTGATACCGCTTAGTTTTGTGGCTTATTCAGTCGGTGGTATTCGTTATGTTATTTATATTGTGATTATGATTGTCGTAATTCATTTGATAGAAACATACTTCTTAAATCCACAATTCATGTCTAGCATGACGCATTTGCCAATTTTCTTCACATTTGTAGTGCTGATTGTATCTGAAGAATTGCTAGGAACATGGGGATTAATCATTGGTATTCCGATTTTTGTTTTCTTCCTAGATATCTTAGGTGTACACTCGATTGGAAATAATAACAAAAAACAAAGAATAAAATTAAAGAAATCGTTATAATTAAGTTTAAAGTATACTTGTCATATATAATGAAGTTAAATGCAGTCAACTGACGTAGATGGGAGATTAAATTATGTCATTCTTCGATAGAAAAAATAAAGATAACGATGATAATTATTCTGATCTAAATAATTCTTCTTACCAACAACCTCAACCAGATCAAAATAATTTTGATCAGGCTCAAAATCAATATAATGATGCTCAGGCGGGGATGGGTACACAATTTTCACCAGACCAGAATTTCGATAATAATGGTGGAAACAATAATTACTATTTTGATCAAAATCAACCACAACAACCTCAACCACAGCCACAAATGGCAGGTGATGAGGAATGGCAATATACCGAGCAAAGTTTGCAAAGTACTTTGGATCAAGGGGCTGATCTAAAAGCTCAATTGCGTAGTCAATTATTGGCCGATCGTAGTTACTGCAATCATGTTTTGCGTAACACTAATAGTGATCAAGTTGAAGATCGTCAGCAAGCAACTAATAGAATCAATGATATCAATGCTTCTTTGAAAGAATGGTTTGGTACTGATGAGATGGCTAACGAGATTTATATGGATGCCAATCGTGATTATTACATTTTTACTGATGACTTAGCTGCTAATCCAGATGATGAAACAAGCAAAATGTGGCAACAATTGACAATGACCTTGGCTGATAAGGGATTGCTAGCAAATGCTATTTCAGTTACTTACAATGACCAAGTCGATCAAGCTTGGATGAATTATCAAAATGCCGGTTTCGTTGATGGTAATGCTTTCTTATTGAATATGTATAATGATTTACAAGGACGAAACTTTAATACGCCAGCTACTCCAGCAGAAATTCCATTTGACGCTAATTATCGTGTACAACATGTTACTGATAAGGTAGATAAAATTTTGGATTCTGATGATAAATTAGTGATGGAAGTTTCCAGAAATGCTAATCATCAATTACAGATCATTCGTCATTATCGTAAAGATAATTTGTTGAGTCGTGATATTTTTGATGTTAATGGAGTTATCTCGGCTACACAATTTTATGATCACAGAGATGCTAATAAGGTTGTCCGTGAGAATTTCTATCGTCAAGATGGTACATTAGTTCTGATTAAGAGCTATACCAATGATGAGCCTTATATTCAATTGTTCAGTGAAGGCAATGTTCTAATCAGTACCTTTGATAGTGATGAAGATTTAATTGTTTGGTGGTTAAAGAATCAAGCATTGAAACAAACCGCAGCGACTATCTTCGTATCAATTAATTCTGAATACTATAAGAAAATATTGACTCTTCGCGATAGTGGATTTGAAGTTATTCCAGTTGTGATGAAGCAGAGCGAAAATGCTGATATTATTTCTGACTTAATTGATGGCAAAGATAAGGTTAGCGCTGTATTAGCAGGCAATGATGATGTTAATACTTACTTAAATAAGAATTCTAAAAATAAGTTGGATATCACTACTTTGAAGGAACTAGATACACCTATTTACAAACAATAATGAAAAAAAGAGTTTGATTCTGCAATTATCTTGTAAATTGCAAGTCACTCTCTTTTTTTTATTGCCAAAATCGTGTAAAATACTTAGTGTTAAAGAAATGAAAAGAGGATCATTACAAATGGCAAAATTAGTTTTCATTCGTCACGGACAAAGTGAATGGAATTTATCAAACCAATTTACTGGTTGGGTTGATGTTGACCTTAGTGAAGAAGGCGTAAAACAAGCCCAAAACGCTGGTAAACTTCTTAAAGAATCAGGTATTCAATTTGATCAAGCATATACATCAGTATTGACACGTGCTATCAAGACATTGCACTATGCTCTTGAAGGCTGTGACCAATTATGGATTCCTGAAACAAAGACATGGAGACTTAACGAACGTCACTACGGTGCACTTCAAGGTCTTAACAAAGCTGAAACAGCTGAAAAATACGGTGATGAACAAGTTCATATCTGGAGACGTTCATACGATACATTACCTCCACTATTGAAAGCTACTGACGAAGGTTCAGCAGCACAAGATCGTCGTTACGCAAACTTGGACCCAAGAATTATTCCTGGTGGCGAAAACCTTAAAGTTACTTTGGAACGTGTAATTCCATTCTGGGAAGATGAAATCGCTCCTAAATTGCTTGATGGCAAGAACGTTATCATCGCTGCTCATGGTAACTCACTACGTGCACTTACAAAGTACATTGAAAACATCTCTGATGCTGATATCATGGACGTTGAGATGACTACTGGTGAACCAGTTGTTTATGACTTAGATGACAAGTTGAACGTTGTAAGTAAAGAAAAGCTTAACTAAATTTGTTTAGTTGAATATTAAAAGGACTCCACGATTCGTGGAGTCTTTTTTTTGTTGAATAATGAGTAAATAGTAATCAAAGGAGAAAATAAGATTTTTAAAAGAATATCACAAGACGGACCGACATGTTTCATTTACGAATTCGTTAACGGTTTAAAATACATGTCAGGTAGCAGAGATGATAATAAAGAATTGTCTCAGTTAGCTGAAAATATGCTGAGTTTTTTTACAGAAGGGAAGAAATGTTCATATGTCGGTGAATTTTCGATAGTAACGTAGCCGTAAAGGCTTTAGACGATTATTATCTTAAAAGTAATAATGAAAAGTCACTTTTAGCATCTGAATATAATATAGGTATGGAAATTTTGGACGATGATCTTGTTAAAAATGTTAGTGATTTAAAAAATAATGAATTTATTTTAATACAGATAATTGAGAAGCATATCCATTTCGTGAATTCACACTGGTTATGTATTGTTCAACCGAAAATGAATAGACATTATATTATCAACAGTGCTAGTGCGCTTCCACTAATGCAACATAATATTAAATCAGTTAAATTAAAGAGGATAGAGAGAAAAAATTTAGCATTGATAAGTAAAATTTTTGATTGGAAATACTGGAAGAAAATGAAAAAGAATAGAAAATATTCTAATGATAATATTCCGGACACTAAATATGAGTTCAAATATGTTAAACCAATCAAGGTAAGTATTACCAAATTATAGCAATGATTATGAAAATGATATCTATCCCAAAAATTAGAACAATTCTTGGGGTAGATATCATTTAGAGATTCTTTTACAGTTAAATATTAATCTAGTTCTTATTCAAATGGATTCCCATACTTTTTACAATAATCATAAAATCCCAATCGATATAGGTCAGTTATCTTATCAATTTCCCTTGGTGAATCATTCATAATCAATTTGAGTACTTGATTAGTAAAGGACAATGTTGCAGTTCCGTTGGCGGTGATAAGATTTCTATCAATGACTACTTGTTGTTCAGCAAAGTCATTTGGATTCGTATAATTGGTATATGATTGCCACAGTGCTTGAGAATTACCAGTATGCTTATAATTGTTTAATAAAGAATTACGGGCTAAGAAATCAACTGCACCACAGATTGCTGCAGTTGGTTGATTATTATCTAGACGTTTTTGAATCAAAGCGACAAGGGAAGAATTTTCTAGGTTCCAAGAATTACCTCCAATTAATATTAATAAATCAATATTATCAGGTAAATCTTTGATTAGATAATCAACGGTTGTGGTAAAACCACCGATAGATTTAACTGTCCGTTGAGTGGATGCAGTTTTAGTTTTCCAATCTTTTGTTTGATTAAGTTGACTGGCTAAATATGATCCCTCCCAATCAGCGTATTCGTTTTCTACGAAAAAAATGGCTTGTTTTGTCATATTATAATCTCCTTCGGAAGATAAATATAATTATAAACCAAAGGATAGATAGGTGTTGATTAGTTAGTAATCTAAATAATGTTTCGTAAAAAAATGATAGAGAAGGTGTTAGTTTATTTGTCTGGGGCAAAATAAATTTCCAAACAATCTATAAATAATATATTATTATATTAATAAGTTTTCATGGAGGGGTTTATGACTGTTGAACGATTATATGCCGACATACCAATCTTCCTTGTCAGGGTGATGGTTGTTAGTTTCTTTAGTATAGGATTCATACAATTTTTTCAAAGGTTATGGAATGCAACGTTTGATCAACCAAATATTTCATCGCAAAGAAAATGGATACGCAGAATAGCACTTACCTTATTAACTGTTGGTTTGGGTACGTTTGTACATCTTGATGCTATGCTGTTTGTTCATAATGATTCAGCAATCATGTATCATAATTGGGCGTTATTTATCTTGATATTGCCGTTATTATTTGGTGGGTTTTCTAAATTAGAGATTGTAATACAATTTCTTGCATTGATTCAAATTTGGTATATGCATCATGCTCCTAATATGTTTGAACCATTAACCTTAATAGCCTTGGTTCTTTTCGTTATTTCGATTGTATTATTAAAGATCTATCGGGAGAAGATTATTCGTCAATGGGGTATTGGGGTTTTAGGAGCGGTCATAATAGCTAGTATTTTTTGGTTTACGGTTCCTGAATATTCTATGGGAATGAAAGTTACTACGGAATGGGCACTCCAAGCGGTATTGCTCTTTGGTACAATGGTTGCTTTTGTATTAGGATATTGGATACGACATTATCGAGAGGATATGCGTAAGAGACAATTGGAACGGTTGGCTGACTATGAAAGAGGAATAAAGAATAATAGTTATGTTGATCATCAAAAAGAACTTCAAGAAATGTTTAAAAAGGCACAGGACACTGGAACAGATTTAAGCTTTGCAACGTTTGATTTGGATAATATAAAGAAAGTAAATGATCGTTTCGGCAGACTGGCTGGTAATGCGGTTCTTTTAGGTACTTCTGAGATAATGAAAAGGGTTTTGTCAGATTCTGGGATAGAGTATCAACTGTTCTTAACTAGCGGGGAAGAATATAATGTGGTTTTTCCTGGTAGTAAGGTACAGGACGCTCTGCCTGTTGTAGAAGCATGCTGGCAAGGCATTCGTAAGAGTGAGTTTGCCTATGAGGATCGCAATATAAATGTCACTGTTTCAGTTGGATTAACCGCTATACAACCAGAGGATACGACTGTAAATAATATTTACAAGCGATCCGATGATGCTTTATTGAAAAGTAAACAATATGGACGTGACACGATAACATTGAATGACAAAGTTGTTTCTGGGATGCCTCATGAGGAAAAAAGTTTGTCTGATTATTGTTATTTTTCTCAAGGTATTTATGATATTGCTAAAGAAGAGCCTAGTATGTATTATCATGAACTTCTTTTAAGAACATATGATTCGATGCAAAAACGCTGGATTCTTCCAGATTATTTTGAGATTCCAGTTTGGATGCAGATTACTCTATTAAAGGATTTTATGGAACATACAGATGTTCAGAACTTTAATCTCAACTTAACAGCTAGTCAGTTTGAAGATATTGAGGTAGCAAGGGCATTAACTCAATTTGCTAAGAGTTCAGAGGGTCCTAATAGATTAACTATTGAAATAACTGATTTGAAGGATTCACAGACTACGAGAAGAATCAGTGCATTGTACCGATCAGCCGATATGAAGATCATGATTGATGATGTTGGTAGTGATAACTCATTTGAATTAGTTCGTGGGGCATTGCCATATGTTAATGGAATGAAATTTGCAATGCAGAATCTTCGTAAGGTTGCAAGTGACGCAGAATTGGAAGAAAGAGTGAATTTTTGGTATAAAACTGCTCAGGAGAATAATTTGGACTTTATTCTTGAAGGTGTGGAAACTGAAGATGATCTCAAAATGGCAAAAAAGCTAGGAATTCCTTATGCACAAGGTTATTTCTTTGGTAAGCCGGCACCTGTTAAATAAAAAAATGATCCAGCAACTATTTTTTATTGGTTGCTGGATCATTTTTTTATAAAGAGTAATGTGATTTGTATTATTTGATTTTCTTTCCTGATGAATAACTCTGCTTAACAGGACTTTTACGTGCGACAAATTCGGCAGAACAACTAGCTGTAGTTAGGATAAAACTAGCATCATCGTTTATTTGAGGCCAAACTTGCTTGCCGGTTTTATCTAATGGAGTAATACCATCGGTAATTAAACCTAAAGACTGTGAAAGTCCATCTTGTGTTGATATGTGATACATTTCCAAGTACCGAACCAGCTTTTCGGGAATTGAACCGTCGCCTAGACTAGACCAAGCATCATCAATATTGTCACAACCGATATGAATTTGGACACCGGCAGATTGTAACTCATCGAGCGGTGGAATTGTATCTGGATCAATTGGAATACTGGAGACGATCTGAATCTTCAATTCAGCCATTTCTGCAAACAATTGTTTACGTTCTTTTAAAGTAAAATCATTTAATCCAAAGGCATGACTAATATAGACATGTCCTTGTAGATTATTTTCTTTGGTTAAACGTATTATTTCTAAGAAGGTTTTTCTACCAGCTTCATTGCGATCGTGTAAATGAATATCGATTCCAGTATGATATTTTTTAGCTAGATTAAAGGTTGTAGCTAGTGATTTTTTATAATCCCCATCTAAAGTATAGGGATCAACCCCACCAATATAAGTTGCTCCATTAGTCAAGGCCTGTTCTATTAGAGCTACCGAATTGGAACGTAAGAGGCCGTGCTGTGGAAATGCAACCAATTCTGCTTTAATGCCATCATGATTTACTTTGTTCTTAATTGCATTAAAATGTCGTAATCCAGTGGCGGGTTCAATGTCAATATGAGAACGAAAAGCGACAACACCATGTGATTGTTCCAAATTGATCAGATTTTGAGCCCGATTTTCGATAGAGATATCTAAGGCATTGAGTTCTGGAATCTCAGCTTCAAATCTTTCAATGATTGAATTGGCTGGACTAACTGGATGCCAGGGCGCACCAAGTTTATTTTTATCTAAGTGACAATGTTTTTCAATAATACCTGGTAGTAGTAGATTTCCCTGACCGTCAATAACTGTATCCCCAACAGAATCTTCCCATTCTTTCATAGGAATTATCTTTTTAAATTTACCATCATCAATAAGAATGGCAACATTTTCAGTTTTGGTGCCAGAAATCCAATCATCACTGTAGATATAATTTTTTTCAATTTTGATATTTTTAAGCCAAAAAGTCATTAAAATGTCTCCTTATTTGTCATCGCTTTCATTATCCTACTATAACTAAAGTTACACAATAAGTGTGATTATGACTTTATATTTTCGGTTACGCGGATCCCAGTCAAGATTGTTAGTATCATTAAAAAGGCTAATATAATCAAAATGATTAACCAGCTATGAAAATTATCATGTAAACGACCAAAGAAAACTGGCCCAATGGCGGCCAAAAGATATCCAATTGATTGAGCTAAGGCCGATCTGTTAGCGATTTGTATAGGACGATTACTACTTGTGGCAATCATATTTAAAGCTACGCTGAAAATGAGAGATGTTGTAAACCCCAAAATGATAGCAGAAATCCACAAACCAATACCAGACCAAAATAATGTTGTTATACCGATTAGGTATCCAGTTCCTAGGACTAAGAGGATTTTTTTTGTATCTGTAAAATAATTCAAAACGATTGCTGCTGGAATGCCAATGAATTGAAAAATTGATAATAAGATACCTGATTTACCGGCTGAGGCACCAAAACTCTGATATATTGCGGGCAACCAAGAAATAAGACTATAAAAAATTAATGATTGTAGTCCCATAAAAATGATTAATCTTTGAGCGATTTTGTCATAAAACAGAGTATCCAAAAGTCCTTGAGTTGTTGAATCCTTTTTAGGTTTAGTAAAAGGAGTTGGCAATAGACTGATCATGAAAGCAAATAATGCTGGAATGGCTATGGCCGTAGCTATTGCTGAAATAGAATTCATTGTTACTGAATAATAACTTGTGAGTCTAGTAGTTTCAGGTAGCTCAGTTGTGGTTTGAGATACCATTATTGGGATTAAAATGTTCAATAATGCAATCGAACTGCCAATTAAAAAAGTGCTAAGCAATAAGGTTACTGTAGTAATCGGACGAAGAATATTGGCCAAGAGTAAGAGACCGTTAGTAAAGATTAAAAGTGGGCGAATACCAAAAATATTGTTTAACCGTGGTGCGATAACTGCTCCAATAGAAAAACAGAATAGTGGAATTGTAACTAATAGAGCAGTAACAGTACTATTTACGTTCAGTGTTTTTTGAATATCACCAAACAATGGTGCTATGGCTGTAATTGGTAATCTTAAGTTCATAGCTGTTAATAAAATTAAAAATGTTTTTTGCTTTTTGTGCATAAAAAAGACACTCCTTAGGCTATTCCAGCCTAGTAGAAATGTCTATTAGTAACATGACGAAGATTAGTTCGCTATCGGAATATTATTTCTTACATAATACAGCGATGAGTTTTAATTGGCAAATTTAGTTTTTATAAAAATCATCATTTTTTATTTATGAATGACGTTTTTGATATTGGGAGTATAGAATAAGCAGTAAAACTTTGAATCAAATATGATAAATTTGAGCAATTTATTCAAATTTGTTAAAAAAAATTAGCAATTAATGTGAGATTTTTTCTCGTGTTAATTGCTTTTTTTGATTATCAAACAAGTATATTTGTTTTTAAATAATAAACTGGAATTATTTTGTAGTATTTATTTTAAAGGTCATTATATCTATATAATATTTTAGGATTTTATAATCATCATATTTTTTTAATAAAATGATCTTTTTGATTATAAAAAAGTAATACTATCATTAAATATAAATTATAATAATTATAAGTTTTTTGTTTACAGGAAAATTTATACATGATAAGATTTTAAGTGTTAAATATTTCACAAAAAAATTAGAGGTGAGCGTATGATTAATAATAAGAAAAAAATATTGAGTACCACGATATATTTATCAAGTGGAGTGTTATTGTTATTGAATGCAGGTTCAGGGATAGTAAGTGCCGCAGTCGATGGTAGCAATAACCATGCTCAAAATCAAAATAGTACCATTATGCCTATGGCAGGTTTAGCAGATATTTCAGTTTTGACTAATGCCAGTTTAACATCAACAACTGGTAATACTATGACACCTAATTCACAAGGAAACTATGATTTATCTTTAAGGTATTCAGGTACCGGTGTTGCCAGTGTCGGTCTGGCTGATAAAAAAGTATTAGTTTATTCTTTACCATCTGAACTACAGGGGAAGGTCGTGGGTGGTGCCAATGTGCAAATTGATGCCCAATTATTACCAATCGTACCCGCCGATATACCTGGAGTGGATTTATTATTTGCAACGGTAGAAACCGCAGTTGATGTTTTTGCAGCGGCAGTAGCCATAACTGGTACAAATGTTAGTGGTTTGCAAAATGCAATTGATGATTTAAAAGAGCTAAAGCAGTTAGGGTCTTATCAAGCAACTCTCCCTGCAACTGTTTCTGCTGATGGAAAAACAATTTCAGTAGATTTTACTGATGGTTTAGGTAATTATGTTCATCAAGCATATGCATCTTTATTTGATGGATTGGAAGATGCCGTAAATGGAATTAGTTCTGCTAATCCAATTGTTAATACTGCGTTGAATGTTTTGAAACAGAGTACAAATCCGTTATTTAATTTGATTGATGAAATTGGAAATGGTAGTTCAACAGTTCTAAACTCAGCATTGAATGCAAACTTATTAGGACAAACCAGTGGAACATTAACAACTACTGTGAGTGATCCCAATACTCCAACTGCTACAATTAGAGCATCTGTAGTTAATAATGCGGCAATTTCAGCTGATGTTATTTCATTCATAGATCAAGATGGTGAGCCAGTTACCTTGAATTTCCCAAATGATGGGGTAGATCCGTTAGAAAATTACAACGTTGCAACTCCTAGCCTTGATAATGCAACTGAAGGTGATACATCAATAAGTGGTTCAGTAGCATTAGAACAACCAGTACCGGAAGGAACAACTTTTGAAGCTGTGGCAACTCTTGGAGATGGCAGTGAGGTTACAGGAACGGTAGATGGGGACGGGAGTTTTGCTATAAACACAGGTGCTCTATCTGCAAACGAAGTCGTTTCGGTAAAAATTAAAGCTACAAATGGCAGTAGTATTAAATATGGTGATTCTGCTTCGACAACAGTTCAAGCGTCAACAACTGAGGAAAATCCACTAGCCAATTATAATGTGGCGACTCCAACGGTGAATCCAGCAACAGCAGGGGATACATCAGTGAGTGGTTCAGTTGTACTAGAACAACCAGTACCAGAAGGAACAACTTTCAAGGCTGTAGCAACTTTACCAGATGGCAGTGAAGTTGAGGGAGATATTGACGAGAATGGCAACTTTATAATAAATACAGGCGAATTGGTAGCTGACGAAAACCTATCAGTTAAAATAGTAGCTACGAATGGAGAAAATACTAAGGATAGTAGTCCGGTGTCAGTAACAGTTCAAGCGTCAACAACCGAAGAAAATCCGTTGACTAATTATAATGTAGCAACTCCAACAGTAAATCCGGTAACGGCAGGAGACACATCAGTGAGTGGTTCAGTTGTACTAGAACAACCAGTACCAGAAGGAACAACCTTCAAAGCCGTAGTAACAATGCCAGATGGCAGCGAGGTAGAAGGTACTATTGATGAGAATGGTAATTTCACTGTCGACACAGGTGAATTGATAGCCGGCGAAAACCTATCAGTTAAGGTAGTGGCTACAAATGGAGAAAATACGAAGGATAGTGCCTCAATATCAGTAACAGTAGCCCCAGCAACTGAAGAAAATCCATTGGCTAATTATAATGTTTCAGCTCCAACAGTAAATCCAGTAACAGCAGGTGATACATCAGTAAGTGGTTCGGTATCATTAGAACAACCAATTCCAGAGGGAACAACTTTCAAGGCTGTAGTAACATTACCAGATGGCAGTGAGGTGGAAGGTAATGTTGATGAGAATGGTAATTTTACTGTCGATACAGGCGAATTGGTAGCTGGCGATAATCTATCGGTTAAGGTAGTGGCTACAAACGGAGAGAACATGAAAGATAGTGTCCCTGTTTCGGTAACAGTTCAAGCATCAACAACAGAGGAAAATCCGTTGACTAATTATAATGTGGCAACTCCAACAGTAAATCCAGTAATAGCAGGTGATACGTCAGTGAGTGGTTCAGTATCATTAGAACAACCGGTCCCAGAAGGAACAACTTTCAAGGCCGTAGTAACATTGCCAGATGGCAGTGAGGTGGAAGGTAATGTTGATGAAAATGGTAATTTCACTGTTGATACAGGCGAATTGGCAGCTGGCGAAAATCTATCAGTTAAAGTAGTAGCTATGAATGGTGAAAACACTAAAGATAGTGCTTCAATATCAGTAACAGTAGCTCCAGCAACAGAGGAAAATCCGTTGGCTAATTATAATGTCTCAACACCAATGGTAAATCCAGTGGTGGATGGCGATACATCGGTAAGTGGTTCAGTTGTATTAGAACAACCAATCCCAGAAGGAACAACTTTTGAAGCAGTCGTGACGTTGGCTGATGGAACAGAGGTTACGGGAATGGTTGATGAAAATGGCAACTTTACTGTCAATACAGGTGAACTTAATGAAAATGACATACTGTCAGTCAAAGTAGTAGCACATAATGGCGATAATCAAAAGAGCAGTGATTCAATTACGATTACTGTAGGTGCGAGAATTCCTGAAGAAAATCCATTAGCAAACTATGATGTCTCAACACCAATGGTAAACCCAGCGGTAGATGGCGATACATCAATAAGTGGCTCAGTAAACTTGAATCAACCGATTCCAGAAGGGACAACCTTTAAAGCTGTAGTAATGTTACCGGATGGCAGTGAGGTAGAAGGCAGTGTTGATGAAAATGGTAATTTCATTGTTGATACAGGTGAACTAAAGGCCGGGGATGTTCTATCTGTTAAGATAACAGCAGAAAATGATGGTTATTCTAAAGATAGCTCTTCTGTACCATTGACAGTTGTAGAAAAATCAGAAGTTAATCCTTTGAACAATTACGAAGTTGTAGCTCCAAATGTTGATAAGATTACAGATGGTGATGTCAAAGTTACGGGAACAGTAAACTTAAACCAACCAGTTCCAGAAGGAACAACTTTTGAAGTAGTTGTGACTCTACCAGATGGTAGTCAAAAGACTGGCACAATTGGGGCAGATGGAAAATTCTCCATTGATACAGGAAGATTAACAGGTGGTGACTATGTGGATGTGCAGGTAGTTGCCAAAAACGGTCAATTTGAAAAGAGTGGTCCGAAGGTGTCTGCATTAGTAGATGATGGTTTACCATCAGTTAATAATCCGTTAGATAACTATAATGTTAATGCACCAACAGTTGATCCAATCGTTGACGGAGATACAAAAGTCACTGGTTCAGTTGATTTAGAAACTCCAATTCCAGAAGGGACAACCTTTGAGGTAGTTGTAACATTACCGGATGGCAGTCAAAAGATAGGTACAATTGGATCAGATGGAAAATTCTCTATCGACACAGGTGTATTAAATAAAGATGATGTGATTAAAGTTCAAGTGATTGCCAAGAATGGTGGTAACAATAAGAGTAGCAATATTGTCCAAGTAACTGTTGGAGCAAAAGATTCCAGCGGTAATGGCAACAACGGCAACAACGGCAATAACGGCAATAACGGCAACAATGGCAACAACGGCAACAACGGCAACAACGGCAATAACGGAAACAATGGCAACAATGGCAACAACGGTAACAACGGTAACAACGAAAACAATGGAAATAACAGTAACAATGGAGGAGATGGCACTGGTAATGGTGGCAACGCTTCTAATGGTAATAACGGAGGCGGAAATGGCACTGGTAACGGTAGTAATTCTTCCAACAGTGGAAATAATAGTGTTAATGGAGGTGGTTCAATTAATAGCAATGGTTTAGGTAGTAATGGTTCAAGTGGAAGTGTTGGATTAGTTAGTGGAAATCAAGGGTCAAATGCTAATAAATCAATCCAAAACTCCGCAAGTAGTTCCGGAAAATCTAGTGATGGGAAGAGTCTACCAAATGCTGGAGAGAAAGTGCTTGGAGTAACTTCAATTGGAGCAATGTTACTAGCCCTTGCAGTAGTTATGTTCAAGAAAGTATTTAGAAAAAAAGATAGTTAATATCTTAAACAAATAAAAAGTATCTCGAAAGTTATAAACTTAGGAGATACTTTTTTATTTTGTTATTGATTATTTTTCTTTTTAAATCCAAATGTTGCAAGTATTGTCAGCAATAATACTCCCAATCTAGAATACCAAATATTATTCTGATTACCAGTTTGAGGTAAAGTTGTTGACTTAGTATCGCTGGTCTCAGATGTAGTACTATTATTAATTGGATTATTTGGGGTAGTCACTTGAGATGAATCATTGTCAGCAATCTGAGGAGAAGATGCAGATGCTGCATTAGAGGTAGAAGTGTTATTTATTGATGAAGTATTTACACTATTATTAGAATCATTGTTTGATGCAGAGGTATTTGCACTACCAGTAGCGGTTGATCTGTTTGGAACGTTGCTACTTCCAGTTGAATCATTTGAATTATCATTATTTGGTTTGCCAGGATCAGTAGTAATGGTATTGCTATTATCATTATCTGAAGAAGTATTATCTGTTGACGTATTTCCACTGTCATTTGAAGTAGAAGAATTTCCATTTGATGAACCACTAGATGTATTTCCAGAACTTGGATTATCAATGATTTTGACAGTAGCCTTTGAGGTCAGAGTTTTACCATTAGAATCAGTATATGAATAAGTAACTATATAAATTCCTGCTTTGGAAGTATCGATTGAATCAATGGGCGTTTCTGTACTATCTTGAATAGTGTAAGTAAGGACTTTGTTTTCCAGAGCTTGATTGATAACCAAGTTGTTACCACTTGGATCAACTAACGTTGTTACATTATCAGCAGGGTTCCAAGTGCTTCCAGTTGTTAGTGTAGTGTCTTTGGTTGTTAAAGAACTATTATCAACTAACGGTTCACTCACTGTCACGGTAATAGGATCTAGCGTGACTGATTTTCCTTGATCATCTTTATAGGTATAAATTACCTTGTAATCTCCTGGGTTGGTAGTATTAATTGACGTAGCACCATTAGGTCCGGTGATTGTTGCGGTAATATTACCATTATTAATAGCGTTTTTAATTTCCTCAGAGCTCATATTTGTTCCATCAGATTTTTTGACAGAAGTTATTCCATTATCAAGGTCCCATGTACCACCGTTTTTAATAGTTGAGCCCTGAACCGCAATACTACTTTGGTCCGGAGTTTCCACTGTCAAAGTAACTGGCTGAGACATAACAGTATTATTATCGTCATCAGTATAGTTATACGTTAAGGAGTAAGCTCCATATTTTGCATTAGTTAATGAATCTACTGTTTTACCATCTTTATCGATAATTGTTGTAGTTATTTTTCCGTCCTTGATAGCGGCTGCTATTTGTTCTGGTGTTAATTTAGTTGTGCCATCAGAGGAGGTAACAGAGGTTATTCCCTCAATAGGATTCCAATTTTGTGGATCAGATGTTGTAACATCTTTACCAGTAATAGCTGCGTTACTATCCTTTACGGCCACATTCGCTGAAGCTCTAGTGGTATTGCTTTGAGAATCTTTGAAGGCATACGTAACAGTATAAGAACCGGCCTTCTGCGGATTAACATTGGACGTTACTGTTAACATATTGGGCTGGTAGTCCATTAAGTCGGCAGTTGTCTTATCTTTAGGATCCGTATAGGTATATGTGGTTGTATTACTTGATGTACTAGTCTTTGCCATATCGCTGATTTTAACTAAATTACCTTCTGGATCAATAATACCGATATTAGAATCGGGTATCCATGTGGGGTTTTCACTGGCATAGATGGTTGAATCATGTGGCGTTAGTTTAGTTTTGATTTCATTCATGAAAGCTTTGTATGAATGACCATTTACAGTAGTGGTATTAGATGACACAGACGTTGGTGCATAAGTCATTGTAGAGTTCAAGTCTATCGGCTTATCATTAACTTCAACACTTAAAGAAGGGTACCAGTATTTATTACGGTCTGCATAGAAATATGAAAGAGGAGCCTTTAGAAAATCAAATAGTGAATAAGTAGTTCCATCAGTTCCGGATGTTGTTTTATCATAGCCAATTTTGGTATATGCACCATCAGATGTTTCTGAATCTTTATCATAAGCGGTATATGTATCTTTAACGGTCGTATGAATATAGGTAATAGTTTCGGCGAGACTACCACTTAAAGGAGCGGTGTAAGCAACACCAGCAAGATTCTTATCAGGAGCATCAGTTATTCCTAAAGAACTTGAAGATAGTGTAGGATATAAACTTTGCCCAGTAGAGTCCCAATCTCCAATACCAATAAATAGAACATCCTGAGTAGCTACCTCAGAGGGAACACCAGCGTTAACGGTAATCGAAGCTGGGGTGGAAGCAATATCAGCACCAGTTTGAATTGGCAATGACATTCTTATTCTCATAGGAGTTGTAGTTCCTCCATCAGCAAGTGGATCAGGATCTGGGGTACCTACTTTGGCATCGTCATCAGGTCTAAAATAAAAAACTTGGCGATCATCAGACGTATTGTTTAATTGATAGACTTTGAGACTGTTAAGTAATATACCTTGACCAGGATAGTTTTTATCTACTGGATTGGTGTAATCATTTTTTATAGCGGCCACGTAATTATCGGCACTTTGTTGAAATTCTTCCAAATTACCAGTTATAGATTTGGGAAGTACGATATAGAAACCATACAATGAATCGCCTGTTGCCATGTGATTTGTTGCATATGGCAATACTAAAGCAGCTCCCTTGGCATTATAGGGAATGTATTTTTGATTAACACTAATATAAAAGTTTGCTAAAGTCGGCATTTTTGTAATAGTTTTAGCTGTTGGAGTGGAGCTCGTGGCTTCAGTGCTTGATTCACTAGTTGCTGCATGTATGATGTTAGTATTTATTGGACTTGTAACTGTTACTCCAGCAATTACTGACGCAGCTGCTAGTGGAATTAACCAAGACTTTTCACTTTTATAAAATTTATTTTTTACTTTAAAATTATGTAATTGTTTCATATGAATACCCTCAATAATTTATATAATACAACTTTATCACATGGTTATTTATAAAAATTATTAAGAATAAAAGGACAAATTAGTCTATATTGACATAATTTGTCCTTTTGTTGTGTTTATATGCTGTTGATCAAGTCCCAATTTATTTGTCCTTTGTAGGTCCCGGAGATCAATGGACCGGTTGGTTCCAAGAAAATCCCCTTGTTATTATCCCAATCATTTGTGACATCAAAGGTTGTGTCTGCACCCTGTGTATTACTATTTGAAGCAATTGTTGGAGTACCATCTTTTAGACTAGCAATTTGACCATTGTTAGAGAAGACTATTTCAGCGTTCATATTTGTGGTTGTATTACCTTGAGTTTTGATCATGTCGGAAGAATGAGCTGTTAACCTCCAAGCTGACTTGAAGCTTCTGACAGAAATGTCCCATTTCCCATTACGATTGATCAGAGAATTTTGGTTAGATAGAGGTTTAACATCTTCAAAAGAATAATTTGGTAAAACGTTTAGCTGTAAAAGTGTTCTTACTAATTTTAAGTTATAGGTCAAAGTGTTGGTTACTCGACCGTAAGGGTCTGAATAGCGAAAGGTGACTACTTGAGGAGTCTCTGTTTGTTTTGGATCTAAACCTACAACTGTCGGATCCATAGGAATAGTACCACTAGTATCAGGGTTAGGTTTGTTTTCCTTCATATAAGTTAATGTTCCGTTTGTAGAAATGTTGGCAATTAAATCATAACCGGCAACCTTATAAGAATTATCAGAGTAATTGAAATTTAGTGGTAATTTTTGACCATTGATAGAGGTGATATCATAGTCTGTATTTGATGAGGCGGTGATTGTAGCAGTTAATTTAGGAACGTTAACGATATAAGTTACGGTATTAGAGTCTCTGACACCATCAGTTACTTTGACAGTTATTTCATTTCTACCAACTTTTAAACGACCACTTTTTTTAGCTATGTAGTCATCTAGGGAACCACCGAGTTTATTTTTGGCAATTGGATCTAGGTTGATTGTTAGAGAACCAGAACCGATTGATCCTTTAGTATTACCATCTGGTTCAAGGCCAATAGTCACAGGATCTTGAATAGCTTCACCTTCGTTTTTTACTTGAAAAGTTCCAGATGTGGCTAGTGCGCTTGTACCATCGGAATATTGATATGTCCCATTCAATGTAACAGTTTTATTATCGTTGATAGTAATATTATTGTCAGTTGGTGACAGAATTAATTTTTTGTCGGTAACGTTCAAATTATAAGTTAAGGTATTAGATTTGCGGACGCCATCGGAGGCATAGACTGTTACAGCGTGAGTTCCGACTGATAATCCCTTACTAACAGTGTATTGAAATGAAGCAGTAGTTATCTGACCATTACCACCAAGAGTTTGTGTAGTAGCAGTTCCATTATCTATCGACCAATAAAGTGTCATATTAGATGCTAAAAATGAGCTATTATCATCATAATTGAGACTACCTGTTAGGTTGGTATCAGAGTCTTGATTTACAGTTTGATTCAAATTGCTTGTTGTTGCAGAAATCAATAAATTCTTGTAGTCAGCAACTTTAATAGCGTAATTGAGAGTATTAGAAACTCTATGACCAGAGTCGGTAAAAGTAAGGCTGACCGTGTGATCACCAGGAGTTAAAATTGCTCCAGTTAGGTCTGTAATGTTAAAGGTTCCTTGTGTGGCTCCTTTTGAAACAGCTACATCATTCTTGATTATTTTTTGATTATTGTCGACCAAGATAGTTGCACTTAAATTGTCCCCTGAAAAATTAGAACCCTTGAGATACTTAAGTGTTCCTTGAAGTTTAGCATAATCGTCATATTTAATTGATTGTGAGGTTGAACTAGTACTTGTTGCAGATAAAACTTCATTATTCAACAGAAACTTTGGGCTCATAATATCGCCTGAATAGTAATCACTTCTGAAGGATGTATGTTCTTGATTAACGGTGATTGTTTGTGGAGTAGTACTTGTTGGAGCCTTAGCAGTTCCATTTAAGGAAACAATAATATTAGTGTTATTAGTATCGTCAAGCGAGGTCAAATTTAGATTTACAACGTTAATGGTGTTGTTGTTAGTGTTTGTTGCAGTGCCTAGAGTAGAAGCAGAAATATTTTGGGTAGTAATAGTTCCAGATTTATTTTTATAAGAAATAGTTCCGATATTTCCATTACTGTCAACTGTGAAATTAACATTCTGAGGTAAACCGATCTGAGTTTTCAAAGTACCAGTTCCGATGATACCTGATGTATATGCTAATGAATATTTAAGATTCAATTTATCGCCGTCGTTAACATTTGAGTCGGCCGTAGGATTCTTATCAAGATCTTTTATCTCACGTCCATCTTGAGTCAAGTCAAGCATAGTTACGTTAGTAGCTATATCAGCAACGGATGGCATTGATTCCATAACCACAGCGATCGGTTGACTAGTGGAATTTGGAGAACCGTTGGCAGCGGTGAATCCCCAACGAACTTTCTTATCGGTTGCCTTAAACTTACTAATATCGATATTGAATGTTTTACCATCCCAATTGGCAAAGGGTTTTAATGTTCCATCATAGTATTTTCTATTAATATAATATTGGATAGTTGCCTGAGTACTACCGGAAGCGGGTGGTGTATAGCTTATGATAAAATTCCGCCATGAATATTTAACCGAAGCGCCAGTAAGGGCATCATCATATCCTGATAGGTATGTATTACCAGCAAGTAGATTATGGTTCAATTCGTAATATTTATATATAAAATTTAAAGTTTGAGGAACGTAAGTGGAAGAATCACCAGGATAGTTCCATGCAACATGTTGTCCTTTTATATCAAAGTCACTTCCGGATCTTTTAGAATCAAATGAATCATCTTTTCCAAATGAAGAAGTAGGTATTTCCTTGTTTAAGAGCGGATCAAACTCTATGGCAAAACTATTTTGAATAGCATTTTTTTCTAGGGAAAGAGATGTTGATAAAATAGTTGGGGATGCTGAACCACCCCAGACTCCAAGTGTTTCTCCCGATTTGGGTGATCCATTATATTGTGAAATGGCATTTGCACCTTTTGTATCGTTTTGTAGCACAAAAGCTAATCCATCGGGAGCAGCTGAGACAGAGTTTCCCATGTAAAACCAGGCTGAAATAGTTTGTTTCTTGGTTAAGTCAAGATAATTAAATGATTTATTATCATTAGTTCCATTAACTTTGCCCCAGGCCGATCCTAGTTGATTAGTTGAACCGGAGTCCTTGATCAGTTCAATAATATCGGCAGTATTTTGATAAGTGGCATCACCAGGTTTGATAATATGTGCACTATTGTTCATATTGGTAGTTCCAGTATAAGTTGCCGGGATATCCATCAGATCAGAAATTTTCGACATTCCAGGTGGTGTGTTTTGATATACTTCCTTAGTAGTAGGAACTGCCTGAACAGTTGAGATTATTGAGTTGTTACCGAATATAAGTGTGAATATTATGGATATCATCAAGGAAAAGATATATTTATATTTTTTCATGATTGTGTACCCCTTAAGAAATAATTACAGTATTTTTTATATACAATCCAACTTGTATAAACATCATATTATATAAAACACTGTAATCGGTTTCAATAAGCAAAAATATTTATTACCAAAAATGATAAATTTAATATTTGTCTAGAGACACTTAACTTCCTCAATTTTCAAATGATGAGTATAATGAGATATAATAGGGGAATGATTAATATGGCAATGAAACCCCAAAAGATTGTAAAAATATTGAGACAGAATGGTTTCGTTAAGAAATCACAAAATGGATCACATTTGAAAATGTATAATCCTGAAACAAATGTGACGCTACCAGTTCCAATTCATCATGATAAGGAATTAGAACATGGGATTGAAAGTAAAATATTGAAACAAGCTGGGATAAAAATTAATTGAATGAACAAAAAAGGTCGATCTAGTAACTATTAAAAATAGTTATTAGATCGACCTTTTTTAAGCTTATTCATCGCAAAGAGAACGATCGATTAAGTTGTGATCAATGTGTGTGTCACCCCAAGTACAAATGGCATCGAGAATGGGAATCAAAGAGCGCCCATTGTCGGTTAATTGATATTCGACATGTGGTTCGGCAGTTTGAAAGTCATGCCGAGTTATTAATCCATCATCCTCTAATTCACGCAATTGATTGGTTAATGTTTTGTGGGAGACCTCTTTAATATGTCTTTGTAATTCTCCGAAGCGACGTTCACCAGTTTCAGCCAATTCATACAT
This sequence comes from Companilactobacillus nuruki, assembly GCF_002872255.1. Taxonomy (GTDB): domain Bacteria; phylum Bacillota; class Bacilli; order Lactobacillales; family Lactobacillaceae; genus Companilactobacillus; species Companilactobacillus nuruki. The sequence continues at coordinate 34,373 of NZ_NIPR01000034.1, forward strand.
GATCATGATTTTCCATTTTCCTTGGATCATATGCATTGTTGCATCAAACTCATTTAAATATTTCGCCAAAATACTGCTCCTTAGTTTTCCACAGGTACTAGTAACCTTAAAGTGCGTACTTGTTGTCAATAATATATGCCATTATACTGTAAATCGTTGAAAAAATCTTTATAAGTAACGAGGTATTATATATATGAAAAATTTAGTTGTAATTACAGGTGCTAGTTCAGGATTTGGTGAACAGATTGCCAAGATATTTAACGCGGATGGTTTTCCACTATTATTATTGGGACGCCGTACTGAAAAATTAGAAAAAGTCGCTGCAGGTATGGATAATGTTTTGATTGATACCGTTGATGTAACTGATTATGATCAATTTGAAAAGGCTGTTCGTAAGGCTGAAGCAAAATATGGTAAGACTGATTTGTTAGTTAATAATGCAGGCGTTATGTTATTGGGGAATGTTCAAAATCAAGATCCTAACGAATGGCAAACAATGCTTGATACTAACGTGATGGGAGTTTTGAATGGTACTCAAATTGTCTTGAATGATATGCGTGAACGTGAACATGGAACAATTTTGAACATGTCATCAATTGCGGGCAAGAAGACATTTATGAACCATGCTGCTTATGTGGCATCTAAGTTTGGTGTTCATGGTTTGTCAGAAACAATTCGTGAAGAAAATTCATCGAAGAATGTTCGTATCATGATGGTTGCACCCGGTGCAGCGGAAACAGAACTTTTGACTCATGTAACAAGTAAATCAGCTTTGAAAGATTATGCTGCTTGGGAAGAAACAATGGGTGGTGTAGTACTTGATCCTAAACGAGTTGCCGAAACTGTTAAATTTATGTACGATATGCCACAAGAAGTTAACATCCGTGAAGTCGACATTGCTGCAACACGTCAGGACTCTTAATAATTAAATAAATGTTATAAATGAGATCTAGTAATCGTATTTTGATTACTAGGTCTTATTTTGTCTAAAACAAATCATTCTGAATTTACGATCAATTTCCTATAATGATTTCTTCTTTAAATCATTGTTATAATCAATAAAATTGTTCTAGATACCGCATGATGCTAGACTTGATACATGATAAAAAGGGTGGGTGAGAATTATGTTTTTAGCGATTAAGGAGATTCTTCATAATAAGATGAGATACCTCTTGGTAGTTTTTACCATCTTTTTAATTAGTTATATGGTTTTCTTTTTAACAAGTTTGGCTGTTGGCCTGGCTAGGGAGAACAGGACGGCCGTTGATCAATGGGATGCAAAGACTGTTGTTATTTCAGGTTATGCTAATAAAAGTCTAGTTGCTTCAACGATTCCACAAAATAGTTATCAAGATTATGACAAAGGAAAAGATGTAGCAAAACTTGGTCAGGTGTCAGTGGTTTCCCAATTAAAGGATTCCAAGAAAAAAATTAATACGAATGTCTTTGGTGTCGATTGGAAAAGTTTTATCAGTCCTAAATTAATTGATGGTCGTTTGCCTGAGAAGAATCATGAAGTAGTGGTTGATGATGCTTTGAAAAATGATTCTATCAAGTTAAATTCTCAAATTAAAATCAATGGAAGTTCCAAATACTATAAGGTAGTAGGAATAACTAAGAATAATAGTTTCTTCGCAACTCCAGTTATTTTTACGAATATGGATGTATTTAGAACGATGAAGTATGGTTCTAGTCGGACCAAGAATATAAGTACCTTGGTGTTTAAAAATAATAAAAAAGTGAACGCCACTGGGCTGGAACAGATTTCCATTAAAGATTTAATTAATCATATTCCGGGGTATACAGCCCAGGTGTTGGTTTTTAGTTTCATGATTGCTGCGATGGTTATTATCACTTTCTTAATCATAGGAATATTCATGTATATCATTACGATTCAAAAGATTAGTCTTTATGGTGTCATGCGAGCTCAAGGTATTAGAACTGCTCGGATAATAGAGTCGCTTTTCTATCAAATTCTTATTTTAACTGGTATTGGTGCGGGATTGGCTTTACTTTTGATTGGTGTGACTCAGTTCTTTTTACCAAAGACGGTACCGTTTTATAGTGACTGGTTAGCATATATTGTTCTAACACTAGCTATTATGGTCATGGCCCTATTAGGTGGTTCGTTATCTATGCGTCGAGTATTAAAAATAGATCCATTATCCGCTATCGAGGGGGAATAGATTATGCCGTTGATTGAAATGATTAATGTTAATAGACAATATGGTTCAGGAAGAACACTTGTTGAAGCTTTACATCCAACTAACTTTGTTTTGAATAAGGGAGAGTTTGTAGCTATTATTGGACCTTCGGGTTCAGGAAAAACCACTTTCTTAACTATTCTTGGTTTATTGCAATCACCGACTCAAGGTAAGATTTTTGTAAATGGTAAAGATACAAGCAAAATGAATTCTGGACAAAGAACCGATTTAAGATTTAATAAATTTGGTTTTATTCTACAGGCTTCAAATTTGATTCCTTTTTTAAGTGTTAATGATCAATTTAAGGTAGTAGACAAGTTTTCACGTTCTAAAAGGAGATCTAGAAATAGTGCCGAGTTATTACGATTATTAGATCTTCAAAATGTTGCTAACAATTATCCTAGTAACTTGTCTGGTGGTGAACGACAACGCGCTGCAATTGCTAGAGCTTTATATAATAATCCGGAAATTATTTTGGCAGATGAACCAACGGCCAGTCTGGATTCAAAACGGGCTCAGCAAGTAGTCAGCTTATTAGCACAAGTTGCCCATGAATCTCAAAGAGGTGTTATTATGATCACACATGATACGAGATTGTTAGCCATGACGGATCATGTTTATGAAATGCAAGATGGATTTTTAAGACAACAAAAATAAGGAGGCAAAATATGACAGCACTTTATGAATTCAAAGAAACTGAAATGAATGGATTTACGATTGATTTTAATGATTATCAAGGTAAGGTCTTGTTAATTGTTAATACTGCTAGTAAATGTGGATTTGCGCCACAATTAGTGGGATTGGAAGAACTTTATAAAAAATATCATGATCAGGGATTCGAAGTGTTGGGTTTGCCAACTAATCAATTCCATCAAGAATTAGGTTCTGATAAGGAAACTAGTGATTATTGTCAAATGCATTATGGTGTAACTTTTCCTATGACCCAAAGAATAATTGTAAACGGTGAAGGTGAAGACCCGCTTTTTACTTATCTAAAGGATGCCTCCGGCCATGGAAGAATCAAATGGAATTTTACTAAGTTTTTGATTGGAAGAGATGGTCAAGTTATTGAACGCTTTGCTCCCATTACTAAACCTGAAAAAATTGAACCAGCTATTATTGAAGCCTTGAAAGAATAATATAAATATATTCACTTTTCGAGCATTAAAGCAAATAATCCTTAGTAATCAAAAATACGATTACTAGGGATTATTTGCTTTAAGAGGTAATTATCTTGTTCCACGCTTATACTGTTGTTTTATATTATTCTAGATGTTCTTTAAATTAAATAAGGAAGCAGTATTTGAAAAGATGTGTTTAGCAGTATCTGATTTGTTCATAGTATAGAGGTGGACTCCTTCGACGTCATTGGTAACCAAATCAACGATTTGATCCACAGCATAAGCTATACCGGCTTCCTTGAGAGAAACTGGATTGTCTTTATATTTATCCAAAATATTGATAAATTTTTTAGGCAACCTGGCTGCACAGTTATCAATAACGTGTAGTGCTTGCTTGCGATTAACAATAGGCATAATTCCAGCCAAAATTGGTACGTTAATGTTAGCGATAGCACATTCTTCTTGAAAACGGTAAAACTGATCATTGTCATAAAAGAGCTGGGTAATTAACTGATCACAACCAGCATCAACTTTGTTTTTGAGATGTTTAATATCATCAATTCGGTTTTTTGAATCGGGATGAACCTCAGGATAACATGCGCCGGAAACCTCAAAGTAAGGTTTCTGTTTTTTTATGTAACTAGTTAAATCACTTGCATATTTAAAGTCAGTTTCAGGTACATATCCATCAACAATATCTCCACGTAAGGCCAAAACCTGATTAATATGCATTTTTTCTAGTCGATTCAAAACATTATCGACTTCAACCTTAGTAACGTAAGCCGCTGGCATATGCACCATTGTGTTGCAACCCAAAGCATCTTTTACATACTTAGCTAAATCAATTGTTGTTTTTTCATAATTTAATTTATGATTGCTAGCAGTAACACTGATAAAACTGGGGTGTAATTCTTTAAGCTGATCAAGTGTATCAGTTAGTTTATCAACACCGACCTCAGAGTTAGGAGGGAAGACTTCAAAAGATAATGTTGGTGTTTTATTAGTTTCTGTCATGAACGAGCAGTTCCTCTCGAATTTCTTTAGCGGCGGTTGTTAAATTCTCTACGCTGGCCTTGGCTTCTTTGATGCCACGAGTTTTAAGTCCACAATCGGGATTGATCCAAACTTTTTCTTCAGGAACCTTATTAAGAATCTTATGAATAGTAGTTTTGATTTCTTCAACTGAAGGGATTCGTGGTGAATGAATATCGTAAACGCCAGGTCCAACTTGGAGTTGGAAATGTTCCTTTTGAAGTGCATCAAGAATTTCTAGATTGGAACGTGATGCCTCAAAGGAAATGACGTCAGCATCTAGGTCTTGGATAGCAGGAATAATATCAGTAAATTCGGAATAACACATATGTGTATGGATTTGGGTAGTAGGTTGAACTTTGCTATGAACTAAACGAAAGGCAGGGACGGCCCAATCAAGATATTCTGAATACCAATCGGTTTTTCTCAAAGGCAATTTTTCACGTAAAGCAGCCTCGTCAATTTGAATGATTTTAATACCATTTTTTTCAAGATCAAGAACCTCATCTTGAATTGCTAAAGCAATTTGTATTGTAGAGTCCTTGATTGAAATATCTTCACGTGGGAAAGACCAATTTAAGATTGTTACAGGTCCAGTCAACATACCTTTAACGATTTTATCGGTTTGACTTTGGGCATATTTTGACCATTTGACGGTAATAGGACGATTACGAGAAACATCACCCCAAATAATGGGTGGTTTAACGCCGCGAGTTCCATAAGATTGAACCCAACCATTTTTACTGAATAGATAACCATCTAAGTTTTGACCAAAGTATTCAACCATATCATTACGTTCAAACTCACCATGGACTAAGACGTCTAAACCAATATCTTCTTGCCACTTGATCCATTCATTGATGTGGTTAGCAATGAAACTATCGTAGTCTTCTTGAGAGATTTCATTTTTACGGAATTGAGCTCTGGTTTTTTTGACCTCTTTAGTTTGAGGAAAAGAACCAATAGTCGTAGTTGGTAGTAATGGGAGATTAAATTCTTTCTTTTGAATCTCAGCACGTTTGGCTAATGAAGGGTGTCGAATGAATGAGTCATCGTTTAACTTCTTAATGCGTGCATGAACGGCTTGGTTAGGTTGAATTCGAGGTTTTTCAAATAATTTTTTATTTTTTGTTTCAGCTTCATGCCCGGCGCCGTTAAGAATTGCCTGAATGTCGTCCAATTCAGTAAGCTTTTCCTTAGCAAAAGCGAAGTGCTGTTTGATTTCTGTTGGGAAAGTTTCATTTGCAATTGTAAAAGGAACATGTAATAGTGAACAAGAAGTTGATATAACGATGTTTTTGGCAGGTAAACTCTTAATTAAATCAGTTGTTTCAGCATAATGATTGCGCCAAATATTTTTACCATTAACAACACCCGCAAAGAGGATTTTGTCATCTGGGAATCCCGACTGAACTAATTGGTTAGTTTTCCTACCTTCATGAAAATCAAGACCGATTCCTTCAACGTTAAGTTTGATCAAATCATTGTAGACGTCTCTAACGTCACCAAAGTAGATTTGAATAAGTACTTTTAAACCTGCTTTATCTTGAAGCAACTTATTGTAAATGTTTTGGAATAATTCCTTCTTTTCACCAGTAACATCTTTTACCAGTTCTGGTTCATCGATTTGAATCCATTCGGCCCCTTGAGCAGATAATTTTTCGAATACTTCTTGGTAGGTTTTTATTAATTGATCAATAAAATCACTTGGTTTTACGTCATGAAATTCACTGAGTGATAGTAATGTGAATGGTCCCACGATGACTGGACGAGTTTGAATGTTATTATCCTTTGCTTCTTGATATTCATCAAATATTTTAGAACCATTCAATTTGATTTCAGTGTCCTTAGTAAATTGGGGTACTAAGTAGTGGTAGTTAGTATTGAACCATTTTTTCATGGGAAGGGCTTTTATATCACCTTTATTGCCTTGATATCCACGAGCTAACGCAAAGTATCGATCCAATGGAGATAAGTTTAGTTTCTTGACGGATTCAGGAATAATATTGAATAAATAAGCTGTATCAAGTGTTGTATCGAAAAATGAGAAGTCATTACTAGGGATACCATCAATTCCAGCTGATTTGATCAAATTCCAATGTTTTAAACGCAAATCTTTGGCAAAATTTTGTAATTCTCCCTCAGTAATTTCCTTACGCCAATATTTTTCTGTATTGAATTTTAGTTCTCGATTCTCGCCGATTCTTGGAAAGCCAATAATAGATGTTGTCATAAAAATGTCCCCTTTTGTGGTAGTTATTTATTGTTTATAAATTAACATTGTAATTTGATATTGAATAACTGATAAAAGTAATGATGGGTTATAGTTTTAAACTATAATAAAGAATATACTAAAGAAAAAAATATTAGAGGCATAAAATGCGAATCCAACAATTACAATATTTGGAGACAATTGTTAAAACCGGATCTATCAATGAAGCCGCCAAACAACTATATTTAACACAACCTAGTTTATCGAATGCTATTAAAGAACTAGAATCAGAAATGGGAATTCAAATTTTGTTACGTAGCAAATTAGGTGTTACTTTGACCGATGAAGGTCGAGAATTTATGATTTATGCAAGGCAAGTTCTAGACCAAGTTCAATTATTAAAAGGACGTTATGAAAAAGAAACAATCCAGAAAAAGGCTTTTTCGGTATCAGCACAACATTATGCTTTTGTCGTGCATGCTTTTGTTGAATTAATTAAAACAGTCAAAGCAGATGAATATCAGTTCACTTTACGAGAAACTGAAACCGAGAATATTTTAAAAGATTTATCTAGTTTTAAAAGTGAGATTGGAATCTTATATTTGAATAACTTTAATCAGCAAGTTATGAAACGTTTGTTTAAGGAGTATGATTTGGAGTTTACGCCTTTGTTTCAGGCTTCTCCCCATGTATTTGTTGGTCGTCAAAATCCTTTAACTAAAAAGAAAAAAGTATCTTTAGCTGATCTAGCAGATTATCCATATTTATCTTATGAGCAAGGGGATAATAATTCTTTTTATTTTTCAGAGGAAATTTTAAGTACCTTAGATCGTAAAAAGAATATTAAAGTTAGTGATCGTGCAACTATTTTTAATTTAATGGTTGGTTTGAATGGATATACTATTAGTTCTGGAATTATTAGTAATAAATTGAATGATGATAAAATTGTGGCTATTCCTTTGGATATCGATGATTCAATGACATTGGGGTGGTTGAAACATAGTCAATTAGAATTAAGTCCTATTGCCAAAAATTATTTGGAGATGCTGAAAGAACATATTCGAGGATACGGATTTGAAATTATTTAAACAAATTAGACTGATTTTTATTAAAGAGTTTTTCTTACTGGATAAGTGCAGTTTCTATTTTTGATATAAATTGTTTGCACACTAGACTATGAAAAGAATGATACATAATGCTAAGGAAGCTGATTAGTGTGGTAGGTACGTTCTATTTCTTATTTAAGATCATAAATAAGCTATATTGATCCAAGTGTAATTGGTCAATATAGCTTTATTTGTATATATTATTTTTAATATTCCGATAATAAAATGGTTTTTAGGGATTTTTAAGTTTAATCGATCGGATATTAAGAATTACAACAGAATTTTCTTCAAAATAAACTTTACCCTTTTTCCAGTCAATTTTTTGCAGAAAACCTTTCAAATGTTCATAATAACCAGACTCATCGTTAAAGTAATTAACATCCACTAGTAAGTGATGTTCTTGAAGATATTTTAATTGTTGTTTGATCTTAATCTCATCTTCGGCGGATGTATATTTTTTTCTGATATATAAATCGGATTTTTCTTTAATCAAATCTTTGAAACCTTCCAAGGCTCCAAAAGGTGCGAATTGAGAAGCTCGATCCATTTGATTCATAGGTAGATGTCGTTTGGAATGTTGATGGGGGATATTCATAATATTTTGGTAGCTGGAGGTATCGTTAAATATTTTTTGTTCAATTAATTTCTTTTCATCCATTAAGCATGATGTCCTCCAATTTGATTGTTACGTTGAATCGTAGTTGAACCTTCTTCGAGATCGGATACTTTTAGAATAATGTTGCGATTATTGAATCTTTTTTGTAAATTCAAAATGGTTTCTTGAATTTTACGATCTCTTTGACGTTTGAGTTGGGCATGTTTATCTTGGATAATTTCTTTTTCAGGATTTGTAAAAAGATTTATTTGTTTAAATTGTTGTTTTTGGGCAATCAAATTTTCATCAATTAAATGATTAGCAATTAAGGTAACTCTTCGAATCAACATTTGTTTATTGATATTTTCTTCGTAAAGCATTTTAAACGTGTTTCGTAATTCAGTTGCAGAGGATGTGGCGGCTTTTAAATTGATAAAGGCATGGTCGGGCTTTGGAGTCTTACGACCATAATAATCGGTTGTTAATTTACCATTAAAGCTATTATCAATTTGAAGACTTTTGATATCATAATCTATTATTAGTCCGATCCTATCTGTCACTACATGTTTTCGTACTAACTCTAGTGCTAAATTATCGCTCATACCACGGACTATTTTAAGCCCATCTTCATAAGCGGTTGGTTTCATTAAAACTTGACCGGAATATAGGCCATGATCATCAGAACGGTAGTTTTTAATATCTTCCATTGTTGCATACTCATGTCCCCAAGCATGATCTATGAGCAGTTCTGCATTTTTACCGAATTCCCGATAGAGTATTTCTTCATTTTTTTCATCGGAAAGACTGCCCAATGAACAACGTGCAACATCTCCCATTGTATATAGTCCCAATTTTTCTAATCTCTTGGCGGTTCCGTGGCCAATTCTCCAGAAGTCCGTTATAGGCTGATGGGCCCATAGTAATTTTCGATATTGTTGTTCATTCATTTGGGCAATTCTAACGCCATCAGAATCTCCAGGGATATGTTTAGCAACAATGTCCATTGCTACTTTCGCAAGAAAAAGGTTACTACCAATACCAGCAGTGGCAGTAATACCAGTTTCAGATTGGATTTCCTGAATAATATTTTTAGCTAATGCATGAGCACTGATATTATGAGTATTCAAATAGTCTGTTACATCCATTAGCACCTCGTCAATTGAATAAACATGGATGTTTTTGGCAGCAATAAAACGTAGATAGATGCCGTAAATTTGAGTGCTTTTGTGCATATAAAAATTCATTCGAGGTTTAACAATTTTATAACCGATTTTTAGTGTGGGTGAGTTGATCAGATGTTGACGGTTAATTGAAGAATATTTGGTTAGGCGATGTGTTGGGTTAGTCTGTAGTCTTTGATAATTCAATTTGCTAACAATTTGCTCAACTTGAAACAATCGAGGCCGACCAGGAACACCAAACTTTTTTAAAGCTGGTGATACAGCTAGACAAATGGTTTTGTCAGTTCGAGAATTATCTGCCACAACGAGATTATCATTTAGTGGATTAAGATTATGTTCAATACATTCAACAGACGCATAAAAGGATTTTAAATCAATTGCCATATATGTTCTTTTAGTCATAGATAATCTCTCCCTTAAATATTTCGCTTATGCGAACATATGTTCATGAAATATTATAACATTCTTCTTAGAAATTAATATGCTAATTCACTAGATGACCTTAATAAGAGGAGATATATCTAACAAAAGATGTATGATATAAGGAGAAATATAATTACCTAGGAGGTATCACGATGGAATTTACCAAAATAGATTTAGACAGTTGGACTAGAAAAGAAGTCTTTGAATATTTTATTGATCAAAAAACCACTTATAGTGCATCATATGAGATCAACATTGAGAAGGCTTTACATTTTGTTAAGGAAAATGACTATCAATTCTATCCTCTATTTATTTATGCAGTTTTACGTGTTGTAAATTCTAATTATTTGTATCGTATGGATTTTAACGATCAAGGCGAATTAGGATTTTATGATAGTAGTACAGCGTTTTATTCAATATTTGATAATAAGCGTGAGCTATTTTCCAACATTGATACTGAAGATACTTATACATTCGCTGAATTCCATCGTGATTATATTGATGATGTTGCAAAGTATCGCGATACAGGGAAGTTGTTTCCTAAACAACCTGTTCCTAAGAATGTCGTTAATATATCAATGATTCCCTGGACTAATTTTACTGGCTTTAATTTAAATATTGGTAATAAGGATAATTATTTATTGCCAATTGTAACAGCAAGTAAATTTCAAAAGCGTTCCGATGGTATTAAATTACCGGTAAGTTTCCAAATTCATCATGCGGTTTGTGATGGATATCAAACTGCTCAGTTCTTTAACAGATTGCAAGAGGTTCTTGATGAGCCTGAAGAATTGTAAAAAATTTGACTTAGAGTGTACTTTAAGGTTTATAGTAATTCATATGAGTTATTAGATAAGTATATATAAATATAAGCTTTTTAGTAAATATCATAATTGCGTATTACCAGCGGATAAGACGTTGCACTATGTGTGGGTCTTATTTTTTGTTGTTAATTATCAGAAAGAAGTAGAGGAATGAGTAGAAATCGTAAATTATTGGTTACCTTTGCATTAGTGTTATCAAATATGATGGCCGGACTTGATGCAACTATAATCAATACAGCATTACCAGCCATTATCAGTGATTTGCATGGTATTCAATATATGGGCTGGATCGTCGCAATATTTTTATTAGGAATGGCTGTTTCAACGCCACTATGGAGTAAATTTGGGGAGAAGAAAGGTAACAAAATTGCCTATATTACGGCAACGATAGTTTTCATGATTGGAGCCTTATTCCAGGGACTAGCGCCTAATATTATTTGGTTTATTACAGCTAGAAGTGTCATGGGAATTGGTGCTGGAGGAATGAATACCATTCCGTTCATTATTTACTCACAAATATTCAAGAATATTAAACGGCGGTCACAGGTTATTGGGATTGCTTCAGCTGGATTCAGTGGAACCTCAATTGTTGGACCATTAATTGGTGGCTGGATTGGTGACACCTTTAGCATTGTTATCAATTACTATTGTGGCAATGTTTTTCAATATTAAAGAACATCTTAATCAAGAGGTTGTTGATTATTCCGGTGCCATATTGATGGTATTAGGATTGACTTCTTTTTTGATTGGAATTCAATTATTAGGCGTCTCATCAATATTTGTTACGCTTGCTTTTATAATCCTAGGAGCTTTATTGATTTTTTGGATGTCACGTGTCGAAAATAAAGTGGTTGATCCAATTGTCCCCAATCGTTTGTTCAAAAATGAAAAATTAGTTATTGATTTAATTTTATTTGCACTTTTGTGGGGATCATTTGTGGCCTTTAATATTTATATTCCAATGTGGGCTCAGGGAATCATGGGACTTAGTGCTTTGGTTGGAGGAATGACTCAGATTCCTGGTGCCATTGCCAATTTTATTGGTTCAGAATTAGAGCCTTTGATTCAAAGAAAAATGAGCCCATATACTATTATTGCAATTGGTACAGCAGCGTTTCTGGTTTCTTTTGCAGGTCTTTATTGGGCCAATCAACAAGCAAGTTATGCTTTCTTATTGATAATGGGAGTTTTTGAAGGATTTGGTGTTGGTGTTTGTTTTAATGCGTTATTGATTGCTGTTCAATTTGATGTTGAACCCAGAGATGTTCCTATTTCCACATCCTTTGCATATCTAGTAAGAATTTTAAGTCAGACGTTCATGTCATCAATTTATGGTGTTATTTTAAATTTGGCTTTGATTAAAGGTGTTAGAGAAAGTCATGGTAACATTACGATGTCAATGATGAATAAATTGAGTAATGCTGCGGTTGCTAAGGAATTGCCTAAGGCATATGTTCCTGAAATGAAAACAATTTTCTTTCAAGGGATTCATAATATTATGCTAACTGCTTTGATTCTCATTGTTTTGGTGGTTATTATTTTAGGCTACTTATTCAGACGTGAAGCAGTAAAAAGGAATATTAAAAAAACTGAGTTTAAAGTAAATTAAAATAAATAGCCTTTACTAATTTGATAGGATATCAATTAATAAAGGCTATTTTTGTATATCTAGTTTTTGAATTAAAATAAAGATTTGATACCCATAAAGATTAAAAGGATGGCAATGACATAATTTAAGTGGCCACCATGTCCATCCCGAGAAAGAAATTTTACTACAAAAGGTGCTAAAATAGCGCCAATAACGGTTCCTATAATTAATGGAATTCCAGCTTGCCAATAAACGTTTCCAGTGGTTAGATGAAATGCTGCTCCCAAAATACTCATGCCTACTAAAACGTAAGTTGAGGTTGCAGTTGCTTTGAAGGTATCCAATCCTAACAATAATAAACCGGCCAAAACGGGGCCTCCACCGCTTAATCCGGCAACTCCAACCATTAGTCCACTGATTACACCATAGAAAGAGGCGGCAAGACGATTAGGCTTTGTTTGCCTTTTATTCTCATGTTTAAAAAATATTTGAAGACCTAAACCAATTAAAATAATGGCAATGATCCATTTGTATAAATTGGTAGGAATATGGGGAGCAATCAGAGATCCGACAATTACTGCTGGTAGGGCGGCAATCAACATTTGGTTTCCTATTTTGAAGTTTACTTTTCCTTGTCTGATGTAACCAATTGTTCCGATGATGATAGAAGGAAGAGCCGTTACAATTGAAGTGGCGGCAGCTACTGCTGGAGATAAATGAAATGCTGAGGAGAGTATTCCCAAATATATGGCAGCACCTCCGCCGCCCAATGAAATGACAAATGTTCCGACTAAAATACCGACAATAATTAGCCAAATTGTACTTAACATTATTAAATCCTTCTTTCGTAAGATAAATTTAGACTAGTTTCAGAAACCATAATTGGGTCAATTTGATTTAGAAGTTCATTCAATCCAAAGCCGACTTGTAATTTAAGGGGACTATTAGTTGCATAAACTGATAGACGATAATTGTGAGTACCCTTCATCGGGCGAGGCCCTGAATAATGATTCGTTAGATCTAGATAAAACTTTGAGTGTTTCCACAAGGGATGACGCAGTTTTTGAACTATTGAGTCAATAGAGTTTCTTCCTTGAGGAATAGTTGATGATTTACTAAAATTAGAAGCAATTAATACTTGAGTTTTATTTACTGGACAATTGGCACTTAACCAATGTATCCACGGTAAACCTATCAATGGTATAGTGTCATAGTCGATTAATGACCAACTTAGATAGTTTGCTGTGGTAGGAATATCAATGATCGAAAAGGGAAAAGATTGTTGATTAATTCCATGATTTAATGAACTTTTATTTATGTTACAACCATATTGATCTGGAATCGTATAAAAATCAGTTTTTATTTTCATAAGCATCACCTAATTTAATTTATTTTACATATTGTAATTATAAATTACAATATGTAAAAATCAAGTGGGAGGTTTTACTTTGACATCAAGAACTTTATCAAAAGAAAAAATTATAGAAGCAGCTATTGAATTGATAAAGCAACAGGAATCATTGACCTTTACAAATCTGAGTAAAAAATTAGGAACTCGATCACAAGCAATTTATAATTACTATTCTGATGTAACGGACATAAAAATCACCGTAGCAATGAATTTTTTCGATCAATTGGCAACGAGATTAAATGCGGATTTATTAGGATTATCGGGTAAACAAGCGATAAAAGCATTTGCTAATGTTAGTACACAATATGCTTTGGATAATTTTTTGATTGCTCAGCAGATATTAAGTATCCCGGTTGAACAGAAAAGAGAAGGTGCTTTGGAAGAAAGTATCGATTCAGTTTATAAGATTTTAAGATTATTCTTGAATCAACTTATTAAAGATGATCAACAAAAAATAATCATTGCCAGAATGTTGCGTAATCTAATTATTGGAGAGGTCGTTCATGTTGGAAATGGAAGGTTTAATAGTAAACAGATTTCTTCGAGAGATAGTTTTGACCAAATGTTAGAGATAACTTTATTAGGTGTTTAGACTCAAAAAGCTCTTCTGATGATCGTTTAATTGATCATTAGAAGAGCTTTTTTAACGATTATAGATATTTTTTAATCCGTTTAAATCAGCTTCAGATAGTTTTGAAATACCTTGATCTATGGGATACATAACTGAATTAGTGTAAGAACTATGGGCCAATCCTAAAGCGTGACCCAATTCATGCATAGCAACTGAATCTTTAACCGACATATTAGGATAGGTTAGATTTAGACCAGCTCGACCACTGTTTATAGCATAGTGATTAAGTTGTAAGGCTGATGGACCACCATTACCTAATTCAACTGTACTAGAAGCAAAATTATCGATTTTTTTATGGTAGACGAAGAAGGTGATGTTGTTTTGATTAGTTCCTTCATTGCCGGGAATCAATTTGACGATACCGGTATTGTTATATTCATTAATAGCATTGAGAAAAACCTGCCTAACTGATTGAGGTACGTTATCCTTAAAATGATAATAATACGTATTGGATGTGGTCATATCTTTCAGTGGCGATTCTGTTGGGGTTGTTACTTTTCCAACTTGACTGTCAGTCGTAGTCTCAGTCTTACCATTGATTTTATTGTTGATATTAGCCGTCAATAAATAAAAGTAAGGTTGTAATTTATTATTAGTTTTTTTAATTTCCTGTTTAACGTTAGGAACAATTTGGGGATTGGTTTCAACAACGACAAATGCTGCTGCTAATAGTACCAACCAGGTGATCCATGAGTTTTTCCGCATATTGTCTCCTTAAATATTATTGATGTAATAATAGAGTCTTAATCAATAATTGTCCACTATCATGTCTAAAAAATAATTAAATGTTTTATTGAAAAGATATTTTGTATATAAATTGACGTAAAAGATGTTTAAACATATAATGTAAGCGCGATCAAATATAACTTTTCAAAAGGGATGATTATTATGACTGAGCAAGTATTATTATCGTTAAGTACACCAGTTAATGGCAATTTGCTAGCATTATCGAAAGTTAAAGATCCAGTCTTTTCACAAGGCTTAATGGGACAGGGTTTTGCTGTTGAACCAATAGACGGCAAGGTGGTTGCACCAGTTGATGGAGTCGTGACAGTAATTTCTGAGACCAAGCATGCACTGGGAATCAAAACTAATAATGGAGTTGATGTTTTAATTCATATGGGTATAGATACCGTTGAATTAAAAGGTAAACCATTTGATGTATTGGTTAAACAGGGCGATCGTGTCACAATGGGTGAAGATATTGTAAAAATGAATTTAAAGATGATTCATGATGCTAAAAAGATACCAACGGTTATTGTGGCAATTACTAATAGTAAAGATATTTTGCAAGAATTAATGATAATTAATTTTGATAAAAATATTCAAGTAGGTTCTGTAGTTGCCGTCGCTGCAATAAAGGATATCAAGAAAGCAGTCACTAAGAATACTAATAATAAGTATGAATTATTGGCTACTAAAATTGTGGACAACATTGGTGGAGCGGAGAATATTAATAGTGTTATTCATTGCATAACGAGGTTAAGATTTTATTTAAAAAACGAGTCCAAGGCTAATGATGAATTGATTGAAAATCTTGATGGGGTAATTACAGTCACTAAAGCTGGAGGTCAATATCAAGTTGTTATTGGACAAGCTGTAAATGATGTTTACGATGCTGTTATTGAACAAATTGGGACACAACATGCTAATAATGATACTTCCGTAATAGATACATCAGCCAAAACTGGAATTTGGGCAAGTATTCAAAAAAGTACTAGCAACTTTATCAGTGTGTTAACAGCTTCAATGATCCCAATTATTGGAATCTTGGCTGGTTCAGGTATTTTGAAAGGAATCTTAGCAGCATTAGTTGGATTCAAAATTTTATCAGTAACTAGTGGTACTTATATTTTGCTGAATGCGATTGGGGATGCAACCTTCTATTTCTTGCCAGTTGTCTTAGGATTCACTGCAGCAAAGAGGCTGGGGTCCGATCCAATTGTTTTAGCAATTGTTGGTGGGATTTTGATTTACCCACAAATTGTTACTCTAGCAGGTAAAACTAGTACAGCCAGTACTAATTTCTTGGGAATACCAACAACATTAGTTTCTTATGTATCATCGGTTTTTCCAATTATTGTGGCCGCTTGGTTGGGAAAATATGTTGAAAGATTCTTGAAAAAAATAATCCCAACATATGTCAGAAGTGTTTTTGTACCAATATTGGAAGCCTTAATTTTAAGTTTGGTTATTATTATTGGAGTCGGACCAATTATTACGGTATTAAGTAAGGGATTATCAAATGGCTTGGTTTCTATTTATAGTTTCAGTCCTACTCTATGTGGTTTGGTCATTGGGGGAGTTTATCAGACTATGGTCATTTTTGGATTACATTGGGCACTTATTCCGATTGTGATCAACGATATTGCCACAAATGGTCATAGCTATATTAATTCAATTCTTTCAATCACAATGGTTGCTCAAGGTGGAGCTGTTCTGGCTGTTTTCTTGAGAACTAAGAATAAACATCTAAAAGAAATTTCTCTAGCAGCTGCGATTTCGGCCTTTTGTGGAGTTACTGAACCAGCTTTATATGGTATAAATTTGAAATATAAGAGAGTCTTTGTAGTCGCAAGTATTGCTAGTGCCATCGGTGGTGGTTTGACGGGATTCTTGAAAGTTAATAATTATGCTTTGTCAGGTGCTTTGATTGGGTTTCCGGCCTTTATAACTCCGGGAGTTGGTATCGGCAGTAATTTTTATGGTTATTTAATTTCACATTATGGAACACTTTTAATTTCAGTAGTATTGGTATATCTGTTCGGATTTACTAATAAAATGTTAGTTAAAAAGAGTGATCCGATGAATGTAGACAATTTGAAGGTTGCTTAATAAGGGAGATATCTAAACATGGAAATGAGAGAATATGATCTCGCTAGCTCTAATCATAAATTTAGAGTAAAAGGTTACTGGCTTGATCAGATCTCAGATTTTGATCAGGAAGTTGACTATCCGGTAATAATTATTTGTCCTGGTGGAGGTTTTACATTTCATTCAGACAGAGAAGAAGAACCAATTGCACTAAAGTTCAATTCATTAGGTATGCATGTAGTAGTCTTAGAATATCAATTAATTGGCAACGAGCCAGTTTATCCCTACGCATTGCAGGAAATGGCTAAAACTATTGATTGGATAAATCATCAACCAGAGTCAAGACATGTAGATAAAAAGAAAATTATTTTGGCAGGCTTTTCGGCAGGCGGACATATTGTGGCTGCATATAATGGCGTAGCAACTGATTCAAAATTACGTACAAAATATCAACTAGATCAATATAGTGGCACACATGCAGCAATAATATTGGGATATCCAGTGATTGATATGACGGTAAAAGGAAGTTTTCCAAATGATGAAAAGATTAGAAGATCCATTAGTCCTGATCCAACCTTGTGGCAAGCACAGAATCTTTTAAACAAAAACTCTAAACCAGCCTTTGTTTGGCAAACAAGAACGGATAAATTAGTCTATGTAATAAACTCATTGATGTATGTAGAAAAAATGACTGAGCTGGGTCTTCCGGCTGAGTATCATATGTTTGGTTCAGGTATTCATGGATTGGCTCTAGGAACGTACGTTACTAAGAAACCTGGAAAGAATAAATACTTGAATGCGGGGGCTTCTAAATGGGTTGATTTGTTCTTGGGTTGGCTACAGATGATGGGATTTTTAGGTTAAATAAAGATATATTGATGATTGAAAAATGAGTCAATATATCTTTATTTTTTTTCGTAAATACATACGCTACGGATTTAAAATTGGAAATTTAAACTAACTATTTTGGAGTGGAATTCTGCCATTCCACAAGCAATTATTATGCCAATTTAATCAATATTAAAATATTTTTGACTATGATGTTATACTAATAACGTTAACCATAAGGAAGGTGAGTATTTATCGTTAATTGACAGCAGTAATATTTCGGCTATTCGCGAGGGTAGCGTAGCAATGAATTCAAAGTGAAATCAAAGCGAAGGGAAATATTACTCATGAAGTCTAAAAGGGTTCTTGGATCTATAGAATTAAGCATTGCTGCTATTATATGGGGAGCAATGTTCGTAGTTGTAAAAATTATCGTTGATGAGGTACATCCAATTCAATTAGTTTGGTTGGAATACTTAGTCTCGTTAGTATTTTTAATTGGATATTCAGTTATAAAGGGAGAAAAATGGCATATCAATTGGCGTGATTTGAAATTGATTTTCTGGATCGGAATAATTGGTAATACGATTTCTCTTGTTGCCCAAGAAATGGGAACGGGTTTGTCAAATGCCCAAACCGGATCTGTTATTACATCAACTATCCCAGCATTTATGATTATTTTTGGATGGTTGATTTTGAAGGAACGACTTGATAAAGTTAAAATCTTTTCAGTCATTATTGCTATTTTAGGAGTAGTGATGATTGTTGGATTAAAGATGTCTGGTAGCAATGTTATTTTGGGAGTAATGCTTTTGGTACTTACTGCTATAACTTGGGCCTTGATGTCAGTTTTAGTCAAGAAAGTAAAGACATACAGTTCTTTACAAATTACTATTATGTCAACCGTAGTAGCTGTAGTTACTCTGACGCCATTTATTTTGAGTGATACATCATCACTTACAAGTATCAATTTCCTAGATCCTAAAGTTATTTTTAGTTTGCTTTACATTGGGGCAGTTTCAACTGCTGTAGCCTATGTTATGTGGAATAAGGGTCTAAAAGTTATTAGCGCTAGTTCTTCAGGTTTGTTTTACTTGATTCAACCGATCGTAGGTTCATTTTTAGGATGGTTGTTATTGGGAGAACAAATTTCAGTCGGATTTGTGATCGGCTCGGCTATGATCTTAGCCAGTGTCTGGATCTCAGTTAAATTCGATGGTTCCAGTGAAGAAGCAATTGTTAGTGCTGGTAGTGGAATTTAAATTAAAAATAAACTGTAAACGAATTTCTTTTAGAAGTTCGTTTTTTTTGTTGCTGTAATTTTTGTATTTCTAGATACTATAGTTAAAAATATCAAAGGAAAATTTGATGGACCCTAAAATACAATTAATGTTAGCTTGTCTAAAAATAAGACATGTTGGAATGCAGTCAGTTAGAAGATATTTGGATACAGTGATTGATGCCGAAGATGTGCTTGAGAATTTTGATTTATTGAAAGATTCTAATGTGATCACAATGAGGAATGCTGTAACCAGTGGGATTCTAAATCAAGAAATTTGGAAGAAATATGTAGATTTATCATTTGAAGAAGGTCTAAAAGCTGAAAAGAAGAAAATTCAAATTATTAGTTATCGAGATAAAAATTATCCTAAAAATTTGTTAACTTTGAAAAGATATCCACCGGTTTTATACGCTAAGGGAAATTTGGATTTACTGAATCACCCTAGGAGTGTGGCAATAGTAGGTACTAGAAAACCGACTTTTTTTGGTAAAGAAATATGTTTAGAAATTTCTAAAAGATTTACCCAAATTGAAGACTATGTAATTATTAGTGGTTTGGCAAAAGGTTGTGACACTTATGCTCATCAAGCTGCCATGGAAACAACCAAGAAAACTATTGCAATTTTAGCATCAGGTCTAGATCAAAATGTTTATCCAAAACAAAATCAAAAGATGGCTGAAGAAATTGCTGAAACTGGGGGACTATTACTTTCTACTAATGCCCTAGGTATTAAGACTATGCCACATCTATTGGCTGCGAGAGATGAATGGCAAAGCGGTATTAGTGATGGAACGATTGCAATTGAGACGACTTTAAAAGGAGGAACGAATATTGCTATGAAACAGGCATTGATCCAAAATCGTCCTTTAGCAGTTGTAGATTATTCTCATTGTTTCGGTGAACAATCGTTACAGAAGATTCCTCAAACATTAGGAAATCAAAAATATTTGCAAGAACATTGTGCATTTGGAATATACTCCGAAAAAAGTTTTGATGATTTTGAAAGAAGAATGCACGAAGACCATGCTAGACGTTTTTGGTAGTGTTAATTTTGTATAGTAAAAGCCGACCCAACGACCATATTAAATGGTGGTGGATCGGCTTTTTTTCTTATATTTAACTTTCAGCCTTATGAATTTCTCCTAGGATATCCCAATCAGAAAAATCATAATTCATATAATCAGTATTTTTTGTTGGCAAATGTTGTTCTAATGTATCAAATTGTTGAATTTCGACTTTACCAGATTCAACTGTGAAAGATAGAACGTGGCCACCGAAATCGTGCTTATCCGATAGAAAATGATGATGAAACCCACCAACTGCGGCGCCATCAAAAATCTGAGGAGCATAGTAACTCAATAGAGTTCCTTCAACGGAGTCTTTAGAAAAAACACTTTGATCTTCAGCAGTTTTGCCTAAAGTAGCATATGGTTTATGTGACTTAGGAACAGCTCTAGTTTTGATATTAGTAAAGGTTCCATGGACTTTGATGGAGAAAAAGGTATTAGAACTAGTCATTGAAATAATTTTTTTATCTAATTCCTTTTGAGATATATTTTCTACATTAGTTAAAGATTGATAATTAGCAAAGTGACTGTTAGCAAATGGTAATGTAAAGTCATCTTTAACGATATTAACATTACCGTCACTATCGACTTGGTAGGGAATGCCGTCAAGAATAATTAATTCGCCATCAAGTCCCTCGCCAGTCCCAATACCGGTATCGCCGTGTTTCAATAGATCTTGCATGGTAATAGTTCCATCTAGTAACCCAGGGACTAGTAACGCTAGGGTACCATGCTGATAAAGTGTGTTTGTATTCGTCATAATTAATTTCCTTTCTGATTAGTTCAAAACATCGTCAACAAGTTTGGATGCTAAATTAATATTATCTGAATAATCAACTGGAATATGAATAACTACAGGTCCTTCAGTAGCAAAAGCTTTTTTTAAGGTATCCTCTAAATCTTCGGATTTTTCGACACGCATACCAGTAGCACCAAAACTTTCAGCATATTTTACGAAGTCAACGGGTCCTAATTTAACACCAGCATCATGACCATATTTAGCAATTTCTTGGAAACGAACCATGTCATAATAGCCATCATCCCAAATTAATTGAACAATGTTAAGATTTAAGCGAACGGCAGTCTCTAATTCTTGTCCAGAGAATAGAAAGCCACCGTCACCGGCTACTGAAACTACTGGTTGTTCAGGACGTTCAAGGGCGGCTGCAATGGCCCATGGTAGAGCTACGCCTAATGTCTGCATACCATTACTGAATAACAAGTGTCTTGGTTTATAACTTCTAAAATGACGTGCCATCCAAATATAAAGGCTTCCAACATCAACTGTTACAGTTGTATCGTCATTAACTTGATCTTGAAGAGCATGAATGATTGCTAGAGGATGGATACCATTTTTATCAGAATGATTTTCAGGAATAGCATCTTTTTTAGTGAACTTTTCTTGTTGTTCAGCTAAGTGTTTGTGCATGTCTTCACCGAGATCAATATCACTAGGCAATTGTTCACTGATTTCGTCTAAGGTCTTGGCAATATCTGCTTGAACAATTAAATCTGGTTGGTAGTCATTAGTGATTTCGGGTGCAATGCTATCAAGGTTGATGATTTCGCCAGTTCGTCCAACATTCCAATTACGTGCTTCATATTCAATTGGATCGTAACCGACAGCGATGATCAAATCGCTTTCCTTCAAGATAGTATCACCGATTTGATTGCGGAATAATCCAACCCGTCCGTAATAATTCTTTTCTAGATCTTGGGAGATAACTCCAGCTCCTTGGAAAGTTTCGACAACTGGGATTGAGAATTTATGTAAAAATTTATGAATTTTATGAGTAACTTCATTGGTAGATGAACGCATACCAGCTAGAATTACTGGTAATTTTGCATTTTGGATTTTTTTAATGATCTCGTTAACAGTTTCCTGATCAGCTCCGCCTTGTTCAATTGGAGATAAGTGCTTGATTGTATTTCTAGTTACGGTATCGTTTAATACATCTTGAGGAATTGAGATAAAAGAAGCACCTGCTTTGGGAGCAGTAGCATTTTGATAAGCATTAGCAAATGACTCTGATAAGTTGTTAGCATCTTGGACCTCAACACTGTCTTTGGTAGCTGCTGAAAGTAACTCTTTACTTGAAATACTTTGATGAGTTAAACGCGCAATATCATTTCTGGGAACTTGACCACCTAAAGCAACAACTGGATCACCTTCAGCAGTGGCAGTAATTAATCCAGTAGCCAAATTAGAAACCCCGGGGCCAGAAGTGGTAGCGACAATTCCAGGCTTACCAGTCAGGCGTCCAATACCAGCAGCAATAAATGCCGCATTTTGTTCATGGCGGGTAATGATCAACTTGGGGGTCTTAGGATCATCGCTGTGTTCTAGAGATTCAAATAGTTGGTCGATTTTGGCACCAGGTAATCCAAAAACATATTTGACTCCTTGATTGATCATTGTTTGGATAAGCGCTTTAGCACCATTGATTTTTTCTGTCATTGTTTCCAACCTCTTTTTTAATTAGTTTTGTTCTATAATTATTAATTATAGGTAAAAAATAAATCATTCGTGTTGATTTGTCAACACAGAAAGCTTTTCACTGGAGTGAAAATAAATGAAAAATATCGGCTATTTAGCACAGGACATTTCTATTTTACATAGACAGTATTATAAGGACACCAGAGAAAAGTTCAGTAAAATCAACTTAAATCCAACGGCAGCATGTATTCTTTTGGCTGTAAGCGATTATGAAAATATTAGTCAAAATCAAGTGGCCCGTTCATTGGTAATTGATAAGGGTTTGGCAACTCGGGAAATTAATAAGATGGAGAAATTGAACTATCTTACCAAGGCTGACGGTGCGGGTAAGACTAAGATCTTGAATTTAACATCTGAAGGACAGAAGATCGTTGATACGGTTCAGAAAATTCGCAGTCAGTGGTGGGAAGACCGTTTTGCAACGACGGGAATATCACCAGATAGTCCGTTAGTTTCTTCCATTGAAGCAGTTGTTTCATCAATTGTTGGTCCGGTTCAGGAATAAAATAAAAATACTTATATTATTATCATTAGACACAATGTGACCACATATCGTTATATTATTTAATTGAGGAATTGATTTACAATAATATATTATTTTTGAGGTTATAGGATAATGAAGAATGAAGTAGATTATGATTTATTGAATAAATCATACAAAGAACTGGTTGATATCGTTGGTATGGAAAATATGTTAAAGATTAGAGATAACTTTGGCGGTATACAACTGCAATTGCCCATGAGATTATATGATCCACAAGCAATAAAAATAAAAATCAAAGATAAAAATCTCACTGCCAAAGAGGTTAGGGAACTCTCAATTAAATATGGCTTATCACCACGTTGGTTTAAACAATATGGTAAATAAAAAATCGTAAAATAAATTAGTTTGATTTCTAATTTATTTTACGATTTTTTATTTCGTCAGGAATATTTTTGATGCGAATCATTTTAGTAATGTTCTTAGGTAAAATTTGTTTTAGACCAGTTCTTAAATTCAAAACAACCATTGAATGATCATAGTTATTAAGATTAATGATTTCTATCGTATCGTTTAATTTGATGTCGATATTTTCAAGCGTTTTAAAAAGATAATTATCTTCTGTAAAGTTGATTATTTGTAGTTTGGTGTGGGGAGTATTTTGACCAGACAGTAATGAACCCTTGGAGAATTTTGGTATCTCACAATTAATAGGAACAACGTTTCCATGTGGACAAACAGTTGGATAATCAAGATAAGTATTTAATCTGTCTATTAGTAATAAATCGGGATGCTCCGATAAGCTACAAGACTTTTCATAGATATCATTTATTGGAATATTAAGTTTCTCGTAAAGCCAAATTTCAATTAGACGTTGTTGTTGAATTAAGGGAATAACTGAATTTAGTCCACGTTTGGTTAATTTGGTACCATAGTATTTTGTATATTTAACTAAACCTAGTTTTGACAAATGCTGAGTTCTATCGGAAATGGAAGCTTTGCTAACATTAGCTTTGATAGCTAAATCAATATTATTGACATTTTGGAAACTTCCGCCTAATTCAAATATTAATCTCAAAAAATTTAAATCATTCAAGGTTATTCACCGCTTTTATTTTATTTGGATACATTCTTTTTAAAGATTTGATTATCTATTAACAATAAGTTAGTAAAAATTTTTGAATACATACCAACTAGTATCTCGGAGGTTATCCAGCTATCTGATGAATAGCTTTGGCTGTTGTAATTATTAATCGTTGAATGTGTTTTATTTTTCATGATTATTCCTCTTAAATAAAATATATATTTTTTTAGTTAGCCCTACCTAATAAAAGATGGCAAAATGCCCTTTTATAACAAAAAGAGCTTACTCTTTTACATATGGCATTTTCAATATATCATAATTTTTTTAAATGTAATAGTTAAGATAGGGGTAATAACTCGATTTTTAATGTTATAAAATTGCTGATATTCCCTTTATAACATGGAAGTAACCGATTACTTAAAATTACCACAAATAAATACAATTTGAATATTTTTATTAGGTGACCTTAAAAAATAGTTTACATAGTATTAAATTGGGGTAGAATGGATTTTGGAAAGACGAGTAGTTAAATTCCGTTTGATAAAAATGAATTGGAGGACTGACCAATGTCAAAACAAAATAACACATTTGAACGTGTTTTAGTTGGGGTTGATGATTCGGCAGATGCGCAGTTAGCGTTTAGATATGCCATGCATCGTTGCATCAAAGATAATTCAACATTGATCATTACATCTATTTTGGAAAGTAATGAGATGAACGTTTACCAGGCATTGAGCAATGATTATGTTCACGGTGAACGTAAAGAACTTGAAGAGCATTTGAAATCGTATCGTAAAGTTGCGATTGAAGCCGGTGTAAAAAGGGTAGAACTGGTAGTTGCTGAAGGAGATCCTGGTGAGACGATTGTAAAAGACGTCATACCAGCATCAAACGCTGATTTATTAGTAATTGGTTCACTTTCAAAAAAGGGAATCAGAAAATACTTTGGTTCTCAAGCAGCTTATATGGCGAAATATTCACCTATTTCAATAATGATTATTCGCTAGAGTTTATTTGGAAATTATAAAGAGGAGATTAATACTATGGCAGAAAAGCATAAGTTAATCGAGTACGCTAATGGTCCTTCTTTACAGGAGATCAATGGGACTGTTGATGTACCAAGAGATAAAGGTTTTTTAAAGACATTATTCGCATATTCAGGTCCAGGGGCATTGGTTGCCGTTGGTTATATGGACCCCGGTAATTGGTCAACATCGATTACTGGTGGACAAAATTTCCAGTATTTATTGATGTCAGTTATTCTTTTGTCTAGTTTAATAGCCATGTTATTACAATATATGGCTGCTAAACTAGGCATTGTGAGTAAGATGGATCTAGCCCAAGCCATTCGTGCTAGAACCAGCAGATCATTAGGTATTATACTTTGGATATTAACTGAGTTAGCCATTATGGCAACTGATATTGCCGAGGTTATCGGTGGTGCCATTGCTTTGTACCTATTGTTCCATATTCCATTAGTAATTGCCGTATTCATTACGGTTGGTGATGTTTTGGTATTATTGTTATTAACAAAGATTGGTTTTAGAAAAATTGAAGCAATTGTTGTATGTTTAATTTTAGTTATTTTATTCGTATTCGTTTATCAAGTAGCATTATCTAATCCTAACTGGAGCGCTGCTTTTGCAGGATTAGTTCCAACTGGTAAAACATTTGCAAAGAGCCCTTCAATTGGTGGACAGACACCATTGATTGGTGCATTAGGAATTATCGGTGCCACAGTTATGCCTCACAATTTGTATCTTCATTCAGCCATTTCTCAAACGAGAAAGGTTGATCATGCTGATGAAAAGTCAGTTGCTCAAAATGTTCGTTTCTCAGCTTGGGATTCAAATATTCAACTTACAGCTGCATTCTTCGTTAATGCTTTGCTATTGATTATGGGTGTTGCTGTATTTAAGAGTGGTGCTGTTAAAGATCCATCATTCTTCGGGTTATATACAGCTCTATCAGATACATCAACTTTGAGTAATGGTGTATTGATTGCTGTTGCCAAATCTGGTATTTTATCAACATTATTTGCTGTAGCCTTGCTTGCTTCAGGTCAAAATTCAACAATTACTGGTACTCTAACCGGACAAGTTATTATGGAAGGCTTTGTTCATATGAG
The DNA here is from genome assembly GCF_002872255.1 of Companilactobacillus nuruki. Taxonomy (GTDB): domain Bacteria; phylum Bacillota; class Bacilli; order Lactobacillales; family Lactobacillaceae; genus Companilactobacillus; species Companilactobacillus nuruki. Next base: position 60,882 of record NZ_NIPR01000034.1, read on the forward strand.
AATGCCTTTATGGTTACGTCGTTTGGTAACACGTTTGATCTCAGTTATTCCTGTTTTGATCTGTGTTATGTTAACAAGTAATAAGAGTATGATTGATGAGCATGTGGCTTTGAATAATTTGATGAATAATTCCCAAGTATTTCTAGCCTTTGCATTGCCATTTTCAATGTTGCCATTATTGTTGATGACTGATAGCAGTACTGAAATGGGTAATAAGTTCAAGAATGCTCCTTGGGTCAAAGGCTTCGGTTGGTTGTCAGTTATTGCATTGACGTTCTTGAATCTTTACAATATGCCTAGTCAAATCCAGGCATTTTATGGAGACAATATAACGGCGGCACAAACAACCCAAGCTAATATTATTGCTTATGTCCTAATTGCAGCGGTGCTTGCCTTATTAATTTGGACAGTTGTTGATATGCATAAGGGTAATGAAAGACTCAAGAAGGCTTTGGCAAAAGAGAATGTTTCATCAACTTATGAGCATTTGGCTAAGATGTCGGCTGAAGCTGGTTCTGATGAAGAATTTGATAGAGAAGCTACTGCTGAAAGAAATGCAGAACAAAGAGTTTAATATAACAAAAAACGACCCTTTCAGGTCGTTTTTTTGTTATATTAAGATTCCTTCACAATGATCAATTTCATGTTGAATAATTTGTGCAATGAAGTCAGCAAACATTTGAGTATGTTCTTGGAAATTACTATCAAGATATTTAACAGTAATATTTTGATAACGCTTAGTTTGACGTTGACCAATTAACGAAAGGCAACCTTCAGTGGTAGAATACTCACCAGATTTCTTTATAATAGTAGGATTTATCATAGCAACGTCCATAATTCCCATTGAGAAAACAATTATTCGCTTATTAATTCCAATCATATTGGCGGCCATGCCAACACAATCCTTTGAATTTGCTTTGAGAGTGTCCAAAAGATCAACGACGACATCGTGGTCTGATTTTGTTGCTAGTTCGGCCTTTTGAGAAAGAAAATTAGTATCATGATTGATTGGTTTTATCATTTTACGCTCCTGATATTGAAATTGTTTTAATTATACTATAATTGAAGTAAATAATTTTGAGGGAGATTAAAGGATGAATTTATTATTTGCAATTGATGATAATGTAACACAGCAATTAATGACGACCCTATATTCAATTAAGCAAAATACCTCAGTAGATCAATATGCGGTTTACGTGATTCAAAGTCCCAAGTTGAAATTGTCGGAAACATTAAATAATTTTTGCCAAAAATTAGGAATGCATTATCATCCAGTGATAATTGATGATAATCAATTTAATGATGCACCGACGACAGACCGTTACCCTAAAACAATTTATTATCGCTTATTGGCTTATAAATATTTACCAAAGAATTTGAAACGAATTCTCTATTTGGACGTTGATATTTTGGTTATTAACGATTTAATGTCTTTATATGAATTGGATTTGAAAGATTACTGGTATGCCGCAGCAAGTCATACATCATTAGATGTAACTGATAATTTGAATAAATTACGATTAGGTAATTATGAAACTGAAAGTTACTATAATTCAGGCGTGATGTTGATGGACCTAGAAGCAATTAGAGAACATGTTAAAGCCAATGATATTTTTAATTATATTGAAAAAATGGGTAAGGCACTTTTTTTGCCAGATCAAGATATTTTAAATGGACTATATGGACAACATATAATGAAGATTCCTGATGAACTCTATAATTATGATGCACGTATGAATCCTCTGTACTTTGCTAAAAGCAATGGTGAACGGGACATTGATTGGGTAATTGATAATACAGTTGTTTTACATTTCTGTGGTCGAGATAAACCATGGCGCTCGGAATATAAAGAGCGTTATTCAGGATTATATAAGCATTATCAACACCGAGCAAAAAAACTAAGATTTGAATAAATACAGGAAAAGAAGTTAGGGCATAACCCTAGAACAGTCTAAACGTGGAACAGAACATAGCCTTCGAGCATGTTTTGTTCTATTTTTTTACAATTTGTCAATATTATTATGATATCACTTTGATATGATAGTGATATAATAAAGCCATGGCAGATAAAACAATAGCATTAAGATTAGACAAAGATTTGTACGACCGAATAGCAGAAGATGCCAGTCGTGAAAATCGCAGCGTTAACAATTATATTGTCACTAAATTAAGTGATACGGTACCAACCAATAACCTTGAACAGCGCCAAATAGTAGGATCTGTGGTTAAAGGGGACAAGATCAATATGGCAAATGACTTGATTGAGGTTAAAGGTATCTATTATCGCTATGATTTATTGGCAAATGATGCAGTTAATAAAATGGGGAATTATCAGGTAATTAAGGCTAATGGTAATATTCTGACAATTCAGGAATTAAAATCAGAAAAGTAGGCGGATAAATATGTTTGGGTTAAAAGTGGTACGTCAAAATCATGTTGGTTTGGTAGAAACATTGGGGAAGTATAGTCGTCAAGTTAGTGCAGGATTGAATTTTTATATTCCTGTTTTTCAAAAAATAAGAATAGTTGATTTAGCAATGATTCCTCTCTCACTACAAGGGTATTCAGTTATTACTAAAGATAATGCTGAAGTGCAAACAACTGTTACTTTGAATTATCATGTAACGAATGCTAGAAAATTCGAGTATGAAAATAGTAATTCGGTTGAGTCAATGATTCAGTTAGTTCGAGGCCATTTGCGAGATATTATTGGTAAATTGGATTTGAATGAAGCTTTGGGGTCAACATCTAAGATCAATGCTGATTTGGCAACTGCCATTGGAGATTTGACCGATACGTATGGAATCAAAGTTGATCGAGTTAATATTGATGAGTTGAAACCATCTGCTTCAATTACAGAGTCAATGGAGAAACAGATTAGAGCTGATCGTGAAAAAACTGCTGCAATTTCTAAGGCTAATGGTGATGCGCGCAGTATTGAAATTGAAACTAAAGCTAAGAATGAGGCTACAGTTTCAACTGCTAAAGCTGAAGCAGCCGCAACAATTGCCAGAGCTGATGCAAAGGCTTATGAAATTAAGAAGTTGAATGAAATGTTGTCATCAGCTGATAATAAATATTTCACTGCTCAACAAATCCAAGCCTTCGCTGCTTTGGCTGGGTCTAATACCAACACAGTTGTGATGGATCAAGCTTCAATTGGCAAATATTCAGAGATTCCGGTAACAGCACAGGTTATGAATCAAATGACTAAAAAGTGAATTGAAAATTCTAAGTAGAGTAGATTCTTTACTTAGAATTTTTTTAGGTTGACTTTATGTCGTTATCGACATATACTAATTATTGTCGATAACGACATAAGGAGACAATTAATTATGACAAAAACATTTAAAACTTTAGACGATTTTTTAGGAACGCATTTTATTTATACCTATGATAATGGCTGGGAATATGAATGGTATGCAAAGAACGATCATACTGTAGATTACCGAATTCACGGTGGTATGGTTGCGGGACGTTGGGTAACAGATCAAGAAGCCAATATTGTAATGCTGACAGAAGGAATTTATAAAATTTCATGGACCGAACCAACAGGTACAGATGTGGCGTTGGATTTTATACCTAATGAAAAGAAATTACATGGTACGATTTTCTTCCCTAAGTGGGTTGAAGAACATCCTGAAATTACTGTAACCTATCAAAATGAACATATTGACTTAATGGAAGAATCTCGTGAAAAATATGAAACCTATCCCAAGTTAGTAGTTCCTGAATTTGCCAATATAACTTATATGGGTGATGCTGGACAAAATAATGAAGATGTTATCAGTGAAGCACCTTACAAGGAAATGCCAAATGATATCAGAAATGGTAAGTACTTTGATGAAAACTACCATCGTATCAATAAATAGCATGTTAAAATGATATACGAAGATGTATATCATTTTTTTTGGGAGAAAATTATGCCTAAGAAACGTATATTGCCATATGTATTACTCGGTTTGATCAATAATAAAGGTAGCTTGTCTGGTTATCAGATTAGTCAAGAGTTTAAACATGAGGTAGGGGATTTTTGGCATGCCTCACATAGTCAGATATATCCAGAATTAGCTAGAATGAAAGATGATGGTTGGGTAGAAGATAATAATGATGGAAAATCCACCTATTATAAGATTACCGATGAAGGATCAAAAGTAATGCGAACGTGGTTAGAAGAACCATTGGAAGACAATGAAGAATTGTTTTCATTAAAGCTGTATTTTATTAAAGATAAATCAGATCCTTTATTAAAATCGTTAATCAATCAAGAATTAGATATAAACAAAAAGAAATACGATTACCTAAAGAAAAGATTGGCAGAAGTCTTTGAAGATGATAATAAAATTCAAGATAATTATGGACATTATTTGATTTTAACCAGAGCAATTGAACGTGAGAAAAATCATATTCTATGGTTAGAAAAAAACTCTTGATTATAAATGAAAACCCCTTGTATTGGAATAATTCAATCAAGGGGTTTTGTTTTGCACTTTTTCTAATACCTGTGACATGTTGTTTTTAATGCACCACGTATTTTTAGAGACTGAGCATGTTTGGTATTTTAATAGTAACGATAAATAAAGGGGGAAAACAGTCATGGTAAAGGAAAAAATTCGGTATGATGTATTAAATTCCACCTATAAGGCACTAGTTGACTTGGTCGGTGAAGATAATATGTTGAAAATTTATAATGAATTTCGTGGTTCACAATTACAATTGCCTATGAAACTTTATGATAGACAAGAGCTTGAGAAACATTTGAAAAGAAATACTAGAAAAAATATAGATGTCAAAAAATTATCGCATACTTATGGCTTTTCACAGAGATGGATTAAAAATGCAATTTCGAAGGGAGATAAGTAAGTTCTGATAAAAAATTATCTTTTATAATGATTTTTTAGTAAGAAGACTACGAATATGTATATTCAAAATATTGGAAACGTTTCTTTAATGCTAATTTAATTTGATATATTGTCGCAATATGTCAACAGGTCTATACTTTCTTATATGTATTAGGATTAATTTATATATATTTTGGGATTTATTCGGAGGACGAAGTGGGATCAGAACAAACTATCAGTATGATTCAAATATTTGGCATACTACGTAAACATATAAGGGCTATAGCCGGGACAACATTAGTTGTAACGCTGGCCGCAATTTTTGTGACTTTTTTTGTTATGACGCCTAAGTATAGCGCCACAACAGAGATTTTGGTTAATCGTAAGTTATCATCAGACATGCAGGCGGCACAGTTTCAACAAGTGCAAGCTGACGTGCAAATGATCAGTACATATAAGGACATTATTACTAGCCCAACTGTTTTAAGGGATGTGAATAAGCAGATTAGAGATTACCCTGGATATCCTGGATCAATGAATGCATTGAAAGATTCGCTATCAATTAGTAATTCTCAAAACTCTCAAGTATTTTCAGTAACGGCGAAGTCAACCGATGCAGGAACAGCAGCTGCAATTGCTAATGAAACGGCAAAGGTTTTTAAGAAAAAGGTCGTTAAGATCATGAGTGTCAATAATGTTTCAATTGTTTCTGAGGCTGAGACGAATACTAAACCAGTAAGCCCTCGTAAGACGTTAAATATTTTGGCGGGAATCATTTTAGGATTGATATTGGGGATAGCATTAGCCTTTATTCGTGAATTAACAGATCGAACAGTGAGTGATGAAAGTTTCTTAACTGACGATTTAGGCTTAACCAGTTTAGGAATTGTTAGTGAGATTGACCAAAAAGATATTGAACGTACCGTTGAACATAAGGATTTACAAGTACCAATGAACAACGGTGAATTTTCATCTAGAAATCACAGAAGGGTCTAGGTAAACTAATGCCATTATTTAAAAGTAAGACTAAAAAATTAGATAACTATAGCTTGAAGCATGGTGTTGGATTAATTACTTATGATGATCCGACCAGTGCTACGTCTGAGCAATTTAATACTATTAGAACAAATATTCAGTTTTCATCAGTTGATAAAAAATTAAAGTCGATTTTATTTACATCTTCTGCACCATCAGAGGGTAAATCGACTGTCAGTAATAATGTGGCCGTAACTTGGGCCAAGCAAGGTGAAAAGGTCATTCTAATGGATGCTGATCTAAGAAGACCTACAGTTCATAAAACTTTTAATGTCAGTAATAGAGTAGGATTATCCAGTTATTTATTGGGTAATGCTTCATTTGAAGAAATTATTCAACCTACAATGGTTAATAATTTATTTGTCATTACAAGTGGACCAATTCCTCCTAATCCTTCTGAATTGTTGGGAAGTATGCGTACAAAAGATCTATTGACAAGGCTTGAAGATAAATCGGACTTGTTGATATTGGATGCTCCACCAGCTAATTCCGTAACTGATGCTCAAGTTCTAGCTGCCCAAGTTGATGGCGTAATTATGGTTGTTCCACAAGGTATTGCTGAAAAAGCAGGTGTAGCACATGCTAAACAGGCTTTAGAAACAGTTCATGCCAATATTTTAGGCGTAATCATGAATCGAGTAACTAAAGAAAAATCTTCCGGATATTATGGTGGATATTACGGTGGTTATTATGGAGCTGAGAAGAAAAAATGAAATTAATTGATTTGCATTGCCATATTTTGCCAGGAGTTGATGATGGATCTAAGGATTTACAGATGTCGCTGGATTTGGCTAGGGTGGCTGTAGATCAAGGTATTAGTCATGCACTTTTGACACCACATCATATGGATGGTGAATATGTTAACCATAAGCAAGATGTAATAGAAAAGACTAATGAGTTTCAAAAGAAACTAGATAGCAATCAGATATCGTTGACTGTTTTTGCAGGACAGGAAGTTCATTTAACAGGAGAGTTGATTTCGAACATAGGTAAAGATGATGTTTTATTTATGGATGAAACTAATCGATATTTGTTACTGGAATTGCCACATAATGGGATTCCTGAATATACGGCCGATATGATTTTTGATTTGACCACTAGGGGAATAGTACCAGTGATCGCCCATCCGGAGAGAAATTTGGGCTTTCAAGAAACACCAGATAAATTGTATGAATTTGTAAAAATGGGTTGTTTGACTCAACTGACTAGTAGTAGTTACTTGGGTGTGTTTGGGAAACATGTTCAAGAATTAACTGAGCAAATTATCAAAGCAAATTTGGGATTTGTTTTTGCTTCGGATGCACATAATTTTAAGGGGCGAAGATACTTGATGAAAGAGGCCTTTGATAAGTTAGAACGCGAAGAAGGAAGAAATAAAGCCCAACAATTTAATATAAATGCAAAAAACATCATCAATGGCGATGATGTGGGGGATACAGATTATGTTCGTATTTCTGAATTAACTAAGAAGAGAAAGAGATTCTGGTTGTTTTAGATAATTCGATTGATAAAGGGGAATAAGGATATGGAGTATTTTGATGGTAGTAATAATAATAATTTATCAATTGATCCTGCTTACCAAAATAGACGATATGTTTATAAAGCGATTAAAAGGATATTTGATTTTGTCGCTAGTTTTTTAGGGCTAATATTATTGTCACCATTATTCTTAATTGTGGCAATTGCCATAAAACTTGAAGATTCGAAGGGTTCGGTATTTTATTCACAGGTTCGTTTAGGAAAAAGACAAGAACCGTTTAAGATGTATAAGTTTAGATCGATGGAAGTACATGCTGATGAACATTTGAAAGAGTTACTTTCTGAGAATGAAGTTGAAGGTGCCATGTTTAAAATGAAAGACGATCCTAGAGTTACTAAAGTCGGACGATTTATTCGTAAATATAGCATTGATGAGCTTCCACAATTACTTAATGTCTTGTTGGGGAATATGAGTTTAGTAGGTCCAAGGCCGCCATTGCCACGTGAAGTTAAAGACTATACAGATTATGATAAACAGCGATTAGTTGTAAAACCTGGTTGTACTGGGTTATGGCAAATTAGTGGGCGTAATGATGTTGGTTTTCCCGAGATGGTTGAGTTAGATTTGAAATACATCAATCATCGTGGAATATTATTTGATTTGTATATGATATTAAAAACTATTGTTGTTTTTGTAAGACCCAATGGAGCGTATTAATAATTATATTGAAGGGGCATTTTATGTCTAATATAAAGATTTTAGTTGCATCACATAAGTACGTTTCAATGCCAGAAGATAGAAACGTATATTTGCCTGTACTTGTTGGAGCAGGTAGTAATTATAAAAAAGGAATCGATTTTCAACGGGATGATGATGGTGAAAACATTTCATATAAGAATCCCAATTATAACGAGTTGACCGCAATTTACTGGGCTTGGAAGAATTTGAAGGATACAGATGTTGTGGGTTTAGTACATTACAGACGATTATTTTCTATTGATAAAAATGATATTCCTATTTGCCGAAAAGATATTGAAGAATTGTTATTAGATAATGATGTTATCCTTCCTAAAAAGAGAAAATACTATATTGAAACAAATCGTTCTCATTATATTCATGCACATAATGAGTTGCCACTTGATGAATTGAGAAAAATAATTAAAAATGAATACTCAGAATATCTGCAATATTTTGATAACGTAATGAATCGAAGAAGTGCGCATATGTTTAATATGTTTATTATGAAAAAGAAGTACTTTGAATCATATTCAAAGTTTATTTTTAATGTTTTAAGTAAGCTAGAGCATCGAATAGATATTAGTAATTATTCTATTCAAGAATCAAGGGTATATGGGTACTTGTCTGAATTATTAATGGATGTATGGCTTGAAAAAAATAAAATTAAATATAAAGAAATTAATTGGTATCAAACGGGAGATAAACATATTTTAAAAAAAATATTCTTTTTCTTGTGTAGAAAGTTTGGAGTGGGATATACACATACCCATTTTTAACTTTTTGTTACGTTACCAATATGGGATGATAAATGAATAATAAAAAACCGCTTATTTCAGTAATAATTCCTGCATATAACGTGGAATCTACTATAGAAGATTGTGTTAATTCAGTTATTAAACAAGATTATAAAAATAAAGAAATTATAATAATTGATGATAAGTCTAAAGATAAGACTTTAAAAATTGCGAAAAAACTAGCTCAAAATGTGCCCTATATCAGAATCTATTCAATTGATCATAGTGGACTTTCGAAAGTAAGGAATTATGGTATAGAGATGTCTAATGGTGATTATATAACCTTCATTGATTCGGATGATACTGTGGAAAGTGATTATCTTAGTTATTTAGTGTATTTAATAATGAAATTTAATGTAAATATTTCCAGTTGTCAGCATAAGGTTGTTTATAGTAATAACATTGTAGATAATAAACTGAACAAAAATTCCAGAATATGGAATAGTCATGATTGGATTGAAGGAATTTTGGCAAGAGACAAGGTTGACTTGTCGGTATGGGGGAAACTTTATAAAAAAGAATTGTTCAAAAACATCCTTTATCCCGAGGGAAAAGTTTTTGAAGATACATTTACAACGTATAAAGTTGTATTAAAGTCGGGAGGAGTAGCAGTTGGTTCTTTGTCCAAATATAATTACATTATTAGAGATAACTCGATTACAACTGAATCCTTTAATAAAAAGAAACTGGATCTTTTAGAAGCAACTTATGAAATGGTTAATGAAGTTCTTAAAATATATCCAGATTTATATAATGTTTCCAGATTGAGAATTTGTTGGGCTTCAGTGAGCGTTATAAATTCAATCTTATTTAGTAAAAGGTTGAAAGATTATGTTTATTTAATCAAGGATTTGAAAAGAAGTGTACTTAAAAATAGAAATATAGTTTTATCTAACTTAAATAAGGACTTTAGATTAAAAATTGCTGCTATTTTTCTTTCCATGGGAATTCCAACTTATAGTGCTCTTTTAAAATTCTATTTTAGAAAATGAATATCTAGTAATATGGAGATGTACCAATATGGGAGTGTAATTTCAATGTTAGCTTTGTTATTAATATTTTTATTATTTTCAGTAGTAATTAATTACTTTCTTTTTAATCGGGAGTTAATCGCTCCCGCTTTTCTTTTTTCAGTTTCTTTCTTTATCTCTGTTCCATGGGCTTTGTTATATAAAAAGAAGTGGAGTCTAGATATTAGTAGCAATACATTTATGGTTATTTTAGGAGGAGTCGTCACATTTATGATTGTTTCTCTTGTGGTTGATAGAGTCTCCATTCTTATCGAGCCAAGGATAAATATGGAGGTTAACCATAGTAATTTTAAAGAAATTTCAAAGATGAAGTCGATAATTGTATTAGTTTTAGAATTAATAACTGTTGTTTTAACAATAAAGTATATTAAAAATGTTGCTCCATCAGGAAGTCTGAGTGAGTCCATTGACCTTTATAGATGGAAAACGAGTGATAATATCGATTTACCATCTATGGATAGATATCTGTCTTGGCTTAGAACGTTTACGGACGCCTCCGGAATTTTTTTCTCTTATATTGTATCCAGAAATATTATTCTTTTAAAAAAGATAAGCTATATCGATATTATGATTTTCTTAGTAAGTGCTTGTTCAGGATATTTGTTAGGATCACGTGGATCAACTGTCCTTTTAATTGTTGGATTACTTGTGTATATTTATTTTTCATATTTTCAAAAAAAATCAAATATCTTCACAATAAATACGAAAACTTTAGTTGTTATTTCTATTTCTTTTGTGTTACTCGTATTAACTTTTCAGGTAAGTGCTTCCTTCTTGGGGAGAGAAATTTCAAATTATTCTATGAGTGATTATTTATCTATATATTTTGGAGCTGAAATAAAAAACTTAGATACTTTTCTGACGGGTGGAAGTTTTCCAGTGAAAACTAGTTTCTTTGGTGAACAAACTTTCATTTATCTTCATCAGGCAATTGATCGTATTATTGGAAATGGCAACAATATTAGATTTATTTTGCCGTTTTTAAATGTAAATGGTTATAGTTTAGGAAATGTCTATACTACATTTTATCCATATATATATGATTTTGGATATGTTGGAGTACCCATTTTAGTGGGGTTTATGGCGTTTACAAGTCAGATTATTTATATCAGGTCTAAAAGGGAGATTGTTTTAGGAAAAGATCTACCCGTTTATGTTTTGATTTATGGAAGGATCTCAGCTTGCCTATTACTATCCTTTTTTTCTAATAAGTTTTACGAGAATATATTTAGTGTAAATTTTATAGAAATGATCTTGGTATGGATAGTCCTTATAACTGTACTTCCAAAAAAAGGAAAAATTATAAATTATAATGAGGTTTGAAAATGCAGAATAATTATTTGGTAGTTGGTTCAGGATTGTTTGGTGCAGTGTTTGCCAACGAAATGGCCAAAAGAGGAAAAAAAATAACAGTAATAGAAAAGCGAAGACACATAGGAGGGAATATCTATACAAAAAAAATAGAAGGAATTCAAGTACATGAATATGGAGCACATATTTTTCATACGAAAATGAAAGATATATGGGAATATATAAATCAATTTGCGAATTTTAATAACTACATTAATAGTCCTATTGCTAATTATAAGGGAGAAATTTACAATTTACCCTTTAATATGAATACCTTTAATAAACTTTGGGGAGTTGTTACTCCTAATGATGCTAAGCAAAAAATTGAACATCAAAAAAAAAGTTTTGGTTTGAAGGGGCACCCAAAAAACTTAGAAGATCAGGCAATATCGTTAATAGGACTAGACATTTATAACAAACTTATTAAAGGCTATACGGAAAAACAATGGGGACAGTCAGCTAAGGAATTACCTGCCTTTATAATTCGTAGGTTACCAGTGAGATTTACATATGATAATAATTATTTTGATGACCCATATCAGGGAATTCCCATCGGGGGATATACACAAATTATTGAAAAGATGTTAAGCAATAAATTAATTAATGTTAAAACTGATACTGACTTTTTCAAAAAAAGAAGCAAATATTTATCATCGGATTCTAAGATTATTTTTACAGGAATGATTGATGAGTTTTTTGATTATGAGTTGGGAGAGCTAGAATATCGTAGTCTAAGATTTGATACGGAGATACTTAATGAGGATAACTATCAGGGAAATGCCGTAGTGAATTATACGGATTTTGACACACCATTTACAAGAATTATTGAACATAAGCATTTTGAATTTGGTAAGGGTAATAAAGGCAAAACGGTTATTACTCATGAATATCCACAATCTTGGCATCGTGGAGATGAACCTTATTATCCAATTAATAATAAAAGAAATAAGAAGCTATATTCAGAATACGTTAAGCTAGCTCGTGAGAGATTCCCAAATGTTGTTTTTGGAGGGAGACTTGGGCAATATCGTTATTATAATATGGATCAAACTATTATGGCCGCACAACAGGCAGTAAAAAATGAGTTTGAAAAATAACTCGAAAAATTCTTTTGAATATAATTAGGTGATTATGAGAGAGACTACTAGTCAAATGAGAAGAATAATAAATAGGATTATCCCTTTTAAAATAAAATATTTTTTATCTATTATTTTATATAAATATTTTAAATTAAGAATAAAGGGAAAAGAGCCACATGTTAAAGGATTTGAGGAAACTGTTAATTATATTATTAATAATGGGGTATCTGTTAGTAGATTTGGTGATGGTGAATTTCAGTGGATTTTTCAAAATCGATCTGAAAGAAATTTTGAAAAAAATTCGCCAATATTATCTGAAGAATTGTTAAAGTCATTAAAAGTGAATGATAAAAGACTAATGATATGTATTCCAGATATTTTCAACGGCTTGGATCAATATAACATAGAAGCAAGAGAGTACTGGGGACTTTTTTTGGGATTGTATGGAAGGTCCTGGATCAGTATTTTAAACAAGAATAAACAATATTATGATACCCAATTTACCAGACCATATATGGATTACAACAATAAGGAGAATGCAAAAAAGAAGTTTGAATTATTAAAAAAAATATGGGAAAAAAGAGACATTTTAATTGTTGAAGGAGAAAAAAGTAGATTTGGAGTTGCTGATGATTTATTGGATAACGCAGGTAAAATTAACAGAATTCTTGCACCGAGTGAGAATGCCTTTGAAAAATATGATGAAATATATCAGTCCATTTTAGATTATGTTAATTTGAAGGATAATGTTTTAGTGCTAGTTTCCTTAGGACCAACTGCAACAATATTGGCTGCTAATTTAATAAAGTATGGAGTTCAAACGATAGATATAGGACATTTGGATATTGAATACAATTGGTATTTAATGGGATCCACAACAAAACAAGCCGTTGAAGGAAAGTATGTTAATGAAGTTGTTACAAAAGGATATAAAGTTAATGAGATTACCGACGATCTTTCAAAGAAAAATTATGAATTGCAAATAATCGAACGAATAGAAGGCAAAGATGAGTGTAATTAATTTTATCAAAAGGATATACAGATTGGTTAAGTATATTTTTTGGTATATTCCTTATAAAAGAAGTATTTCCAAGTTTAGAGTAAATACGTTGGATTTTGATACAACTATTAAAAAGATTATTGATGAGGATCTTTCTGTGACCAGATTTGGAGATGGGGAATTTAGATTTCTTTTATCGATGGATTTGGGAAATACCTTTGAAATAAATTCAGTTAGACTGTCAAATCAGTTAAATAGGGTTTTAGAATATAATGACAAAAAACTTTTAATTTGTGTACCAAGTGTTTATCTAAATTTATCAAATATGAAGTTATCGAATAAAGTGTTTTGGGAGAGAGAAGTAAGTATTTATTTGAAAAAGTATTATAAATATTTGAATAGTAATTATTTATATGGTGATGCCTTTTTTACTAGACCTTATCAGGGATATCTTTTTAGTCATAGAGAAGTTGAACGGAGATTTAATTGCATAAAAAAGATGTGGGAAAACAGGGATGTCATCATGGTTGAGGGAGAATTTACTCGCTTTGGAGTTGGAAATAACCTTTTTAAGTATGCAAAGTCTGTTAGGAGAATAATTGCTCCATCAACAAATGCATTTGAAAAAATTGATGATATCTATAATGTGATAAAGGATGAAGTATTAAGTAATCCCCATCATAGGCCATTATTATTAATATCATTAGGGCCAACTGCAACGGTTTTAACTCCTAGGATATCGGTAGAATTACATGTGCAGGCTATAGATATAGGACATTTAGATATTGAGTATGAATGGTTCTTGAGACGGGCTGATTCTAAGATTCCAATTGAAGGAAAGTATGTAAATGAATCTACCAGAGAAAAGTATATCCAGGGAGAAATTAATAAGGAGTACTTGGGCGAAATAGATGCAGTTGTTAAATAATTTGATTAAGGGTGAGTAACTTTTGGAAAAAAAGGTTTGTGCTGTCGTTGTTACATACAACAGGTTGGAATTGTTAAAAAAATGTCTTGAAAGTCTATTTAAGCAAACTATCAGGGTTAGGCACGTTCTTGTTATAAATAATAAAAGTACTGATGGTACAGAAGAGTATTTGAACGGATTAACAAACAAAAATTTGATTGTAAAAAACATGATGAGAAATTTTGGTGGAGCCAAAGGTTTTAGCGAGGGTGTTAGACTTGCTTATGAAAGAACGGATGATGATTTTGTTTGGATAATGGATGATGACACTTTTCCTAATGAAGATTGTTTGGAAGAATTGTTAAAGGGAGATAATAAGTTAAAAAATAGTTATGGCTTCTTGTGTAGTAATGCTAGATGGAAAGACAATTCCAGTACTAATATTCCTGAAGTTTCTAATAATTGGGGAGAAAAGATAGACGATGGTCTTGTTAGCGTTAATACAGCGACATTTGTGTCAATATTAGTGCCTCGACGAATAATTAAGGAACTAGGTATACCGACGGCAGAACTATTCATATGGGGGGATGATACTGAATATACAACGCGTATATCTTCAAAATATTCAAGTTATTTTGTCACTAAAAGTAAGGTGCTGCATTATACTGAAAACAATTTAAGTAATATGACAATAGTGAATGATTCATTTGACAGAATAAAAAGATATACTTTTATGTTTAGAAATTTGATTTATATTGATAGAAAATATAAATCGAAAAGAAAAGCTATTCGTAGGATTATTAGTGAAGTACTTATGGTTCCTTCTATAATTAGATATGGAAAAGATCATAGATTTTATAGAATTGTAGCCGTCCTAAAGGGGATTTTTCAGGGAATGGTTTTCAACCCTAAAGTGAAGTACGTCTCGTAGGAAAAATCTCTTGTTTGTGAGAATTAGATGATTATATTTCTTTGGAGGATAAATTGGTTAATAAAAGAAACTCTGCAATTGAATGTTTAAGAATACTCAGTATGTTCTTTATAATTTTAGGCCATTTTTCATGGCAGACTGACTGGAAGTTTCAAAGCAATGAGTATGTTTTAAAGTCAATTATTAATTCGTTATGGATAGGTGGAAAACTGGGGGTAAACCTGTTTGTTTTAATATCTGGTTATTTCATAATTTCGTCGGGCTTCAAAAAAAAATCATTTATTAGTATTTGGATTACCTCCTATTTTTATTCGATATTAATTTTGATCCTTTCTGTTGTTTTTAAAATAAATGAATTCGATTTAAAAAATATTGTTAAAACTGTATTTCTTTCCAGTTCTGGTTATTTGAACTGGTTTGTAACAGCATATTTAGGAATGTATTTATTAGTTCCATACATGAATAAGATTTTATTAAGCTTTAGTAGATTGCAGTATCATAAGTTTCTTCTTACAATTTTCTTTATTTTTTCGGTGTTAGGTACCCTTTTCCGTAATCCCGCTATTGGAACAACGGGTGATGATATAGTGTGGTTATTGGTTGTTTATTGTTTTGGTGCATATATAAGGATTTTTGAAAATGAATTAAAAAGAGAAATAAAAAAGATCTATTTGTGGTCGATATTGGCAATTTCATTATTTTTATCATGCTTTTCAGTTTTCATAATTAATTATATACAGCTAAAATACAATATTGGTAGTAGTCCAAGGTTGTACGGGTGGTTAATAGGTGGGTTAAGTCCGCTACAATTGTTATCAGCACTATGTATATTCCTATTTGTAGTAAGAATAAATCCATTTACAATAAAATTTATTAATGAGGTGGCATCAACTACATTTTCAATTTATTTAATACATGCGAATTTATTAATAGTTGATTGGCTATGGAATAATCTCATAAGAGGGTATAGATATGAGAATACCCCTTTTGTTCTAGCATATGGTTTGCTAGTGTCTTCTTTAATATTTATATTTTGTTCAATAATTGATATAGTTATGAAATTTTTATTTGGTAAAACACGTAAAATATTTATTGATAGGATTGCGAGTTTAGTTAGTCACAGAAGAAATGATTTGGAGAATGATGAATGAAGGTTATTAAGAACTATCTATACAACACCTTTTACCAAATCTTTATTTTAATAGTTCCTTTAATAACAACGCCATATTTGGCTCGTGTTTTAGGACCAAAAGGTGTTGGAATTAACTCTTATACTAATTCAATTATCCAATACTTTATATTATTTGGTAGCATAGGGGTTAATTTATATGGAAACCGTCAGGTTGCCTTTATTAGAGATAATAGAACAGAATTGACGCATACATTTTATGAGATATTTCTAATGAGATTAGTTACAATCATCTTCGCATATTTTTGCTTTGTAATATTCTTTTTCTTTTTAAGAGAATATCAAATCTATTACTTGGCACAATCTATATCTATTATAGCTATGGCCTTTGATATATCGTGGTTTTTTATGGGAGTAGAAGATTTTGCTATTACGATCTTTAGGAACCTTATTGTAAAGGTACTTACTTTAATTAGTATATTTATATTTGTTAAATCGTATGATGATCTAACAACATATATACTGATTTTATCTTTATCACTTTTATTTGGAAATATTACACTGTTTCCTAGTTTACAAAGATACATTGGAAAGGCTAAACTATCAGAATTAAAAATTTGGAGGCATTTGTGGCCGTCATTGATTCTTTTTATTCCGCAGATTGCTACTCAAATATATCTTGTTTTAAATAAAACAATGTTGGGTTTGATGGTGTCCGTCCAAGCATCAGGTTATTTTGATCAATCGGATAAATTGGTTAAGGTGATACTAGCCGTTGCTACGGCGACTGGAACTGTCATGTTGCCACATGTTGCTAATGCTTTTGCTAAAGGAAAGTCCGAAAAGACAAAGAAGCTCTTATATGAAAGTTTTTCTTTTGTATCGGCAATATCTATACCAATGATGTTTGGACTAATGGCAATTTCGTCTAAATTTGTTCCTTTGTTTTTTACTAGTAAATTTACTAGTGTGATTCCAATAATGATGATTGAATCAGTTGTTATAATTTTAATAGCTTGGAGTAATGCTATAGGAACTCAGTTTTTGTTACCGACTAAACAGACTAAATCGTATACGTTGTCTGTAATACTTGGGGCGATAGTTAATTTTATTGCTAATGTGCCATTAATAATAATGTTTGGTGCTGTAGGTGCTGCAATAGCAACTGTATTATCTGAGCTAGCCGTTACAATATACCAATTGATAGCTCTAAGAGGACAAGTTGTTTATAAAAAACTATTTAGAGATTTTTGGAAGTATTTTTTTGCAGGAATTGTGATGTTATTTCTAGTTTCTTATTTAAATGGGGCATTGGGAAAAGATTGGATTTCGCTAATTCTTGAGGTGTTACTAGGAATTTTTGTCTACATAATTATATTGATATTGTTGAGAGCCAGAATATTAAAAAAAATAGGGATTATTTTTAAATCTTAGTAATCCTTTTGGGGGAAAAAATGCACAACAAAAAAAAGAAACATACATTAAGAAATGTATTTCTAGTATTAATTTTGTTAATAGTTTTGGGGGGATCAGCATACGGTATGACCAAATATCGTAATGTAAAAAATGCTGTAAACAGCTCATTTACACCATCTGGTGTGACTAAACAACGAAATGTAAGTAAAGAGTTACAAGAAAAAAAACCGATATCTATTCTCTTAATGGGAACAGATACCGGTGCATTGGGAAGAGATTATAAAGGTAGAACCGATAGTATGATGGTTATAACGTTGAATCCATCAACTAATAAAACTACTATTACAAGTATTCCTCGTGATACGGCCGTTAATATTCCAGGTTATCAGAAGGATTCACCTGCTAAAATAAATGCAGCTTATTCTTATGGTCAAGCTAAGACCGCCATCACAACTGTTCAAAAGTTATTGAATGTTCCAATTGATTATTATGCACTTATTAATATGGGCGGTATGGAAAAAGTAATTGACCGAGCTGGGGGAGTTGATGTGACTCCAACTTTAACTTTTACATATCAAGGCTATACTTTTACTAATGGTGAGAAAACTCATATGAATGGTAAAAAAGCTCTGGCATATTCGAGAATGCGTTATGATGATCCTCAAGGAGATTATGGTCGTCAGACACGTCAAAGAGCTGTTCTAACAGCACTATTGAAGAAGAGTAGTTCGGTTAAGACGTTATTGAATCAATACTTCATTAACTCAATTGCCAATCAAACACAAACGGATATGACCTTTAATGATTTAACAAAACTTGCTAAGGATTATAATTCGGTTAGAAAGAATACTTCCGAAACTCATTTACAAGGTACTAGTGCACAAGTAGCTGACCAAAGTATGGAAGTTATGAAGAAATCCGAATTACAACGAGTAACTGATTTTATTCGTAAAAACTTAGATTTGTCAAAGGCTAAGACAGGTGATATACAATATGACCCTGCAACTCAAAGTTCTTCTACAACAAAAACTGATGAGGAAATTAATAATATAGGTTCACAGCGTTCGACAACCTCTAGAACAAATTCAAATAGTTCGACATATGGTTATTCAAGTACTGGTTATTAGAATTTGAAAGCTAAATAATAAAAAAGTTACAAGGCAACGGCAATTAAGCTGAAGTTTTGTGACTTTTTTTGTTTCTAATATTAACCAGATATTTTTAGTAAAATGATATGTATAATTTTTCGAATTTATCCTAAAATGTCCCCAATTTGAAATTGACTAAGTATAATTCCTCTGTTAGGCAATAAAACAAAATATTTATGGGGAATATAAAATGAGTAAAGATCATAAAATAACTAAATTTTTTTTGTTTAGTAATGCTGTTTTAGGGGGATTCTTCTTATGGAATTCGCAAATTATATTAGCTGATACTATTAATACATCTGATAAAGTAACCTTAAGCCAAATATCTAATTCTGATACAGATCAAAGTGGTATACAAAGTGATCAAGGAAAATCAAATAATAGTAATTATTCAATCAATAATAATACTACATTGACTAAGAGTGTTACTACACAGAATCAGAATATAACTTTTATTGAAAAGGATAATCAGTATTATATTTATAATAACGAAAGCAAGAATTTCATATTGGCAACGCCTAGCCAAATACAAGACATTAATAATGCCAAGAATACAAACAGTATTCAAAACAATTATTTACCTGTTGATCGCCAGAATGAATTAGATAATGCAGTTAATGAAAAACAAAATACTGTTGATGATTATCAAATCAAACATGACGATGGTTATGATAAAAATAATGGTGATATTGCACTTCATTCTGATGAAAGTAAAAACAATTATTTGAATTGGTCTGATAACACAAATTTAGTTAATAAATTACAATCAGGAGAATTGAAGGCTGGAGATGATTTGGGGAATGGCTATATTTTACATATCGTTGATCAATTATCTAAGGTGCCAGCTTCGATAAATAATGATACTGATTATTATCAAACCATATCTAAAAAGATAAATGACCAAACTATCTATTTTTATGCTGATAAAAATGGAACTCTTCAAAAGTGGGATGACAGTAAACAAGATTTTAGTGATGTGACAAAAGATGATCAATTATATTCAGATTATAAAAATGAAAGTTATAATACTGAGTATCTTAATGGAGATAGTCGAAATGCACCAATAGCAGATGCAGTTGAGAATAATAAGAACTATATTATTGAGAACGGTATTGTTTATAAAATTATTAAATCTACAAAGATTGATAAAGATAATTTGGCATATTATGTAAAGTATCATCCTACTGATCCTGTAGCAACAAATACAATGATAGATGAACCTCTACAAAAAATTAATACGACTAATCCAGGGATTGATGTATCACTTTCTGATTATTGGATTGATCCTAATTCTGAGAATAGCAAAATAGATGAAGGTATTAATAAAGATCATGATTTAAAGTTTTCCACTGGTGGCGGTTATAAGAATGTTTATATGAATATGAACCATTCTAGTGCTACTAAAGGGATTGTGACAGATGAATTAGTTAACGGATATCCACAACTGAGCTCGGGACAATCTTTAAATTATTTATTTGATTCGGAAGTGTCTGTCGATGGTAAAAAAAACATTAATTCTAATAAGCTTTTGAATTTGTTTACTACTGATGGTAAGGGAAAGTATTCGTTTAATAGTTTAAACAATCATGCTGCCTACAATTCTGAAACTGATCAAATAGATGTATACAATCAACCAGATGTTTCCAATCATAATAAAGGACAATTTTTCCCATTGAATGGAATGCAAACTTTTTTTGATGTTAAAGGGAATCCTAAAAAATATGATATTGCACCATCAAAAGTTAATCATTATTTTGGCGTTACTATGAGTACAAGTTATGTTCAATCTGGTAGAGCTGATGGTAATGGAGGAGATAGTGGTCAGATTGATGGTAAAGATATGATTACCGAATTTAGTGGCGATGATGATTTTTGGCTTTATATTGATAATAAATTGGTGCTTGATTTGGGAGGAATACATCCTTCACAATCAGGACAAATTAATTTTCATACTGGAGATATTACTGAAAATGGTAAGATCGTTAAAAGTTTAAAAGATATCTTAGGGCAAAATTGGAATAGGGTTAATGCCGAGCATCAGATTAAGATGTTCTATTTGGAACGAGGCAATTGGGAATCTAACTTAAAGGTAGGCTTTTATTTAAATATTCCGGATTATTATTATGCTCAAAGGCTAAATCATGAAGACACTCGAGTAGAAAATAGTTATGCTTACGCTGATAAGCCAGTTGATGTTTTTTATGCAATTAATCAATCGTTTGCCTTGAAGCCAAATGAACCAACAAAGCCAAACGAACCAAGTAAACCAAATGAACCAAGTAAACCAAATGAACCAACAAAGCCAAACGAACCAAGTAAACCAAATGAACCAACAAAGCCAAACGAACCAAGTAAACCAAATGAACCAACAAAGCCAAACGAACCAAGTAAACCGAATGAACTAAATAAATCCAATAATTCAATTACACCACTAGCTTCAAGTTTAAATAAAGGAACAGTTAGTCTATTCAAAGTTGCTCCAATCGAAAACAAAAGGGAATTAAACAGTCTTCCACAAACATCAAATGATAAAAATGATTTATCAGTTATTGGATTTATATTATTGCTGGTCACAGGTATTGGAACATTTTTTAAACGTAGATTTTAATTTCGAGAGATAGGCTTAAAAGGTGTTAGGTTTACTTTGTTCTGATAGAATATGCTCATCTCTTGAGAGATCCGTAATAAAAATATAAAAGGGGGCTAGGTAGTGGAGGACTTATTTTATACACGCTATCTTGATAACCTAAAGGTATACATGCATGAACGCCCTGATAAAAAGGCAATAATTTTATTGGGATATATTCAGCGGGATTTTATCCGTTTTTATCGTAAAGGTGAATTAAGTTTGGGATTTGAATATATCAAATCCAATATTGAAAGAAATATTGATTTAGTTAAAATATTGACCCCTGCACAAATAACATCTCAAATGCATAGTTTTGTTGATGATTTGGCTCATGAGGGGATTCAAAATCATGTTGAGATTTATCCCTTTTTAGAGCTTCAACAAAAATATCATCGCTTATTGCAAAAAGAACCTGTTGAAGATTATGCCCAATGGATCAAAAAAATCATTTATGAATTTGGCTCGTTAATGGTCATAGACAATTTATCCTTTAGCTGTCGTTTGGAATCAACTTTGGATATTATTTATTATATAAATGCTAATATTTATCACAAATTAACGGTTAAAGATGTATTGATACATGCCAATCAATATTGTAATCCTAGTAAAGCACAAAGAAATTTTAGTGATGAAACCCACATGTCAATTGGCGAATTTATTAGTGTTCAAAAAATGCGTACGGCACGTTCTTTATTGGAAACGACAGATCAGCCGATTCAAGATATTGCAAAGAAATTAAAATTTTATGATCTCAATGATTTTTCTAAACAGTTTAAAAGAAAAATAGGGATGTCACCACTAACTTATCGAAAGACATGCCAAGTGAATAATTTATAAAAAAAACCTCCAATTAATTTAATTGGGGGTCTTTTTGTAGAATTATTAAAAATCATTTTCATCTTCAATGATATGTTCCTGAGTTTGTTTAAAAATAGTAATAATATGCTGGTCGCTCAAACGATAATGAATATTACGACCCTTTCTGGCATTTGAGACAAGATTAAGCTGTTTTAAGATACTTAACTGATGTGAAATAGATGATTGACTCATATCCAGAGTATCAGCAATTTCTCCGACACTTAAAGGTGTTTCGGCCAATGCAAGAATTATTTTAACTCGTGTCATGTCTCCAAAGGCTTTAAAAATATTGACCATAGCATCAAGATCATTATTATCAGGTAGATTTTGTTTTAAGTTGTGTAGAGCTTTTTGATGTTCAAGCTCAAAATTTTGTTCTGGCATAATTATCCTCTTGTGATGGAAATAGGTTGAATTCTATTACGACCTATTATATTATAATTTATATATGAATGATTGCTCATATATTCAAATGAACATGTAAACCTTTTCAAGGAGGATGTTACAATGAAATCATACAATATCCAAACTGATTACAAAGAAATAAAAAAATCTAAAAAAATTAAGTATGAATTAAATAATGAAACTAAAACTACCATTATTAGACTATTAGTTTCATTCATCCTATTGGTGTTGGGTTCGAGTACAATATTACCTAAATCTATCGCAGTGGTAGCTTTTATAGCAGCCTATCTAATTATTGGGGCTCGGATAGTTTTTCGAGCAGTTCGTAATATCTTTCATGGTGAGATATTTGATGAAAATTTTCTGATGAGTATTGCTACAATTGGAGCAATTATTTTAGGTGAATATCCCGAAGCAATTGCAGTGATGTTGTTTTATGAATTAGGAAATGTTTTTGAAGATGCCGCGGTGAATAATTCCAAGAAATCAATTTCTGCATTATTGGAAGTTAAACCGGCTTTTGCCACATTGAAGTTAGGTAATCGAACTAAGGTTGTTGATCCCAGTGAAGTCAAGATAGATCAAATTATTCTGGTTAAACCCGGTGAGAAGATTCCCTTGGATGGGACGGTAGTTCTCGGACAATCATCCGTTGATACTTCAGCTTTAACTGGTGAGTCAATGCCCCAAAGTATTAAGGTGGGCGATCAAGCCCTAAGTGGTTCGATCAATCAGACTGGAACATTACAGATCAAAGTAAGCAAATTATACAATGATTCAACCGTTGCTAGGATTTTGGACTTAGTTGAGAATGCCAATGATAAGAAGGCAGATGCCGAAAAATTCATTACCAAGTTTGCTAAGATTTATACACCGATTGTGGTTGTTTTAGCAGTTATTTTGGCAGTAGTGCCACCATTATTGGTCAATGGTAGTTGGAATACTTGGATTTATCGAGCTTTAATATTCTTAGTGATCTCATGTCCATGTGCACTTGTTATCTCAGTTCCGTTGAGTTTCTTTGGTGGAATCGGAGCAGCATCTAAGCAAGGCATCTTGGTAAAAGGTAGCAATTATCTAGAAGCTCTAAACGATGTTGATACAGTTGCCTTTGATAAAACTGGTACTTTGACTAAAGGACAATTTTCAGTAGTTGATGTTATTCCCAAAAAGGGAATTACTAAGGAATCGTTATTACAAATGGCTGCTAGTGTTGAAAACAATTCAACTCATCCGATTGCCGTCTCTATATTAAAATCCTATACAGGTAAAATTTTATCAACAGAGGCTTCCACTGAAAAAGCTGGTCATGGGTTAAGTGCTAAGGTAGATGGTCAAACGGTAATAGTTGGTAATGCTAAGGCTATGCAAAATGAGAACATAGATTTTATTGAATCGAATGCCTTGGGAACAATTGTCTATGTTGCGGTTAATAGTAAATTCTGGGGCAGCATTGTTATTGCTGATGAACCAAAAAAAGATGCCTCAAAAGCTATTAAGTTACTAAATAATCGAGGAATTAATCAGACTGTTATGCTAACTGGTGATAATGAAAAAGTTGGTTCAGCAATTGCTAAGAAACTTAAAATGAGTTCAGTTTATACAAATTTATTACCAGAAAATAAAGTTGAAATAGTTAATGATTTATTGCAGACATCGCACCAGAAGAATAAAAAAGTTGCCTTTGTAGGCGATGGTATCAACGATACACCAGTTCTAACAACGGCAGATATTGGTTTTGCCATGGGTGGCTTAGGTTCTGATGCAGCAGTTGAAGCTGCCGATATTGTAATTATGGGAGATGAACCTTCCAAAGTCGCTAGGGCTATGAAAATAGCTAAAAAAACTCGAAAGATCGTATTGCAAAATATTTCATTCGCCTTGATTATTAAAATAATCTTCTTATTGTTAGGTGCTTTAGGTATGGTAGATATGTGGCAGGCCGTCTTTGCTGATGTCGGTGTGACAATAATTGCAGTTTTGAATGCTGTTAGATTACAATTTATAAATTTTGAAAAATAAATTATAATTTTAAAACAAATAGTCTGTATTGATCGTCAATCGTGTTTGAAAGAACAAAATTGATGTCAATACAGACTATTTTTCTATAGTTGAATTTACTTCGTAGGCAAAACATTGATCGTATACATTAATAAAATAAAAACAAAAAATAATACATACATAATAGGAGTAACTTCTTTTCTTCTGCCAGCAGCCCACATTGTCAGAGGATAGAAGAGAATACCAAAAGCAAATCCGTAAGAAATATTGTATGTTAGAGGCATACCAACAATAGTTAAGAATGCCGGCATAGCAATTTCAAACTTATGCCAATCAATTTGTTTCATTGATTGTGCCATTAAAATGCCAACAATAATCAATACGGGTGCTGTGACATTAGAGGTTACAACAGTTAATAGTGGTGAGAAAAACATCGCAATAGCGAATAGAATACTGACAACTAGAGAGGTTAATCCGGTTCTACCACCAACCGCGATTCCAGCAGATGATTCTACATAAGCGGCCGTTGGAGTAGTGCCCATAACTGCACCGCCAAGCATAGAGATCGAATCTGCCATTAAGGCTTTACCAATGCGAGGCATCTTGTTATTCTTCATAAATCCTGCTTGTTCGGCTAAACCAATTAATGTACCCGCCGTATCGAAGAAAGCAACTAACAAAAAGACGAGTACGACTGACCACAATTGAGGATTAATCAAATCAGGTAAGTGAGCGATTCCAACGCCAAAGGTTGGTTTCATACTAGGTATAGTAGAAATAATTTGTTTAGGTAATGGAATTAGTTTAGTTACAAGTCCCAAAATAGTTGTCAGAACCATACCAATAAAAATGGAACCAGGAACTTTTTTTGCCATTAATAATCCAGTTGTAACTAATCCAAATATTGTTAACCAAGTTGTGGGAACGGTTAATGGTCCCATTTCAACTAGTGTTGATTTACTGGCTGTAATCAAACCACCACCTTGTAAACCAACAAAGGCGATAAATAGCCCGATTCCTGAGGCCATAGCTAATTTCAAATCATGAGGGATAGAATCAATTACCAATTCGCGTAGCTTTAAGACAGAGATCAATAAGAAAAGAATGCTCGACATGAACACGCCTGCCATAGCTGTTTGCCAAGGGATTCCCATGGCTAGAACCACAGAATAGGTGAAGAAAGCATTGTCACCAAGACCAGGAGCAATCGCAATAGGATAATTGGCTAATATAGCCATCAGAACAGAACCTAAAATGGCCGATAGAGCAGTGGCTGTGAAGACCGCACCCTTATTCATACCAGCGGTTCCTAAAACTTGAGGATTAACGAATAAGATATATGCCATTGAAACGAAAGTCGTTAAACCGGCTAATATTTCACGTCTAATCGTGGTGTTAGCTTCTTTTAAATGAAATAGTTTTTCAATAAGACTGAGGTCATTTGTATCTGGCTGCATGAGTGGATACCTCCAGGACTATTATTGATTACGCGGTAAGTATTGCAGGAATTATTAAAAAAGTACAGCAAAACACGATCGATTATTCTTTGCAAAGATAGATAGTTCGTATTTATTATAAATAAAAAGGCATATCACAAGAAATATTTGTGATATGCCTTTTTCAAGGTACAAGTTTTATCTAAAAACGTCTTCAGCGGGTTGATCACCACTGGCAAAAGTAAATTCTTTACCAATTGTAGTTGGATTCTGAATAATTAAGGCAATTGCTTTAGCAACATCAACTCTTGGAATACTACCAGTTTCATTATTATCTAGTAATTTTACCTTGCCAGTACCATCGTCATTTGTGAGGGCACCAGGATGGATAATGGTGTAATCCAAGTTAGTACCGCGCAAATGATCGTCAGCGTAATGCTTGGCAATCATGTATGGTTTAATACCTGAAGCGTCCCATTTACTACGATTATCGCTGAAAATAGAACTAACCATGATGTAGCGTTTGATACCGATAGCTTCAGCAACCATCATAGTTTTAATTGCACCATCAAGGTCGATCTGTAGAGTTAAATCAGATCCAGCCCCACCTGCACCAGCAGAGAAGGCAATTACATCCGCTCCAGAAGCTTCAATAGAATTCTTGATACTATCTAGGGATGCTGTCAAATCGATAAATTGAGTTTCAATGTTGTTTTCGTTGTAGGCCTTGATCTGTTCTTGACTACGCAATCCAGCAACAAAATCGATGTTTCTTGATTGTAATTCACCAATAAGTAAGTGACCAACTTTACCATGGGCACCAATTATAAGAACTTTCATAAAATACAAAACCTCCTTAGTTAAACATACTGTATCAACATTTTTTTGATAATGCTAGTGTTTTGAATCTAAATAACTTGTATATTAGAATTGATAGACAAAGGGGACATTATTTATGAAGATATTAGGGATATTGGGTTCCCATCAGGAACATGGTTTGAATGCCCAAATGTTGGCTGAGGTATTAGAGAATGTTGATCCTGATGTAGAAACCGAAACAATTTATTTAGAAAATTATGATATTACTCCACATAAATATCATGAAAAGAATGCTGTCTTAGATGAACTTGTACAAAAGATGACTGAGAGTGATGTGTGGGTTCTAGCTGCCCCAACTTATTTTAGAGAACTATCTGGCGTCATGAAGAATTTCTTTGATTGCATGCGTCCAAAATTAGTTTATTTTAAAGAAAATGGCGATACTATTCCCGGACAATTTAAAGATAAGCATTATTTAAGCATTACATCTTGTTACGTGTCACCGTTGGAAAATTTTTTAACAGGTGTTACCGATGAATCATTCAAGACAATTGATCGAGTTATGACGGCTGCAGGAGTTATTAAAGTAGGTGAAATTGTATTGCCTGGAACTTTTGGGATGAAAAGTTTACCTAATAGTAAGAAGAAACTGTGCCAGAAGTATGCAAAGAAGATTTCTATTAGAAAGAGAAAGGATGATTCAACTTTGAAAAGATATATTCAATTATTCTTTATGATAGCCTTAATGGCTTTGATAACAATGGGGATTCAGATACCGCTGCAATCAGTTATAACCAATAATTTTTGGTTGAACTATTTAAGCTTTACGATCATCTTCTTTGTATTATTAGCTTGTATATTGCATTTTGTAACTTTTGTAAAACATCGTAGAAGGTAAAAAAAGGACAGGAATCATATTGATTCTTGTCCTACGTTTTTTATAATTATTTAACTAGTTCATTTAATTGACCAAGAACCTTGTCGTAACTAGGTTCATTAGTTTGTACAGGGACGATTTCTGAATAGATAATCTCACCGTTCTTATCAATTACCCAAACTGAACGAGCTAGAATATTAAGATCTCTGATCCAGATGTTAGATTTTTTACCAAAATCATGATCGATATCAGATAACATCTTCATATTCTTAACATTTTCAGCGGCACACCAGTCAGATTGTTCTTCTGGCGTGTTAGTAGAGATAGTAACAAAGTTGATTTCTGAGTGTCCATCAATTTCTTCATTAAAGTGTTTAGTTTGGATACTGCAAACACTGGTATTGATGTTTGGAACTACGCTAATTAGTAATGGCTTATCTAATAGACTACTCAACTTGATTTCGTTGTTGTCCTTATTAAGAACTACAAAATCTGGAAAAGTTTCACCTACAGTAAGCGGGTTGCCAATTGTTGAAACAGTATTTCCCTTAAATTCTAAATCCATACAAGAATCACCCTTTCGTTTTCAAATTAAGTCTATTATAAAGTACCATTAATTAAAAACCCAGAAATTAGATTGAATAATAAGTTAATATGAGGCAATTAAATGTTATTAATAGGAAGAAACATTCAAATAAGAAATTTTAAAACGACTGACATCAATCAGTTTTTAGAATTGGTACAGGATAAAAATAATCACGATTTAGCTGGACTAGAGTATACGCAGGATGTAGACTTTGGTCGTGATCTCCTTGATATGTACGAAAGAAGGGACAGTGCTTATGCTGTCGCTTTGAAGGATGACGATACTATGATAGGAATAATTGAATTGAACAAGCGTGGAGAATCAGAAGAATTGTTGGCTACCCGAGAAATTGGATTTGTCATTGATCATAGGTTCAGGAAAAAAGGCTATGCTAAGGAAGCAATTAAGTTGTTGATAAAACATGGATTTGATAACCTTAAATTAACAGAAGTTTGGGCATCCACTGAGGTTAATAACTTGGCGCCCCAAAAACTTTTGGAAACGCTAGATTTTGAATATGTTTATGAGGCAGATCAAACGCTTCCATATACGGGGCAACATAACCCCGTTAAGTATTACCTTTTAAGAAATGATTCACATCTTGTAAGAAATTCTTAATTATTTCGGACTTGTTAGGAGGTAGACAGATGGTATTATACAAAGCGTAAGGAGAAAACAGACAGACTTTTGATGAGAGGTTTTTTATATGAAGAAGAGAATGAGAACTAGAAAAAGTCTCACAATCAAAAAGCGAGTAGTCGGTTTCTTCGCAATTGCCGTTATATTGTTGGGTGTGATTGGAGGATTTAGCTTTACACATGTAATTGCTGAATCCAATAGTACGACAGGAGGTGGCGCCGATAGATCGGCACCAGTTGCAGTCGTCGCCGCTAGCTCTGAGGATTCTAGTAATTTAGGTAGTGGTGGTCAGTCAAACGCAAACGTGGTGTTGAACAGTGATAATACTGGTTCTAGTACTGGTAATCAAAATAATATTAAGAATACCGATACTACTCCTTCTGTTAACGTCAATAACTTGTCGTCATATCCTCAAACGGGTGATGCACGTGATACCGGATTGATCATTACAGGCTTTAGTATTTTGATTGGTCTATTCGCTTTTTATGGTTACAAGCTCCGTAAAAGCTTGAAGTTCTTACATGTTTTATCGGTTACAAAGTGATTCAATTATGATAAATAACTTTTACGAATAATGAGATGTACAGATCGTAAAATTTGGTATTATCTAATTGTAATCAAGAAAGACAAAAAACAAAAAAATAATTTTCTATATCAGGGAGGATATATCATGAAATTATCAAGTAAGGTTTTAGCAGGTTCATTAGCTTCAGCAGGAATGGTTCTAAGTTTGGTAGCACCAGCATTGACAGCACAAGCTGCACAAACATCAGCAACAGTAGGTACAGATGGTACAGTTACAGGTAATACAGTGGCTGATGGTAAGTATGCATTGTCATCAACTGACAAGTCATTACCAAATGGTGGTTTGGCAATTGCTTATGATAATGGTAAAACAACCGATGTTGGTTCAGCAACAGCCGAATCAAATGCCAATGTTAAAGTAATTAATGGATTATTGGTTCTTGATCAAGTTCCTGATTTCGGATTTGGTACAGCTGCTTTAGGTTCAACTGTAAACTTGAACAACAACAAGTATGATGACCAAGCAACTGATTCAGAAAATGCTTCGGCCGTTAAAGTTATTGAATCACGTCAAAATCAACCAGGATTTACATTAGGCGCACAAATGACAGCCTTCAAATCTGGCTCTGACTCACAAGCATTTGTTATGACATTGAATCCAACAGATTTAGTTGATGATAATGGTGATAATGTGTCAACAGTAACAGGAACAAGTTTAAAGACAGACGAAGCACAAATTACAGCTGGTACTACATCTGATACAACAATTGCTGATTTAGCAAAGGGTTCATATAAGAATGGTACAATTAGTGCGGATTATTCAAAAGCAACATCAGCAAAATTGAATTTGGTAACTAATCCAGCATCAAATGGTGGAGATCCTTCAAAGGCATCTGTTAAATCATATAATTCAACAATTACATGGACATTAACTGCAAAACCAACTACTGTAGCCTAATAACTTTTGTTATATCAAAGAAATATATTATAAATTAAGACCACTACTACATTAGTAGTGGTTTTTATTTTATAATATAAAAGGTTAAGTAGAATATTTATATATGGATATGGAGGATGTGTGTATAATGCGTAAAAAAAGAATTAGCGTCCTATTAACGTTATCATTTATTTTAGCCTTTTTTTTATTAAGTGCTGGAAGTCTTAACGTAAAGGCAGCTACTTCAGGGGACTATTCCCTTAAAGTTGGAGGTTCAAATACCGATAATTTGAATATAGATAATGGAAATTACTTTATAACGGGAAATGCCGGTCAATCCGTTGATCTAAAACTATTAGTCATTAATAGTGCAAGTAATACAAGGCGCTTCAAATTTAGTGTAACTACTGCTTTTACTGATGATAATGGTGCACTCTCGTATAATAAATTAAAAGTAAGCGATCCGTCTCTGAAGATTCAGACACGTGGATTAGCTAGCCCTAAAGATGCTGTTTTTTCTGTTCCTGGTAATAAAACAGCGACATTAACATTTAGTATGAAAGTACCAGAACAAAAATTTAACGGGATTTTAATGGGTGGTGTAACAGTTGCTCCGTATAAAGAGAAGGCAAAAGGAACTGTTTCAAATAATGGTACTTTAATTAAGAATAAATTTAGTTATTCTATTCCTATTCAAATTCGTCAAAGTGGCAATGAAACGGTTCAACCAAGCTATTCTATAAGGACTGTAAAACCAGGCTTAACTAATACAGCAGATGGTAGAAAACAAGGTGTTCAGGCTAATATTCATAACTCAACTAACTCTTATGCAGGTACACTTAGTGCACATGCTGTTGTTACAAAAAAGAGTGATAAGAGTTTTAAAATTGTAAAAGATGGATCTGCAGATATTGCTCCAACAACCAATTATAATATGGCTATTCCTTGGGGAAAGAAGACTCTTCAAGCGGGAAATTATCATTTGAAAGTAACATATAAAACTAGAGGCGGTTTAAAGAGCTGGGTTCTTAATAAAGACTTTACTATTACTAATAATGATGCGGCTAAGTATAATAAGTTGGCAGGTGTAAAGCCAAATTATCTATGGCTGTACATCCTGTTAGGAATTTTGGCATTAGCAATTATTCTTGGTCTAGGTATTTACTTGGGTAAAAAGAATAATAAGGGAAATAATAACTCTGATAATTCAAGCAGAAAACGTCGTCGTTAATAAAAAAATAAATGAAGCTGTTCCAAGACTTGGGACGGCTTTTTTAGTATTATAGAATTATAATAGGGATGTTTATTAGAGGTAGCTAATGAAAAGAAAAGGTATGTACTTAATATCTGCAGTTTTTTTTATATTCATAATGTTTACTTTATTTGATTTTAATTATGTTAAGGCTGATATTAACGGAGTGACAGTTACGCCACTGATTGAAGATGGAAATTCTGATATAACTGATCGTTTTCAAATACTTGGTGATAATGACAAAGTTAGAACGTTAAAATTATCAATAGGAAATTTTGGGACAAGAAAACTTCGATTAAGAGTTGTTCCAACCAATGCTACGACATCAATGGATGGAAAAATAGTTTATACTGATAACGTGAAGGTGGGACAGTATGGTTTAAAATATGCTTTTGCAGATATGACTAAGCCACAAACAATTTTATTGAGGCCTAACAGAACTAAAGACCTTGTTTTTAAAGTTAAATTACCAAATGAAAAAATAAAGGGATTAATTCTTGGCGGATTTAATATTTATGATGTCAGTAAAGTCGCTCCTGGTAATTCTAATGTTCCAGTTTGGATTACTGATGACAACAAACCCGTTGGGGGGTATTGAGTCTTCATAATCTGTCATTAGATGTTATCAGAAAAAAGCCACACATATTTGTTAACCTCCAAAACAAAGAACCAGGCATGATGAAGAACGTAATTGTCCATGCTACTGTCAAAAGGAAGAGTTGGTTAGATAGGTTCAATTTAGGTGATAAACAAATGAATGCAGATCTTACCTACCCCAAAGTAGCCCCAAATTCTAAAATCCCAGTAGACTTCGACCAAAACACAACCCCAGTAAAGGCCGGAGAATATGTAGTTAAAGGTGCTGCCAGAAGTGGCAAGGCAACTTGGACATTCCATAAAACATATACAATAACGCAAGATCAAGCAAATAATATCAATAAACGTTGTAAAGGGTTAATATATGATAAAACGACAACGTATATTCTAATTGTCTGTGTTTTAGTATCGTTGATTTTCCTAATATTCTGGGCCATTTGGCGCTCAGGTAGGAGTTAAAATTATGAAGAAACGAATAATTGTATTTTTTTCAACATTATTACTTTTAATAGCAACTTTTCTGCCGTTTGCTACAACTGTTAAGGCCGCACCAGACAAGTCATATGCCATTCAAGCAATTTTGCCTAATAATCAAATTAGTAAGGATGAATCTTATTTTGATTTAAAGGTTGAACCTAAGAAGAGTCAAACTTTAAAGATTTTAATTGCTAATACGGGTAGTAAAGCCATTACTGTTACTGCAATGGTCAATAATGCATATACCTCTGATTCAGGTGTAATTGGGTACGATAAATATAATACCAAGTTGTACAAGTCTAAATTGCCTTCGTTAACATCCTTAGTTGAGGGAAAACGTAAGCAAATTGTTAAATTAGGTGCTGGTCAGAATAAGACAGTCTCGTTTAAGGTCAAATCACCTGATTCTGAATATTCTGGAATTATCTTGGGCGGTGTTACAACCACAGCCTCAGTGAGTCCAACTAAATCTAAGAATATTAATATTAAGAATCAGGTTAGATATGTCAAAGGGGTTGTTCTACGTTCCAAAGAGGACGGAGTAATGCCTGATATGCATTTGACCTCAGCTGCACCAAAAGCTGTCGCCGGAGCAACCGGAATTGCATATAGAATGGACAACACAGCACCGATAAACGTCAATAAGGTGTCTCTGAAGGCTAAAATAACTAATGGTAGTAAAGTTATCAATTATAAAGCAGATAGCCTCCAGTTCGCTCCTAATTCGCAATTTAACTATTTTGTCCCAATTAAGAAATTAACAGCTGGAGATTACAAAGCACATATTACTCTGAAGAATGATAGTGGTTTTGAGAAATCATTTAATTACAACATTACTATTAAAAAGGCTCAAGCAGATAGTGTAAATGATGCCACGAAGCCAAAACAACAATCTAATAATAAACAATGGATCGGTATTATTGTTGGAATTATTGTTTTGATTGCCGTTGTCGTTTGGATGTATCTCTATTATTCACAACGTAATAAAGGTGATGGTCCAAAGGGTGGACGTGGTAAGATGAGCTTTAGATTACCTAAGAAGTCTGATTCACCAAAGAATTCAAGGTCAGGTGGTACTAGATCTTCACGTCATAAGAAGTAGAAAATAAAAAGACGTCCGATAAGGACGTCTTTTTATTTTGTCGGAGTTAAGCCCCTAACGATAAAATTTGTAGTATGCTCAATTTCTAATGATTCATCCCACTTTTTATCATCTTCAATAAAATAATGTTGAATCAAGTATCCTAAAATATTTGAGGCTAGAAATCGGAATATTTCTAAGTTATCCCAATCGATTAAAAGTTGCTTCTTCTTCAAATCGTCAAGAACCTCGTTGAACTGTTTAAAAGATTTTTTAGGAATACTTTCAATTAATCGATCATGAATATGTTGGTCGTAAATAAATTCATTCAGAAAGATCTTCATTATTTTGTGATTATATTTAAAAAGTTTGATACGATCATTGATTAAATTGGTTAAAAAATAACTTAAATTGAGTTTGCCATTTTTAGAGGCCGTTTGAGAAAATCGGTTTAAATCCAGAGGTAGAATCTTATGAGTTAATGGTGTCAGAATGGACATCAGTAATTCTTCTTTATTCTTGAACTTTCGAAAGATACTGCCTTCAGAAACCCCGGCGTGTTCAGAGATCTCTTTAGTAGAGGTATTGGAATAACCTTGACTAGAAAATAAGTCGATTGCGGATTGAAAAACTAATTTCTGCTTGGGAGTTAGCTTTTCTGTTTTTTCTGCTTCATGATAAATGTCAAATTGGTTAGCCATATTTTTACCTCTATGTTTATTCTTAGCTCCATTCTATCCTAAAAGGAGCTCAAGAGGGAAAACTTATTAGGCATGTTTCATAGAATTATTATTTCTATAGCCAAAGTAGAATTGAATAATGGCGACTACAATGTTGACGTAATTTAAGATATTGAACCATGTGTCAATGCCACTAACTTTGGTAACGCCAAAGTAAACCCAAAAGCCGACAATTACTGCTGCCACATTGATCCAGGCAAAAGTTTTTTGAAGACTTTGATTATCGGTTGCAAACCACATCCAAATTATATTAATAATGAACCAAATTGCTAAAATCCAAAAAATCGTTGTAAACATAATATCCACTCTCCTTTTTATGATAGTGAGTACTCACTATCAATTTACAAATACGATTATAGTTCTCGATTTTTAAATTGCAAACAAAAAAACGATTTAAAATTATTTTTAATTTTAAATCGCTTTATTAGCAGGCCTTAGAGAGCCTTCTTTTTTTTATTATTTTCGATTTTTTCCTTGAGTTTTTTAACATATATTTGGTTCAACTGAATCAATAGCCAAATATAATCAGGTCTAGTTGAGGAAATATCCCAAGAAATTACTTTAAGGTTTTCTGGATACTTTTTCTTTTCGATATCTAGTGGCAAGACGTCAAGAGAGGTAATTAGAATGTCAACGTCTTGATAAACATCACTTGGAACGACTTCTACGAATTCCAAGGTTCTAATATTTCTCAAGACAACCTCAGCTGCTTGATTACCAGGATCGATTAAAACCTTAACTTTGATAATATCTTCAGCTCTAATTGTAGAAATATAACTAGGCAATACTTGATACAAGTTTTTAGAGATCAATTCCGCCGCATTGTAGATTCCCGGAACTCATTTTGATCAATATTAGAAAAGAAGGTATAGATATCTTTGTACAGATCAGTATAAGTTCTTTCGTCATCATCATTAAACATTGTATCTAGATGCATTATTGAGTAGGGTGCCATGATGTAATAAAAAACAATATCTCTAGTTACATAAGTCATGATATGTTTCAGCGTTTTTTGATCATGATAGACTGTCATATCATCGTGATAGTGTTCCTTCAAAAAGTCTATAAAGTGATAAACGAGGGCATAGAACTTGGGATTAATTCTGGCGTTAGCATTGATGGGCTGCTCGAAAGCTGTATCACTAGGTTGAAATGCAGTTTTTCTGAATAGATTAATCAACTTATTTTCGTTATCCAGAGCATTGGCAGGAACAATTGGATAATCATCATGGGTTAAAATTTCTTCACCAAGATTTTGATCACCAAAGACGTCTTTATAGAATGGCAATTCATCGATGTAATTACGTTTAATCAAACGTATTCTAGAAATAGCCAAGAAATACTTCAATTGAAAATGAACAATGGGATTATCAAAAGTAATTCCAGCTCGTCCCATGATTTGATCAATTGAATTCTCTTGAATTAAAGCAAAAGGCCATTCTTGACCATGGTAGATGTACCAATAGACATAGTAAGCCATCCAACGAATATTATTTTCGTTTCCCTTTATTTCAAGGGTCGAATTAGATATTTTAAGGCCGAAGTTTTTTAAGAAAGCTCTGAACTTTGACATTCGACGGTTAAGTGTTGATTTACTAGTGAAGTGGTCATTACTAAAACTCTCAAATGAAGGGTTAGTACTGGTTAAGCCATAATTAAAGGCTTGAAAAACTACTGAATTTTTAACTAAATATAGTCGATAAGTATCAATAGGGATTTTACTGAAATCAATTGACTCTATTTTAGTATCACTAGGATCAATATCGGGAGCGACATCAGCAAGATCTTCTAATAGTGCTTGAAAAATATTGTAGGTTTTCTGGTATGTAAATTGTAGCCGATTACTAATATTACTTAAGTTTACTTCACGAGGAGGTAATGATTTTATTACAGTAAGCATGCGATATTTTTCTACGTCTTGCTTAACTAAAAAAATTTGCTCCAACATTTGTCTTCCCCCGGTAACATTTAAATTAAAAAAATTTAATAATAATACGAAACACCACTTGCTACTATCTTAACATTTATTTATAATGTTTTGTAATCAGATAGAGGTGCAATCTTTATTATTAGTATTTTGGAGTACGGATAGGGTACTTTGAAAAAATATGAAAGGAAAGCTTGCCGAAATCAATTATCCCTACTTGGTAATTTGATTGGGCTATTGCTTAATAGGCAGTAGACTGTCGTTTTTTAGAGTGGAGACATACAACTTGTATTTAGTAGGCTTTCTAGTTTTATTAAAACGGTTGTGTCGATCATTCTTTGTGACGTTGAGCTATTGATTAATGGGATAATTATAATCCTTATTGTCGGTAGTTCCTCTGATAATAAGGACTTTTTTTATGTCCAAAAAGGGGAATTAGAGATGGAAAATAATGATGTGAATAGGTCGTTGAAGACTCGCCATTTGTCAATGATTGCACTTGGTGGGTCAATCGGAACTGGTTTGTTTGTTGCAAGTGGTTCTTCAATTTCAACAGCTGGTCCTGGAGGAGCTTTGATAGCGTATGTTGCTATCGGTATTATGGTTTACTTTTTGATGACTAGTTTAGGAGAGATGGCAACGTATATGCCGGTCTCTGGATCTTTTTCAACATATGCTACAAAATTTATTGATCCAGCTTTTGGTTTTGCATTAGGTTGGAATTATTGGTTTAATTGGGCCATTACTTTAGCAGTTGATCTATCAACAATTTCTTTGGTTGTTAAGTATTGGTTCCCAAGCTGGACCTCATGGAAAATCAGTTTGACATTTATGGTGATTCTCCTAGTTATTAATTTTATTTCTGTAGGATCATTTGGTGAAACTGAGTATTGGTTATCATCTATTAAAGTTACTGCTGTTATTATCTTTTTGATCGTTGGTATTTTAACTATCATGGGTATTTTAGGCGGTCATGGTGAAGTTGGACTATCAAATTATACTTATAAAAAGGCACCTTTCGTCGGAGGAATACCAGCTATCCTAAGTGTTTTCGTTGTTGCTGGATTCTCGTTTCAAGGGACGGAATTAATTGGTATTACAGCTGGTGAATCAGCAACACCTGAAAAGAGTATTCCTAAGGCTATTAAACAGGTTTTCTGGAGAATTCTTCTATTTTACATTTTGTCAATTGCTGTTATTGGTGCCTTGATCCCTTATACAAGTCCTAACTTGTTGGGTTCAGGTGCTAAGGATATTGCTATCAGTCCTTTCACAATTGTCTTTAAAAAGGTTGGTATTCCATTAGCTGCCGGCGTTATGAATGCGGTTATTTTAACTTCAGTTATTTCTGCAGCCAATTCAGGTCTTTATGCTGCCAGCCGTATGCTTTGGTCTATGAGCAAGAATAATATGGCTCCTAAAGCATTCCAAAGAACTAATGGACGTGGTGTACCAGTCTTTTCACTATTATTAACGGCCTTAGTTGGAGCAGTTGCCTTGTTCACTAGTCTTTATGGTAATTCGTTCTATGAGTTGTTAGTATCTGCTAGTGGTTTGACAGGTTTCATTGCCTGGTTAGGAATTGCTTTCTCACACTACAGATTTAGAAAAGCCTATTTATATAAGGGTTATAGTCTAGATGATCTAAAATATAAAGCAAAATGGTTCCCATTTGGACCACTTTTGGCAATTGTCTTGGGAATTATTATCATCTTGGGACAAGACGTTCGTTCAATGGTCAATTTCAATTTTGGTCGCTTGTTGATTAGTTATAGTGGTTTGATCATTCTCTTCTTCTGTTGGGCTTATTATAAGATCAGATATAAGACTAAATTTTTGAAACTAGAAGATGTTGATGTTGAAAAGACTAAAAATGGTGGTCACTACTAGTTGAAATTTGCCACAAATTAAATTATGATTAACAAAGAATATAAAAACTAAAAGAGTGCCCACTCATAAATCTTTCAGAGAAGCGATGGTCGGTGTGAATCGTTAAGATTTCTATTCCAGCATTCTAGTAACGGGTAATTCCGTTCGGGTTGATCCGATAAAATCTGAAAGTGCAGAGTATTTTTATACGCTGAAACTGGGTGGTACCGCGAATATGGTCGATTCGTCCCTTTATTGGGATGAGTCGACCATATTTTTATTTTATGGAGGAAAAGTTATGTTAGATATTAAGTTGATCAGAAAAGATCCAGAATATATTAAGAACAAACTAGCTTCACGTGGCGTTACAAGCGAAGAAATCGATGAATTACTTTCATATGATGCTAAGCGCCGTGAACTTTTGGTACAAACAGAAACTTTGAAAGAAAAGAGAAATACTGTTTCTCAAGGTATCGCTACTAAGAAACGTAATAAAGAAGATGCTAGTGAAGAAATTGCAGCAATGAAACAAGTTGGTGCTGATATCAAGAAGATTGATGCTGAACTTGAAGAAGCTGAAGGAAAAATGAACTATATTTTAGTTCGTCTACCTAATATTCCTGATGATTCTGTTCCTGTTGGTCCAGATGACAGTACAAATGTTGAAATTAGAAAAGTTGGTGCTATCCCTAAGGAGGGCTTTAAACCTCGTCATCATTGGGATATTGGTGAAGAATTAGGAATCCTAGATTTTGAACAAGCAACTAAGGTGGCTGGTTCACGTTTTGTTTATTACATTGGTATGGGTGCTCGTTTGGAGCGTGCCGTTTATAACTTTATGTTGGATCAACATCAACAAGAAGGTTATACAGAAGTCATTCCTCCATATTTGGTAAATAACACTGCCATGTTTGGTACTAGTCAATTTCCTAAGTTTACTGAAGATGTTTATACTGTCACAGTTGATGAAAATCCATTAACACTGATCCCTACAGCCGAAGTTCCTTTGACAAACTACTTTGCTGACAAGATTTTGGATGAAAAAGATCTTCCTAAATACGTTACAGCTTTGACACCTTGTTTCCGTTCTGAAGCAGGTTCAGCTGGTCGTGATACTCGTGGATTGATTCGTATGCACCAATTCAATAAGGTTGAAATGGTTAAAGTTTCAAAACCAGAGGAATCATACAATGAACTAGAAAAATTAACTGCTAATGCAGAAAATATTTTGCAAAAATTAGGTCTTCCATATCACGTTATTGTTTTATCAAGTGGGGATGCTAGTTTTTCTTCAGCAAAGACTTATGATTTGGAAGTTTGGATGCCCGCTCAAGATAAGTATCGTGAAGTTTCAAGTTGTTCTAACTGT
This sequence comes from Companilactobacillus nuruki, assembly GCF_002872255.1. Taxonomy (GTDB): domain Bacteria; phylum Bacillota; class Bacilli; order Lactobacillales; family Lactobacillaceae; genus Companilactobacillus; species Companilactobacillus nuruki. The sequence goes on from NZ_NIPR01000034.1 coordinate 100,785, forward strand.
CTTGATTTCCAAGCTCGTCGTGCTCACATTCGTTACCGTGACGAAAATGGTAAGACAAAACTTGCTCATACATTGAATGGTTCAGGTCTTGCCGCTGGTCGTACAGTTGCCGCAATTCTTGAAAATTATCAAAATGAAGATGGTTCTGTAACTATTCCAGATGTTTTGGTTCCTTACATGGGTGGCGTAACAAAAATTACTAAAGAAAATGCCAAATAGATATTGACCTTATGTCTATAAATTGATAAAATTTAATAGTTCTGTTAAAGAGCTATTGAATTATTCCGGTTTAGCTCAGTTGGTAGAGCACCTGACTGTTAATCAGGTTGTCGTCAGTTCGAGTCTGACAACCGGAGTTATAAATACTTAGGATTTACCTAGGTGTCCAATAAATTACATCTAGTTCATAGAAGAATTAGATGTAATTTTTTTATTAAGCCGTGTTAGCTCAGTTGGTAGAGCATCGGTATCGTAAACCGGCGGTCACAGGTTCGACTCCTGCACACGGCATTTTATAACAATTTTAAAAGGATTAAAACCATTGATTATATTGGTTTTAATCCTTTTTTATACGAATATACAATAAGAAGTGCTCACGATTAATGAACACTTTTTTTAGATCGATACTAATTTATTTTAAATTATCAACAGCATATTGAGCTTCCTCTTGAGTAAAACCTTCACCTGAACTAGATGTTAATTGTTCTTTTACTTCATCTTTAGACATGTGTTGGTCGTTATAGTAACTTTTGGCCTTTTCCAAGGCATTCTTGTTGTAATTGGCTTTTAAGTTATCAACAGCGTATTGAGCTTCTTCTTGAGTAAACTTTTCTCCAGAATCGGAACTCAATTGTTCTAAAATACCTTGTTTTGACATGAATTGTGTATCTGAATAAGACTTTGCCTTGATTAAGGCATTCTTATCATAATCAGCTTTTAAATTATTGACAGCATATTGCGCTGCTTCAGTACTAAATTTTTCCCCGGCCTCAGAGGTTAGTTGATCATATATACCGGCTTTAGACATATGCATTGAATTAGAATATGTTTCAGCCTTGTATAATGCATTTTGATCTTCTTTAGGAACAGTTGTATTAGTTTCCTTACCCTTGTTTGATTCATCTTTTTCCACTTTATTTGTTTTGGGCTTCTTTACTTGTTTAGCAGTAGTGGGGTTATTGGCTTTGTCAGAACTTTTATTTGAATCGTTTCCTTTAGGAATCGCTATGAAAATTAAAACTATAATTAACAACCAAAACCACCATTTTTTATAAAATGGCTTTCTTCTTTTTCTTCTACGCATATTTCTTTCGCTTCTCATGAATCGAATCCTCCGTTATATATTAATCTCCTAAAAATAGTAATACATAATTGTATCTTAAGTCTGTAGTAAGCACAATTAGACAATTGATTGTGTTTTTTATCAAGGGATGGTAAATCACTACAACAGTAATGCAATGTGTTTCCAGTTCTTTGAATTCTAAAATACGCTCTCCCTCATAAACTATAATAAAATAGGATTTGAAGTTTTTGTATTGCTAATCAATGAGAAAACAAACTATCATTTGTCAATGACTCTCGATACATCTCTTGTTAATCAAAATTCTAAATTAAGTCCCTCAGATTGTACAAATGGTTCAAGATTTCCATATCCTCGATCAAGGGCAGAGATGAGATGAGTTTAGTTTAGCAAAAATTCTTTGCTGTTTTAGTATTATTTCTCTTAAATAAAAAGATATCACAAATAAGCGATAATTAAGACAAAAAATAAAATAATAGAATTAGGTCTAAATATTGATCAACTAAAAGCAGACTTAGCTAAAGATTCTGTCCCCTATGACTATAGTCAAGATAATGATATAGATGGAATCAATAAGCAATTAGATTCATTCGCGTCAATTAGAGCAAAATATAATAAACTTGTTCAAGAGGGAGCCTTTGATAAATCGGACTATTGGACTATGAAATGATTTTTCTAAATTAAAAGATATACTTGGCTTGATTATAATATATAGATTCAAAAGAGATTAAATCATATTTATTATGTTTTAATCCTTTTTTGTGCACGAAAAAAATGTAAGTGCTATCATTTAATCGTGATTAAAATATATGGATATGGAGGGATTGGTCTTGAAAAATTGTAGGTTAAAAATACATCGTATTTTGACTATAATTGTTGTTTCTGTCTCAATGATGTTAGTAACAGTTATTTTTAGTAGTGTGCTAGTACATGCGGACACTATAAGTGATAGTAGTGTTCAAACAAAAAGTAATGACAATATAGTTACAGGAACATGGGGAACTGCACCGTGGACTTGGAATAAATTGACTAATGAAATAACCGTGGGTGGTGGAATAGCTGGACCTGTAGCTGATCGTCCTTGGAAGTCAGGATGGGGGAATGACCATACAGGGCATGATCAGATTTATATTAAAAAAATCATTTTCAATGGCAAATTACAATTACCAGCTAATTGTTCGTATTTATTTCCTAAGTTATATGATCTTACTTCTATAGATGGAATTGATAATCTTGATACATCAAAAGTGACTAATATGAGTGGAATGTTCTCAGATGATTTATCACTTAAAAGTTTAAATCTAAGTAATTTTAATACATCAAACGTAATCGATATGAACAGTATGATTTATAATTGTAAATCACTTACTTACTTAAATATAAGTAATTTTGATACATCAAAAGTAACCGATATGCGTCTTATGCTTGGTTATAATTCCAAATTAAGTGATTTGGATGTAAGCAATTTTGATACATCGAAAGTAACTGATATGAGTGGCATGTTTGATAACGATGAGAATATTAAGGAACTTGATGTAAGTAACTTTAATACGTCAAAGGTTACAAATATGAGTCGTATGTTTGCAATTACTTATTTTAATAGTCTGAATCTAAGTAATTTTGATACATCGAAAGTAACTGATATGAATCATATGTTTTACAGTGCTTCTGGTCTGAAAAGCTTAGACCTACGTAATTTTGATACATCGAAAGTAACTGATATGAGTTATATGTTTAATTCTACTATGAATCTTACCGATTTGAATCTAAGTAGTTTTGATACGTCGAAAGTAACTGATATGAGTTATATGTTTGCGAGCTACCCTTCTTCTCCTGATCCTAAGTTTACAAATAAGCTTGAGAAATTGAATTTGAGTAACTTTGATATGTCAAACGTAACAAACTCATCAGCTATGTTTAGTAAAGACTCCAATTTAAATACTTTAATTCTAGGAAAAAAGAATAAATTTGTAGAGAATACAAATTTGCCTAGTGTTCCAACTACAGACGGATATCAAGGTAAGTGGCAGAATACTAAAGGTCCTGCTGGAAATAATATAAATAATGGAAATACTTATACTTCTGATGATCTTTTGACAGACTATACTTCAGATAGAGCAGGAACATACACTTGGTCTAAGAAGAGTAACGATGTGTCTGATTTGAAAGATCTCTACAATAAAGTGAAGTTATCAATCAGTTATTCAGGCAGTATGTTCAACTCTCAACCTGGAGACTCTATGAAATACAAAGATGAATTCAATGGAAGATCAATGTTTGGCGCATTAGATTACGCATATAATTCTAATAACTATGATGAGTTAATCAAAGTAATGCATGATTCAATTAAGAAAACGCATGAATCAATTTGCTCACTACAAGTAAATGAAGCTAAAGCAAAAGAATTAGGTCTAAACATTGATCAACTAAAAGCAGATTTAGTTAAAGACTCTGTTCCTTATGATTATAGTCAAGATAATGATATAGATGGAATCAATAAACAATTAGATTCATTTGCATCAGTACGAGCAAAATATAATAAACTTGTTCAAGAGGGAGTCTTTGATAAATCGGACTATTGGACTATGAATAAATAAGTGGTCGTTTCGGCTTAGATGTTAAAATATAAAATTTCAGTGTTTTGCATAGAATTGTTATAAATGCTGATTTAGCAACTGCTTAAATGCCTACAAACAATTTTAAAAGGATTGAAACCATTGATTATATTGGTTTTAATCCTTTTTTGTTTTGTGTTGAATTATGAATGTTTTTTGTATGCGGAAAAATAATGTAAGTGCTATCATTTAATCGTGATTAATATATGCGTATATCGGGAGGATTGGTCTTGAAAAAATATAATTTTAAGATAAGCCGTATTTTAACTATTGCTCTTGCCTCAGCAGCAATGATGGGAGTAACAACTGTACTTGATAATGTGTCTACTGTTCACGCAGATGAAGTTAGTGATAGTGCAGTAACAAACTCCAATGATCAAACACAGACCAACGATAATATTGTAACAGGAACATGGGGGACAGCACCTTGGACTTGGAACAAAACTACTGGAGAGATGACTGTGGGTGGAGGTGAAGCTGGGTATGCGGTTAACGTTCCTTGGAGAGATAAGCTTCGCAATATAAAAAAAATAACATTTACTGGTGAGATAATACTGCCATATGATTGTTTAGGTCTCTTTAACGGTTTGGAAGAGGTCACGTCTATAGATGGAATGAATAATCTTGATACTTCAAAAGTTGCAAATATGCGAGGCATGTTTGCTGATATGAGCAATTTATCAAATTTGAATCTGGATAACTTTGATACTTCAAGTGCTACTGGTATGGAGGATATGTTTAATGGAGATAGATCTCTTAAGAGTTTAAACTTAGATGTTTTTAATACATCCAAAGTAACCGACATGAGTGGCATGTTTGCTGGTATGAGTAGCTTAAAGAGTTTAGACTTGAGCAATTTTAATACCTCAAGAGTGACTTCTATGTATAGTATGTTTGAAAATATGACCAATCTATCAAATTTAAATGTGAATAACTTTGACACGTCAAAAGTAGTTTATATGCACAGTATGTTTAATGGTGATGGTATAAAAAATCTAAATTTAAGTAGTTTTGATACATCGAACGTGAAGAGCATGAACGAAATGTTTGCTAATACTACAATGGATAGTATCAATCTAAATGGTTTTAATACCTCCAAGGTAACGGAAATGATTGGTATGTTTAGGAATACGAAATTTACTGACTTGGACTTGAATAATTTTGACACATCAAAAGTAACTAGTATGAAAGCAATGTTTTCTGAAGATGACCTAAAATACTTAGATTTAAGTAACTTTAATACCTCGAAAGTAACAGATATGAATACCATGTTTGCTAATACAACATTGAATAGGTTGAATTTAAGCAATTTTAATACATCAAATGTAAATAACATGAATATTATGTTTTATAATGTTAAATTAAAATATTTGGATATTAGTAGTTTCGATATGTCAAAAGTTTATCTAATGAGGGATATGTTCGGCAATAATAGTAATATAAATACTATAGTTGTGGGATCAAAGAATAAATTTGAAAGAGATGTAAATTTACCTGAGGTTCCAACAACAGATGGTTATTCAGGTAAATGGCAAAACATTAAAGACTCCAACGGCAATAATATAAATAATGGCAGTCTCTATACATCAGAAGATTTAATGACAAATTATACGCCAGAAAAAGCTGGTACATATACTTGGGCTAAAAAAAGTACATCTGACATAAAAGACCTTTACAATAAAGTGAAACTATCAATCAGTTATTCAGGCAGTATGTTCAACTCTCAACCTGGAGACTCCATGAAATACAAAGATGAGTTCAATGGAAGATCAATGTTTGGCACATTAGATTACGCATATAACTCTAATAACTATGATGAATCAATCAAAGTAATGCATGATTCAATTAAGAAAACACACGAATCAATTGGTTCATTACAAGTAAATGAGGCAAAGGCGCAAGAGTTAGGTCTAAACGTAGATCAACTAAAAGCGGATTTAGTTAAAGATTCCGTCCCCTATGACTATAGTCAAGATAATGATATAGATGGAATCAATAAACAATTAGATTCATTTGCGTCAGTACGAGCAAAATATAACAAGTTAGTTCAAGAAGGAGTCTTTGATAAATCAGACTATTGGACTGTTAAATAGATAGCTCAGTTTCTTTAAGCAAATTTATACAAATTGTCTTTAGAATTTGTTACAATTACTTTGCTGATGTCTATGAACGGCATTCTCGATAATAATAATATTATTATGATATAACTCCCGCGGGGAAGCATTGATTGCTTCCCTTTTTATATACGCAAAACGATCTAGCGACTATTTAATAGTTACTAGATCGTTTTTTTATTTATAAATCAATTTATTTTATTTGTTCCAAGGCGTTTGCCACAGCTTCCTTAATAGCTTTGCTTGAAGCAGAGGCACCAGAAACTGTATCAACATTTACAGAATTTTTAGCTATGATTTCTTTAGGCAATTCTTTCACGGCTTTAAGACCATAATCGTCGGATTCACTTTGTTTTAGGATTTCAATATTTTTAATATCATCTTTATTGTCAGCAGTGACTCTAACAACTATTTCATTTCCCATACCGGCAGTGGATTTACCAATATACTGATTATCCTTGGTTTCAAAGTGCTCTTCAACAACATCAGAACCTAATCCCGATTCGTGAACACTGGCTGATGTTTGAGCATCGATATTTTCAGGATTGATCTCGGATTTTTCACTAGCAGCGTTCTCACCAGCAATTTTACCAAAGATTAAATTCTCGGCTAGATTACTGCCACCGTTATATTGACGTCCCATTAAACTGCCTAGTTCGCCGGCAGCGTAGAGATGAGGAATAACCACATTATCATTATCAACTATTTCTGCTTTTGAATTATGAACGGGCCCACCTTGGGTATTCAATAATCCCTGAACCATCGCTAAAGCATAGTAAGGGCCATCATCAAAAGCAGTCAAAGTTTTAGCATCACGATCAAAGGAATAGTCGTGTTTAATTTCGGCAAAATGATTGAAATTTTTAATTGTAGTAGTTAGATTTTCCAGATCAACATCTATAGTATCAGCCAAACTGGCAAGGTTGTTAGCTTTAATAACTTGTTTCATAAATTCTGGATATGGAGCATTTTGGTCGTTGATAAGTTCTTTGTATTTCTTTTGGTCGAAGATAACATAGGGATGACGTTGTGCATGTGGAACTCTCCAGTTACCGTGATCCTGAATGTGCCCGTGGCGATGAATTTCATTTTCATCAAAATAACGTGTGCCGTCATCCCCAACTACGATTAGACTACCTTGATGGAAAGCAGGCCAATCAAATGGTAGAAATTGTGAACGTTGACCGGCTTTGGGTTTGGGGGTTAGGCCATGGAAAATACCATATGATTCATAGTTACTCATATTATAAAGTTTGGCACCAACCTCAGAGGCCATTTTGACCCCGATCCCCTTATTATAGAGCGAACCAATAGGTCTTAGACTTGTTTCTCCTAGATAGTCTTCTACCATTTCTGGATTATTTTCAAAACCACCAGTTGCCATAACGACACCATTTTTAGCGCGTACGTTAAGTAGTTCATTATTACGTTTTATTTGAACTCCAACAATAGTTTTGGTATTAGGATCTTGAATCAAATGTTCAGCAGGAGTGTTATATAAAACATCGATTTTATCGGCTCGTTTAAGAACTTGTTGACGGAGATTTTTCCATAGGGCAGAATCGGCAACGCCTTCATGTACAGTAACTAGTTCATGTGTTTCTTGTCCTCGGAATTCAGGGTATTCGTGAGCCATGAAGTATAGAGCCTTAGAAACTTGTGACTCGGGATGTTGTCCCATTACGAATGGTTTAACTTCTAGATATTTTTCTAGATACTCAGGTATTTGATAGAGTCCTTCGATGAAGGTTTCCATCAATTCTTTATCGTATGATAATGGAAAAGCTAAATCTTGATAATATTTTCTCAAGTCATCTAGATCATCACCGGAAGAAATGACTTGTCCGGCATAGCGAGTATTACCGCCTTCGTGTCCTTCAGGTGCAGAATCAGTAATTAAAACTTTGGCATTGTTGTCGGCTGCAAATCTGGCGGCAGTAGCACCAGCGCCTCCAAATCCTAAAACAATAACGTCATAAGTTGCGTTCCATTTTAACTTTGAACTATCAAACATTTCATTCACTCCATTTCATCAACATGTTAGGATTAATATAACTCTAATTATGGATATTGTGAACAAGTTCCTTTTGTCGAAAACGACACCAAAATCCATGATGAAGATCGTAATCATGAATTTGAGTTAATTATCTAACGGATTGAGGAATTGAGTATGGGATTAATAAACAAAAGTTACTATGCTTTGGGAACGGAAATTAATTTATCAGTTAATGATCCAGCAACTGAAAATGATTTAGAGGCAGGTTATCGTTTAATCCAAAAATTCGAGGATAAATTAACCGTCAATCGTAATGAATCTGAGGTAATGTCGATAAATCATCAAGCGGGTATATCACCAGTGGTTGTTCCAAGCGATACATATAGTTTGATCAAACGGGCGGTCTTAGTAAGTAAAAAACATTTAGGATTTAATGTGGCAATTGGACCATTAGTAAAATTGTGGAAGATTGGTTTTAAAGGAGCTAATAGACCCAGTGACAATGATATTAAGCAACGTTTGAACATTATTGATCCAGAGAAAATTATTTTGAATGATACTGAATCATCGGTCTTTTTACAAGAGAAGGATATGGAAATAGATTTAGGCGGGATTGCCAAAGGATATATTGCTGACCAGATAAAAGAGCTTTGGAAAAAAAGAGGCGTAGAGACAGGCATCATTGATTTGGGAGGCAATGTATTATTATTAGGTGCTAGTTTACATGAAGATGGAATATGGAATATTGGCGTCCAGAATCCAATTAAACCAAGAGATATATCGTTAGGAGTAATCCATACTAATGAGAAATCGATTGGAACGTCAGGCATTTATGAAAGAAAATTAATAATTGACGGTCATGAATATCATCATATGTTTGATTCTCAAACTGGTTATCCAATAAAAAATAATTTGGCTAGTGTTACGATCGTTAGCGATAAGTCAATTGATGGCGAGGTCTGGTCTACGATTGGTTTTTATCAAGGAATCGAACAGGGAATGGAAATGATTGAAAGGCAGCCAGGTATCGAAGCAATTTTTATTACTAAAAATCTAAAGACCTTTGTAACTAGTGGATTGGATAAAAAATTCAATTTAATATAACTTTTTTCATATAAAAACGATTACATTATTGTGTTGCTTTATTCTGTGAAAAAAATTACAATTAAAGTGATAAATACAAATGAATGGGATGATTGATGGTATGAATAAATTTATTGCTATTGTTGGATCTAATTCTAACAAGTCAACTAACCGTGAATTGTTGCAATATATGAAAAAACATTTTCAAGAACAAGCTGAAATTGAATTGGTTGAGATTACCGGTTTGTCCATTTTTAAGAAGAGTATTGATAAGTATGTACCGCAAGTCGCTAGAGATATTGCTGAAAGAATTGAAAATTCGGATGGTGTGATCATTGCTACTCCTGAATATGATCATTCGATTCCAGCGGTTTTATCAAGTGCTCTGGCCTGGTTATCATATGGTATTCATCCATTCGTAGATAAACCAGTCATGATAACTGGGGCATCTTATGGATCATTAGGTTCATCTCGTGCCCAAGCTCAATTGCGTCAAATTTTGGATTCGCCGGAATTGAAGGCCCGTATTATGCCAAGTTCAGAATTTTTGTTAGGTCATTCTTTAGAAGCTTTTGATGAGAATGATAATTTGAAAGATGAACAGATCATTCAACAATTAGACGGATTATTTAAGGACTTTTTACAATTTGTTGATATTTCTAAACAACTAAATAATGCCAATACTGTAAATAAACAAAAAGCCGAGGAGTTTTCTTGGGATAAGGATTAGGAGAGGTAATATGAAATTAATTGGTATCGCGGGTTCAATTGCTGATCAATCTTATAATCGAACACTTTTGCAGTTTATTGCTAAACATTTTTCGGGTTTAGTTGATGTGGAAGTGTTGGATATTAATGACGTACCTATGTTTAATCAAGATGATGATCAAACGGATGGTGCTATTATTCAGAATTTGTGCAAAAAAATAAATTCAGCTGATGGCGTGATTATTGCCACACCTGAACATAATCATTCGGTACCTGCAGCGTTGAAGAATGTAATTGAATGGTTGTCTTATGAAGTTCATCCCTTGGATGGCAAACCAATCATGATTGTTGGTGCGTCTTATCACATTCAAGGTTCATCTCGTGCTCAATTACATTTGAGACAGATTCTTGAGGCACCTGGAGTCAATGCCATCGTTTTACCTGGTAATGAGTTTCTTTTAGGTGATGTTAAGACAGCTTTTGATGATAAAGGCGATTTGAAAGATCAGCGAACAGTTGATTTTCTTCAAACGACGATACAAAACTTTATTAAATTTGCTAAGGTAATTAATATGATTGGTGAAACAAACAATTATGAAGAAGAAGATTTAAGCGCCCAAAATGGAACCGATACAACTATTAAGGGTATTGATATGAATGCCGATGATTGGTTGGATCGGGCTGCTAATAAGGTCAGTGCAGCAGAGGGAAATGATTACGTTAAACTAGATAGTGGTTTGTTGACCGTTAATCAGTTGGATTATTTCCTAAAGACTATTCCAATTGAATTAACCTATGTTGATGAAAATAATCAATTTCTTTACTACAATCACTCACTGCCAACTGAAAAAATGTTAGCTAAAAGGACTCCAGCTCAAGTCGGTGATGCTTTGGACAAAGTACATCCTAATATCGGTCGAGTTTTTAAACACGTTAAACAAGTTATTAGTGCTCTACGCAATGGAGAAACTGATTTAGTTTCAATGCCTATACCTGGTGGAGATCCTCAAAAACATCATGTAATGCATTATTACAAAGCAATGCATGATGATGAGAATAATTACAAAGGTGTTAATGAGTGGGCAGTTGATTTGAAACCGATAGTTGATGAATATCTTAAAGCAACTGGTCAAAAGTTAGTTAAAGATCCAAATGCAAAGATGGATGCTATGTCAGGTGCCTCTAAAAAAACTACTGAAGAAAAACCAGAAGTTGAAGTAGATGCAACCTCAAGTGCTTCTAAACACTAAAAAAACAAGCCTATCATTTAACGATAGGCTTGTTTTTCTGCCTTTGCATCATGTGTGCAGCAGCATTACCAGTAGTGTTAGGGGAGGAGATATGAATTTTATTTCCATATCTTTAAACATAGAGGGATTTATTAATCAATGAAATTATTGTCACGATATTTATTGGAGGAGGAAAAATCAAATTGGTTGAGGGGGTGCAATTTGATTTCTTATTTCAGTAACTATGATCTGCCGTAATATGAGGAGGTATTACGGAATTTATTACTGAGTGCTAAAACGGAAGGATTTACATTGATCGTATCTTATCCCCTTTCACAGTTATAATCTATCATATATGTTTAAACAAAAACTATCAATATTGAAAAAATTATTTATTTAATTTTGAAAAAAATTATTTAATAATAAATTCACAATAAAAAAGGTCAAAAAAAAACAGCCTATCTTTGGGGACGGGCTTGTTTTTTTGCTACATATATGTGTAGCGGCATTACCAGTAGTGTCGGAGACAAGGTATGAATGCTTATGAGGTTTCCATATTTGTCAAATAGAGAGGGATTTCTGTTAATTAATGAAAGCATTCAAAGTAAATTATTGTAATGGGATTACGCATTTGAGGGGGGAGACCAAATTGATTGAGGGGGGCAACTTGATCTCGGAATGCGAGTAAGCTTTTTTAGGTTACGGTATGAGGATGTGTACCATAACCTTCATTAACGAGTTAAAAAAGGAAGGAATCGCATTTCATATCTCTATCTCTTTCACGATTATAATATAGCACATATGTTTAAACAGTTAAATTCATTTTTGGAAAAAATATTTATTTGTTTTTAATATCACAAACTCATGGTTCTATGCGACTATAATATTAGTCCTGTTTTTCGGTTATTACTAGAGATAATTCACAATTTGATAATTGATGGGGCGTAAGTCGAGCATATTATAGTTAAAATTCCAATAATTTATAATTCTGATATATTTATTTTAATATTATGTAAGCGCTTTAATTATTAAACGAAGTTAACTATAATATAAGATATAAACAAAAAAGGGTGGTAGTTATTATGAAAGTAAGTATTGTCGGTTGTACTCATGCTGGAACTTTTTCTGCAATGAATATTTTGAAAGAACATCCGGATTGGGAAGTTTCTGTTTTTGAAAGAAATGATAACCTTTCTTTTCTATCATGTGGTATCGCTTTGTGGGTAAGTGATCGAGTATCTGATCCAAATAAGATGTTCTATGCAAATCCTGAAGCTTTAACAAGTTTAGGTGCTCACATGTACATGCAACATGATGTGACAAATATTGATTTTGATAATAAGAAACTTGTAGTTAAGAATCTTGTTAACGGTGAAACATTCGAACAAGATTATGACAAACTAGTTATTACTACTGGTTCTGCTCCAGTCGTTCCACCAATTCCAGGAATCGATTCAAGTCGTGTAATGCTTTGCAAGAACTGGACTAATGCCAATGAATTAAAAGAAAATGCTAGTGATATTAAGAGTGCCATTGTTATTGGTGCTGGATACATTGGTGCTGAATTAGCCGAAGGATATGCAACTCTTGGTAAAGAGACAACCTTGATTGATGCATTGCCACATGTATTATCAAAGAATTTGGACGTTAATATGTCCGAAGTTGCTGAAAAAGATTACATTGATAATGGCGTTAAGTTAGGTATGAATGAGAAAGTTGAGTCATTCGAAGAAACGGATCATAGTGTAATTGTTAAGACGAATAAAAATGTTTACGAAGCTGATATTGCTGTGATGTGTGTTGGCTTCCGTCCTAATACTAAGATGTTTGCCGATGAATTTGAAACTTTGCCAAATGGTGCTTTGATTGTTGATAAGTACATGCATACAAGTAAAAAAGATGTCTTCTCAGCTGGTGATGCAGCTTCAGTACATTACAATCCAACAAATGATGATCAATATATTCCATTGGCAACTAACTCAGTTCGTCAAGGGATCTTAGTTGGTAAGAATATTGAAAAAGATACTTTGGCATATATGGGAACTCAAGCAAGTTCAGCGGTTGAATTGTTTGGACGTACATATGCGGCCAGTGGTTTAACTAAAGTACATGCTGAAGTATTGGGCAAGAAAGTCGAAACGGTCTCGTTAGAAGATAACTACCGTCCTGAATTTATGTTAACTACTACACCTGTTTTAATGAACTTAGTTTGGGATCCAGAAACAAGAGTTGTTTTGGGTGGTGCCTTGACAAGTAAGTATGATGTATCACAATCAGCTAACCTTTTGTCATTAGCAATCCAAAAGAAAGTCACAATTGATGAATTATCGATGGTTGATTTCTTGTTCCAACCAAACTTTGATAAACCAGTTAACTATGTCAGTGCCTTAGCCGGAGCAGCAGTAGAAAAGGCTGATTCTAAGGTATCTGAATAAATACAATCTGAAAATCGTTGAAAAAAGCAACCTTTAAGGCTGCTTTTTTTGTATAATGTGGATAATTTAAAATAGGGCGGTGACAATAATGGATGACGATGATTTTATAATGCGACAGATCAAGTCCTTTGCAGAAGGATTTGGAATGATGGTTGGTAAAAAGGGTGCTAACAAAACTGAGATAGTTTATGAGCAACAACAGAATCAGAACGGAAAAATTTACACCGATATTGATAATTTACTATTACATCAAAAATATGAAGAAGCCATTCATTATGTATATGCTCAAAAATTTGAACTTGATAAATCTTCTTATTATTCATTGGGCCAGTGGCTGATCAAGAAACTGTCGATGATTCCTGAAGTAGATTCGCAAATGCTAAGTGAATTTGTTATCAATATGAAGAAGTATCAGGGTCCAGTTGATTGATTTGTGAATAGAATCCACTATTTATCTCTGAAACAAAATTCATAAATAATTCAAGTTTTAATAAAATGAAATTCATATTATCCAGTTATTATGTGTACATAGTCAAATATGACTATTCGAAAAACGAGGTGAATTTTATGAAAAAACATCCTATTCTAGTTCTTACGGGTGTATCTGTTTTAGCAACAATGTGTACTAAAATGATTAAATCTCATAATGAAAAGAATTTTTTAAACTAAAAAATAAGAATTAAAACCATTCAAAATAAATATAACGACAATTAATTAATCTGAGGTAATAATATGAAAAAGAATATGAAGTTGGGCTTGCGTAAGCAAGCCTTTTTTGATGTTTTCTTTTTTGCATTTATGTCAGTAATCCCATATGATTTGAATAAGTAAGGAGATATTAATATGTTGAAACGTCATATTTGGTATTATTTCGGAGCGTTTTTTATTAATCTTGTTATTATTTCAATAATATTTGCTTATTCTGGATTAGTTCCCTTTGGAAGTAATAATTTTTTGAGTAGTGATTTGGGGACTCAGTATTTAGCCTTCTTAACTGAATTAAGAAGACAAATGGTATCGGGAAATATTCATTTATATCTTTTTAGTCAATCTTTAGGGGATAATTTTTTTCCTGTTATAAGCTATTATTTATTATCACCATTTAATTTGTTATTAGTTTTATTCAGTCCTAAAGGAATACCGGCAGCAGCTAATATAATAATTATGTTGAAGATTTCTTCAATGGGTGTCACGATGGCATATTTTTTGAAGGAATATTTTAAGAATATTAGGTTTACAAATTATATTTTTACATTGGCATATAGCTTTTGTGGATTCGTGGCATCATACTTTTATGATTTGATGTGGTTGGACGCGTTGATTATGTTGCCACTGGTAGCAGTGGGAGTATTGCATGTCATTACTCGTCAAAAATATGTTTTGTATTATTTTGCGATTTTAATGTCGATTATTTTTAATTATTATTTGGGATATATGTTATGTATATTCTCGTTATGCTTCTTTGTTTACTTGGCCTTGGAGGAAAGACTTTTTCAGTCGAGTATCAAATGGAGAGTGGTTAGAGACTATTTGATTACCTCAATCTTGGCGGGATTTAGTTCAGCGGTAGTGTTAATTCCAACATTAGCCGGAATGTTAAAAACTGCTAAGACTTCATTCAATGTTTTTAATTATTTGCCATCGGCTAGGTTTGGCCTTGAGGCATTAACAGAATTAGGTATTGGTGGAAATACTTTTGAACAACGTTTGGAACATGGTCCGTCAGTATTTATGACCTCAACTATATTGATATTATTGCTGGCATACTTCTTTAGTAATCGTATTTCCAATAGAGAGAAATTAAATTCTACATTTTTAATAGGAATTTTATTAGTCAGTATGTTTGTGACAACTTTCAATACGGTATGGCATATGTTCCAAAATCCAGCAGGATTTCCGTTTAGAAATAGTTTTATTTTTTCTTTTGCTTGTATTTTTATTGCTTATAAGGCCTATATCAATGGAGTTTATCATGATTTGGAGATTGTTATTAAGAGTACTTGTATTGCAGGTATTCTTTTATGTATTGGATATTCGACAGAATGGCTATGGCCTAAAATTATTGAAAAGTTGGGATTCGCAACACCTAATAATCAATATGATGGTCACTATTTTTGGATAAGCATCGTCTGTATTTTGATTTCAGGTGTTCTTTTATGGTCGATTAATACAAATCAAAAATATATAGTGATTCTTTTGATAATGGTTTCATTTGAGGCTATAGCTAATTTTAATGCAGTTATGAGTACGGCCAGTTTGGGAGACCAGTTGGTATATCGAAAAGAATTTGATAGAGAAGATGACATACTTCAGAAGGTTAGAAATGGCAGTCGATCGGGACATCGAATCATTGTCTCTAAATCTGGTCTGAATAAGGCTTTTCCTGATAAATATAATAATTATAATGATCCGATCCTGTTTAATATCAATGGTGTCAGTCTTTATAGCTCGACCTTAAATCAAGATACTTTGCAGATGATGCATAATTTAGGCTATTTTAGTTTGAACGTTCGTCGGATTAGTTATTTTGGTGGTACTAACTTAACTAATGCTCTTTTGGGTGTTTATTACCGGGTCCGTCAGTCTGATAACAATTATCACGTGGAGGAGAATTATAATGCTCCCACATTAGGATTTTTAGTGGATCCTGAGGTTTATAACTTTAAAATGTATTCTAAACGAGCATTGTCTAATCAAAACCGTCTTTGGCAAGCGTTGAATGGAAATAATGAGCAGTATTTGAAGAATGCTTCGATCAATAGTATGCAACAATACAATGTCGGCAATAAGAGTTCATATACTTATGATTTAACAACTCATGCCAGTGGGCCAATGTATTTTTATGTTTCGCCGATGAATTATCATACCGCTAAAATCTATGTAAATGGTAAACGAATTAAAACCGATCGAATTAATGTATATAGTGCAGCCACATTGAGATTAGGTCATTTTAAGAATAATCAAAAAATTCAAGTTAAAATTTTAACCGATAAATCTTTGGATTTAAATCCGAAATACTTTCAATCGTTAAATCAAAAGATGTTTTTAGAGAGTTTAAAAAAATTTAGAAGTAATTCTTTGAAGATAAGTTCAGATTTAAACCATGATACGGTAAGAGGAACAATTGAGGTAGAAAAATCTGCACCAATGCTGTTTAGCATCCCATATGATAATGGTTGGAGTGTAACTGTTGATGGTAAGAAGGCAGTGCTACACAAAGCGGTATCCAATTTGATGACAGTTAATTTAAAGAAAGGCAAACATGAGATAGCTTTAAATTATCAAGTTCCAGGATTAAAACTCGGTTGGATCATATCAATAAGTTCAATTATTTTGTTTATTTGTTTTATTATTGTTAAAAAGTCAAAAACAAGGAAAAATAAAACTGTTATTCATTAAAAAAGACAAAATATTAAAAATATTACCGAATTGTTTGCAATATTCTGTAGATGTTATAATATTTTGTTATGAAACGTTTACATTAAAAATGAGGTGAAGTAATGTCAAGTGAATATATTATGGCGATTGATGAAGGCACTACCAGCACAAGGGCAATTATTTTTGATCAAAAAGGAACAAAAATTGCTGACGCACAGCGTGAATTTACTCAACGTTTTCCTGAACCAGGATGGGTTGAGCACGATGCTAATGAAATCTGGAATGCAGTTCAATCTACTATAGCTAATGTTTTTATTGAATCTGGCATTAAACCTAGACAAATTAAGGGAATTGGAATTACTAATCAACGCGAAACAACGATTATTTGGGATAAGAAAACAGGCTTACCAATTTATAATGCAATTGTTTGGCAAAGTAGGCAGACATCTGATATTGCTAGCCAACTAAAAAAAGACGGCTATGGCGAGATGATTCATGAAAAGACAGGACTTTTGATAGATCCATATTTTTCGGCTACTAAGATCCGCTGGATTTTGGATCATGTAGAAGGTGCTCAAGCACGTGCTGAAAAGGGTGAATTACTTTTTGGGACTATTGATACTTGGCTACTTTGGAAACTTTCCGGTGGGGCTGCTCATGTTACCGATTATTCTAATGCGAGTCGAACAATGCTCTTTAATATTCATGACCTCAAATGGGATGATGATATTCTCAAGGCTTTGAATATTCCTAAGATCATGTTGCCTGAGGTTCGTCCGAATTCAGAGGTCTATGCTAAAACCAAGGGCTACCATTTTTATGGTTCAGAGGTTCCAATTGCGGGTATGATTGGAGATCAACAGTCAGCTTTATTTGGACAAATGGCTTTTGAACCAGGAATGGTTAAAAATACATATGGAACCGGTGCTTTTATAGTTATGAATACCGGTGAAAAGCCTCAATTATCAGATAATAATCTTTTGACAACGATTGGTTATGGTATTAATGGAAAGGTTTATTATGCCCTTGAAGGAAGTATTTTTGTTGCTGGTTCAGCAATACAATGGTTAAGAGATGCAATGCATTTGGTTGGCTCAGCACCTGAATCAGAAGAGGCAGCTCTTTCTTCTAATGATGACGATGAGGTTTATGTAGTACCAGCCTTTACTGGCTTGGGTGCTCCTTATTGGGATGCTGATGCACGTGGTGCTGTCTTTGGCTTAACCCGTGGTACAACCAAAAATGATTTTATTAAAGCAACACTACAATCATTGGCTTATCAATCACGTGATGTTATTGAAACGATGAAGCAAGATACTGGGATTGATATTCCGACTTTGAAGGTCGATGGCGGGGCTGCAAATAATCGCTATTTGATGCAATTTCAAGCTGATATTTTGCAGACTCCAGTTCAACGCTCTAAAGATCTTGAAACTACAGCTTTGGGCGCTGCCTTTTTAGCAGGATTGGCTGTGGGATATTGGGATGATTTAGACGACATTAAAAAACAATATGCCACTGGTGCTACGTTTGATCCAGAAATGGATTCAAAAAAGGCTGATTACCTATATGAGGGTTGGCGTGAAGCGGTCAGTGCGACTAGAATGTTTAAGCATAAAGCAACAAAATAATTTGTAATAGGAAACAAAATTAGATTGGGGAAAAACACAACTTATTCTGCTTAAATAATTGAACTAGTAATCAAAGTTAGGTTACTAGTTCAATTCGCATTATGAGTGTGTTTTTTATCAATTTGTTTCTTTTGATATTTAGGAGTATTTAAAATGGATAAGGAATATATTTTAGCAATTGATGAGGGAACTACAACCGCTAGGGCGATTATTTTTGATCATAGTGGTAAAAAAGTAGCGATGGCTCGTCATCCGATTCGACAAATTTTACCTAATCCGGGTTGGGTAGAACACGATCCAAATGAAATTTGGAATGCTGTACAGACTACGATTGCCACGGCTTTAATTGATTCAGGTATCAAGCCTAATCAAATCAAAGCAATAGGAATTGCTAGTCAACGTGAAACAACGATTATTTGGGATAAAAAGACGGGATTGCCAGTTTATAATGCGATTGTTTGGCAAAGTCGTCAGACTGCAAATTTGGCTAATGAATTAATTGAAGATGGTTATAAAGATGAGATTCATAAGAAAACGGGACTAATCATCAGTCCTTATTTTTCAGCCACTAAAATTCGTTGGATTTTGAACCATGTCGAGGGTGCTCAGAAACGTGCTGAAAATGGTGAATTACTTTTTGGAACAGTCAATACGTGGTTGCTTTGGAAATTAACCGATGGTGAAAGCTTTATGACCGACTATGCAAATGCCAGTCGTACAATGCTTTATAACATTAATAGCTTAAAATGGGATGATGATCTTTTAAAATTGTTTAATATTCCCAAAGCAATGTTGCCTGAGGTTAAGTCCAACTCTGAGATTTTTGGAACTACCAAAAATTATCAATTTTATGGGTCAGAGATTCCCATTTCTGGTATGACTGGTTCGCAACAAGCTTCTTTATTTGGACAAATGGCATTTGAAAAGGGAATGGTTAAAAATACTTATGGTACGGGTGCCTTTGCTGTCATGAATACAGGAGATAAACCGGCTTTGTCAGATAACAATTTGCTGACTACTATTGCCTACGGTATCAATGGCAAAATTAACTATGCCTTAGAGGGCAGTGTTTTTGTGGCTGGTGCTGCATTGCAATGGCTAAGAGATGATATGCGCTTAATTAGTAACACTCCAGAGACATCAGCTGCTGCCAAAGCATCCACTAATCAAGATGAGGTTTATGTGGTACCGGCCTTTGCTGGTTTAGGTGCACCTTATTGGGACAATCAAGCACATGGAACAATGTTTGGAATAACTCGTGGAACAACTGACAATGATGTTATCAAGGCTACTTTGCAGGCTATTGCATATCAAACCAAAGATATTATTGAAACAATGAGTTCTGATTCTAAAATACCAATTGAAGTTTTGAAGGTTGATGGGGCAGCGTCCGCCAACGATTATTTGATGCAATTTCAAACTGATATTCTAGGTATTTCATTGCAAAGATCCTCAGAACTAGAAACCACTTCGCTAGGAGTAGCTTTTATGGCTGGATTAGGAGTGGGTTTCTGGAAAGATTTGGATGACATTAAGAAAAATTATCAAACTGGGAAAGTTTATGAACCCCAAATGAAAGATTTGGTTAGAAAAAACTTATATGAAGGTTGGAAAAATGCTGTTACAGCAACGATGGCCTTTAAACATAATAGCGAAGATAATAAGAACCTCTCTTAAAAGGCTCTTATTTTTTTTTGTTGTTATATAAGGATTTATAGCATTTTTATTAAAAATGTTTTGACATAAAGAACACGAAAGTTTAATATTAATACATTCATTGTGTAATGTGAGGAGAATTTTTTAATGGACGAAAAAAAAGATCGAGGTTTCTTCGGACAACCGACAGGCTTACGTACACTATTCTTAACTGAATTTTGGGAAAGATTCAGTTACTATGGTATGCGTGCCATTTTGCTTTTCTACATGTATTATGCTGTAACTAAGGGCGGTCTTGGGATGGACCGTACTACCGCTGCATCAATTATGTCTATCTATGGATCACTTGTTTACATGTCAAGTGTTCTTGGTGGATTTATCAGTGATAGATTACTGGGAGCCAGAAGAACTGTCTTCTGGGGTGGTGTTTTGATCATGTTTGGTCACATCATCTTGTCACTGCCAATTGGTCAAACCGGACTATTTGGTTCTATCGCACTTATTGTTATTGGTACAGGACTATTGAAGCCAAACGTATCCGAAATGGTTGGTGGATTATATACTGAAGGAGATCCAAGACGTGATTCTGGATTCAGTATTTATGTCATGGGTATCAACTTAGGTTCACTATTTGCCCCCCAAGCTGTAAGTAGTATGAGTAATGCCTTTAACTTCCATGCAGGTTTCTCTTTGGCTGCTATTGGTATGTTTGTTGGTTTGATTGTTTACTGGTGGGATGGTCGTAAATACTTACCAGAAGAAAGTTTACATGCTCCAGATCCAATTACTGACAAAGAACGTAGTAAGTTTTTCCAACGTTTAACAATCGGTATTGTAGCAATTATTATTATCATTGTGGTGATGATTTTTGCTCATGCCTTTACAATTAATAATGTTATTACAATTATTAGTATCTTAGGTATTGCTTTGCCAGTGGGCTACTTTATCATGATGCTAACAAGTAAGAAAGTTACCAAAGTTGAAAGATCACGTGTCTTTGCTTATATTCCTTTGTTCTTGGCAGCTGCTGTTTTCTGGGCAATTGAAGAACAAGGATCTGTTGTTTTAGCATTGTTTGCTGCTGAACAAACTCAATTAAACTTTGCTGGATTCCATTTATCAGCACCACAATTCCAAATGCTTAACCCATTCTTTATTATTATCTATACGCCATTCTTTGCTTGGCTATGGATTAAATTGGGTAAGCGTCAACCATCATCTCCAACTAAGTTTTGGATGGGATTGGTTGCAACTGCTCTTTCATACTTTGTTTTAATTATTCCTTTGATGGGATTAAGTTCTAATGGAAAAGTTAATCCACTTTGGCTAGTTTTGAGCTGGGGTATTATTGAAATTGGTGAAATGTTAATTTCTCCAGTTGGTTTGTCAGCTACAACTAAACTTGCACCTAAGGCCTTTAGAGGCCAAATGATGAGTATGTGGTTCTTAGCCGATTCAGCTGGACAAGCTGCCAATGCTCAGATTGTTAAATTGTTCCAACCTGGTAATCCACAAAATGAAATAATGTTCTTTGGTATAACAGGTATTGTTACATTAGCTGTTGCTGTTCTATTGATTTTATTTGTACCTAGAATTAAGAGGTTAATGGCTGGTGTTAATTAAATATTAATTTGGAAGAAAGTGAAACAAATATATTTTGCTTTCTAAAATTAGGTTTTAAAAGGTCCTAGTAATCGTACTTTGATTACTAGGACCTTTTGGTTTAAGGAGTCATGTTTTGTTAATAGATTACAAATGTATATTAGTTTAATTTTGTGTTACGTTTTTTTTGAAATGTGTAAAAGATCGAATTAAATTCACATTTTTTTCTTACAATAACTATTAAATTGGAATTAGTATGGAGGTTTGTGATGCGTAAAATAATGAGTGTTTTAGTGGTTAGTTTAACGATTATAATATCTGTTTTTTGTAATTCAACTTATTCATTAGCTGCCACTGATTCGGTATCTGATACGACTGAACTTAAAAATGTTGAACAGATACGACAAACCGTTACAACCTATCCGAATGTTAAATCGACTTATTTATATAACTCCAAGGGAGAACAATTGCAAAATGTTGCTTTATCTGCCAATACTAATTTAGCCGTAAATGAAACAGCAACTATTAACAATGAACAATATTACCGGGTAGCTACGAATCAATGGGTAAGTTCTAAGGATGTTTATACGTATAAAATGTCATTGTTAACTATTAGAACTAAAGATAATGATTTTACGTCCTTAATAGATGCTCATGGATCAAGTGTTGCTAATCGTGCATTATCTGCTAATAGTAATTGGAAAATTGATAAGGTGGTAGAAATTAATAATAAGAAGTATTATCGGATTGCTGTGAATGAATTTGTTGATGCTAAAAAAGTAGTAGTTGTTAAATAAAATATTTTTTTCAAAAAAAAACTTGAAATGAAGTCAGATTTTCGGTAATATTATTAAGTCGAATGAGACATGTGTAATACATGGAGGGGTAGCGAAGTCTGGCTAAACGCGGCGGACTGTAAATCCGCTCCTTCGGGTTCGGTGGTTCGAATCCACTCCCCTCCATTAATTGGGTTATAGCCAAGCGGTAAGGCAACGGGTTTTGATCCCGTCATGCGATGGTTCGAATCCATCTAACCCAATAATGAAAAAGGCAAAATTCAAATTTTGAATTTTGCCTTTTTATTTTCTAAAATTTAGGTCAATTCTTAATTTTTATCAGAAATACTGTATAATTAACTGAAGTAATGCTCGTAAAGGAGTGCCATACAAATGAAGGTACCAGTATATATACAAATTCATAATGAAATTAGAAAAGAAATTGAATCGGGTAAATGGGCTGTCGGAGAACGTATTCCGTCAGAACGTCAACTATCACAAGATTTTGATGTAAGTCGAATGACACTTCGCCAGGCAATTCAAACACTTGTTGATGAAGGAATCTTACAACGCCAAGTGGGTTCAGGGACTTATGTTGCAAGTAGCAAAGTTCAAGAAAAAATGTCTGGGACAACTAGTTTTACGGAAATTACTGAAGAACAAGGTAAAAAACCTTCAAGTAAAACTGTTTCTTATCATGTTGCTGATCCATCCATTAGTGAACTAGAGAAATTAAAGCTTAAAGATGGTGATCAAGTTCTACGAATGGAAAGAATTCGTTATGCGGATAAACAACCGATCTGTTTTGAAGTTGCTACAATTCCAATTGATATTGTTAATAGTTTGAATAAAAAAGATATTACGTCTTCTCTATATAAGGCCCTGGAAGATAAGGCTGGATTAAAATTGGGTAATGCTACTCAAACCGTTTCGGCAATATTAGCCTCTGAGAAGATAGCTAATTTCTTGAATGTTAAGCGGGGATCGGCGATACTACGTGTACGTCAAATAACCACTCTGGATGATGAACGTCCATTTGAGTACGTTCGTTCACAATATGCTGGAGATAGATTTGAATTTTATTTAGAGCGATAATCAATATCTTTAAATTAGTTTTTAAGGTAAGATATAACTTGATACGTTTTTAAATTTTTAACTGGGAGTCACTTATGCAGAGCTTTATAAAGAAGTACAGCATTTTTTTAATGCTATACATTGTTTTTCAACCAGTCTTAGATGCCATTACCGGCTTAATGGCCCAAGCAAATATTGATGTTACTTTTGGGGTTTTAATTAGAATGGCCGTTATGGCAGTAACTGTATTTTATATACTGATCTTTTTAATCTTGAACCGTGATAATAAACATGGATTTAGGATTATTGGATATTTTGTTTTACTAGGCATCATGTCAGTAATAAATTTAATAATTAATTATAAAACTAAGGTGTTATTTATTCCTTCGCTAGAGTTAACGACTTTGGCTAAGAGTTTGTATTATCCTGTCATGTTGTTAGGGTACTTTTACGCCTTTGAAGAATTAGCTGAAGATCGGATTATTAATAAGTATTTTCCTAAAGTCATTTTCTTTGCAATTAATATTGTCAGTATAATTATGATTGTGGCTCACTTTACAAATACTGGATTTAGTTCTTATTCATACTACAAGTTAGGTGAAAGTGGTTGGTTCTTCGCTGCCAATGAGCTTAGTGCCATTGTATCCATTACTTTTCCTATTATGGTGTGGTATGCACTTAAGAAGATTAATACATGGTCTAAAATCTATTATTGGGTAACGATTATTATTGCTATTTACTCAGCATTGTTAATTGGAACTAAGGGATCATTGCTAGCAATCCTATTTGGTACTTGTATGGCAATCTTGGCTGCAATTGTTCAATTCTTTCAGAACAAAGGAAATCGTAAGTTTACAGCGGGTATCGTAGCACTATTAGTTGTAACCCTTGGTGGAATTTTTGCTGCATATCCTGCAATGGCTGTTTCTAGAACAGCAGAATTGCATAATGATATGATCAAGTATAGAAAGAAGCAAACTAAGACCAAGAAAGGTCTCACTAAAGATCAAAAGAAATATGTTGAGACAAATAAAACAGTTTCTTACTTACTCAGTGGTAGAACGGTGTACTTTGAGAATGCTGCTAGCAACTTTTCTAAATCAACGCCAGCCCAAAAGGTATTTGGAATGGGATATGCAACCAGCTTTAAGAGTGAGAAGAAAGCTAAGTTAGTCGAAATGGATTATATCGATATCTTCTTCCAATTTGGTGTATTAGGAACGATTGTTTATCTAGCACCATTAGCATATTGTTTGATTTATCTAATTGGTGCTTTCTTAAGGAAGTTCAAGTATATGTGGTCATTTAAGTGGGCAATGCTAGTAGCCAGTGTGGCTTTAGCATTTGGAATGGCTTTAATGACGGGACATGTAATTGAAGCACCATCTGTAAGTATTTACTTTGTATCAATCTTAGGTTATGCAATGTTGAATGCTAGAATTTTTGTCAGAACCAATGAAGATCCATATACAATTGATGTTGAAGATTAAAATAAAAAGAGCTTGTAAGTTGATATTTATCAACCTGCAAGCTCTTTATTTATTCTTTTTCTCTTTATTTATTAAATTCATATATTTAGGAATAGCCAGCATACGTCCAATTCTAGTTGGTTCTTTAAATAGGCGATATAACCACTCTAAGTTTAATTTTTGCATGATTATTGGGGCACGTTTTTTAGTACCTGAGAAGACATCAAAACTACCACCAACACCGATCCAAATTGCATCAGCAGATTTACGGTATTTATTGATAAAGATTTCTTGTTTTGGCGATCCTAAGGCCACTAAAACGACGTTAGGCTGCTTTTCAGAAATCTCTTGAACAATTATACTATCATCCTTGAAATAGCCGTCATGGAAGCCTACAAGGTCAATCTGAGGATAATCATTTTTGATTTTCTCAGCACTGGCCTGAATAACTTCAGGTTTAGCACCTAGTAGATAAACTTTTAATTGTTTACGGTTAGCTGCTTCAATAAGATATTTTAATGTATCAAATCCAGTAATTCTTTCAGGAATAGGTGTACCTAAACTTTTGGCACCTTTGATAATTCCAATACCATCTGGAATTACATAATCGGCATTGTTGATTATTTGGGAAAAGTTATTATCTTTTCGGGCAGAAAGAACAATCTCAGGATTAGGTGTTACGATAAATTTGTTTGCTTTGATATCTAAATCATCGTCTAAGTAGTGATGAAATTGTTTTTCGGTAAAATTATCAAACTCTGTGCCTAAAATATTTACTCTATTTTTGTGCATAACGTTCTCCTTTACGCTATTATTATACACGAGAAAGATTAATTTGAGAGGTGTCAAAATGCGCGTTTTACATATCAATGCCGGTAATGAAGATGGCGGTGCTCGTACTTATATTGTTAACTTAATGAAGGGCCAAAAGATAATTGGGGAAGAGAGTACACTTTTGACCTTTCAAGAAGGTCCTGTTTCTAAAATGGCTCGAGAGAATGGGTTAAGTGTTGCGGTTATGGAGCAAAAGCAACGTTTTGATTTATCGATTCTAAAACCACTAACCAAATATATTAATAATAATAAGTTTGATATAGTTCATACTCATGGACCACGTGCAAACTACATAGTTTCTTTGATCCGAAAGAAGATCAATGCTAAATGGGTAATTACGGTCCATTCTGATCCCAGAATTGATTTTTCAGGTATTAAAGGGAAATTTATGCTCAAATTAAACTTACATGCGTTAAAACAAGCTGATTCATTATTTTATATGAATCCCGATTTAGAGGATTACTTTGAAAGTCTAAAGATTGATTCAAAGAGAACTTTTGAAGTCTTTAATGCAATTGATTTTTCGGGAATTAATCCCCGTTTTACGCGTCAATCTACTTTTAGTTTGTTAGAGGTAGCCAGACTGGTTGAAGTTAAAAATCATCGTCTTTTGCTAGAAGCTCTGAGCAAAGTTAAATTCAATTATCGTTTGACTTTGGTTGGAGATGGTCCCTTGATGGATACACTACGTGACTTAGCTAAAGAGTTAGGAATAAAGTCCAAAGTAGAATTTGTTGGTTTTAGGGAGAACACTGGTGATTACTATCAAGAATGTGATGTTTCTGTTCTAACCTCTAAATCCGAAAGCCTACCAACAGTCTATCTTGAGTCGGCTGCCTATGGAAAACCTGTTATTGCTACAAATGTTGGTGCCACAAATAAGGTGATTAATGATGAGACTGGTTGGTTGGTTGAATCTGACAATGAGCAGGAACTGATTGAAGCTTTGAATTCGGCTCATGGGGTTTGGAAAGATGGAAATCTTGATCAAAAAGGATTGGCCTTGTATCAAGAAGTACGTGATAACTATTCAATTGAAGAGTTAGCCCATAAAGTAAATGAGGGTTATGCAGTAACTTTGAATTAATCAAGGTAAAATATATAATGTTAATATCAAATTAATAAGGGAGCTATGATGACTCAATTTCAAAATGAAGATTTAACTTTGCATACGGATTATTATGAACTTAATATGATGTATACATATTGGAAGAAGGGTATGCACAATCGTCGTGCTGTTTTTGAAGTTTATTTCAGAAGCCTACCATTTGATAACGGCTTTGCCGTTTTTGCAGGGTTAGAACATGTGGTTGATTACCTTAAAAATCTCAGTTTTTCAGATTCGGATATTGATTATCTACGTGAGTATGGAGAATATGATGAAGAGTTTTTGCGCTGGTTAAAAGATATGCAGTTTAGCTGTACTGTTCGTTCTGCTTTGGAAGGTGATTTGGTTTTTAATGAAGAACCTATCTTACAAGTTGAAGGTCCATTGGCACAATGTCAATTAGTTGAAACTGCCATTTTAAATATGGTAAATTTCCAAACCTTGATTGCGACAAAGGCTGCTCGAATTAAAACTGTCTGTGGTGATGATCCAGTTATGGAATTTGGTTCACGTCGAGCTCAAGAAGTTGATGCTGCCATATGGGGAACTAGAGCCGCTTATATTGCTGGGTTTGACGCTACAAGTAATGTATTAGCAGGTAAATTGTTTGGTATTCCTATTTCAGGAACGCATGCACATGCTTTGGTTCAAACTTATCGAGATGAATATGAAGCATTTAAGGCCTATGCTACAACTCATAAGAATTGCGTCTTCTTAGTTGATACTTATGACACATTGAAGAGTGGTGTGCCTAGTGCAATTAAAGTTGCTCGTGAAATGGGTGATAAGATTCATTTTGAAGGTGTCAGAATTGATTCCGGAGATATGGCTTATATCTCTAAGCGTGTTAGAAAACAATTGGATGAAGCAGGCTTCCCTGATGCTAAGATTTATGCTTCTAATGATTTGGATGAGAAAACTGTTCTTAATTTGAAGATGCAGGATGCTAAGATCGATGTCTGGGGAATTGGTACGAAGGTAATCACTGCTTTTGATCAACCTGCTTTAGGAGCAGTTTATAAATTAGTAAGTATTGAAGATGCCAAGGGCAATATGATGGATACTTTGAAACTATCTAGCAATGCCGCTAAAATCTCAACTCCTGGTAAAAAACAAGTTTGGCGTATTACTAACAATGAAAAGAATGATAAATCTGAGGGCGATTATGTAACATTTTGGAATGAAGATCCAAGAGAACATAATTCACTTTATATGTTCCATCCTCAATATACTTATATCAATAAGACAGTTGAAGATTTCCAAGCTAAACCTTTATTACATGATATTTTTGTTAATGGTAAGTTAGTTTATGATTTACCAAATGTTAAAGAAATCAGAAAATATTGTGCTGATAATTTGGATTCGTTATGGGATGAATACAAACGTATTCTAAATCCACAAGTTTATCCAGTTGATTTATCTTCAAAACTTTACAGTCATAAAATGAAGTATATTGAGAAGATAAGAAATGATGTAAACAATATTAGACTAGGTGATTAAAAATGAGACCATTGCAAAAAGAAATTATTGAATTTGAACATGTAAAACCAGAAATTGATCCTGAAGTTGAGATTAGACGTTCAGTTGATTTTTTGAAAGCTTATATCAAGCAACATAGTTTCTTGAAAACCTTAGTATTGGGAATTTCTGGTGGTCAAGATTCTACTTTGGCAGGAAAACTATCAGAGATGGCGATGACTGAATTACGTGAAGAAATGGCCGATAATGAATATCAATTTATTGCTGTTAGATTACCCTATGGTGAACAGGCAGATGAATCTGATTGTATGCAGGCAATTGAATGGATGAATGCGGACAAAGTTGTTCGTGTTAATATCAAAGACAGTGTTGATGCAATGGTTAAAGCAATTGAAGATAACGGCTTAACTATTTCTGATTTTAATAAAGGAAATATTAAAGCTCGAACAAGGATGATTGCTCAATACGGTATTGCTGGCGATAATAAAGGTGTAGTTGTTGGAACAGATCATGCAGCCGAAAACATTACTGGTTTTTATACCAAATATGGTGATGGAGCTGCCGATATAACGCCGCTATTCCGTTTGGATAAACGTCAAGGTAAGTCCATGTTAGCTAAGCTCAATGCACCAAAGAACCTTTATGAAAAAACGCCAACCGCCGATTTGGAAGAAGATCGTCCTAGTCTACCTGATGAAAAAGCATTGGGAGTCTCATACAACGATATTGATGATTATCTGGAAGGTAAAGACATTTCGTCAAGCA
Source organism: Companilactobacillus nuruki (assembly GCF_002872255.1). Lineage (GTDB taxonomy): Bacteria > Bacillota > Bacilli > Lactobacillales > Lactobacillaceae > Companilactobacillus > Companilactobacillus nuruki. Next base: position 130,037 of record NZ_NIPR01000034.1, read on the forward strand.
GTGCTGAGATTATTGAAAATTGGTACAAAAAGACCGAACATAAGCGTCGCTTGCCTTATACCGTATTTGACATTTAGTAAAATATAAAGAATTTCATATTAGGACATTCAATTTTTTTGAATGTCTTTTTTTTTATAAAATTTCGTATGTTAGAATGAAAGGGTAATCTTCTAAAAGAGGTGTTTAACGTGAAAAGTGATGTAAGTTCCCTTATGAAACCATCTGTAGTTGCTATCAAGCAGCAAGAGATTTTTAAGTTTAATGCACGTGCAAAGAGTATTCCAGGTTCTATCAATATGACTGTTGGTGAACCTAATTTTACTACCCCTGAGCATATTAAGCAGGCCGCTATCAAAGCGATTGAAGAGAATAAAACTCATTATACGGTTCCTGAAGGCGACCATCAGTTATTGAGTGCCGTGGCAAAATATCTACACGATAAATATAATTTGAATTATGATCCTGCAACTCAAATTATTGCTACTACTGGAGTTACTGAAGGTGTCTTCTCAGCTTTTAATGCAATTTTACAACCGGGAGACGAGGTATTGATTCCTTCACCATCGTTCACTATCTACGGACCAGATGCCGACTTCAATGGTGCATCACCAGTATACTTGGATACATCAAAGACTGGATTTAAAGTTACTCCAGAGACCTTGAAAGAGGTTTTAAGAACAAATCCACGAATTAGAATTTTCTTATTAAATTATCCAAGTAATCCAACTGGAGTTAGTTACACTGAAGATGAATTACAAGCCCTGGCAGATATCTTAAGGGGTCGAGATGTATTTGTAATTAGTGATGAGATTTACAGTGAATTAACATATAATTTTAAACATGTTTCATTTGGAAATATTTTACCTGATCAAACTATTCTTATGAACGGACTTTCTAAGTCACATGCGATGACGGGATGGCGTTTTGGGGTCGTCTGTGGACCAGCAGCAATTATTTCGCAGATTAATAAGATTCATGAACTGGCAACAACCTCTATAACCTCAATCACTCAATATGCAGCTTTGGAAGCATATCAAAACGGATATGATGATCCAGAAGTCATGAGAAAACAATATCAATCTAGACGTGATTCTTTATATGAAGGTTTAAAGGAAATGGGATTTGAATGTCCAACTCCTGATGGTGCTTTTTATCTATTTGTTAAAATTCCGTCAGGCTATGAACAGGATGATGTTAAATTTGCTAATGAATTATTAGAGGAAGAACATTTGGCTATTTTACCAGGTAGCTTCTTTGGAATTGGTGGGGAAGGACATTTGCGTTTAAGCTATGCAGCAAGTATGGAGAATATTGCGAAATGTCTTTCTAAGATTGAACATTTCCTAAAAAATCATAAAAACTAGCAAATATAGAGAGGAAATATGCTAAATAAATTTCAAAGTGTTATTAGCAAAATTATTATTATTTGCTTAGTAATCTTTACCAGTGTCGTATTGATTCAAATGGGGAGTTTTTTCAATGTAAATTATTTAAGAATTGAGCCAGTATTAGCTATACTGGTTTTTCTTTGTGCAATTATTGGTGTTTTAGGAATTGGATTTTTGTTATATAAAATCCGTGATGATGATTTGCGATTGAATAAATTAGTTTTAATAAGTATGTTGTTGGTCTTTACCATTGTGGCTTTGATATGGTTGAAAATAGTTCCACAAACGCAGATCAGTGACTTTAAGGCCTTTTGGCGAATGGCTCCTAAGGCTTTGGATGGTAAGCCAATCTTCAAATACGATAATGACTATTTTGCTAAATGGGCTTATCAAACGGGTTTTTTAGTATACGTTATGACGGTAGTAAAAATCTTTGGTCATAATATTATTGCTATCCAATTGTTAAATGTTATATATCAAGTATTGATACTCTATGTAACCTATATTTTATCTATGCAAATTTTTAATAAAGTTAAATTGGCTCGTCTAGCGGTTTTGGTTTTAATGATTGATTTGGATTGGTTTGCTTTAAATAGCCAGTCTTGTAATCAATATTTGGGAATGCTCTTGTTTTTAGTAACTTTTTATTTGATTATGAAGAACAAATATTGGGCCTATGCATTGGCTGGAGTGACTCTGAGTTTCGGTAGTATTATCAGGCCAATTGGACCGGTTATCATTGCTGGAGTTATAGTCTATGCGCTAGTGTACTTGTTTATAAGTGAGTCTGGATTTAATTGGACGAGCTTAGTTAAATTATTATTGACCTTAGTCATTTATCAGTTGATTTTCTCGGCTGCTGGGATGGCTATAAAAGCATCAGGATTGAATTCTTATGGGCTAACTAATCGGGATTCCGAATGGAAGTTTGTTGTAGGGTTAGATGCTAATTCAAATGGTTCCTATGATCAGCAGATGGTTGATCGATTCAATTTGAAAGATAGTCGTTCAAAAATGAGTTCTAAAGAATATGTGGTAATTCACGAAAATATAAATAATTTAAATAGTAATCATGGCTGGTTAAAACTATTTTGGAATAAGAATGCTTCACTATGGGCTGGTAGTTCAGGGGCAATTGATTTTACTGGTGTAGATAAAAATCATTCGGAGAAAATTAGTATTTTAATTAAATTATTTGGTTATTTAGGGACCGTTATATTGATAGTATTTTCTTGGTTAGGATCGATACGTCTATTAACGGACAAACCAAATAATAAAATATATTTAATTATTTTGCCAATGATGGCGTATGTCGTTGTACAATTGTTAATTGAGGTTCAAGGCAGATATAGATTAGAATTTTTACCAGCGATTGCTATTTTAGGTGGTCTGGGAATATATACTGTTTTTGAATGGGTAAGATTAAAGCGAGGGAATTTGAATGTCTGATTTGTTTAAGCTTAGTATTGTGGTGCCTTGTTATAACGAAGAAGAGGTATTGCATGAAACCACTAAAGAGTTAAGTGCAATTGTCAATAGTTTAATAGGTCAAGGTAAAATTACTAGTAGCAGTAAAATTGTCTTTGTTGATGATGGCAGCAAGGATAAAACTTGGGAATTGATTGATGACTTTTCTAGGAATTCAGATATTATTTCAGGAGTTAAGTTAAGTCGAAATTTTGGTCATCAAGGTGCTCTTTTGGCAGGTGTGACTAGTGCTTCAAAAGATTCTGACGCCGTTATAACGATAGATGCTGATTTGCAAGATGATGTAAATGCAATTCCTAAAATGGTTGATGAGTATTTAAATGGTGCTGAGGTGGTCTATGGCGTCAGAAATAATCGTGATACCGATACTGCCTTTAAGCGCGGAACTGCTGAGCTATTTTATAAGTTCATGGGATTCTTAGGTGTTAGATTAGTGCCGGATTCAGCCGACTATCGCTTGCTAAGTAAAAGAGCATGTGAAGTGTTGTTGAGTTATCAAGAACGAAATCTATTTCTTCGCGGTATCGTTCCTCTAGTAGGTTTTAAATCAGCTAAAGTTTATTACGCTAGAAAAGAACGATTTGCTGGTGAATCAAAGTATCCATTACGTAAGATGATCAAGTTTGCGATGGACGGTATTACATCATTCTCGATAGTACCTATTAAATTAATTATGGGGTTGGGATTCTTTATTGTTCTAATAAGTATTTTGCTTTTGATTTATAGTTTTATTCAAAAAATTAATGGCAACGTTATTAATGGATGGTCATCACTAATGATATCCATTTGGGCTCTTGGTGGTGTACAATTAATTAGTATTAGTGTCATTGGTGAATACGTTGGAAAGATCTTTAGTGAGGTTAAACAACGCCCAAGGTTTACTATTGAAAGAGATATTTATACTGAGAAAACCGAAAAAGAAAATAAGAGGTAATATTTATGAATGCCGCACAAAAAAAAGCAATGCAATATGGTCAATTGATCAATAAGACAGTTCAAACAATTCAAGAGGAACAGGACAAGCTTAATCCAGAATTTGAAAAGTTACGTGATGCACTTGATCGTAGCAAGGTTGAACAAATTGATGATGTTGAATATACCAAGATTCAAAAAGATTTTGCAACTGGAACCAAAAATTATCAAGACACACTTGCTAAGCTTGAAAAAGGCAAGGCTCCGGCTAGATTGATGGGTACCCATATTTCATTAGTTTCAGCCTTTAAAAATTATGTAGCTGGTTGCGCTAAAATGACAGCAAGTATTGGTGATAATAAGAAAGTTGAACGACATGAATTTGATGAAGCTGAAAAAGTTCAAGATGAATATATGGATAAATTTTCAAAATTAATTCAAAAGCTAACTGACTTAGCATAATGACTGATCAAGAATTAGTTAAATTAATAAAAAAGGTTTCCCAAGATTATTTTGGGAAACCTTTTGTTCATCAAGCCTTTTTCAATCCTCGTTTAAAAACCACTGGTGGGAGGTTTCATTTAAATGATCGCCATATTGATATTAATCCAAAAATTTATCAACAGTTTGGTTATGATGAATTGGTAGGAGTTATCAAGCATGAATTGTGTCATTATCATTTATACAATGATGGACTTCCAGCTCAGCATAAGGATCATGAATTTAAAACTCTTCTACAACAGGTCGGAGGACTTAGATTTTCACCAATTCATAGCAGTGTAAAAAGAAAAATTTTTCATGTTTATCAATGTGATAGATGCGGTACGATATATCATCGTGTAAGAAAAATAAATCTTCGCAAATATGTCTGCGGAAAATGTCATGGCAAATTGAAGTATTTAAAAGATATAACGATAACATCTTGAAAATCTTTTTGATTATGTGTATAGTAAAAAGTGCATGCGGGTATGGCGGAATTGGCAGACGCGCAAGACTAAGGATCTTGTGGAGAATTATCTCCGTGGAAGTTCGAATCTTCTTACCCGCATCACTAAAGTAGTTGGACATTTTGTTCAACTGCTTTTTTTTGTAAAAGTGAATGCCTAGAAAATGGTTCATAAATTAGTTTCAATAATTTAAAAAAACTGTAACTAGGAAAATATATATCTTTAACAAATAATTTAATAAATCAATATTTATGATAAAAACTTTCAGTTAAAATTGTTGCCTTTTGAGGTGCTTTTTTCGTAGAATATGTTGTGACCATTGGAGTTCATTATTAGTTTGATTTTGTATCTATAAAGCTAAATTAGTAATAACAACAGTTTTTTTTGTGCATATGCAAATAACATAAAAATATATTTAATAACTCGATTAATTATTAACGATAAAAGCTATATATATATTTATGTGGTGGTATAGTATTAATGATAAATATCATAACGATAGATGGGAGCGTGTTGCCTTTGTTTCTTGGATCTATTATTTATAATAAAAGACGAGAAATGGATCTGACTCAAATCGAGTTGGCCAACGATATTTGTACTCAAAATACTATTAGTAAAATTGAAAAACACAATATAGCACCAACAGTAAATATTCTTATTAAAATTTGTTTGAAGTTAGGATTGACTTTAAATGATGTGTTTAGTGATTTTTCAGATAAAACCTCTATTAAAGAGGAAAGTATTCTTGACGCAATTGAGCGGGATGTCTTATTAGAAAAGATTGAAAGTGTCGATGAAAGATTATCATTGGTAGAAGGTAAGTTAAATGATAATGATATGGAACAATATGAACTAATTAAGGGTATTGTTGATTATCACAATAAAGATTATGATACATCGCTCTTTATATTGGATAAAGTTTTGCAATACACTAAGTCATCTAATGACGACATCTATACTTTGTTATCTTATTTATTTAAAGGCCTAAATTATATGGGGCAAGAACATGTTGATCGAGCTCAATACTATTTTCAAATGATTGAAAATACAATGAATGAGAGTAGTAAAGTTTCAAATGCTAGTGATTTGGAAATCTTGTTTATTTGTAAAACATTGGCAAATTCTTTCAACTATATGAACTTTTTTGATAAGGCATATGATTCTAGTCAATATGGCTTGAAATATGCAACTAAAGGAAATGTGTCTTATTTCTTGGATGAACTTAATTATGAAGCGGCTATTTCAGTAAAGAATAGACCTGATGAAAAATCTAATTATGAAGATTATTATAATTTAGCTTTTTACTTAGCTAAAGCGAATAAAAATGAAAAGTTATTAAAATTAATGAATGCTAAATAATAAAAAAATTATCAGATAAAATTTATCTGATAATTTTTTTTATAATAATTTGAGTACACATTATGATTGCCGCTTGTGTTTAAACATACTATGATTTGGCTAGTCTAAGGAGACTAAGGAAGTATAAAAAATGAGAAAAAAATTGTTAATAGCATTTTTTTCTATTTTGTTGAGTATAGGATTTTCATTTTTGTCAGTTCAGAGGGTTAAAGCCGAGTCAGTATCAAGTGGTCATTTTGTTGAAGTAAGCACTAAAACTGCAGAGCTCTATAATTCTACAGGTAAAGATTTGTATCAATCGGAACCTAAAAAGAGCGATTGGATTCTAGGACAAACAATTGATCTAAAGGGAATAGATTATTATCAGGTTGGTAAAGATGAGTATTTAAGTTCTAAAGATAGCTATCCTTATCGTAATAGACCTGAAGTCATCAGGGTATCTAAGGATAGCAATGTATCAGTATATGATCATAATTTTGTTGAGAGTAGTGATGTTGCTTTGGCTCCCGGAACATATTGGTATTCTGATCGTATTATTACAACATCAGATGGTATGCCTTTCGCAAGAGTAGCGACTGATGAATATGTTGGTATGTGGGATGTAATTCAACAATCATTTACGCAAAGGTTTTGAATAAAAAATAAGATTATCAAATTTTTTTTTGATAATCTTATTTTTTTATTTTAGAAAGAATATGTCTACAGAAGTAGATGGTATCAACGTTTATGAACCCCAGGAATATTTGTTTATATAAAAAAATAAATAGGAAATAGCTCATTATCTATAAAATTATGTTGAAAAATTAGCAGAATCCTTGTACTATAAAGTTGCTTATAATAATGCCGAAATGTATAAGCATGTTGTGTGAATTAATTAAAACTTTTTTATTTTGTGTCTTAAAAATTAATTTCTTTGTGCACTATTTTTCTGCCAAAAAATAGTGCAGTCGATTAAATATATTAATATAGTGAGGTAGGAAAAATGAAAAAATCTATTTTGTTCTTATTTTGTGCGTTATTAGGTACAGGAAGTGCTGTAACTACTGCCGCTACATCGGTTACCAATGTCAGTGCACAATCAGTTACTCAAAAGGGAAATTATGCTCAAGTCAGTTCAGATCAGGCTCCTGTTTATGATCAAAGTGGTGATAGGACTAATGTATCTCTTCAAAAGAATAGTACTTGGCAAGTTGCAAAAACACAAAGTATCAATGGGACAGACTATTTTCAAGTTGCTTCTAACGAATATTTGAGTAGTAAAGATGGTTTTGCGTAAGCACCTAATAACTGAC
>NZ_NIPR01000036.1 GCF_002872255.1 Companilactobacillus nuruki
GGATACTAGCAACCTAAACACGTTTAAAAAAAAAGAACCAGCGAGATTTTATGGCTGTTCGTCAAATCAAGTTGATGGCGGTTCAAGTTAACAGTTAGACCATAAATGGTCTAGCTGTTTTTTTATTTAGCTGATGAGCTTGCTCGAAGCCAAAACATTTGAATATTTATACGTTCAGTAAAGTTGTTCCAACTACGATATCCATAGGCACTACTTTTTATCTTTTTTATTCTTCCAATGATTCCCTCTAAAAATCCGTTGGAATATTTAAGCTTCAGTGCATTTAATACTTGTTTACGATATTTTCTTAATGATGTCATTGTTTGATCCATAGCGGTATTGAGTGGATGATAATTGAGTAGTATCTGATTCATTGTATCAGTATCGCCTGTTCTAATAGCCTTTAAAATATCTTGATATACTTCGTAGGACTTGGCGAAACCTTCGTCCAAATCTAAACACTTTGTGATTAAATTTAGATCCGTTTCATAATAACCAACACTGTACTGATACTTAGGGTTTATCTTTTCGATGGAATCGAATGATTCCAAGAATTTTTTCCAATCTCTTTTCATGAACAAGTATTCTTTACTTCTTTTAGGCATTCGTTTCATTACCTGTATTCTAGTTGAATTGAGAGAACGATTCATCATCTGAACGATATGAAATCTATCAACAACGACTTTGGCCTTTGGAAACAACTTTGGTACTAAATTAATGTATCCGGCATTTAAATCCAAAGAAATAGTTTTTACCTGTCTTCTGACTTTCAAAGGAAATCGACTGAAGTATTTACTGATTTGATATGAAGTTCTTCTGGGCAAGATATCACCCGTACGATGATTATCGCTATCTAACCAAATAAAGCTCATCTTGTCAGTAGACATAAATTCATCAAATGCCATGTGCTTAGGAAGATGTTCAGGAAGTGATTTCTTGTGCATCTTGGCTTCTTCATCGATGATACGTTGAACGGTCTTATCGGAGACGTTAAAACGTCTGCCGATATCCTTCAATGATGTATTAAAAGCAGTTTCTGATAAGATCATTTGTCTAACAGGTTGTGCGATTTGACAATATTCCCAAACATAACTAGTTTTGGCTACAAAGATAGAGTTACAAGATTTACATTTATACTTTTGACGTTTCAGACTTATATACGTTGGACGTAATGATAATGATGGAGCGACTATCATATTTTTATTAAATCCATTCTTAACTAAGTGGCCTGCAAGGCCACAGTTAAGACAACGGTCAATCTGTTTAGTTAGCATTGCAAAATAGACTAAGGACTTGATGCCATTAACTAACATAAATTTTGAGTCTTCAGTAAAGATAATATTCTCATCTTTCATTTCAAGAGCGTTTCGTATAGACTTATTACTTAGGGACATCATTCAAATTCCTTTCATTGTGAAGCTGTAGAGGGTAGAACATCTAAAGGTATGGATGGTGTCTTTTTGATGTTCTAAAATAGTTTTATTAATAAATGGTATACAAAAATAGAGTTGATGGCAAAATGCCTATCAACTCTATTTATCGTACAG
>NZ_NIPR01000037.1 GCF_002872255.1 Companilactobacillus nuruki
ATAAAAAAGGGTTGCACATCGCTTTGCTAAGTGGTAATATATATCTTGTTGTTGCGACAGAGCAATGGCATCAACGCTTTCAAGCTTTATCGCTTGGCTGTTGATTCCAAATTATTTTAAAGAAATGCTTGACTTGATCTTGCATCTTCGGTAAGATAATTAAGTTGTCTGTTGAGATGACATCTAACAACTTATCTGTTTTATTGATAAGTTGTTAGAAAAATTATTTTAAAAAGTTCTTGACATCAACTTGTCTCCTTGATAAAATAATTAAGTCGCTGATGAGCGTAAGCGCTTAATCAGCTGGTAGACCTTTGAAAACTGAACAAAGTTTTAACACTATTTTGTGTAGGCCAACATTTTGTTGGTTTTACAACGAAGTCAATTCGCTAGTATAATTTTTTTATGAGTCACAAACTTTTAATATGAGAGTTTGATCCTGGCTCAGGACGAACGCTGGCGGCATGCCTAATACATGCAAGTCGAACGAACCAAACCATTGATTGGAGCTTGCTCCTTGATTTGGACCTTGGTGAGTGGCGGACGGGTGAGTAACACGTGGGTAACCTGCCCAAAAGTGGGGGATAACATCTGGAAACAGGTGCTAATACCGCATAACAACTACTTTCACATGATCGTAGCTTGAAAGATGGCTCTGCTATCGCTTTTGGATGGACCCGCGGCGTATTAGCTAGTTGGTGAGGTAACGGCTCACCAAGGCAATGATACGTAGCCGACCTGAGAGGGTAATCGGCCACATTGGGACTGAGACACGGCCCAAACTCCTACGGGAGGCAGCAGTAGGGAATCTTCCACAATGGGCGAAAGCCTGATGGAGCAATGCCGCGTGAGTGAAGAAGGTTTTCGGATCGTAAAACTCTGTTGTTGAAGAAGAACATGCGTGAGAGTAACTGTTCACGTACTGACGGTATTCAACCAGAAAGCCACGGCTAACTACGTGCCAGCAGCCGCGGTAATACGTAGGTGGCAAGCGTTGTCCGGATTTATTGGGCGTAAAGAGAATGTAGGCGGTTTATTAAGTTTGAAGTGAAAGCCCTCGGCTCAACCGAGGAAGTGCTTCGAAAACTGGTAAACTTGAGTGCAGAAGAGGAAAGTGGAACTCCATGTGTAGCGGTGGAATGCGTAGATATATGGAAGAACACCAGTGGCGAAGGCGGCTTTCTGGTCTGTAACTGACGCTGAGATTCGAAAGCATGGGTAGCAAACAGGATTAGATACCCTGGTAGTCCATGCCGTAAACGATGAGTGCTAAGTGTTGGAGGGTTTCCGCCCTTCAGTGCTGCAGCTAACGCATTAAGCACTCCGCCTGGGGAGTACGATCGCAAGATTGAAACTCAAAGGAATTGACGGGGGCCCGCACAAGCGGTGGAGCATGTGGTTTAATTCGAAGCAACGCGAAGAACCTTACCAGGTCTTGACATACCATGAAAAGCTTAGAGATAAGTCTTTCCCTTCGGGGACATGGATACAGGTGGTGCATGGTTGTCGTCAGCTCGTGTCGTGAGATGTTGGGTTAAGTCCCGCAACGAGCGCAACCCTTATTATCAGTTGCCAGCATTTAGTTGGGCACTCTGGTGAGACTGCCGGTGACAAACCGGAGGAAGGTGGGGACGACGTCAAATCATCATGCCCCTTATGACCTGGGCTACACACGTGCTACAATGGTCGGTACAACGTGCTGCGAACTCGCGAGGGTAAGCAAATCACTTAAAACCGATCTCAGTTCGGATTGTAGGCTGCAACTCGCCTACATGAAGCTGGAATCGCTAGTAATCGCGGATCAGCATGCCGCGGTGAATACGTTCCCGGGCCTTGTACACACCGCCCGTCACACCATGAGAGTTTGTAACACCCAAAGCCGGTGGGGTAACCCTTCGGGGAGCTAGCCGTCTAAGGTGGGACAAATGATTAGGGTGAAGTCGTAACAAGGTAGCCGTAGGAGAACCTGCGGCTGGATCACCTCCTTTCTAAGGATATGATGCGTAAGCATCAACGGAATACACAAATAGTTAAAACTTTGTTTAGTTTTGAGGGGTCTACCCTCAAACTCGTACCTTGAAAACTGGATATTAAGAATTAATGAATTAATTGAAACACCGAAAACTGCGCGATAAAAGTGGATGTATTTCCATATTTTGTCAAGTTTTAACG
>NZ_NIPR01000038.1 GCF_002872255.1 Companilactobacillus nuruki
TAAAGCTAACAAACGCAAAGGAACTGACTCTTTGCAAGCTAGTGCCGAAGAAACGGCGAAATACGAGGTAAAATCAGCTGATTATATGACGGCTGATGATGAGCGTAATTTGGTGGTGATTAAAAATTTGGAGTATGCCTTAGCTGGAACACGACAAATCAGCTATGGTGGATTATTAAAGCAAATTAAGCAAGATTTGAAACTTGAAGATGTTGAAAATGGTGATTTAGTTCATGTTGGCGATGAAGATTACACCAAAGAGCAAATGGAAGCTACGGAAGAAGTTGTCGCAAAATGGGATTTTAGTAAACAAAATTATTTTATTTGGTAAAGAGAATGTCAGGATATGATCAACGGTAAATCCGTTGGCATATCCCTTTTTTGTTGTCAGCTTGCTGACTTCTGATACAGGTTTTAGCATTACTCCAATTTATTTGGAGTGTAAGTGCGCATTATCATGTACATTATCATGTAGTTCTCATTATCATGTAGTGCGCATTATCATGTAGTGCGCATTATCATGTAGTGCGCATTATCATGTAATGCGCACTTACACACAACATGAAGTTGTGTTGTGCTAAACCCATCAAAACCTGCATCAGATTTCGCGTTGCTCAAACGTAACTGACTTACGTCAGTTTGGAACATTCAAAAATAAATAAGTTCAGTCGCTAGCTCCTTCGAACTTTTTTATTTTTGAACGTTAATTTTAAAGGCTCTTATTTGCGTTCTAAGCGATTTTAGCTAACAGTGAGCTATCTAACTGTCTGTCAACGGTAAATCGACTTAGAGGGGCTTATTGAGCCTTATAGGCGATATTAGCCCCTCTTGGAGGCTTTAAGGAGTTGATAGACTAGACAATACCAAAAGCCTGACGTCTTGGAAAACAAGCCCTTGTTTTCCCGAGCCCAGCGGCGGCAAGCGTTACGGTCCAGCTGGTTCAGCTGGTCAGCGTGGCTGAAAGCCACGGTTTAAAAAAAGCAGTTCAGCGGTTTTTGCTGATCTGCTTTTTGGGGTTTAAAAACGCCAATTTTTGGCGTTTTCTTCTTATCTTGATACTATTAGCAACAACTAGTTTTTTAAAATCAAGCTTGATTAGGCTTGATTAGGCTTGTATTCCTTGATTTTATAGGCTTTCGGTGTATTATTAGGGTTATAAATTGGTTGAAAGAAAGACAAAATAAAAACCCACGTGAAAATCTCCGATTGGCGTCCGAGCACGTGAGTTGTTTATCTTTTTCATTTGTAGCCTTTATTTTAGGTGTAAAAGCCTTTGGTGTCAAGGTTATAAGCTTATTGAAAAAGATAGTCAGCTCCTTCACGTGGTAAAGCGGAAGGAGCTTTTTATGTCAGAAATTTTTGAAGATAAAACTGAAAATGGCAAAGTTAGACCTTGGCGAGAACGGAAGATTGAAAATGTTCGTTATGCCGAATATTTGGCAATCTTAGAATTTAAACGGGCACATGATGTACGGGGTTGTGGAGAAGTTTTGCGTTTTCGTAAGATTGGCGAGCACTTAAAACTTTATCAAACGTGGTTTTGTCATAAACGATTATGTCCATTGTGTAATTGGAGAAAGAGCATGAAAAATTCGAGCCAATTAAAACAAATTATTGCGGAAGCAGTTGCAAGAGAGCCTAAAGGACGGTTTTTGTTTTTAACTTTAACCGTTAAAAACGCTCATTCAGCGGAGGAGTTAAAAGTGTCTTTAAGAGCTTTGACTAAAGCCTTTAATAAGCTAACTCGTTATAAAAAAGTGACTAAAAATTTATTGGGTTATTTACGTTCAACGGAAATTACCGTTAATGAACAAGATGGGTCATATAATCAGCATTTGCATGTTTTGGTTTTTGTGAAAAGTAGTTATTTTAAGAATTCAAATAATTATTTAGCACAAGCAGAATGGGCAAAATTATGGCAAAGAGCTTTAAAAGTTGATTATGAGCCTGTGGTGCATGTGCAGGCTGT
>NZ_NIPR01000039.1 GCF_002872255.1 Companilactobacillus nuruki
TCAGTTATTAGGTGCTTACATGGTTTATCGTAATAGGTGTGATATAATCAAGCAGTGATGAATAAAATTTAATGAATATTGACTAAATAGAATTTTTAAATTTTTTAGGAGGTAAACTATGGTAAAACATCGTATTGGTCGTGTAGAACAGGAGATTCAAAAAGAAGTTAATGATATTCTTTTAAAACGTGTTCGAGACCCAAGAGTTCAGGGTGTTACCGTTACAGGAGTCGAGATGACGGGTGACTTACAACAAGCCACTGTTTATTACAGTATTTTGTCTGAGAAGGCTAGTGATGCTGAAAAGACTCAAGACGGTTTAGATAAGGCTACTGGTTTGATTAGACGTGAATTAGGTCAAAAGTTAACTTTATACAAAGTTCCTGAATTGGAATTTAAGCAAGATCAATCTGTACGTTATGGTGAAAAGATCGATAAATTAATCGCCAAAATGCATCAGGATGAAGCTAATAGATAATCAAAATAACTACTTGGTGACCTTTGCTGAGTAGTTATTTTTGTTAGATTAAGAAATTCTTTCTATTCTTTTTGAATACTAGTAGAATTATTCATGATATTACAAAGATACGGAGATTATTATGGACGGAGTAATTCCATTAAATAAAGAAATTGGTCAAACAAGTTCTGATTATGTTTATAAATTAAGAAAATTATTGCATACAAGAAAGATTGGTCATACAGGTACGTTAGATCCACTTGTTAACGGCGTATTGCCTATTTGTGTTGGACAGGCAACCAAGCTAGTAAATACTCTGACAAGCTCTCCTAAGGCCTATGAGGGTGAAATAACGTTAGGGAGATCAACAACGACCGAAGATCGTGAGGGTGAAACGGTTGAAGAAAAGAAATTAACGGAGCCAATAAAAATTGAAGAATTAAACAAAGTATTCAAACAAATGACTGGTGACATCACTCAAATTCCACCGATGTTTTCTGCTGTTAAGATCAATGGAAAAAAACTTTATGAATATGCTCGTGCAGGAATTGAGGTAGAACGTCCTGAGAGACAAATTCATATTTATGATTTCCATATTATTGGTGATCCAGAATTTAATGAACAAAATGGATATCAAACTGTTAAATTTCACGTTAAATGTTCCAAGGGAACTTATGTCAGGACATTAGCAGTTGAATTTGGAAAAATATTAGGTTTGCCAGCTTTTATGTCACAGTTAACTAGAGTTAAAAGTGCTGGTTTTGAAATTTCAGAAACATATACTTATGGTGAAATTGAGCAAATGATGGATGACAATGATTTGAGCTTTCTCAGGTCGATTGATGATGTTTTAGTTGATATTCCCAAGCATGTTTTAACTGATGAAGAATGGGATATCCGTGTTTCTCATGGTGGATTTTTAGAATTAACAGATGCCGATAAAAGTAAAAAATTACGAGTAATTAAGGATAACGTAACGAAAGCGCTTTATAAGTATGATAAAGTAAGAGATATGTGGATTCCCGATCTAATGTTATTGAATAATAAGTAAAAGAGATAAAAAATGCAGATTATAAATGTTAAACATCCATTATTGGAAAAACAACGACCTACTGCTGATACAGCTTTAATTATGGGATTCTTTGACGGGGTACATTTGGGACATCAAAAGGTTATTAAAACAGGTGTTCAAACAGCTAAAGAGCATAATTTGAAATCAGTTTTGTTGACCTTTGATAGGTCACCTCGAACGGTTTATCAACATGAGACGGATCATAAATACTTGTCAACAATGTCTAGGAAAGCCGAATTAGTTGAACAACTGGGTGTAGATTATCTTTATTTTGTTGAATTTAGTGAAGATTTTGCTAGATTGAAGCCGCAAGAATTTGTGGATGAATATATGATTGATTTAAAAGCTAAATACGTTATTGCCGGATTTGATTATACTTATGGTAAAAAAGATATAGCCAATATGCAGACTTTGCCTGAATATAGTCGTGGAAAATTTGAAGTTATAACAGTTCCCGAACAAATAATTGATGGTCAAAAGATTGGTTCAAGTGCAATCAAACAATTTATTAGTGATGGAAAAATTGAAGAAGCTAGTAAATTTTTGGGATATTCTTATCAGAATCAAGGCGTTGTTGTACATGGATTGCAGCGTGGGAGAACTTTGGGATATCCAACTGCGAATATTTCAACTAAGGGTGATCAGGTACTCCCAGCAATTGGTGTATATGCAACTAGGATCAAAGTTGGTGACACTTGGTACAATGCTATGACCTCAGTTGGATATAATATTACCTTCAAGGAAAATACTGGTATTACGATTGAAGCCAATGTTTTTGACTTTGATAAAGATATTTATGATCAAAAAGTTGTTATTGAATGGGTCAAATATTTACGTGGAGAGATAAAATTTGACGGTGCGGATGGTTTGATTAAACAATTGGAACTTGATAAAAGGAATTCATTGGTAATATTGTCAAAAAAATAAGAGAACCTGAAGATTAATTATCTTCTGAGTTCTCTTTTTTATTAATGATAGGGGAAATAAAAAATATTCTGCTAATAAATTAGAAAAAATAAGCTTGTGTACTTGACACTATAAGCATAGATTGTTATATTTTACATTGTTAGCACTCAGGTATGAATAGTGCTAAAAAGGAGGACGGTATAATGCTATCACAACGTCAAGATGCAATCTTGAGAGAAGTCGTGCGCATATTCACAGATACCGGCCAGCCGGTTGGTTCGAAGACATTGATGAATGAACTACCATTTCATGTAAGCTCTGCGACAATCAGAAACGAAATGGCAATGCTTGAAGAGGTAGGTTATCTTGAGAAAACTCACTTATCTTCAGGTAGAATTCCTTCCGCAATGGGATATCGTTATTATCTTGATCATTTGGTACAGCCAACTAGTGTACCGCAAGATATTGCGCAAAGAATTGACGATGACTTTGGTAAAACATATCATCAAATTGATGATATTATTGAACAATCCGCCAAGATTTTATCTCATCTAACAAGTTACACTGCAATCACTCTGGGTCCAGAAAGCAATTCGATCCTCTTAACTGGATTTAGGATTGTCCCCTTGAATCCACATCAACTTATGGCAATTATTGTTACCAGTGATAATAATGTTGAGAATAATATTTACACTATTGATGATGACTTTGATACTTCTCTAATAGAAAAAATTGTAAACATCGTTAATGATAAATTAGTTGGACAACCATTACCAAGGGTCATTCAAATGTTACATGATGATGTTCCGGCAATTCTTTCTGAATATATGTATTCAACAAATGGATTGTTGGATATGATGGATCAGCTTTTCAAAAAGGCTGGATCAGAGAAATACTATGTTGACGGACAGTTGAATCTTTTGAACTACGCCAATAATGAGGACTTGTCACAAGTACAGTCATTGTTCTCAATTATGGATCAAAGCAGTGATTTAAGAAAATTGCTTGATCCAAGTATTACGGATGATGGAATTAGAGTTCGTTTAGGTAGTGAATTAGGAACCGATGCATTAAAAAATTACAGTATTATTACTGCCAATTATGATGTCGGTCACCACGGTAAAGGTGTTATTGCTTTACTAGGACCAACAACAATGCACTATTCACAACTGATTGGACTTTTGGGAGAATTCAGAGTTGAATTGGCCAAAAGATTGATTGACTATTATTCAAGGTATGATGATTCTTGAAATTTAGGAGGAAGTAATGGCAGATAGTAAAGATGATCAAGATTTGAAGTCAACTTCTAAAGAAGAAACTCCAAAGACTGATAAAAAGGCTGAGAAATCAGCTAAGAAAAATGATGCACACATTGATCCCAAAGATCAAGAAATCAAAGATCTTAAAGCAAAGAATTCCGAACTAGAGGATAATCTGTTAAGAACCCAGGCAGAAATTCAGAATATGAATAAACGCCATAGTAAGGAAGTCGCTGGGATTCTTAAGTATGATGGTCAAAAATTGGCCACTGAAGTTCTTCCAGTTTTGGATAATCTTGAACGTGCCCTTGATGTTAAAGCTGATGACGATGCATCAAAACAGCTAAAAAAGGGTATTGAAATGGTTCATCAACATATGGTTAAAGCTTTGGAAGATAACCATGTTACAGTAATTGATAATGCTGGAGAAAAATTTGATCCAACGTTTAGTCAAGCTGTACAAACTGTTCCTGCTGATGATAAGAATAAGAAGGATACAGTCGTTCAAGTTTTACAAAAGGGTTATAAGTTAGAAGATCGTGTTTTACGTCCAGCAATGGTCGTTGTGGCACAATAATTAAATAGTAAAATTAATAATAAAAATAATAAAAGAGGTTTAGGTTTATGTCTAAAGTTATTGGTATTGATTTAGGTACTACAAACTCTGCTGTAGCCGTTCTAGAAGGCGGTTCTCCAAAGATTATTACTAATCCAGAAGGTGCAAGAACAACTCCTTCAGTTGTTGCCTTTAAAGATGGTGAGATCCAAGTTGGTGAAGTTGCAAAGCGTCAAGCAATCACTAATCCAGATACTGTTTCATCAATTAAGCGTCACATGGGTGAAGCTGGATATAAGGTAACAGTTGCTGGTAAGTCATATACACCACAAGAAATTTCAGCTTTCATTTTGCAACACATTAAGAAGTTCTCAGAAGACTATTTGGGTGAAAAAGTTACAGATGCTGTTATTACAGTTCCCGCATACTTCAATGATTCACAAAGACAAGCTACTAAGGATGCTGGTAAAATTGCTGGATTGAATGTTCAACGTATTGTTAACGAACCAACAGCTTCAGCACTTGCATATGGTCTTGATAATGATAAAGGTGATGAAAAGATACTTGTTTATGACCTTGGTGGTGGTACATTTGATGTTTCTGTTCTTCAATTAGGTGATGGTGTCTTCGAAGTACTTTCAACTAATGGTGATACACACCTTGGTGGTGATGATTTTGATCAAAAGATCATTGATTGGTTAGTTGAGCAATTCAACGCTAAAAATGGTGTTGATCTATCACAAGACAAGATGGCTTTGCAAAGATTAAAGGATGCAGCTGAAAAAGCTAAGAAGGACTTATCTGGTGTTGCTCAAACATCAATCAGTCTTCCATTTATCTCATCTGGTGCTAATGGTCCTCTTCATTTGGAAGAAACATTGACACGTGCCAAATTTGATGAATTGACATCTGATCTTGTTGAAAGAACAAAGATCCCGGTTGATAATGCTTTGAAAGATGCCGGATTATCAAATTCTGACATCGATAAAGTTATTTTAAATGGTGGTTCAACACGTATCCCCGCTGTTCAAGATGCTGTTGCTAAATGGACTGGCAAGGCCCCAGACCACTCAATCAACCCCGATGAAGCCGTTGCTCTTGGTGCTGCTATCCAAGGTGGTGTTATCTCTGGTGATGTTAAAGATGTTGTTCTACTTGATGTTACACCGCTATCACTTGGTATCGAAACAATGGGTGGAGTCTTCACTAAGTTGATCGATAGAAATACAACTATTCCAACAAGTAAATCACAAGTATTCTCAACTGCTGCTGACAACCAAAGTGCTGTTGATATTCATGTTCTTCAAGGCGAACGTTCAATGGCTGCTGATAATAAGACCTTAGGTCGTTTCCAATTGACAGATATTCCTGCAGCTCCTCGTGGCGTACCACAAATCCAAGTTACATTCGATATTGATAAGAATGGTATCGTTAATGTTTCTGCTAAGGATATGGGTACAAATAAGGAACAAAAGATTACTATCAAGAGTTCATCAGGCTTGAGTGATGAAGAAATCGACAAGATGATGAAGGAAGCTAAGGAACACGAAGAAGAAGATAACAAACGTAAGGAAGAGGTTGATGTTAAGAATGATGTTGAACAAACATTGTTTGCAACAGACAAGACTCTAAAAGACGTTAAAGGTAAGGTTTCTGATGATGAAATCAAGAAGGCCCAAGATGCTCGCGATGCTTTGAAGAAGGCTCAAGACTCAGGTGATCTTGAAGATATGAAGAAGAAACGTGACGATTTGAATAAGATCGTTCAAGACCTTTCAGTTAAACTTTATCAACAAGCTCAAGAAGCACAACAAGCTGCTGGTGGTAATGCCGGTGCAGGTTCAACTGATGACAAGAAGAAGTCAGGCGATGACAATACCGTTGATGGCGACTTTTCAGAAGTAGATCCTGATAAAGATAAGAAATAATAATTGTGATAAAGAGCAGTGGGTTAATTACTAAAACCGATTATGGTATAGTAAAAACATAACTGCTCTTTTGAGCGTTAAAAAGGAATAGAATAATTTGTTCTATTACATAAAGGTGATTTAATGGCAGATAAAAATCCATATGACGTACTCGGCGTTGATAAAAACGCTTCTGACGACGATATAAGAAAGGCTTTCCGTAAACTTTCAAAAAAGTATCATCCTGATCTAAACAAGGCACCTGATGCTGAAGAGAAATTTAAGGAAGTTAATGCAGCCTATGAATTGTTAAAAGATCCTCAAAAACGTGCACAATATGATCAATATGGTTCTGCTGGTATGAATGGTGGACAAGGAGGATTTGGCGGATTCAGTGGCGGCGGCGACCAATTTGGTGGCTTTGAAGATATTTTCAGTCAATTCTTTGGTGGCGGTGGTGCCGCTCGTCAAAATCCTAATGCCCCTAGACAAGGTTCTGATCTTCAATATCGCATGGATTTAACTTTTGAAGAAGGAGTTTTTGGTAAGAAGACCAATATTTCCTATAACCGTGAAGAAGAATGTTCTACTTGTGATGGTACTGGTGCAAAACCTGGAACACATCCAGAGACATGTTCTAAGTGTCATGGTTCAGGTTATGTTGAGGTAGATCGCCAAACTCCACTTGGTCGTATGCGTACACGTGTTGTCTGCGATGTCTGCAATGGTACTGGTAAAGAAATTAAGGAAAAGTGTAACATTTGCCATGGTTCAGGTAAGGTAAATGAAAAACATGAACTTAAAGTTACGGTACCTGCTGGTGTTGAAGATGGACAACAAATGCGTCTTGATGGTCAAGGTGAAGCCGGAACCAATGGTGGACCTTATGGTGATTTGTACATCGTCTTTCATGTTGCTCCAAGTAAGGAGTTTAGACGTGATGGATCAACAATTTATGCATCCGTTAATATAAGTTTCCCACAGGCAACATTAGGTGATGAGATTAAAGTAAATACGGTTCATGGTCCAGTTCAGTTGAATATCCCAAGTGGTACACAAACTGGAACGACATTTAGATTACGTGGAAAGGGTGCTCCTGTATTAAATAGTAAGAGTATCGGCGATGAAAAAGTAACTGTTAATATTGTTACTCCACGAAAACTTTCTAGTGAACAACGTAGTGCTTTGAAGAAATTTGCTGAAGCTGGTGGCGACAAAGTAAAAGAAAAAGATAGTAACTTTTTCAATAAAGTACGAGATGCTTTTAAAGGTGAATAAAAAAGAGCAAGAAATATGCTCTGATTGTAAGTATTAAAACAAAGAGTGTCAGTAATCAATTTTGATTATTGACACTCTTTGTTTTAAGTTGTATTTTTTCGCATTTTTGCCACAAAATTATATTATCTGAGGGGTATTTCTCAAGCTAGTACATCAGAGTACAATAGTGTAAAATAGATTGAATGAGAAATTTTCTGATAGAAGGGAATAATTTATGGATTTAGATCTTAATGAATTAAAAGAACGACAAAAAAGAATTCGTAATTTTTCTATCGTAGCGCATATCGATCATGGTAAATCAACGATTGCTGATCGAATTTTAGAAAGAACCAAGACAATCTCTAAACGTGAGATGAAGGCTCAAATTCTGGATGATATGGATTTAGAGCGTGAACGTGGGATTACTATTAAATTAAATGCGGTAGAACTAGAATATGAAGCAAAAGATGGACAAACTTATATTTTCCATTTAATTGATACTCCAGGACATGTAGATTTTTCTTATGAGGTATCACGATCGCTTGCTGCCTGTGAGGGTGCCTTATTAGTCGTTGATGCTGCTCAAGGTGTTGAGGCTCAAACTTTGGCTAACGCCTATTTAGCAGTTGATAATGATTTGGAAATTGTTCCTGTTATTAATAAGATTGATCTACCATCTGCAGAACCAGATAAAGTTAAAGAAGAAATTGAAGAGACGATTGGAATTGACTCTGAATCATCTATTTTGATGAGTGCCAAAACCGGAGTTGGTGTGGATGAGTTACTAGAAAGAATTGTATCTGATGTACCAGCTCCCGAGGGCGATTTGGATAAACCTTTGAAAGCTTTGATATTTGATTCAGTTTACGATAGTTATCGTGGTGTTGTCTTAGATGTACGTGTCCGTGAAGGCGTTGTAAAGGTCGGAGACACAATTGAATTAATGAGTAATAAGAAGACCTTTGAGGTTACTGAGGTTGGTGTAATGTCTCCTAAGGCCGTTAAACGTGATTATTTGATGGCAGGGGATGTTGGTTATATTACAGCTAGTATCAAAACTGTTAAAGATACTCAAGTTGGTGATACGGTCACACTGGCTAATAATCCAACAGATGAACCTTTAACTGGTTATCGTAAAAGTACGCCAATGGTTTATGCTGGTCTTTATCCAGTTGACAATGCTAAGTATGAAGACCTACACGAGGCATTAGATAAATTACAATTGAATGACGCTGCTCTGGAATACGAACCTGAGACCTCACAAGCTTTGGGCTTTGGTTTTCGTGTTGGTTTCTTAGGCCTATTACATATGGATGTCGTTCAAGAACGTTTGGAACGTGATTTCGATCTTGATTTAATCACTACCTCACCATCAGTTGATTATCATGTTACAACTACTGATGGGGCAGAGATAATAGTTGATAATCCTTCAGAGTTACCTGACGCATCCGAAATCAAAGAGATTCGTGAACCATACGTTAGGGCTGAAATAATGGTTCCTGAAGACTACGTTGGTCCAGTCATGGAGCTTTGCCAGAGAAAACGTGGCGAGTTTGTGACAATGGATTATTTGGACAAATATCGCGTCAATGTAGTTTACAAATTACCATTGCTAGAAATTATCTTTGATTTCTTTGATGATTTAAAATCCAATACTAAAGGTTATGCCTCATTAGATTATGAAGTTGAGGATTATTTGCCAAGTGAATTGGTTAAGATGGATATCTTATTGAATGGTGAACCAGTTGATGCATTGAGTTTCATTGTTCATAAGGATTTTGCACAGAAGCGTGGTCGTGATATCGTTGCCCGTTTGAAAGAGGTTATTCCAAGACAAATGTTTGAAATTCCAATTCAAGCAGCTATTGGCAATAAGGTAGTTGCTCGTTCGAATGTTAAGGCTTATCGAAAAGACGTTACCGCCAAGTTATATGGTGGTGATAGAACTCGTCGTGATAAGTTGTTGAATAAACAAAAAGCTGGTAAGAAACGTATGAAGGAAGTTGGTAAAGTTTCGATACCACAAGAAGCCTTCATGTCGGTTCTTAATCTTAACCGAGGCAAAGAAGACGGAAAATAAAACTAAAACACTTATAATGTAACTAGTTGTTACTTTATAAGTGTTTTTTATTTGGAGGAATTCATATGGAAAAATTTGATACAATCATCATTGGTGCAGGACCAGCTGGTTTAGCTGCTGTTTATGATTTAAAAGCTGCAGGTCAAAAGGTCGCAATAGTCGAAAATAATCTTTGGGGTGGAACTTGTCCAAATCGAGGTTGTGATCCCAAAAAGGTTCTTTTGAGTGGCGTCGAGGCTAGAGATCGCATGATTCAATTGCAGAATAAAGGATTTGATGAGGTTCCTTATGTCAATTGGAAGCAATTAGAGTCTTTTAAAGAACAATTTACTGATCCAGTTTCAAAAAGTAGTCGTGCTGGAATTGTTAAAGCTGGTATTACAGCAATTGATGGACAACCTAAGTTTATTTCTGAAGATACTTTAAGAGTTGACGGACAAGATGATTATCAGGCCGATAAATTTATCATAGCAACAGGTCAACGACCAAGTTATTTGGATATCAAAGGTCAAGAACATTTGTTATCAAGTACTGATTTCTTGTCCTTAAAAGCAATGCCTAAGGATATTACAATTATTGGCGCAGGTTATATTGCTTTTGAATTAGCTACGATCGCTAATGCAACAGGTAGCAAAGTTCACATAATTCACCATAATGATCACCCTTTAAAGGAATTTAATGAAGATTTTGTTTCAGATTTGGTTGATCAATTGAAAGGGAAGGGTATTGACTTTAATTTCAATATTGATACTAAAGAAATAGCCGTAACTGAGGATGGACAATATACAATCAAGGCCGATAAGTTTGAACTAACTACAGATTTGGTCATTGGCGCAACTGGTCGGATTCCTAATGCTGATTTCTTGGATTTGGAAAAAGCCGGAGTTGAATACTCACGACATGGAATTGTTGTAAATGATAAGCTGCAATCAACAAACTCTAATATCTATGCAATTGGAGATGTTGTGGCTACAAAACAACCTAAATTAACTCCAGTTGGAGGTTTTGAAGCTAATTATGTTAGTGATTTGTTGACCGGAAAGACCCAAGAAAAAATTGAATTTCCACCTATTCCAACTGTCGTGTATGGCAGTCCTAAATTAGCTAAAGTTGGTGTTCAAAACGGTTCGAAGGTCATTGATCAAGATGTTACTAATTGGTTTACTTATAGTCATACAAATGAATCTAAAGCTCGTATTAGAACGTTTCTGAATGATAATGATCAAGTCGTCGGGGCTACTGTTTTTAGCAATGACGCTGATAGCATGATTAATATCTTTACACTGGCAATCAAGCAACATATGTCTCATCAAGATGTTATCAAACAAATCTTTGCCTATCCAACTGCTGCAAGTGATTTAGAATATTTAATTTAAAATATATTTTGTGAATAGTAAAAAATGAAGTGAACCCCCTTAGTTTGGTTTATATCTAAGCTAAGGGGGTTCACTTCATTTTTAGTTTTTTAATTCTCTTGTTATATTGTTGTTAGTCTAAATATTTTAAATATTCTTCAAGTAGATTGAGCCCTTTTTTGTCCATACAGGCAACGTTGAATCGAAAGGATTT